>NZ_FOQG01000043.1 GCF_900113685.1 Nocardioides psychrotolerans
TAAGCCCCGTCGCCTTCGAGATGCAACACTCCAACCAGACCGCGGCAGAAGCAGAAGCCGCATAACCCCGTGTCCACCGTCCGGGGTCAGGGCCAACCCCAAGTGGGTGGGGCTGCGTGTCAGGGCATTTCGGGTCGCCCGGTCGAGGGTGACCTGGTAGCCCATGGCCTTGAGTTGGCGGATCGCGCGGGGTGCTCGAACGAGTGGCAACGAAGGCGCAGCCAACCCACATCCCGACCCACGATCTCAGGAGCGGTCATGGCTGGGGCAAGAGGCAGATGCTCGCGGGAGCAGTGTCCTTGCTTGTCGGACTTCTCGGGTTCCTCGCCGTCTGGGCCTTCTCCTAGCCGGCTGCAGAACTGGTCGTCGACACGCCGGTGATTGCGCGGCCGCGACACGTGCCAACACCTCCCGCAGGTCGGTAGTGGCTAGGGCGCGGTCCAGCGCATATCGGGAGGGGACCTGTCAGGCCTCCGGTCGTGTCCAAGTGTCCGTTCTGCGGACCGCCCGCCGAGCAGGTCTTCCTGCGCGACGGACCCTTCGACCTAGACCTAGACCCTGCCGAGTGGTCAGCCACCTTGCGACTGCTGACCGCCGTGAGGGATCAGGTGGCTATCGAGCACAACCCTGCCGGCTGGAACCTCGGAATGAAGGTGAGCAGCAGTATCCAATCGAGCGTCCCGTCATCGCCGGTCAAACACGGCGTTGATTCGCGGGTACACCTCGTTGTGCCAGAGGTGTGGGGGGAATCGGAGGTGACGTGGAGCGGGATCGGCATCGAGGCCTACAGCTCGGAGTCCGTGCGCACCTCAGGAGCATGGATCGAGACAGTCTCGACGGTGGCCGATCGGCGGGTCTTCACAGGCAGCGATGAAAACTGAATCCCGGGTGGCCCTGCCCGACCCCACAGCTCGCTTGACAGCGGCCACGAGAAACTGCCCGGAGACGGCCATGAAACTGCCCGCTGGCGGACATGAGAAGTGCCCGGTGGCGGCCATGAGATCTGCCCGA
>NZ_FOQG01000039.1 GCF_900113685.1 Nocardioides psychrotolerans
TGACAGCGGCCACGAGAAACTGCCCGGAGACGGCCATGAAACTGCCCGCTGGCGGACATGAGAAGTGCCCGGTGGCGGCCATGAGATCTGCCCGACACGACGTCGTCTGCCTCACCGCGTCCCGCGGTTGAGGCCCCTCCTCAGGTGCGCTCAGCAGTGCTGAAGCCGCTGATCGCTCCCTGAGGAGGGACTACTTGAAGTCTGCAGAGGAAATCATGGAAATCTTGGAAGCCTACGATCTGACCGGGTCGTTTCGTGACGCCGCCGAGCTCGCGGGATGCTCGCATCACACCGTCGCTGCCCATGTGACGGCCCGCGACGCGGGTCGTGTCTCGGGCGTGGCTGCGGCTCGGCCGCAGCTGATCGATGAGTACTTGGACAAGGTCGAGGAATGGGTCGAGCAGTCGGCCGGCAAGATCCGCGGCGACAAGGCCCACGACAAGCTCCTCGCGCTGGGCTACGAGGGCTCGGAGCGAACCACCCGTCGTGCGGTCGCGGTCGTGAAGAAGGACTACCGGTCCGGGCGCCGACGCGTGCACCGGCCCTGGGTCACCGAGCCCGGCATGTGGCTCCAGTACGACTTCGGGGACGGTCCCGTCATCGATGGTGTGAAGACGACGCTGTTCTGCGCCTGGTTGGCGTGGTCGAGGTTCCGGGTGGTCCTCGCGATCCGGGACAAGACGATGCCGAGCGTGTTCGCCGCCCTCGACGTGACGCTGCGACGCCTCGGCGGGGCACCGACCTACGTGCTGACCGACAACGAGAAGACCGTGACCCTCGAGCACGTCGCGGGGATCGCGGTCCGCAACCCCCAGATGGTCGCCTTCGCCCGCCACTACGCCGTCACCGTGCATACCTGCGAGCCGGCCGACCCGGCGTCGAAGGGCGGCAGCGAGTCCACGGTGAAACTGGCCAAGGCCGACCTGGTGCCCAAGGACACCAACCTGCTCCCGGCCTACGCCAGCTTCGCGGAGCTCGAGGCCGCCTGCGAGGCGTTCTGTCAGGAGGTCAACGGTCGCATCCACCGGGTCACCCGCCGGGCACCGGTCGAGATGTTGGCCGAGGAACGCGCCCGCCTTCATCCGGTCCCGGTCCACCCGCACACGGTCGCGTTCGGACTCACCCGGACCGTGCCAGTCTCGATGCCGATGGTCTCTTATGAGTCCGGGCAGTACTCGGTGCCACACACCTTGGTCGGTGAGACGGTGTGGGTGCGTGTGCATGGTCGTGGCGAGGCGGAGCAGGTCGTCATCGTCCACATCGGACCAGCCGGGCCGCTCGAGGTCGCCCGCCACCGTCGCGCCACCCCGGGCAGCCCGAAGATCACCGAGGAACACTTCCCGCCAGCCCCAGCAGGGGCATTGGACCGACGCCCGAAAGCGAAGAACGCTGCTGACGTCGAGTTCCTCGCCCTGGGTGAGGGCGCCCACATGTGGTTGTCCGAGGCCGCCGCGGCCGGGTCCACCAAGATGCGGGTCAAGATGGCCCAGGCCCTCGCCCTGGCGAAGCTGTTCGATCCCGCCGAGGTCGACTGGGCGCTCGGGCATGCCGCGGTCCACGGCCGGTTCGCCGAAGCCGACCTCGCATCCATCCTCGACCACCACGCCGGCACCCGCACCAACGAGCGCCAGCACCGCGCCGGTGAGGACCACAGCCTGACCCAGGGCACGTCCGCCTGGGCCAGACTCGGCACCGGACTCGGCACCGGGCTCGGTCAATCCGGGCCGCGCGAAGACAGCGCCGCCGGCGTCGATGACGTCGAGGGCGGGGTGCTCGCATGACCACCCCCACGAGGACGGGCACGAAGGCCATCGCGCCGGTGCTGGGCGTGCCGGCCGCGCCACCACTGCCCGAGGACGTCGAGGCGCTCCTGCGGCGCCTGCGGCTGCCGCACATCCGTCGTCACGCACCCGAGGTCGTCGCGACCGCGAAGGCGCAACGCTGGGAACCCGTCGAGGTCCTGCGCGCGCTGCTGGGCGAGGAAGCCATCGGCCGGGAACGCTCCGCGCTCGCCACCCGGCGGGCAGGGGCGGGGTTCCCGACCGGGAAGACGTTCGAGTCCTGGGCGCCCGAGGCGTCCTCGATCCCGGCCCCGACCCAGCAGGCCCTGCGAACCCTGGAATGGGTCACACGCCGGGAGAACCTCGTGGTGTGTGGCCCATCGGGGACCGGGAAGACGTTCCTGCTCGAGGCCCTGGGTCAGCAAGCGGTCGAGGCCGGGTTGAAGGTCGCCTGGTTCACCCTCGAGGACCTCGGGGTGCTGCTGCGCAGACATCGCGCGGACGACACCGTCACTAAGGCCATCGCCCGGGTTCTGCGAGCAGATTTGGTGGTCGTCGATGACATTGGCCTTTTGCCGGTTGCCCAGGACGCCGCCGAAGGTCTCTACCGCCTCGTCGATGCCGCGTATGAGAAACGCTCGGTCGCGATCAGCTCGAATCTGCACCCGGCCGCGTTCGACGAGCTGATGCCTAAAACGCTGGCCACCGCGACCGTCGACCGGCTCCTGCACCACGCCCACGTCTGTCAGACCACCGGTGAGAGCGTGCGCCTGACCCAGGCACTCGCCGGGCAAGGGGTGAGCCCCTTGAGCTGAGCAAACCGGCCGGTGGCGGCCAGCCCTTGGGCAGATCTCATGGCCGCCACCGGGCACTTCTCGTGACCGTCACCGGGCAGGTTTCATGACCG
>NZ_FOQG01000038.1:0-1062 GCF_900113685.1 Nocardioides psychrotolerans
ATCGGTCCCACTCACGACCCCACGTGTCGAACGACAACCCCTACTCCGAGGCCGCGTTCAAGACGCTGAAGTACGCCCCGGTCTTCCCGACCAACTTCGGGTCGCTGCAGGACGCCAGGTCGTTCTGCGAGACCTTCTTCACCTACTACAACCACGACACCGTCATTCCGGGATCGGGCTGCACACCCCGGCATCGGTCCACCACGGCACCGCGATCCAGGTCCGCGCCCAACGCCAGGTGACCCTCGATGCGGCCTACGCCGCGAACCCCGAGAGGTTCACCCGCAGCCGGCCCGAGGCGCCGAAACTACCGACCGCGGCGTGGATCAACGCCCCCTCGAGGGAGGCCCTCATACAGACCGCCTGAACTTGACTGTCTCACCAGCCTTGACATCTTCCGGAGCTGCGGCTGGCCGATCCCTACTCGTCGGCGAGTCACTTCCTGGGTGCGGTGGTGCTGCAGGCTCAGGACAACCCCACCGGCAACCTCCCTGCCCGCAATGTCATCGACGGCCAGCAACGCCTGACGACTTTGCAGCTGTTGATGGACGCCACGGGTGCGGTCTTACTGGGTGTGTCCCTATTGACCGCCGCGCGCCGGGCAGCGCCTTTACCGGATCTAGCAGATGAGTGTGGGTTCGCAGCCGCACGGATCAACGAGCCCTCAAGGGAGGCCTCATCTAGACCGCCTGAACCAACTGTCGCACGGGCCTTGATAGCTCCCAGTCGTAGCCCTTATGGTGCCTGACTAGCACTTCTCGGGCCTTGTGTGCCAGGTTTGGGGGGATGCTATGCGTCGGTCAATGCTGGTCATCGGCTCTGTTGTCTCGGCATGCTTGTCATTGTCCGGCTTGTCGCAGGCTCAAGCGGCCACGGCCGCCTACACCGCGACGGTGACCATCCCGGCGCCGGCGCCGGTGCCGGTGCCGACCCCCGTTGACTTGGGCACCCTCGGCGGCCCTAGCAGCTTCGCCTTTGGGGTGTCGGGTGACGTCGTGGTCGGCTACTCGTACACCGCTTCCGGCCCGGCCCATGCGTTCGCCTACGACCTGGGCACCGGCG
>NZ_FOQG01000038.1:1293-5172 GCF_900113685.1 Nocardioides psychrotolerans
GGCACGGACAGCTTCGCCGAAGGGGTGTCCGGTGACGTCGTGGTGGGCTCCTTTATCGTCTCCGGCCAGTTCCATGCGTTCGCCTACGACCTGGGCGCCGGCGGCCCCATGACCGACCTGGGCACCCTCGGCGGCACGTTCGGCGTCGCCAACGAAGCGTCGGGGGGCATCGTCGTCGGCTACTCGGACACCGCCGCCTCCAGCCAGCGCCATGCGTTCGCCTACGACCTGGGCACCGGCGGCCCCATGACCGACCTGGGCACCCTTGGCGGCACGTCCAGCCAGGCCCTCGGGGTGTCGGGTGACCTCGTGGTCGGTTACGCGTTCACCGCCCCCGGTCAGGCGCGCGCGTTCGTCTACGACCTGGGCACCGGCGGCCCCATGACCGACCTGGGCACCCTCGGCGGCACGACCAGTTCCGCCCATGGGGTGTCGGGTGACCTCGTGGTCGGCTACTCGACCACCGTCTCCGGCCAAAACCACGCCACTGTGTGGCGGCTCGGAGTGACCCCCGCGGCGGACCTGGCGGTGACCAAGGCTGTGGACCGGCCGCTGGGCGAGCCGGGTCAGATCGTGGCGTACACGCTGCGGGTCACCAACGCCGGACCCACCGCGGCCGGGTCGGTCACCGTGACCGACACGCTCCCCGCTGGTCTGTCGTTCCACTCCGCCCCCGGGTGTGGTCACGCCGGCCAGACGGTGACCTGTGACCTGGGCACCGTCCCGGCCGCCGGTGAGGTGAGCGTGACCATCCGCGCGGTGGTCGACCCGGTCGTGCCAGGAGCCTCGCACAGCCACCAGCTCGAGGTAACCAAGGTCGAGTCCCACCTGTCCATCCCACCCGGACAGACCATGACCGCAACCGCGACCTGCCCCACCGGGTACAACGCCGTGGACGGGTCCGTGCGCCTCGACCAGGTCGACCAGGACACCGGCACCCTCGCGAACGTGATCGTGCTGGCCTCGAAGGCCACCGCCGACGGGCACGGCTGGACCGGCACGGTCCGCAACACCAGCACCGGGCAAGCCCAGGTCAAGGTCAACACCGTGTGCCTCTCACCGACCACCACCTCCGGGGAGTCCCACACCCACGACGTGAACCTCGGCGGGTTCGTCACCGCCGAGAACGTCACCGGCACCCACACCCTGACCTGCCCCACCGGGGTCCCGGTCGCACCCGGGTTCGCGTTTGACTCCGGGGCAGTCCCGGTCTCCACGGCGCGTGTGGGCTCGGGATGGGGCTTCGACGTCGGCACCGGGGTCGCGGACCTGTCTATCCGGTGCATGTCCACCCGACTCGGTAGCACCGGTGGGCACAGCCACGACCTGGTGACCACCCACCTGACGGGCACCGCGAGCGTGCCAGCCGGTGGGACCGTGGAGCCGGCGTTGACCTGCCCGGTCGGGTTCAAGGGCATCACCGCCTGGGCCGCCCTCGACGCCGGGCTGGTGCCGTTGGGCACCGACCCCCAGCCGATCACCCGGCTGTTCCGGTTCTACAACCCCACCAGCAGCGACCTGAACGCCGACTACGGACTGGGCTGTCTCGGGTTGCGTACCGGCAACGGCACCCTCACCAACACCGCCACCGTCACCGCCGCCACCCCCGACCCCGACCTGACCAACAACACCGACACCGCCACCATGGCGGTCACCCTGACCGGGGTCCACATCACCAGCCCACGCGTTAGGATCGTCAGCACCGGGAACCGGACGAGCGTCAAGACGCACCTGGCCAGCACCCGGACCCGCCTGGTCACCATCAAGCTCGTCGCGCTAGGACCCCTCGCTGGCACCAGCCTGGGCCGCGGTGACGTCCTGGCCCGCACCACCACCCGGCTCACCACCGGCGCCCACCCGGTCCGGCTCTCCGCCACCCGGGCCGGCACCCCCGTGCTGCGCCGACACCAGGTGCACACCGCGAAGCTCGTGGTCATCACCCCCGCCGGGGTCCGCACCACCCGTGAGGTCACCATCAAGTAGCCACCAGCCACCCACTCCTCCGCCCACCGCGACGGGGCGCGCCTCGAACCGCACGACCTCATCCGGGAATTTGGCGACGCCTCGGTCCCGTTCCGCTACGACACCCACGCGTTGTTCTTCTCCGAAGACGCCATCTCGTTGGAAAACGAGCTCCACAAGGCGTTCGCGGACCGGCGGGTGAACTTCGTCAACGAGCGGCGCGAGTTCTTTTCGTCGCCCCGGCGCAGGTGCGGGCGCTGCTGCTCGAGAAGGTCGGCAGACTGTTGGAGTTCAGCGACGACTTCGAGGCGCTGGAATACCACCAGAGTCGGGGACGCTGGCCCAACCCTGTGTACACAGCCCCCTTCGCGTAGAGGTGTGAGAACGACGCGCGACAACGGCCGCAGCGGATGTCGCTGGAACGCCCTGACATGACTGCGCGGTTCGCGACCGGGGGTGGTCAAGCTGCGATCCCGACAGGAGGCCGGCAGGCTTGTTCTCGTGACAGGTGGCGCAGCGTCGTGGCGATACACGCGACCTGGAGCCAGCCGGTCGCGGAGGTGGTGGTGTTCTCGAACGACTTCGCCAGTCCACGTTCCCATCACAACAGTGCCGTCGACGTGAGCGTCCTAGGCGTCCGTGGGCGACCTCGACGCGCCAGGCGTGTCGGATGGGGCGGAAGACCGGCTGCTTGTCGTCACACCCGACCCGACGGACCTCGAGGTCGTGGTCGTGGCCGAGTGCGCGTGCCGCAGCGGCCGTGACCCCCCGGTCCACCAGGACCAGCTCGAGCCGACCGGTGACGCCCTGCTGGGTCAAATGCTCCAACATGAGCTCGCTAGCCCGGTTCTCGTGGATGGAGGCGGGCACGACCAGCGCACCCACCGGGAGACCAGTCACATCGACCGCGACGACGCGCTTCGCGCCCTTGGTGCGGCCGTAGGGGCCGCCGCGGTCATGGAAGGTGAAACCACCGTTCGAGGCGCCGCGGGCCAGGTGGGTGTCGATGACGATCATCGAGGGCGCCGCCTCCGCCCTCCCATCCTCTTGGCGTGCCGCCGCGTGCAACACCGTCAGGACCTGCGCCCAGGTGCCGTTGCGTGACCAGCGGCGGAACTGCGACCAGACCCGGGTCCACGGCCCGAACGACGCCGGGAGGTAGCGCCACTGGCAGCCTGTCTGGGCGATGTACAGCATCGCGTCCACCACACTCCGGAGGTCCTTGGCATGCTTGCGGCCGCGCTTGCCCGGCGCACTGAACCCCGGCTCCAGCAGGTCCCACTGGTCATCGGTCAGGTCACTTGGGTACGTCACGCCCCGCACGGTGACCACGCGAACCGTCCGTGCAATAGGGACACACCCAGTTAGACGAACGGCGTCTCGACAACCTTTCCGGGCAGCTTGAGGTCCTTACCCACAACCTCGAGCTGTACGTCACCGGTGGCGACACCCGGCTGAAGCTGCGGCACACCAACAAGGACCGGTCCGCCTTCGACGAAGTGATGAACTCATTCCCGCCCATCGACTACCCCGCGCTGGCCCACTCTGGCCCTGACCCCGGACGGTGGACACGGGGTTATGCGGCTTCTGCTTCTGCCGCGGTCTGGTTGGAGTGTTGCATCTCGAAGGCGACGGGGCTTACCTGGCCGATCGAGGAGTGCCTTCTGCGGCGGTTGTAGCGGTCCTCGATCCAGGCCCCAACAGCCTGGCTAGCGCCGGCCCGGGTGGGCCACACGCGGCGGTGGTAGAACTCGGTCTTCAGCGTCGCGAAGAACGACTCGGCCATCGCGTTATCCCAGCAGATCCCGGTGTAGCCCATCGACCTGGTGATGCCGTTCTTGGCTGCGAACTCGGTGATCTGCGCCGAGGCGTACTGCGTGCCGCGGTCGGTGTGAAATACAACCTGGGCGGGCAGTT
>NZ_FOQG01000040.1 GCF_900113685.1 Nocardioides psychrotolerans
AATCGTTGTCTGGTAACTCCGATTCTCCCGCCCAGCAAGGGCATTCTCGTTCTACGCCACGCTCACAACACCACATCCGTCGGTGGATCAGGGTTGAGTAGGCGGCCAGCGCCGTCTCGAAGCCATCTTCCGCCGACGTCGACATCGCTCCGCCGCGGTTGGCCGGTTGGCCGGTTGGCCGCGACGGAGCCGTTCCCGTGACGGCGCTGGGTGGCACGCCGGGCTGGCGGCGATCGGAGCGGTGCTCGACGATCTCGGGGTGGCGGAAGCCAACGGGCGCGACGCGTGCCGCGGTGTCTCAGGCTTCGCGATCTCCGAGTCACCGACCTAAGTCGGGCATGGCCTCGCCAGCGGTGGTGGCGGAAGACCGCTGACTAGCACCGTGTCCGTTCCGGCGAGCTCATACGCTCCGCGACGAGTAACCGTCACATCCGCTAGCGGGCTCCGCCGAACCATGCCCCCAGCGGGCTCCGTCATACGGATGGTCCGTTTCGGGTAGGTGCTGAATTTGGCGGGGAGGGGTGCACGGCCAACATGCTCTTCGCAGAAGTCGGTGCGGCTGCTGCGTGCTGACCGCATCGTGGTGGGTCCGGCGTCGATGCGGCGCTCGTCCTCGTGGCCGTTACGCTCCCGTGATGCCTATTCGACCTACCGCCCCACGAGCCTTCATGCTCGCCGCGACCATCGTCACGGGCGCCGCGGTCGGAGTAGGGGTCCTCCCGGCCGCCCCCGGAGCCGCTCAAGGCTCAGATGACCTCGCCCCGGCAACCCAGACGTCACAGCACGGTTCCGAGCAGACGTCCACGAAGGCGCGGCCACCGGAGCCTGGCGACCCGTTCTCCTTCCGCATCGGCACCCTCAACATCCTCGGCAGCCAGCACAAGGGCCGCGGCAAGAAGCGCGCCTCCGCGCTGGCGCACGCCATCCGGGACCGCGGCGTGGACCTCGTCGGCATGCAGGAGGTCCAGGACGACCAGCTCGCGGTCCTGAAGGACCGACGCCCCGGCTACCGGATCTGGCCCGGCCAGTCCCTGGGCAACCAGGGGGTCCGCCTGCAGATCGCCTGGCGCAAGTCGATGTTCTCCCTGGTCGACACCGGCTCCATCACCACGACGTTCGACCACCAGCAGCGCCCCATCCCGTGGGTCCGGCTGGAGAACCGGGCTTCGGGTGGGCAGTTCTACGTCATCGACGTGCACAACTCCCCGCGTGACCAGGAAGGCGCCCGCGACTCCGCCACCGCCGAGCAGATCGAGCTGATCAAGAAGCTGCGCGGGACGGGCAAGCCCGTGTTCATCCTGGGCGACACCAACGAGCACACCGAGTTCGTCTGCCGCGTCGCAGCCAAGACCGGATTGGTCGCCTCCAACGGGGCCTCGCACGCGGAGGCGCGAGCCGGCGCGCCTCGCTCCGGAGGCTGTGACACCGGGTCCGGCCCGATCAAGCTCGACTGGGTCATGGGCACCCCCCGCACGGTCGACTTCTCCCGGCACCGCGTCGACTACAACGCCCCGGTCCGCTACGCCACCGATCACCCGTTCGTGCACGCGCGCGTGAAGGTCGAGTCGACCAGGCGCCGGGGCTGACGCCCGCGCCGACTCGTGGCAGCTACAGCGTTGATGACCCACCTGGTCTTCCTGTTCGCGGTCCTCGGTGGGTTCCTCGCCTGGCTGGTGCCGTGGGTGGTCGTGCCACATGTCGCCTCCGCGCTGTGGGGCGCGCGCATGGCTGTCTTCCGCCGGACCTGTCCGCTCTCGGTCGCCGAGAATTGGGGCTCTATCCGGCCGCCTGGGCGCGTCGCGTCGTGCTGCTGGTCAGCACCTTGATCGTCAGCTCGTGGATCGGCTTCGCCGTCCGCTGAGGAAGGCGCCCCGGAGTCACGCGATGCTCAGGCGGTGAGGTCGTGGAGGAGCTGCTCGCGGGGTGTGCCGATGTCGATGTGGCCGGGTGGGGCTGGGGCTCTGGAGTGGTAGGTGTGGCCGGTGGGGGTGGTGGTGGCGACGGTGTGGCGCCTGGTGCGTCCGGTGCCGGGCAGGGTCCTGGCACGCCACCCGAGGGCTTGTTTGGCGAGGTTGCACCTGGCGCAGAGGCCCTGGGTGTTGGTCACGGTGGTGGGGCCGCCCTCAGCCCAGTCGGTGATGTGGTCGGTCTGGG
>NZ_FOQG01000037.1 GCF_900113685.1 Nocardioides psychrotolerans
GGTGTGCGTCTGATCTTTGAGAACTCAACAGTGTGTCATAGTCGATGAATTAGTTTGTATGCCCTTATGTCAAAGTTTGGGTTGTTTTTTCGGCATTAGATAGATCTGGCAATTGTCAGTTTTGTTTTTTGTCAGTGATGGAATTTTCTACGGAGAGTTTGATCCTGGCTCAGGACGAACGCTGGCGGCGTGCTTAACACATGCAAGTCGAGCGGTAAGGCCCTTTCGGGGGTACACGAGCGGCGAACGGGTGAGTAACACGTGAGTAATCTGCCCTTCACTTGGGGATAAGCTTCGGAAACGGGGTCTAATACCTGATACGACGACTGCCTGCATGGGTTGGTCGTGGAAAGTTTTTTCGGTGGAGGATGTGCTCGCGGCCTATCAGCTTGTTGGTGGGGTAATGGCCTACCAAGGCTTCGACGGGTAGCCGGCCTGAGAGGGTGACCGGCCACACTGGGACTGAGACACGGCCCAGACTCCTACGGGAGGCAGCAGTGGGGAATATTGGACAATGGGCGGAAGCCTGATCCAGCAACGCCGCGTGAGGGATGACGGCCTTCGGGTTGTAAACCTCTTTCAGTACCGACGAAGCGCCCGTTGTGGGTGGTGACGGTAGGTACAGAAGAAGCACCGGCCAACTACGTGCCAGCAGCCGCGGTAATACGTAGGGTGCGAGCGTTGTCCGGAATTATTGGGCGTAAAGGGCTCGTAGGCGGTTTGTCGCGTCGGGAGTGAAAACACCGGGCTTAACTCGGTGCCTGCTTTCGATACGGGCAGACTAGAGGTATGCAGGGGAGAACGGAATTCCTGGTGTAGCGGTGAAATGCGCAGATATCAGGAGGAACACCGGTGGCGAAGGCGGTTCTCTGGGCATCACCTGACGCTGAGGAGCGAAAGTGTGGGGAGCGAACAGGATTAGATACCCTGGTAGTCCACACCGTAAACGTTGGGCGCTAGGTGTGGGGCCTATTCCATGGGTTCCGTGCCGCAGCTAACGCATTAAGCGCCCCGCCTGGGGAGTACGGCCGCAAGGCTAAAACTCAAAGGAATTGACGGGGGCCCGCACAAGCGGCGGAGCATGCGGATTAATTCGATGCAACGCGAAGAACCTTACCTGGGTTTGACATATGCCGGAAAGCCCCAGAGATGGGGCCCCTTTTAGTCGGTATACAGGTGGTGCATGGCTGTCGTCAGCTCGTGTCGTGAGATGTTGGGTTAAGTCCCGCAACGAGCGCAACCCTCGTTCTATGTTGCCAGCACGTTATGGTGGGGACTCATAGGAGACTGCCGGGGTCAACTCGGAGGAAGGTGGGGATGACGTCAAGTCATCATGCCCCTTATGTCCAGGGCTTCACGCATGCTACAATGGCCGGTACAAAGGGCTGCGATGCTGTAAGGCGGAGCGAATCCCAAAAAGCCGGTCTCAGTTCGGATTGGGGTCTGCAACTCGACCCCATGAAGTCGGAGTCGCTAGTAATCGCAGATCAGCAACGCTGCGGTGAATACGTTCCCGGGCCTTGTACACACCGCCCGTCACGTCACGAAAGTCGGCAACACCCGAAGCCGGTGGCCCAACCCTTGTGGAGGGAGCCGTCGAAGGTGGGGCTGGCGATTGGGACGAAGTCGTAACAAGGTAGCCGTACCGGAAGGTGCGGCTGGATCACCTCCTTTCTAAGGAGCACATGCCCCGCACGCCTGGCGTCTGTCCAGGTGGCAATGGTGGTGTTCACTAGTGGAATCATCGATGAACGTTGAAGTCGGCGTGTGGCGCTCCTGAGTACGGTCTGCAGCTTTTGTTGTGGGTGTGGAAATCGGGGTGGTGCGCGTTGGTGGATGAGTTGGCACACTGTTGGGCCCTGAGAGATCAGGCCGGCCTCCTTCGGGGGGTGTTGGGTCTGGTGTTTTCTTGGTGTTTGAAACTTTGATAGTGGACGCGAGCATCTACACGATGCACGCAGGTGTCGCCTGGTGATCTTCTCTTGTTTGTGAGGGGGGTTGGTGGGTGGCTGTTGTGCGTGGTCGTGTGTTTGTTTTTGTAGTGTGTGTCTTTGTAGTTTTTGTTGAGTGTTTGTGTTGACAAGCTGTAAAGGGCACACGGTGGATGCCTTGGCATCGAGAGCCGATGAAGGACGTTGGAGCCTGCGATAAGCCCTGGGGAGTTGGCAACCGAGCTGTGATCCGGGGGTGTCCGAATGGGGAAACCCAGCTGGAGTCATGTCCAGTTACCCACATCTGAATAAAATAGGGTGTGTGGAGGGAACGTGGGGAAGTGAAACATCTCAGTACCCATAGGAAGAGAAAACAAAAGTGATTCCGAGAGTAGTGGCGAGCGAAATCGGATGAGGCTAAACCATGTGCGTGTGATACCCGGCAGGGGTTGCGCATGTGGGGTCGTGGGAGCATTCATGTCCGTCTGCCGGCGGATGAGACAGTAAGAAAACCAAAGTGAAGTCCAAGTCCATTGGAAAGTGGCGCCGTAGAGGGTGATAGCCCCGTAAGTGTAAGCTTTGGTCTGTCGAGTGATTTCCCAAGTAACACGGAACTCCTGAAATTCCGTGTGAATCTGGCGGGACCACCCGTTAAGCCTAAATACTTCTCGATGACCGATAGCGGACTAGTACCGTGAGGGAAAGGTGAAAAGTACCCCTGGCGGGGAGTGAAATAGTACCTGAAACCGTGTGCCTACAATCCGTCAGAGCGAGAGCTTGCTCTTGTGATGGCGTGCCTTTTGAAGAATGAGCCTGCGAGTTAGCGTTGTGTTGCGAGGTTAACCCGTGTGGGGTAGCCGTAGCGAAAGCGAGTCTGAATAGGGCGCTTGAGTAGCACGATCTAGACCCGAAGCGAAGTGATCTATCCATGGGCAGGTTGAAGCGCGGGTAAGACCGCGTGGAGGACCGAACCCACTTAGGTTGAAAACTGAGGGGATGACCTGTGGATAGGGGTGAAAGGCCAATCAAACTTCGTGATAGCTGGTTCTCCCCGAAATGCATTTAGGTGCAGCGTTGCGTGTTTCTTGCCGGAGGTAGAGCACTGGATAGCTAATGGGCCCTACAAGGTTACTGACGTTAGCCAAACTCCGAATGCCGGTAAGTGAGAGCGCAGCAGTGAGACAGTGGGGGATAAGCTCCATTGTCGAGAGGGAAACAGCCCAGACCATCAGCTAAGGCCCCTAAGCGGTGACTAAGTGGAAAAGGATGTGGAGTCGCAGTGACAACCAGGAGGTTGGCTTGGAAGCAGCCACCCTTGAAAGAGTGCGTAATAGCTCACTGGTCAAGTGATTCCGCGCCGACAATGTAGCGGGGCTCAAGTCATCCGCCGAAGCTATGGCATTCACATATATAACTTAGCCTTCGTGGTTCAGGTGTGTGGATGGGTAGGGGAGCGTCGTGTCGCGGGTGAAGCATCGGAGTGATCCAGGTGTGGACGCGACACGAGTGAGAATGCAGGCATGAGTAGCGAATGAAGAGTGAGAAACTCTTCCGCCGAATGATCAAGGGTTCCAGGGTCAAGCTAATCTGCCCTGGGTAAGTCGGGACCTAAGGCGAGGCCGACAGGCGTAGTCGATGGACAACGGGTTGATATTCCCGTACCGGCAAAGTAGCGCCCATGATGAACCCGGTGATGCTAACCATCCGAAACTTATTGGACCGGACCCTTCGGGGCGAGGCTGGTGAGCGTAGCGTGGGATCCGAACCGGTAGTAGTCAAGCGATGGGGTGACGCAGGAAGGTAGACCAGCCGTGGCGATGGTTGTCCACGGGTAAGCAGGTAGGGTGTGTTCTAGGCAAATCCGGAACGCTGTCTTTGATGACGAGCCTGAGACGTGATGCCGACCCCGTATGGGGGAAGTGGTTGATCCTATGCTGCCGAGAAAAACCTCTAGCGAGCTATACGCCGCCCGTACCCCAAACCGACTCAGGTGATCAGGTAGAGAATACTAAGGCGATCGAGCGAACCATGGTTAAGGAACTCGGCAAAATGCCCCCGTAACTTCGGGAGAAGGGGGGCCCGAACCGTCAAGGCTCTTGCAGCCGGTAGCGGGGAGGGCCGCAGAGACCAGGCCCAAGCGACTGTTTACTAAAAACACAGGTCCGTGCGAAGTTGTAAGACGATGTATACGGACTGACTCCTGCCCGGTGCTGGAAGGTTAAGGGGACCGGTCAACCACGTAAGTGGTGAAGCTGAGAACTTAAGCCCCAGTAAACGGCGGTGGTAACTATAACCATCCTAAGGTAGCGAAATTCCTTGTCGGGTAAGTTCCGACCTGCACGAATGGAGTAACGACTTGGGCGCTGTCTCAACCGTGGACTCGGCGAAATTGCACTACGAGTAAAGATGCTCGTTACGCGCGGCAGGACGGAAAGACCCCGGGACCTTTACTATAGTTTGGTATTGGTGTTTGGTTCGGCTTGTGTAGGATAGGTGGGAGACTGTGAAGTGGCCACGCCAGTGGTTGTGGAGTCAACGTTGAAATACCACTCTGGTCGTACTAGATATCTAACCTAGGTCCGTAATCCGGATCAGGGACAGTGCCTGATGGGTAGTTTAACTGGGGCGGTTGCCTCCTAAAGTGTAACGGAGGCGCTCAAAGGTTCCCTCAGCCTGGTTGGCAATCAGGTGGCGAGTGTAAGTGCACAAGGGAGCTTGACTGTGAGACAGACATGTCGAGCAGGGACGAAAGTCGGAACTAGTGATCCGGCGCCAGCAGGTGGAAGCGGCGTCGCTCAACGGATAAAAGGTACCCCGGGGATAACAGGCTGATCTTCCCCAAGAGTCCATATCGACGGGATGGTTTGGCACCTCGATGTCGGCTCGTCGCATCCTGGGGCTGGAGTAGGTCCCAAGGGTTGGGCTGTTCGCCCATTAAAGCGGCACGCGAGCTGGGTTTAGAACGTCGTGAGACAGTTCGGTCCCTATCCGCCGCGCGCGCAGGAAACTTGAGAAAGGCTGTCCCTAGTACGAGAGGACCGGGATGGACGAACCTCTGGTGTGCCAGTTGTCCCGCCAGGGGCACGGCTGGTTAGCTACGTTCGGAAGTGATAACCGCTGAATGCATCTAAGCGGGAAGCACGTTTCAAGATAAGGTTTCCCACCACATTTGTGGGTAAGGCCCCCAACAGATTATTGGGTTGATAGGCCGGAGGTATACAGCAGCAATGCCCAGCCGACCGGTACTAATAGGCCGAGGGCTTGTCTCACAAACCCTCAACTGAAACCACAATTCCGCGCACACATGAACAAGACGCTGAGGCGTCGTTCGCGTCCACATCAAAGACCACCCGGTCACCACAGCGTGTCCCTGA
>NZ_FOQG01000035.1 GCF_900113685.1 Nocardioides psychrotolerans
TCCCACTCACGACCCCACGTGTCGAACGACAACCCCTACTCCGAGGCCGCGTTCAAGACGCTGAAGTACGCCCCGGTCTTCCCGACCAACTTCGGGTCGCTGCAGGACGCCAGGTCGTTCTGCGAGACCTTCTTCACCTACTACAACCACGAACACCGTCATTCCGGGATCGGGCTGCACACCCCGGCATCGGTCCACCACGGCACCGCGATCCAGGTCCGCGCCCAACGCCAGGTGACCCTCGATGCGGCCTACGCCGCGAACCCCGAGAGGTTCACCCGCAGCCGGCCCGAGGCGCCGAAACTACCGACCGCGGCGTGGATCAACGACCCCTCGAGGGAGGCCCTCATACAGACCGCCTGAACTTGACTGTCTCACCAGCCTTGACATCTTCCGCTCCCCTGCCCTGTCCACAGCTGAGGTTGAGGACATCGCTCGCCGTGTCGCCCGCGAAGAGCTCCAGAATCACTGACGTCGGGGCCCTGGACTGGACGATCTCCCAGAAGGCAACAAAGTGGGTAACTCGGCCACGAGCGTCGACGTGTACGACCGATCTGAGCGTGAAACGTGCCCCAGGCAAGAGTCGAACTTGCGACCTTTCGCTTAGGAGGCGGCTGCTCTATCCACTGAGCTACTGGGGCTTGGTGGAGCATTTTGTCAGCACGGGGCGGCCCTGACGAATGCGGCCCCGCTCGGCGCCGGTTTGGCCTTACTGGCGGGTCAGGGTGACTATTTGAGTTGCCCGTCAAGATGGACGGGTGCGCCCACGACCCCGCCCCGAAGGGTGATGCATGTCCGACGCTGAGTCGAACCCCGCTGAGCAGAGTGCTGCTGAGCAGGTCTCGCCTGCCGCGACGACCAGGGGGCGGCGCCGCGGGAAGGCGCCACGGACCCACGTGGTGGGCAAGGTGCTGCTCACCTCGCTGATCGTCCTGGGGATGCTCACGGGCCTCTCGGTGGTCTTCATCTACCGCCACCTCAACGACAACCTCACCGTGCTCGACGTCTCGAGCCAGCTAGAGAACCGACCCGACAAGCAGGACCAGGCCTCCGACATGCCGCAGGAGCCGCTCAACATCTTGGTGATGGGCTCGGACAGCCGCGAGGGCGAGGGCAACAACATCGACGGGCTGACCGGCGACGGCGCGCGCTCCGACACCACGATCCTGATGCACCTCTCGGCGGACCGAAAGCAGGCCTACGGCGTCAGCATCCCGCGCGACTCCCTGGTCACCCGTCCCGACTGCAAGACCGAGGACGGCGAGACCATCCCCGGCGGCGAGAACGAGCAGTGGAACACCGCCTTCGCGCTCGGCGGACCGGCGTGCACGATCCAGCAGTTCGAGCAGCTGACCGGTGTCTTCGTCGACCACTTCGTCGTCGTCGACTTCTCCGGCTTCCGTGACATGGTCGACGCGATCGACGGTGTCGAGGTCTGCATCCCCGAGGACATCGAGGACCCGGAGCACGGGATCAACATCCCGGCCGGGACCCGCGAGGTCCGCGGCAAGGAAGCCCTCAACTACGTGCGGGCTCGCTACACCCTCGGCGACGGCTCCGACATCGGCCGCATCGCGCGCCAGCAGGCATTCATCGCCGCCATGGCCAACAAGGTCGTCTCCGGTGGCACCCTGGCCCGCTTCGACCGGCTGGTCGGCTTCCTCAACGCCGCCACCAAGTCCTTGATCGTCGACCCGGGCCTGGAGAACGTCTTCAAGATCGGCAAGGCCGGACTGAGCTTCAAGAACATCGGGCTCGACAACATCAAGTTCGTCACCGTGCCGTTCGAGTACGACACCCGCGAGGGCTTCGAGGGGCGCGTCGTGTGGCTGCCCGAGGCCGACGACGTGTGGCAGAAGGTCGCCGACGACGAGCCGCTCAGCCGCCGCCTCAGCTCGGGTGCGATCAACGCCGGCGAGCTGCCCGGCTCCGGCTCACCCAGCGACGGGGCCTCCCCGAGCGACGGCGCCTCCCCGAACGAGCCCGACGAGGACGTCACCGCTGCCCGCGAGGCCGCGGGGCTGTGCGCCTGATGTCGCAGACCGAGTCGGATTGGGAGCGTAGGAGGCGGCTCGCCGCGATCTTCGGCGACGCCCTGCCGGACACCACCAGCGACGAGCGGGACCCCGGGTCCGCGCCGCGTGAGGACGCCTCCGAGGCATGGCTCAAGGCGCAGGTCCCGCCTCACCACGGGTGAGACGGGACCACTCGATCCGGTCGGTCGATCAGACCTGCGGGCGGTTGGCCAGCAGGTCGCGGATCTCCTGGAGCAGCCGGACGTCCTCGGGGGTCCCGGGCTCGGGGCTGGGGAAGAACTTCTCCTTGGCGCGGACGTAGGGCGTCACGACGAAGAAGTAGACGACCGCGGCCAGGATCAGGAACGCCACCAGCGCGGTGATGAACGGGCCCACGAGCACGTCGCCGGGAGCGAAGGTGTCGAAGTTGGGCTCCTTGCCGCCGGTGATCCGGGCGATCGCCGACATCAGCATGCCGGTGAAGGCCGTCACGACCGCGGTGAACGCGGTGCCGAGGATGACTGCGACGGCCAGGTCGATCAGGTTGCCGCGGAGGATGAAGTTCTTGAAGCCGGTCATGAGCCGCTCCTAGGGGAGTCCGAGAGGCGAGGCGGGGTGCCCCGAAGTCCCGGCGAAACTATCGGCTGCTCCAGGTGAATGTCACGAAGGAACGCACCGACGCCTCCGCGATGGGACCGACGTCACCCTCGCCCACGCCGACGACCACGAGACGGCCCGGCAGGGCTGAGGCCCCGATCGCCTCCGAGACGGCGGGCAGCGCGAGCACCGGGACGGCGGTCGCGACCACCGCGCTCGTCCCGCGCTGCGGGTCGGCGGCCACGAGGTCGATCAGGTCGCCCACCCGCAGCAGGTCCACCATCGCGGCGTCGGGGAGCCGCACGGGTGCCGCCACCAGGTCGCTGCGGCCCGCGACGAGGTCGGGCCCGACCAGGCGGACGTCGGTCACCGGCTCGCCCGCGCGCACCGGGCCCGCGAGCACCCGTCCCACGGGGTCGTCGACCACGCGACGCGGGACGGCTTCGGGGGCGACCTCCACCGCGGTCAGGTCACCTGCTGCGAGGACGGCCCCGGCGGGCAGGTCGCGGGCCGCCACCACGACCCGGGTCGTCGGCTCGGGCGGAGCCGCGACCGTGTGCAGGCCGGCCGCCATCGCGACCGCGGTGAGCGCTGCGGCCAGCAGCCGACGACGGCGCAGGACGGCTCGTCGTACGGCGTTGGCGGTGCGGCGGGCGCGGCTCAGGGAGTCACGGTGGGAGTCACGGTGCGCGACGGCGGGCCCGTTGAGGGAGTCCATCCCCCGACGCTAGGCGAGGACGCTCCGACACGGAGCGGCTCTCCACAGGCCTCAGGAAGCCTGGGGCGCCGCGGCCGGCTTGGCGTCGCTCTTTCCCTTGCCCTCGGGCTTCGCCGCCGCGGGCTTGTCGCTCGTGGTGTCGCTCTTGCCCTTGCCCGAGGACTCGCCGCCGGACGACGCAGCGGCCGGCTCGGAGGCGGTCGAGCTCGCGCGGCTGTCGGTGCGGTAGAAGCCGGAGCCCTTGAAGACGACGCCGACGGCGTTGAAGACCTTGCGGAGCTTGCCCTGGCACTGCGGGCACTCGGTGAGAGAGTCGTCGTTGAAGCTCTGGAACTGCTCTAGGTCGTGCCCGCACTCGGTGCAGGCGTATTGGTAGGTCGGCACGGTTCTCCTCAGGTGGCGCGTCGGTGCGGAGAGGGGCACGGGGGTCCATATCTGGCACTCCGCCCTGACGACTGCCAATTCTAAGGCACGGCGACAATGAGTGTCGCCATGACCGAGGACACAGCGCCGACCAGCGGGCCGCCCACCGGGCCGCCCACCGGCTCCCACCACGTTTCCCGGCGCACCCGGTGGCAGAGGTTTCGCGCCCTGCCGCGCGCCCTGCGCGTCACGTCGTACGTCGCCGTCGGGCTGGTCCTGCTGCTCGTGCTGGGCCTCGTGACCGGTGTCGTGCTGGTGCGCCGTCCGCTGCCGCAGACCTCGGGCACGATCGAGGTCCCGGGTCTGGAGGGCACGGTCGAGGTCGTCCGCGACGAGCACGGGATCCCTCAGGTCTACGCCGACACGATGGAGGACCTGATGCGCGGCCAGGGCTACGTGCAGGCGCAGGAGCGGTTCTTCGAGATGGACGTGCGCCGCCACGCCACCGCCGGTCGGCTGGCCGAGATGTTCGGCGAGGACGCGCTCGAGACCGACCTCTACGTCCGCACGATGGGGTGGCGCCGGGTCGCCGAGCGTGAGCTGGCGCTGATCGAGCCCGACACCCGCGCGGCCCTGGAGTCCTACGCCGACGGGGTCAACGCCTACCTCTCCGGGCACTCGCCCGCCGAGATCGCGCTGGAGTACACGATCCTCAACGCCGGAGGCCTGGACTACGTCCCCGAGGACTGGACGGCCGTCGACTCGCTGGCCTGGCTCAAGGCCATGGCGTGGGACCTGCGCGGCAACATGGGCGAGGAGATCGACCGGGTCCTCACGACCGAGGCGGTCGGGGCGGACCGCACCGCCGAGCTCTACCCGGCCTACGCCGCCGCTGACCAGGCGCCGATCGTCGACCAGGGCGCCGTCGTCGACGGCGTCTTCGAGCAGGACGCCACGACCGGCGGCACCCGCAACCCGCGTCGCACCGCCTTCACCGCCGACCAGGTCGCGCCGCTCGCGTCGTTGCGCGAGGGCCTCGAACGGCTGCCGTCCTGGCTGGGGCGTGGCGACGGGATCGGCAGCAACTCCTGGGTCGTCGACGGCGACCACACCTCGACCGGCGAGCCGATGCTCGCCAACGACCCGCACCTCGGCATCGGCCTGCCCGGCGTGTGGATGCAGATGGGCCTGCACTGCCGCGAGATCTCGGCGGCCTGCCCCATCGACGTCGCGGGCTTCACCTTCTCCGGCGTGCCGGGCGTGATCATCGGCCACAACGCCGACATCGCCTGGGGCTTCACCAACCTCGGCCCCGACGTCACCGACCTCTACGTCGAGCGGGTCACCGGCGACACCTGGCGCCACGACGGCCGCGACCGCCCGCTGACCGTGCGCACCGAGACCGTCGAGATCGCCGGCGCCGACGACGTGGAGCTCACGATCCGCGCCACCGCGCACGGCCCGATCCTCTCGGACGTCGACGACCAGCTCGCCGAGGTGGGGGAGGTCGCGCCCCTCTCGCGCCCGACGCCCGCCGAGGGCGAGGAGTACGCCGTGTCCCTGGCCTGGACTGCGCTCACGCCGGCGCCGACGGCCGACGCGATCCTGGGCCTCAACGCCGCGACCGACTGGGACTCCTTCCGGGCGGCCGCCGCCGACTTCGCCGTACCGGCGCAGAACCTGGTCTACGCCGACACCGACGGCCACATCGGCTACCAGGCGCCCGGGTCGATCCCGATCCGCAAGTCGGGGAACGACGGATTGTTGCCGTCGGCCGGGTGGCGCTCGGAGAACGAC
The DNA here is from genome assembly GCF_900113685.1 of Nocardioides psychrotolerans. Classification (GTDB taxonomy): domain Bacteria; phylum Actinomycetota; class Actinomycetes; order Propionibacteriales; family Nocardioidaceae; genus Nocardioides; species Nocardioides psychrotolerans. The sequence goes on from NZ_FOQG01000035.1 coordinate 5,491, forward strand.
TGGACCGGGGACTATGTCCCCTTCGACGGCCTGCCCACCGTGCTCGACCCCGACGAGGGGTTCATCGTCGCCGCCAACCAGGCCGTCATTGCCGCCGACGACTACCCCTACTTCCTCACCGACGACTGGGACCGGGGATTCCGCTCGCAGCGGATCCGGGAGCTGCTCGAGGAGGAGGGCGAGCTGTCGATGACCGAGATGGCCGAGCTCCAGCTCGACGACCGCAACCCGCTGGCGCCCACGCTGGTGCCCTACCTGCTCGACGTCGAGCTGCGCCGGGGCTACAACGACGACGGACAGCGGCGGCTCGACGACTGGGACGCAGGCCAGCCCGCCGACAGCGCGGCCGCCGCCTACTACAACGTCACCTGGCGCAACCTGCTCGAGCTGACCTTCCACGACGAGCTGCCCGAGGACGTGTGGCCCGACGGCGGGCAGCGCTGGATGGCCGTCGTGGAGCGGCTGCTCACCGAGCCCAACTCCCCGTGGTGGGACGACGTCGCCACCGAGACCGAGGTCGAGACCCGCGACGACGTCATCCGCGCCGCGCTCGTCGCCGCCCGCAACGAGATGACCTTGCTGATCGCGCCCTACCCCGACGACTGGACGTGGGGTGCGCTGCACACGCTCGACCTCCGCTCCAGCACCCTGGGCGAGTCCGGCATCGGCGCGGTCGAGCGGCTCTTCAACCGCGGGGGCTGGGAGGTCGGCGGCGGCAGCGCCACCGTCGACGCGACCGCGTGGGACGCCGCGGAGGGCTACCGCGTGACCGCAGCCCCCTCGATGCGGATGATCGTGTCGCTCTCCGACCTCGACGACTCGCGTTGGATCAACCTGACCGGGGTCTCCGGTCACCCCTTCAGCGAGCACTACACCGACCAGACCGACCTGTGGGCCGCGGGCGAGACGCTGCCGTGGGTCTTCAGCCGTGAGGACGTCCTCGCCGCCGAGGCCGACACGCTGCTGCTGGTGCCGCCGGAGGGCTAGAAGACGTGCAGGCCGCTCGAGGTGACCGCGGAGACGACCGGGCGGTCGTGCGGCTCGACGGGCACGTCGCGGCCGACCTCGTCGTCGAAGAGCAGCACGCAGGTGAACGTCCCGACCGGCACCCGGGCCAGCGCCCGGTCGTAGGACCCGCCGCCACGGCCCATCCGCATCCCGCGCTCGTCGACCGCGAGCCCCGGCACCAGCACGACGTCGGGTGTGGCGATCGCGTCGACGCCGAGCCGGGTGCCGGTGGGCTCGAGCAGGCCGAGCCGGGCCGGCGTCAGCGACCCCTCTCCTGCGTACGCGGCCCAGTCGAGGTCGCCGTCGGGCAGCAGCACCGGCAGCAGCACCCGCTTGCCGGCTGCCACCAGTGCGGCCAGCAGGGCGGTGGTGCCGGGCTCGGTGCCGACCGAGACGTACGCCGCGACGCTGGCGGCTCGTCGTACGGGATCGGCGGCGAGGAGGTGCGCGCAGATGGCCTGTGTGGACTGGCTGATCTCGATCAGCGGGCGTCGGCGACGGGCGGTGAGCAGCTGGTCGCGCAACGCCGCCTTGGCCATCGGACCTGGGCTGGGTTGCGACGGGGGCACCGGTGAAGCCTACGATCGGAAGCATGGGTAGTGCAGGACTGAACAAGGCGCGCGACAAGATGATCGACGCCGGGGTGGACAAGGTCGCGATCGAGACCTTCGCCCACTACTTCCGGCTCCTCGAGCACGGCGAGACCGGGATGATCCCGGAGACGTCGATCGACCCCGTCGACATGCCGTCGCTGAGTGACGTGCAGGTGTCCGACGAGGACGCTGCCGCGGCGGTCCGCGCGACCGCGGTCATCAAGCTCAACGGCGGGCTCGGGACGTCGATGGGCATGGACCGCGCCAAGTCGCTGCTGTGCGTGCGTCGTGGGCTGTCCTTCCTCGACATCATCGCCCGCCAGGTCCTGCACCTGCGCGAGGAGCACGACGCCACGCTGCCGCTGATCTTCATGAACTCCTTCCGCACCTCCGCGGACACCCTCGCCGCGCTCGGCCGCTATGACGCGCTGCAGGTGGAGGGCCTGCCGCTGGAGTTCCTGCAGAACAAGGAGCCCAAACTGCTGGTGAAGGGCCTTGCTCCGGTCAGCTATCCCAAGGACCCCGACCTGGAGTGGTGTCCGCCCGGGCACGGCGACCTCTACACCGCGCTGCGCGGCACGGGTCTGCTCGACCTGCTCATCGAGCGCGGATTCCGCTACGTCTTCGTGTCCAACTCCGACAACCTCGGCGCCGTCCCCGACGCGCGTGTCGCGGGCTGGTTCGCCACCTCGGGTGCGCCCTTCGCGATCGAGGCCGTGCGTCGGACCCCCTCGGACCGCAAGGGCGGCCACTTCGCCCGCCGCAAGAACGACGGCCGCATCGTGCTGCGCGAGACCGCCCAGACCCCTCCCGAGGACGCCGACGCGCTCGCTGACCTCGACCGGCACCGCTACACCTCGACCAACAACCTGTGGTTCGACCTGGTCGCGATGAAGGAGGCCCTCGACGTCCGTCAGGGCATCCTCGGGCTGCCGCTGATCCGCAACGTCAAGAGCGTCGATCCCGCAGACCCCTCGACCCCCCAGGTGATCCAGATCGAGACCGCCATGGGTGCGGCGATCGAGGTCTTCGAGGGCTCCCAGCTCATCGAGGTCGGGCGCGATCGCTTCGTGCCGGTCAAGACGACCAACGACCTGCTGGTGCTGCGCTCCGACGTCTACGACATCGGCGCCGACTTCGTGCTCGACCAGGTCGCCAGCGACCTGCCGTTCGTGGACCTCGACACCGCCCACTACAAGCTGGTCGGCGAGTTCGACAAGCGCTTCCCCGAGGGTGCGCCGTCGATGCGCGAGGCGACCTCGCTCAAGGTCGAGGGCGACTGGACCTTCGGCAAGGGTGTGCAGGTCGTCGGTGACGTCGCGCTCGACGCCACGTCCGCGCAGCGGGTCGCGCCGAAGACGGTGCTGGGCGGCCCGACGGATGACTGACGCACTCCTGTCGGTCGACGAGTTCCGCGCCAAGGTCCTCGCCGACCTGGTGCCGGCAGCGCCCGTCGAGGTCGAGCTCCTCGACGCGCTCGGCCTGGTCTGCGTCGAGGACGTCACCGCCCCGCTGTCGTTGCCGCGCTTCGACAACTCCGCGATGGACGGCTACGCCGTACGCCGTGAGGACGTCGTCGGCGCCTCCGAGGACGCTCCCGTCGAGCTGCCCGTGGTCGGTGAGATCGGCGCCGGCCGGGCCGGCCCCTCGGGGATCGAGGCGGGGACGGTCACGAAGATCATGACCGGCGCACCGATGCCCCACGGGGCCGACGCGGTCGTCCCCTACGAGTGGACCGACCGCGGTGCCGGAGTCGTGCGGATCACCCAGGCACCCGCCGAGGCCCAGCACATCCGCCGCGTCGGCGGCGACGTCCGCGAGGGCGACCACCTGATCTCGGCCGGCACCGTGCTGGGACCGCGTCACGTCGGGCTGCTCGCCGCGGTCGGCCGGCCCACCGTGATGGTGCGCCCGCGGCCGGTCGTCGTGATCCTCTCGACCGGCTCCGAGCTGCGCGCTCCGGGCGAGGAGCTGGGCGCCGACTCGATCTACGACGGCAACTCCTACCTGCTCGCGGCGTCCGTCACGCGCGCCGGCGCGGTCGCCCGCAGGGTCGGGATCGTGCCCGACGACCAGGACGCGTTCCTCGCGGTGCTGCACGAGCAGCTCGTGGGCGCCGACGTCGTCGTGACCTCCGGCGGGGTCTCCCAGGGCGACTTCGACGTGGTCAAGGCAGCGCTGCGGACGCTCGGCACGGTGTGGTTCGGCGGGGTCGCGATGCAGCCCGGCAAGCCACAGGGCTTCGGGGTCGTGGGGGAGCGGCGGGTGCCGATCTTCACGCTCCCGGGCAACCCCGTGTCGTCGTACATCTCCTTCGAGCTGTTCGTCCGCCCTGCCCTGCGCACGCTGATGGGCCTCGAGCCGGTCGTCGAGCCGACCACGACCGCGACCCTCGAGGGGGCCGTGTCGTCGTTGTCGGGCAAGCGGCAGTTCCTGCGCGGCCGCTATTCCCGTGACGACTCCGGAGCGACCGTGACGGTCAAGCCGGTCGGCGGGTCGGGCTCGCACCTGGTGGGAGACCTCGCGGCCTCCAACGCGCTGATCGTCGTGCCCGAAGAGCTCACCGAGGTCGTCGACGGGGCGCAGGTGCAGGTCGTGGTGCTGGACAGAGGAGCAACCGATGGATGATCCTGCGGCGGGCCAGGGGCGGCTGACGCACGTCGATGCCAGCGGTGCTGCCCGGATGGTCGACGTCTCGGCCAAGGACGTCACGGCGCGGGAGGCCCGCGCATCGGGCCGCGTGCTGCTGTCCGCCGAGGTGATCGCGCTGCTGCGCGGGCAGGGCGTGCCCAAGGGCGACACCCTCGCCGTCGCGCGGCTCGCCGGGATCATGGGCGCCAAGCAGACGCCCGCGCTGATCCCGCTGTGCCACCCACTCGCGCTGTCCGCGGTGACGGTGGACCTGAGCGTCACCGACGACTCCGTCGACATCCTCGCGACCGTGCGCACCACCGACCGCACCGGCGTCGAGATGGAGGCGCTCACCGCCGTCTCGGTGGCCGCGCTCACCGTCATCGACATGGTCAAGGCCGTCGACAAGGCGGCGGTGATCACCGATGTGCGCGTCGAGACCAAGACCGGGGGCAAGTCGGGGGACTGGTCGCGATGACGGGCTCGTCGACCGCCTCGGCGGGCGGGCTGCCCGCCACCGTCGTCGTCGCGTCCAACCGCGCCGCGGCGGGGGTCTATGAGGACACGACCGGCCCGCTGATCGTGTCGTTCCTGACGGAGCTCGGCTTCGTGGTCGGCGCGCCCGTCGTCGTACCGGACGGGGAGCCGGTGGGCGAGGCCATCGCCGCTGCGATCGCCGCCGGTGCCCGGGCCGTGCTGACCACCGGTGGCACCGGGCTCACCCCGACCGACCGCACCCCCGAGGCGACCAGGCCGCTGCTGGACCGGGAGGTGCCGGGCATCGCCGACGCGATCAGGGCCTACGGCGTCGCGGCCGGCGTCCCGACCGCGATGCTGTCGCGGGGGCTCGCGGGGGTCGCCGGCCGCACCCTCGTGGTCAACCTGCCGGGCTCACGCGGGGGCGTGAAGGACGGTCTCGAGGTGCTGCGCCCGGTCCTGGTCCACGCCGTCGAGCAGATCGTGGGGAGCGACCATTAGGTCCTGGCCGGTGCGCCTCTCCTCGGGCACGTCCCCGGTCGTCACGCTGCGGCCGCTGGCCCGCTCCGACGTGCACGCCTGGCGCTCGGCCCGGCAGCGCAACGCCGCGTGGCTGCTGCCGTGGGACGCCACGGTGCCGCCCGGCTCGACCACCCGCGCCACGACGTTCCGCGCGCTCGTACGACGCCTGCGTCACCAGGCCGGCCGCGGCACGACGTACCCCTTCGCCGTGGACGTCGACGGCCGCTTCGCGGGGCAGCTGACGGTCAACAACATCGTGCGGGGCTCCGCGCAGTTCGCCTCGATCGGCTACTGGCTCGACCGCGACGTCGCCGGACGCGGGGTGATGCCGCGCGCTGTGGGGATGGCGATCGACCACTGCTTCACCACTGCCGGCCTGCACCGCATCGAGATCGCGATCCGCCCGGAGAACTCCAACTCCCTGCGGGTGGTGGAAAAGCTCGGCATCCGCGAGGTCGGCTACGCCCCGCAGTTCCTCCACATCGACGGCGCCTGGCGTGACCACCGGATCTATGCCGTCACCGTCGAGGAGTGCCCCGGAGGGATGGTCGCGAGGCTGGAGGCCGGCGAGTGACGCGGGAACCCCAGAAATCACATCAGCAACACGAGCAATTTGCGACACACCACTAGACATCCGCCCCACATCGGGGTAGCGAACCTAACCTCAGTCCCGTGGACCTGAGCGCACTCATCTTCGTAGCCCTGGCAGTGGCCTGGGCCGTCTATCTCGTCCCCAAGGCGCTCAAGCACCACGAGGACGTCGCCCGCACGCGCTCGGTGGACCGCTTCTCCCACACCATGCGCGTCCTCGCACGTCGCGAGCCGACGAGCCGCAGCAGTGCGCGTCTCGTCGTCCCCGGCAAGCCCGCCGCCGTGGTCACGCCGGTCGCCAGCACCCCGGCCCAGCTGCGCGCGGGCCGTGAGGCAGCGCGCCTCGCCGCCAGGCGTCGCCTGCGGGTCGTCTCGGTGATCCTGGTCGCCAACCTCGTCGTCGCCGTCCTCGCGGCCACGTCCGTCGTCGCCTGGCCCTACGTCGCGATCCCTGCGGGACTGCTCGTCGCCTGGCTGGTCACCTGCCGCCTCATGGTCAAGCGGGAGCGTGCCGCGTCGCCGACGCTTCGCCTGCCGCTCGTGGTCGAGGAGCCGTCCGAGGTCGACGGCCCGGTGACCGAGGAGATCGTGGCGGTCACCGAGGAGACGGTCGCGGTCGAGCGACCCCGCGACCCGGACGCCTGGGACCTGGTGCCGGTGACCCTCCCGACCTACGTCACCAAGGAGCCGGCGACCCGTCGCACGGTCCGCACCATCGACCTCGACTCCACCGGCGTCTGGACCTCCGGTCGCACCGAGATCGACAGCGCCATCGCGCGCGGGGCCGAGGAGGCCGAGCGTGTCGCCAAGGCCTCCCGCAAGGACGACGAGACCCGCCGGGCGACCGGGTCCTGACCGATTCGGCCCGCCCGCAGGGCTGGTGCTAACGTTTCGATCCGCGCCGTTGGTCACCCCCGACGTCGTGATGGGGCTGTGGCGCAGTTGGTAGCGCGTCTCGTTCGCAACGAGAAGGTCAGGGGTTCGAATCCCCTCAGCTCCACCAAACATGCAGGTCAGCAGGGTGTCCGGAGTCCTGAACTAGGAGTTCCGGATGCCTTGTCAGCATTTAGTCAGCACTTTGAATCTCGGCCTCGACCCAGCGGTGGAGGCTCTCGGCCGGTCTCGGTGGCCCGCGGGGTGCCTCGTGCACCTGCTGGGCATGGACACCAACACTTCTTTTCGGGCCACCAATCTCGACCGTCACCGTGACTTGCTTGAGCCCGTCCTCACCCTCGCCGAGCTGGCTGTCCAGCTCTGCGTGAGCGTCCAGACCCTCTATGACCTACGTAGCCAGGGACGCGGACCACGTGGCTTCCGGGTTGGTCGCCAGCTGCGGTTCCGGGTCAGCGAGATCGATAGCTGGCTTGCTCGCATGGAAGGGGCCGACGCTGACCGCCATCCTGTCAGCGGCCAGTGAGATGGGTCGGCCTAAGACACCAATCGGTGCCTACGGATCGATCACCGTCCGCTACCGGGGGAGGAGCGTGGTGGCCGAGGCTCGCGTCCGCGACCAGGACGGCCGGCTCAGGCAGATCAGAGTCGCCGGTCCGACTGCGGCGGCGGCCCGCCATCGGCTCAAGGAGCGGCTGGTGGATCGTCCCGTGCAGAACGGCGGAAGGTCGCTGCGAGGCTCGGACTCCTTTGCCGACTTGGCGGCGTTGTGGGTGGCCGACCTAGGCATGCGCGAGCTCGCAGAGGGAACCAGGCAGAACTACCGCGACATACTGCGGTTGCACGTGTTGCCAGCCTTCGAGCACTACGCCCTGGCCGAGATCACGACCGGGAGGGTGGAGTGGTTCCTCAAGGCAGAGACCAAGACGTCGGTGTCGCGGGCGAGGCAGTCTCGCACCGTGCTCAACCTGATCTTTGCGTTCGCGTTGCGACACGACACCATCAACCGCAACCCCGTCCAGGGGACCTCCCCGCTGGCTCGGAGGAAGGGCGCACCCCAGGCGCTGACCTTGGAGCAGATCGCAGCGATCCGCTCTGCGGCTACAAGGTGGCGGATCGACCGGAGGGCTCCAGGGCCCAAGAGTGATGGCCAGGTGCGCGACATCATCGAGGTGTTGCTCGGCACCGCCATGCGAACCGGAGAGGTGCTGGCGTTGCGGCCTCGTGATATCACCGACGGGCGCCACGGGATGGTGGTGCACGTCAACGGCACTGTCGTCCAGCGCAAAGGTGTCGGTGCAGTGCGGCAGGACCGACCTAAGACCGACGCCTCGATCCGGCACATCCCCGTGCCTGAGTTTGCCGCCGCAGTGCTCCGTCGCAGGCTCGCTGCCCTGGGGCCTGATCAACGCGACCGGACCGTGTTCGCCAGCCGCAACGGCGGCCCGCTGAGCCCCTACAACGTTCGGCGCACCTTCCGTGACTTCCTGAACGATGCCGGTCTCGACGGAACCGGCATCAGCCTGCGTTGGTACCGGCGCACCGGTGCGACTGTCATCGCTCGGGGCATGAGCACGGCTGCTGCCGCCGGGTTTCTGGGCCACACTTCATCGGCGATCACCGAGGGCCACTACATCGAGCCGGATCGGACCATCGACCTCACGCCAGCCAGCCACCTGGAACGCACCCTGCGGCCTGACCGCCCGGACGGGTCCCTGCTCGCCGGTACTCCAGTCCCGGGGGAGGAGGACGGCCTGGCTGTCCTAGACGACCCTGAGGACGGCGCCGTCGCCTGACAGCCTCGCGGAGGTGCCTGGTCCGTCGAGCTACCTGCGGTGGTCCCGAATCGGGACGCCCAGCGCAGCCTTTCGGCGTCGGCGTCGGCGTCGGCCTCGGCTGCCCCTGAAACGAGAGCTACCTACGGTGGTCTCGAATCGAGACCACCGGCCCAGCCTTCGGCCTCGGCCTCGTCTGCCCCGAAACGGTGAAGCTCGCCACCGTCCTGCAGAATCTCGGGCTGTTCATATGCACCACTGTGCACCGGTAACGTTACCCACTTCGGCCGGATGGGGGACGTGCCAGAGGAGGAACGTTGGTGTCTCCGCAGGTCAAACCACGTTCCCCCGAAAGTTCTCGGGCTTGGCGTTTGGGGCGCGCGGATGTGTCGCGACGCGGGTCTCGCGATCGCCACGTCGCGCACGAGCACGATGGCGTTGCAGTGAGCGAGTGTCAAGGGCCAGTAGGAACTGCCCGGGGGCGGTCATGAAACCTGCCCGGTGACGGTCACGAGAAGTGCCCGGTGGCGGCCATGAGATCTGCCCAAGGGCTGGCCGCCACCGGCCGGTTTGCTCAGCTCAAGGGGCTCACCCCTTGCCCGGCGAGTGCCTGGGTCAGGCGCACGCTCTCACCGGTGGTCTGACAGACGTGGGCGTGGTGCAGGAGCCGGTCGACGGTCGCGGTGGCCAGCGTTTTAGGCATCAGCTCGTCGAACGCGGCCGGGTGCAGATTCGAGCTGATCGCGACCGAGCGTTTCTCATACGCGGCATCGACGAGGCGGTAGAGACCTTCGGC
>NZ_FOQG01000042.1 GCF_900113685.1 Nocardioides psychrotolerans
GGGACTGCCCAGGCTCTGGTTGACACTCGGGGTGGGTGGTTCTCAGGCAGCGTCTGCTGCTGAGTAGATGGTCTCAAACTCGATCGGGGTCAGTCGCCCGAGGGCTGCTTGGCGTCGTCGTCGGTGGTAGGTCTTCTCGATCCAGACCACGATCGCGAGGCGGAGCTCCTCGCGGGTCTCCCAGCGTTTCCGGTTCAGGACGTTCTTCTGCAACAGCGCGAAGAAGGACTCCATCGCGGCGTTGTCGCCGCACGCGCCGACCCTGCCCATCGAGCCGCGCAGGCCAGCGTTCTTCAGAGCGTGGACGTACTTCCGAGACCTGAACTGACTGCCCCGGTCCGAATGCACGATCGTGTCCACCGGGTCGCGCAGTGCGACGGCGTTACGCAACGCGGCCACGGCCAGCGACGACTTCATCCGCGAGTCGATGGAGTAGCCCACGATCTTGTTCGAGTGCAGGTCCTTGACCGCGCACAGGTAGAGCTTCCCCTCGCCGGTGGGATGCTCACTGATGTCGGTCAACCAAACGCTGTTCGGCGCATCCGCAGCGAACGTGTGCCGGGTGCGGCCGTGCTCGTCGAGTGCGGCGAGCAGGTCGTCGTGCACCGGCGGCCCAGGCTTGCGGTTCAGGCCACGCTTCTTGGAGTGCACCGAGAACAGCCGCTGGGCCGAGCAGAGCCGCCAGACCCGGTTGTCGGAGACCTGGTGGCCGGCGTCGCGCAGATCATCAGCGATGAGGCGGTAGCCGAACTCCGGGTCGTCGGTGTGCAGGTCGAGCGCGGCGTTGGTGAGGTAGGCATCTTCCAGGTCCCGGGCGCACACCGGGTGCGCACGCCACTTGTAGAACGCCTTGGTCGAGAAGCCCAGCACCCTGCAGGTCACCGTGACCGGCACCCGGATGGGGGCGTCGGTCGCGGCCAGTTCGAGGACCAGCGGGTACATCATTTTGGGTTGACGTCACGCGAGAGGTAGGCGACCGCACGTCGCATCACCTCGGCCTCCTGCTCGAGCAGACGGATCCGCTTCTTGGCCTCACGCAGCTCGGCTGACTCGGCCGCGGTCGGGCCTGGCCGGGCACCGTCCTCGATGTCGGCTTTCTTCATCCAGCCGTGAAGGCAGCCCTCGGAGATCCCGAAGTCCTTCGCGATCTGGTTCAACGGAGCTTCGCCCTTGCGGGCAACGGCCACGACATCGTCGCGGAACTCCTTGGGGTACGGCTTCGGCATGACAGACATCCTTCCAGCGAGGAGCGATCCTCACAGGTCAGGTGTCAACCGATCCCTGGGCAGTCCC
>NZ_FOQG01000036.1 GCF_900113685.1 Nocardioides psychrotolerans
AGGACGCCGCCGAAGGTCTCTACCGCCTCGTCGATGCCGCGTATGAGAAACGCTCGGTCGCGATCAGCTCGAATCTGCACCCGGCCGCGTTCGACGAGCTGATGCCTAAAACGCTGGCCACCGCGACCGTCGACCGGCTCCTGCACCACGCCCACGTCTGTCAGACCACCGGTGAGAGCGTGCGCCTGACCCAGGCACTCGCCGGGCAAGGGGTGAGCCCCTTGAGCTGAGCAAACCGGCCGGTGGCGGCCAGCCCTTGGGCAGATCTCATGGCCGCCACCGGGCACTTCTCGTGACCGTCACCGGGCAGGTTTCATGACCGCCCCCGGGCAGTTCCTACTGGCCCTTGACAGCGGGCCTGACCCCGTCTTCCCGACTTCGAGCGTGAACCGATCGTTCCCTCGGGCGTCTTGGTGCGATGGCGCAGCAAGCACGAACGATGCACAGCCGATGCCTCCGACAAGCAAAACGACCCGTGGACTGCGTTTCCGCAGGTCACGGGCCGTTTTCACTGGCTCCCCCGGTTGGACTCGAACCAACAACCCTCCGATTAACAGTCGAATGCTCTGCCAGTTGAGCTACAGGGGATCACGCTGACCATCTCCGGACAGCGATAGAACATTAGCAAGGCCGGGGCCGGGGCCGAAATCGGGCTCCGGCCCACCGCTCAGCCGGGCTGGACCTCGCTCTTCGCGGCTGCCAGGGCTGCCTCGGCCGACGCCCTCACGGACGAGTCCTCGGGGTCGATCCCCTCGTCGTACTCGAAGAACCAGGCGATGTCGGCGCGGCCGCGGGGCGCGCGGCGGGCGATGACGCGCACACCGCGTCGGCCGGTCACCGCGACGTGGCGCTGGAGGACGATGCTGGCCGTCACCCGCTCACGGACCAGCTCGAGGAGCCGACCGGGCTCCGCGATCGTGATCCGGTGCTGGGGCCGAGTCAAGCCCCACGAGCCGACCTCGCGGACGGTCAGCGTGGACGTGTCGAGGTCCCAGTCGGCGGCCTCGACCTCCTCCCACGGGATGCGGGCGTCGTCGGCGGCCGGGACGTAGAGCGCGTCACGGGTGCCGCCGACGACCTCGCCGGTGGCGTCGACGGCCCACGCGAGGACCTGCTCGCCGGGGTGGACCTGGAGGTCGGGACGCTCGCGTCGCCACCGCAGCGTCGGCCTCATGCGGGACCGCTCATGCGGTCGCGCAGGGTGCGGCGGTGCTGCTCGAGGGCGGCCAGCTCGCCGAACATCTTGTTGTAGTCGGCCGGGTTGTCCACGGGGTTGGTGCGCTGCAGGCGCGACTTGACCTCGGCGATGCGGCGCTGTGCGGTGAGCTCGAGGAGCTTGAAGACGTAGAGGCCGACGTAGGCAGCATCGGGCTCGCGCATCAACGGCTCGACGCCGAGCGCACTGATAGCCGAGGAGACGGCCGGGTCGGTGGCCGCGTCGCGGAGCCGGGTCGACCATCCCGGGTCCGACGAACCGGCCACCAGCCCGCCCGCTGCCTCGACGAGCTGCCACACGCCCCGGTAGGTCGGGTGGGTGAAGTCGTTGGGGCCGATGTCGGTGGTGGTGCGCCCGATCGCCATCGGGTGCTGGATGACGAGCTTGAGCGTCTCGCGCTCGATGGTGAAGCGCGGGTCGCGCAGGTCGGGTGCGACGGGACGGGGGGCCGCAGCCGGCGTCTCGGTCGGCGCGGCCTGCTCGGGACGGCGGGGGGTGTTGCGATCGTCCTGGCGCGCCGGGCGGTTGGCGGCACGGCGTACTTCGGCGCGGGCCTCGTCCATGTCGATGCCGATCATCCCGGCGATCTCGCGGGCGAAGGCGTCGACCTTGGACTTGTCGCGGATGCTCGAGACGAGCCTGGCGCTCTCGCGCAGCGCGTCGACGCGGCCGTCGGCGCGGTCCAGGTCGTATTTGCTGACGACGTTGGCGAGGACGAACCGGTAGAGGGGCACGCGGCGGGCGACGAGCTCGCGCACGGCTGCGTCGCCCTTCTTGATGCGGACGTCGCAGGGGTCGAGGCCGTCGGGCTCGACGGCGACGTAGGTCTGGGAGACGAAGTTCTGATCACCGGCGAAGGTCTTGAGCGCGGCGTTCTGGCCGGCCTGGTCGCCGTCGAAGGTGAAGATGACCTCGCCGCGGAACTCCTCGTGGTCGTGGAGGAAACGGCGCAGGACACGGGTGTGCTCCTCGCCGAACGCCGTGCCGCACGAGGCGACAGCGGTGCCGACCCCGGCGAGATGACAGGCCATGACGTCGGTGTAGCCCTCGACGACGACGGCCTGGGAGGAACGGGCGATCTCGCGACGGGCGAGGTCGATGCCGTAGAGGACCTGGCTCTTCTTGTAGAGCGGGGTCTCCGGGGTGTTGAGGTATTTGGCATCGATCTTGTCGTCGTCGAAGATCCGTCGGGCGCCGAAGCCGATCGTGTCGCCGGTCGCCTCGCGGATCGGCCAGAGCAGCCGACCACGGAAGCGGTCGTAGGCCGAGCGCCCGATCGCCACCAGGCCCACCGAGACCATCTCGTCCTGGCTGAAGCCCTTGCCACGCAGGTGGGACAGGATCGCCTCGCCGTCGCGGGGCGCGAAGCCCATCCCGAAGCGCTCGGCTGCCGCCTGGTCGAAGCCACGCTCGTGCAGGAACTGGCGCCCGGCCGCGGAGTCGGGCGTCAGCAACTGCTCGGCGTAGAACGCCTGGGCCAGCTTGTTGGCCTCGATCAACCGGGCGCGCGGCGGACCCTTGGGCCGCTCCTCGCGCACGTCGCCGTCTTCACGTCGCAGCTGGACCCCGACCTTGTCGGCCAGCCGCTCCACCGACTCGGAGAAGGTGAGGCCGTCGATCTTCATCAGGAAGGTGATGACGTCGCCGCCCTCCTGGCAACCGAAACAGTGAAAAAATCCCCGACTCGGCGTGACGTGGAACGACGGCGACTTCTCGTCGTGGAAGGGGCACAGGCCCTTCATGGAGCCGCCACCGGCGTTGCGGAGGGTGACGTAGGACGACACGATGTCGTCGATGCGAGCCTTCTCGCGCACTTCTGAGATGTCGTCCTCGCGGATCCGGCCTGCCACGCCTCGATCCTACGGCGAGGTCATCGGTCGGCGGACATGACGTTCCACAGGGGCTCGCCCGCGGCGTAGCGGTGCAGCTGGTCGCGGACCATCCGGTGGGCCCGCGGCCACATGGCGGTGCTCGCACCGCCGACGTGGGGCGAGACGAGGAGACCGGGGGCGTCCCAGAGCGGGCTGTCGGACCGGAGCGGCTCGGGGTCGACGACGTCGACGGCGGCGGTGATGCGCCCGGTGTGGAGGGCCGCCACCAGGTCCTCGGTGACGACGACCGCTCCGCGCGCCATGTTGACCAGGAGCGCGCCGTCCTTCATCTGGTCGAGGAAGGCGGCGTCGACCAGACCGCGGGTGCTGTCGGTCAACGGCACGATCAGGACGACCACATCGGCCGTCGGCAACAGCTGGGGCAGGTCCTCGATGGCGTGCACGTCGTCGCGGGCGGTGCGGGCGACCTTGGTGAGCGTGACCTCGAAGGGCAGGAGACGGGACTCGATGGCCCGGCCGATCGCGCCGTGGCCGACCAGCAGGACGTGGCGGTCGGCGAGCGCGGGACGCCACTGGGGTGTCCACTCGCGGCGGTCCTGCGCCCGCACGAAATCGGGCACACCACGCAACGAGGACAAGATGAGCGTGAGGGTGAGCTCGGCGGTGGAGGCGTCGTGGATGCCGCGGCCGTTGCACAGCCGGACTCCCGCGGGGAGGTGCGGTCGGACGTTATCGACGCCGGCCGTGAGGGTCTGCACGACGTCGAGCGACGCCATCTGCGGCAGGACCGAGGTGACGGAGGCGTCGAGGCGGTAGGGCGGGACGTAGAACGACACCTCGCCCACCGACGCGGGGACCTCACGGGTGGGGTCAACGACCTCGTAGCGCAGCGCCTCCGGGGGGTCCCCCAGCTCGGCGGGGTCGAAGGGCAACCAGACCAGGGGCGTGCTCATGGGCGCCTCCTGCGCAGCCGGGTGTGCCAGGTGACGGCGCTGGCGTCGGTGAGGGAGGCGACCTGGTCGATGACGACCCGCAGCCGGGCCGCGTCGTCGCCCGCATCGTCCCAGTCGTCGACGAAGGGTCGCTCGAGCTCCTCGGGCGCGCGCTGCACCAGGATCGCCACCAGCTCGATCATCAGCTCGCGCTCGCGGGCCATGGCCACCAGACGGTCCTCGGCCTGCATGACGTAGTGGGCCGCGATGCCCTTCAGCACGGCCATCTCGAGCAGCGTGCGCTCCGGCACCACGAGCGTCCCCTCGTAGCGGACGAAGGGGCCAGACCCCGCGGCGAACGTCGCGTGCTGGGCGGCTCCGCAGAAGCGGCCGATCAGGTCGCTCGTGAGGTTCTTGAGCGCGGCCAGGCTCCGCCTGCTCTCGTCGTACGGCGTCGTCGGCCAGCTGCCCTGCGTGCGCAGGCCGGCCAGCACGTCGTCGAGCTCGTCGTCACGCGCGTCGGGGAGGTACCAGTCGCGGACGGTCGCCCACACCGCCGGCAGGTCCATGGCCGTCAGGTCGATGCGGCCGGCGACCGTGCCGTCCTCGACGTCGTGGACGGAGTAGGCGACGTCGTCGGCGAGGTCCATGATCTGCGCCTCGATGCACTGCCGGACCCCCCCGACGTCCATCGCCGCGCCCGCGCGCAACCACCCGAACACCGCCTGGTCGTCCTCGTAGACACCGAACTTGAGGGGATCGGGGCCACCCCCGCGGGGCCAGGGGTACTTCGTGCAGGCATCGAGGGTGGCACGCGTCAGGTTGAGCCCCACCGAGCGGCCATCGGCGTCGAAGGTCTTGGACTCCAGTCGGCTCAGGATGCGCAGGGTCTGGGCGTTGCCCTCGAAGCCGCCGCACGCGTCGCTGAGGTCGGCGAGCACCCGCTCCCCGTTGTGGCCGAACGGCGGGTGGCCGAGGTCGTGCGCGAGCGCCGCGGTCTCCGCGATGTCGGGCAGGCTGCCGAGCGCCCGCGAGAGGTCACGGGCGACCTGGGCGACCTCGAGGCTGTGGGTGAGCCGGTTGCGCGTGAAGTCATCGGTCTGCGGACCGACCACCTGGGTCTTGGCGGCCAGCCTGCGTGACGCGGCGGCGTGGACCACCCGGGCGCGGTCGCGCTCGAACGGCGTGCGCACCGGAGCGTCCACCCGCTTGGGCGGCTCTTCGACGACGCGCTCGTGGGCGGTGGCGTCGTAGAGGTCGAGAGGATCCATCGGCGCGAGCCTAGGGCAACGCCCCGACTCAGGCGCTGGTCCCGGGCTCGAGCCGACTCCCGGCCGCGAGGGTCCTGCCCGCGGCCACGGTGGAGCCAAGGCCCACGAGCGTGACCACGTCGGAGTCGTTCGTGCCGTCGACGCCGGCCTCGCCCACGCGTGCGCCGGCGCCGATCTCGCAGTCGCTGTCCACGATGCTCCAGTGCACCTGGGCCCCGGCCCGCACGACGGTCCGGGCGAAGACGACGCTGTCGTGCACCTCGGCGCCCTCCTCGATGACGACTCCCGGCCCCAGCACGCTGCGTCGTACGACGCCCGCGACGCGAGCGCCCGGGCTCAGGAGGCCGTCCACGACGTCGGCGCCCTCGAGCAACCGGGCCGGAGCCCGCGCCGGCTGACGGGTGAGGACCGGCCAGTCCTCACGCCCCAGGACGTCGTGGTCCTCGACCAGGAAGTCCTGGTGGGCCCGCAGGTAGAGGTGCGGCTGGCCGAGGTCGCGCCAGTAGCCGTCCAGCGGGTGCGCGATGGTGCGGCCGCGCTCGACGAGGCGCGGCAGCAGGTGGTCGCCGAAGTCCTCGAGCCCGGAGTCCCCCGCATCGCTGCCGGCGGAGAGCTCGCGGTGCAGCTCCTCCAGGACCTCGACGAGCACCCGGGGGTCGTAGGCGAAGACCTCGGTCGCGATGGTCCCCGTGGTGGGCTCGTCGGGCTTGTAGTCGAAGCCGGTCACCCGGCCGTCACCGTCGGTCTCGACGACTGCGTGGTCGCCGGCCTCGCTGACCGGCACCTCCGTGGTCACGATGGTGCACTCCGCACCCGCCTCGAGGTGCGCGTCGACCACCTCGAGGTAGTCGAGGTGGTAGACGTGGTCGGCACTCATCACCAGCAGGACGTCGGGCGCGAAGCTCGCGACCTGGTCACGGATGCGGAAGAGCTCATCGGCGTTGCCGCGGGCGAAACCCTCCTCGTCGAGGCTGCCCGTGCCCTCCTCGGGCATCAGCAGGCGCAGGCCGCCGCGCGTGCGGTCGAGGTCCCAGGGGCGACCGTTGGCCACCTGCTCCTCGAGCGTGGACCCCTGGAACTGGACCGAGAGCCACACGTCGCTGATGCCGCTGTGGGTCAGGTTGGACAGTGGCAGGTCGACCAGCTGGAAGACACCCAGGAAAGGCAGCGCCGGCTTGGCCCTCTCGCGGGTCAAGACATCCATGCGACCGCCGGCGCCGCCGGCCTGGATGATGGCGAGCACGCGTTGCCGAGTCATGCGGCAGTGTGACACGGGGGCCACGGTGATGACGGCCCTGCCTCGGACATGCCGGCGGAGGTGAGTATGCGAAGTGCTCGAATCGAGTCTCGCGCTCCTCGCCGAACAGAACATGTCCGGTATGGCCTTCTTGACCGCCTACGGCATGACGTGGCTGGTCTGCGGTGTCGTTTGGCGACGTGCATCACAACGTGTGGCCGCCTTGGCCACGCTCTTCCAGGGCTTGGTTGCCTTCCCTACAGCCCTTGGTCGCTCAGCACCGACCGGGGCGATCGGTCAGGAACGGCCAGTGGCGGCTGAGATCACGCAGCTTCTTCCTGATACTTCATCTCATCGTCGGCCAGACGGTGGCAGATGAAGGCCAGCGAGGCTGTGCTTTACCGGCGAAGATGAGTGTTCGAACCCCGTGAATGCGCGCCGCGCGTGCCGCGGCTCAGGCGGTCACGACCGTTCCATCGATCTCTTCGATAACAACCAGCTGTGCGAACCGCGCGAAGTGGCGCGTGTTGTCCGTGACGATCGCCACTGCCCGGTGCGCCAGCGCAACCGCCACCACGTTCGCGTCGTGCACCTGTTTCCCGACCGTGGGGCCCGCCACGATCAAGTCCATCAAGGAGCGAGTCGTTCCGGGGCCTTCGGCCAGCATCTCCATGCCCTCGAGGAACTGCTCGATGTTGCCCACCGCGTCCTCACCGGAGAGACCGAGCCCATTGACAGCGACCGGCCTCGAAGTGACCGCAAGGTACTCGCGCACGATCTGCGGAGACACCGCTAAGCGTCGTGCGTCCTCGTTGAGGAACCGAATGGCCGCATCGTGCTGGCTGCGACTGCGGTCAGTGGCGGCGAGAAGGACGTTGGTGTCCACGACCACCAGCGGCGCCGTGTCAGCGCTCATCGTCGTCATAGAAGTCCGCGCGGTCGAAGACCGCCGTGCGGCCTGTATCGACCGTGCGAAGTCTGAGCGGACGCGGGCGCGCGCCGGCGATCGGTTCCCCCGCAGCCTTGTCGAGAACCTCCCTCAGCTCCTGCTGAACTGAGTGACCGCGTCGAGCAGCGCGCCGTTTGATCGCGGCGACCGTCTCCTCGGGAACATCGCGGATGTGCAGTGCAGGCATCCGGCAATGCTAGCACCAGTGCTAGCACAACGGAGTCTCAGTAGGTCGTGACGTGCACGTGGTCGTAGTGGTTGGCCGTGGTGGAGCCACGGTCCTCCATGCCACGGAAGCCCTCGCCGGAGCGCTCGACCGACCAGATGTTCTGGGAGTAGATGAGGTAGCTGACGCCGAGTGCCTCGTAGTTCTCGCGCACGAACTCAGCGACCTCCCAACCACGGTCGCCCGACACCATGATGTCGACGGCCAGGCCCTGGCTGTGCTCACCGTCGCTGCGGAAGGTCCCGTAGGTGGTGATCTCGGGGAAGTTGGCGCAGACGGCCGCGTGCACGGCCACGATGTTGGGGCTCACTCCGCTCGGCACCGAGGTGCCGTTGGTGCAGGCGCCGCCGAGCGTGGCGGGCTCCTCGGTCGAGAGGTAGCCGGCCGTCACCCACCGGGACCTGCCGTCGAGGACGATCTCGTCGCGGCCGTAGAGCTCGCGACCGGTCACGAGGACCTTCTCACCGGGCTCGATCTCGCCGACCTCGCGAGCCTCGTCGCCCGGCTCGGTCCAGAGGTTGAGGGTCGTGGTCGTCCACAGGCGCGTGTCGGCGTTCTTGATCGCCTTGCGGGTGGACTCCTCCGCCTGCATCGTCTCGGACTTCGACAGCAGGCTGGACAGCTCGCTGCGCGAGGCGCTGCGGCTGACGCTCCTGCTGCGACGGTCGGCGTCGGGGGCCAGGTCGGCCGACTCCGAGGCGCTGGGTGTGTCCGGCGAGCCGGCCGCGCTCGCCGGAGCGGCTGCGGCCGAGGGCAGGTCACTGCTCGCGGGCTCGCTGGTGAGGACTCCGAGGGTCACTGCGGAGGCCGTCGCCAGGAAGGCGAGGGGGCCGGCGATGACGACGGCACGGGGCTTGCGGCGGGCATTGGTGTCCCGCTCGTGGCGATGATCTGCCACAGCGCTGATCCTTTGCTGTTGAGGACATGACGGGTGCCCGTCGCATGATGAGCGGCAGGCACGAGGACCGAGTGAAGCACAGTCCCGTGAGCTGTCCGCATCTCCAGCATGGTTCCCCGAGGTGTTCCCGGTCACCCGAGCGTCACCCGGGCGTCATCCGGGCGTCATCCGCCGGTGGTCTCCGAGGCGTCCTCACGGACGTGGGAGCCGGCCCCGTCGGCGTCGTCGAGCCACCCCTCGGGCAGCACGACACGAGCCCGCGGTGACCCCTGACGTCCCCGCGGCGTGCCCAGCTCGGCCAACGGGAACGCCTCGTCCGGGTCGAGCTCGACCAGCAGGGCGTCGAGGCTGGCCAGGGTGTCGACGAGGGCGAGCGAGCGCCGCATGTGGCCGCCCGCGGCGAAGCCCTTGAGGTACCACGAGACGTGCTTCCGGAACTCCTTGCAGCCGCGCTCCTCCCCCATGTGCTGGCACAGGAGCTCGGCGTGGCGGCGCATCATCGCGGAGACCTCGCCGAGGGTCGGCAGGGTCGCCACCTCCTCTCCCGCGAACGCGGCGGCGAGGTCGCGGAACAGCCAGGGCCGACCGAGGCAGCCACGACCGACCACGACGCCCGCGACCCCGGTCTGCTCGACCATGCGCAGCGCGTCGGCGGCCTCCCAGATGTCGCCGTTGCCGAGAACCGGGATGTCGACGTGCTCGACGAGGCGGGCGATGGCCTCCCAGTCGGCCTGGCCGGAGTAGGCCTGGGCGACGGTGCGCCCGTGCAGCGCGATCGCCGCGACCCCGGCCTCCTGCGCGATGCGGCCGGCGTCGAGGTAGGTCAGGTGGTCGTCGTCGATGCCCTTGCGGGTCTTCATCGTCACAGGCACGCCGTAGGGCGTCGCGGCGGCGACCGCGGCCTCGAGGATCTGACCGAGGAGCCCGCGCTTCCACGGCAGTGCTCCTCCGCCGCCCTTGCGGGTGACCTTGGGGACGGGGCAGCCAAAGTTGAGGTCGATGTGGGCCACGCCGAACTCGCCGCAGAGGATCTCCGCGGCCTTGCCGACGTAGACCGGGTCGGTGCCGTAGAGCTGGACCGAGCGGGTGGTCTCGAGCTCGTCGAAGACCAGCATGTCGAGGGTGCGCTCGTCCCGCTCGACGAGGCCGCGCGACGTGATCATCTCGCACACGTAGAGGCCGGCACCCTGCTCGGCGCACAGACGCCGGTAGGCGGCGTTGGTGATCCCCGCCATGGGCGCGAGGACCACCGGGGTCTCGACGGTCACCGACCCGAGGGTCAGGGACGAGGGCACGACGGGCATGGCCCCATTCTCGCGCGACCTCGACGCTGGTCCCAAATGCCTCAGAAGCTGTCGCCGAAGTCGTTGGCCTCGAAGGAGACGCTGATCGGTCGGGCGCCGCTCGACCACGGCGTCGCGCGCTTGCACGGGCCGGTCACGCGGCAACGGACCAGCGAGCGACCCTGGGATGCTTCTATGTGCTGTCAAGCGGCCGAAGCAGGTCGGTCGGGAGCAGCCGCGGCGTTGAGGGTCCGGTAGATCTGGCGGGTGGTGTAGCGCTTGAGACAGCGTCGGATCTCTCGGCCGGTTTTGCCCTCCGCGGTGCGCCGGGCGACGTAGTCGCGGGTGGCTGGGTCGGTGCGCATGCGAGTGAGCACGACGGTGTTCAGGGCCCAGTTCAGGCGCCGGTCGCCGCCGCGGTTGAGCCGGTGGCGCACGGTGTTGCCTGAGGACGCTGGGATGGGGCAGGTGCCGGCGATCTGGGCCAGGGCAGCCTCGCTGCGCACCCGACCTGGGTGGG
>NZ_FOQG01000033.1 GCF_900113685.1 Nocardioides psychrotolerans
GCCCAGGTCGAGCCCACGCCAGCGCCGCCGGTCCTCGCCCCGGTCGTACCAGCTCGCCCGGACCCCACAGACCCCGCAACGACCCTGCCGGGCCCGCCGCGGGCGGACATGAACGACGAGGACACCCGCTCCTTGATCGGCGTCCTGATCGAACTCGACACCCTCGATGACCACACTCGTATCGACGCCCACCAAAGCGCGCCATAGGCTGGCGTTCCGCACGCCGTTCTCCTGCTCTGCAGTTCCTGACTCTTGACAAGCCAGAAACCTAGACAGGGAACGGCGTTCGGCCTTTCAGCCGCGCTCACCGACCCACGGATAAGTCACAAGAGCCGCAATGTTGCAACGTGCGCAACATTGCGCCGACTCGGCCATCAGGACGGGCGCCGGCGGACCGCCCCGGCCAGCCCGCCGAGCACGGCGCCGCCGGGCACGCCGACCGCGGTCCAGAGCGCCAGGGCCGAGGAGTCGCCGGACAGGTCGAGCGGGAGCCCGGTGGCCAGCAGCGCGTCGCTGACGTAGTAGGCGAGGACGGCCGCGGCGACACCGAGCGCGCCACCGGCCGCGGCGGCGGGCACGGCGCCGCGCCGTGTCGCCGACGAGCCGGCCAGCAGCCAGCCGAGCGGGAGCGGCAGCAGGACCCAGGAGTAGACCGGGCCGAGGGCCAGCGAGACCACGCGGGCGGCATCGCGCACGCCGTCGGGCACGTCGGCGCCGAGACCGAAGGCCGAGGAGAGGTCGTTGGCGAGCGAGGTCGTGGCCCCGAACGCCGCGCCCAGGACGAGCGCCAGCAGCAGCCGCGCTGCGACATCGCGCCGACTCGGCCAGGCTGCCCGGTTCACGTCTCGAGCTCGTCGATCAGCAGCGCGAGGTGCAGCGAGAGTCGGGTCTCGGGGTCGTCGAGGCTGACGCCGAGCAACGACTCGGCCTGCGCGAGCCGCTTGTAGAACGCGGGCCGCGACAGGTGGATCGCGGCCGCCGCCCCTGACTTGCCGGCGGGGTGGAGCAGCAGCGAGCGCACGACCTCGAGCAGCGGTCGCGACGAGGCGGCGTCGTGCGACTTCAGCGGCGCGAGCTCGCGGCGCGCGAAGTCGGTGAGGCGGGCGTCGCGCTGCAGGAGCGCGACGAGGCCGCGCACGTGGGCGTCCTCGATCCGGTGCACCACGTCGGCGGAAGCCGAGGTGCCGGCCAGCGACTCCAGCACGTGCTGGGCCTCCTGGAGCGAGCGGTCGACGTGACCGAGGTCGTGGACGGCCCGGCCCGCGGTCATCCGCACCGGCGCGACGCTGCCTACCCTAGCCAGCAGTGCGGCGGTCACGACGGCCTGGTCGTCGCCCGTCCGCAGCGAGAGCAGCACCCGCACGTCGCGGTCGATCTCGGCGGCGACCAGCGGCAGCCGCAGCCGGTGCCCGGCCGCGATGACGGCCGCGATGACCTCGGCCGTGGGTGCGGAGACCGGTCGCATGCTGACCCCCACCAGCGTGCGTCGCGACACCGGCAGCCCGGCGAGCTCGCAACGCCGCGGCAGGTCCGGCGAGCTGGGGTCGGCGAGGAGGCCGAGCACCAGCGCCAGGTGCGTGCGACGCACGAGGGTGTCGCGGTCTCGCGCCTGCGTGCGTTGTACGGCGATCGTGGCGGCCGCCCGCTCGAGCAGCGAGACGAAGCGGGCCGGTGGCGCGGTGCTGGTGTGCAGCAGCAGCCGACCGGTAGCGCGTCCCGGACGGCCGACGCCGGTGACCAGCGCCTCCTGGGCGGCGTCCCAGCCGGTGCGCTCGGGCACGTCGACGCGCCGTGAGCGCCGGTCCCACGCCTCCAGCCACTCCCCGGTCGCGTCGGCGGCCAGCACGTAGTCGAGCACCCGGTGCTGCTCGTCCTCCAGCACGACCGTGCGACCGGACAGCCGGTGCACCGCCTCGAGCACCTCGGTCGGGCCGGCGTCGTCGAGGGTGAGCTCGGTGAACACCTCGTGCAGGTGCTCGACCGCCTGGAGCTCGCCCAGCCGGGCATCGACGATCCGCTCGCCCAGGACCTGCGCGATCCGGGCGAACGGCACCTCGTGCTGGAGCGTCACCAGCGGCAGCCCACTCGCGTGGCACGCATCGACGAGCGACGCGGGCAGCTCGGTGGCCCAGCGCCGGCCGAGCTCGACGAGCAGCCCCGCCGCGCCGGCCGCGGCCAGGCTGGTGGCGTAGGACGCGAGCCCCGCCGGGTCCTCGGGCAGCGCGATGCCGGTGGTCAGGACCAGCTCCCCGCCGCGCAGCAGCGGGGCGATGTCGGTGAGCTCGGCGGGGTGCACCCAGTGGACCGCCCGATCGAGCACGTCGTGCCCGGCCAGCACCCGCACCCGACCGGCGCGGACCAGCGGCATCTCGAGGACCTCGGACAGCGTGGGCAGGGCGACAGTCTGTAACGGCAGACGGTCGGGGAGCGACATAGTGACGATCCTAGGGGCAGGTGGACCCGCCAGACTGGAGGCTGCCGGACAGATCCGCCGACCCGAGGAGCACCCATGCCCACGACCATCACCCACTGGGTCGACGGAGCCCCCTTCGAGGGCACGTCCGGCCAGCTGGCCGACGTCACCAACCCTGCCACCGGCGTCGTCTCCGGCCGGGTGGTCCTGGCCAGCGAGCGCGACGCCCAGCACGTGATCTCGCGCGCGAGTGCTGCTGCGCCAGGTTGGGCGACGACCTCGATCGCCCGTCGTACGCAGGTGATGTTCGGGTTCCGCGAGCTCTTCAACGCGCGCAAGGACGAGCTCGCCGTGATCATCACCGCCGAGCACGGCAAGGTGCACTCCGACGCGGTCGGCGAGATCACCCGGGGCCTCGAGGTCGTGGAGTTCGCATGCGGGGTCGGCCACCTGCTCAAGGGCAGCTACTCCGACAACGCCTCCACCGGCGTCGACGTCCACTCGCGCCGCGAGGCGCTCGGGGTCGTGGGCATCATCAGTCCCTTCAACTTTCCGGCGATGGTCCCGATGTGGTTCTTCCCCGTCGCGATCGCGGCCGGCAACGCGGTGGTCCTCAAGCCCAGCGAGAAGGATCCGTCGGCCGCCCTGTGGCTGGCTGCGCTGTGGACCGAGGCCGGCCTGCCCGACGGCGTCTTCAACGTCCTCCAGGGCGACAAGGTCGCCGTCGACGCGCTGCTCGACAGCCCCGAGGTCTCCTCGATCAGCTTCGTCGGGTCGACCCCGATCGCGCAGTACGTCTACGAGCGCGCCAGCCGCGCCGGCAAGCGGGTCCAGGCCCTCGGCGGCGCCAAGAACCACATGGTCGTCCTCGGCGACGCCGACCTCGACCTCGCCGCTGACGCTGCGGTCAACGCCGGCTTCGGCAGCGCCGGCGAGCGGTGCATGGCGATCAGCGTGCTGGTCGCGATTGACCACGTCGCCGACGACCTGGTCGACAAGATCGCCCAGCGGGCCCGCACGTTGGTGATCGGCGACGGCGGCACCGCGCGCACCGACAGCGACGCAGGCGAGAAGGAGGTCGACATGGGCCCGCTCGTCACCCGCGCCCATCGCGACCGCGTCGCCGGGCTCATCGCGAGCGGAGAGGAGGCCGGCGCCAAGGTCGTGCTCGACGGCCGCGAGGTCCGGGCCCGCGGCGAGGCGGACGGTTTCTGGCTCGGCCCCACGATCTTCGACCACGTCAGCACCGCGATGGAGATCTACACCGAGGAGATCTTCGGGCCAGTGCTGTGCGTCATCCGCGTGGCGTCGTACGCCGAAGCGGTCGCGCTGGTCAACGCCAACCCCTACGGCAACGGCACCGCGGTCTTCACCAACGACGGGGGAGCCGCCAAACGCTTCGAGACCGACGTGCAGGTCGGGATGATCGGGGTCAACGTGCCGGTGCCCGTGCCGGTCGCCTACTACTCCTTCGGCGGCTGGAAGCGCTCACTCTTCGGCGACACCCACGCCCACGGGGTCGAGGGCGTCCACTTCTTCACGCGTGGCAAGGTGGTCACGTCCCGTTGGATCGACCCGTCCGACCGTCCACAGGGCGGTCTCGAGCTGGGATTCCCCCGCAATGACTGACCTCCAGAGCCGTCCACTGATCGACCTCGACGCCGCGCGCACGCACGAGCTCGACCGTGCGCACGTCTTCCACTCCTGGTCGGCCCAGGACCTGATCGACCCGATGGTCGTGACCCGCGCCGAGGGCTCGTGGCTGTGGGACGGCGAGGGCACCAAGCTCCTCGACTTCACCTCGCAGCTGGTCTTCACCAACCTCGGCCACCAGCACCCGCGGGTCGTCGCCGCGATCCAGGAGCAGGCGGCGACGCTGTGCACCGTGGCGCCGTCCTACGCGAACGCGGCGCGCTCCGAGGCTGCCCGGCTGATCGCCTCGCACACCCCGGAGGGCCTTGACCGGATCTTCTTCACCAACGGTGGCGCCGACGCCAACGAGCACGCCATCCGGATGGCGCGGCTGCACACCGGTCGTCAGAAGGTCCTCTCGACCTACCGCAGCTATCACGGCGGCACCCAGCTCGCCGTCAACGTCACCGGCGACCCGCGCCGCTGGTCCAACGACGCCGCGTCGACCGGGACGGTCCACTTCTTCGGGCCCTTCCTCTACCGCAGCGAGTTCCACGCGACCACCGAGGCCGAGGAGGGCGCCCGCGCGCTCGAGCACCTCGAGCACCTGGTGGCCATGGAGGGCCCGCAGACGATCGCGGCGATCATGCTCGAGACGATCCCCGGCACCGCCGGGATCATGCTGCCCCCGGCCGGCTACCTCCAGGGCGTGCGCGACCTGTGCGACCGCCACGGCATCGTCTACATCGCCGACGAGGTCATGTGCGGCTTCGGCCGCACGGGTCGCTGGTTCGCGGTCGAGGACCACGGCGTCGTGCCCGACCTGCTGACCTTCGCCAAGGGCGTCAACTCCGGCTACGTCCCGCTCGGCGGCGTCGCGATCTCGGCTGAGATCGCCGCGACCTTCGGCCAGCGGCCCTACCCCGGCGGCCTCACCTACTCCGGCCACCCGCTCGCCTGCGCCGCCGCTGTCGCCACGATCCGGGCCATGGAGGACGAGCAGGTCGTCGAGCACGCCGCCCACCTCGGCCGCGACGTCATCGGTCCCGCCCTGCGCGAGCTCGCCGCCCGTCACCCCTGGGTCGGCGAGGTCCGCGGCACCGGTGTCTTCTGGGCGATCGAGCTCGTCGCCGACGCCGCGACGCGCGAGCCGCTGGCGCCCTACGGCGGGAGCAGCCCGGCCATGGGCGCGATCCTCGCCGCGTGCCGGGAGGAGGGGCTCCTGCCCTTCGCCAACTACCACCGCATCCACGTCGTCCCGCCGCTCACGATCAGCGACGAGGACGTGCTCGCCGGGATCGCCATGATCGACCGCGCGCTCACCCGGGCGCATGCGGCCCACTGACGCCGGCGCGGCGCTCGCCGGGTCGGTCCTGCGACCGCTCTGGCTCGACACCCCCGACCGGCCCGAGCCGCGTCCGCCGTGGTCGGCGGCCGACGCGGACCGCGTGCGTGGGCTGGTGATCGTCGGCGGCGGCTTCACCGGGCTGTGGGCCGCCGTACGAGCCAAGGAGCGCGACCCGTCCCGCGACGTGGTCCTGCTCGAGGGTGAGCGGATCGCGGAGCACGCGACCGGCCGCAACGGTGGCTTCTGCGAGGCCAGCCTCACGCACGGGGAGGCCAACGGTCGCGAGCGCTGGCCCGAGGAGCACGACGCCATCCAAGCCATCGGCGTGCGCAACCTCGACGAGATCGCGGCCACCATCGAGCGGCACGGCATCGACTGCGGCTTCGACCGCAGCGGTGTCCTGTCCGTCGCCACCCGGCCCCACGAGGTCGCCGGTCTCGAGCCCGACGTGGAGGGCTTCCTCGACGCTGACGCCGTACGACGTGTGGTCGCGTCCCCGACCTACCTCGCCGGCCGCGTCTCCCGCGACGACTGCGCGACCCTGGACCCCGCCCGACTGGCCTGGGGGCTGGCCCGCGTCGCCGAGTCGCTCGGCGTCCGCATCGCTGAGCACACGCTCGTCGGCGACCTCGTTCAGCACCGCGACCACGTCTCGCTGGCGACCGTGCACGGCGAGGTGCGCGCCGAGCAGGTGGTGCTGGCCACCAACGTCTTCCGTCCGTTGCTGAAGCGGCTGCGGCTCTCGATCGTGCCGGTCTACGACTACGTGCTCGCGACCGAGCCGCTCACGCCTGATCAGGTCGCGGCGATCGGGTGGACCGACCGGGTCGGGATCTCCGACTCGGGCAACCAGTTCCACTACTACCGGCTGACGTCTGATGACCGGGTGCTGTTCGGCGGCTACGACGCGATCTACCACTACGGCCGCTCGCTCGACGTCGCCCACGAGGACCGCACCGAGAGCTTCGAGACGCTGGCGCGCCACTTCGTCGAGACCTTTCCGCAGCTCGAGGGCGTGCGCTTCACCCACCGGTGGGCCGGCGCGATCGACACCTGCACCCGCTTCTGCGCGTTCTTCGGTGTGACCCGGGGGCGCCGGATCGCCTACGCCACGGGCTTCACCGGTCTCGGCGTAGGTGCCTCGAGGTTCGGCGCGGACGTGATGCTCGACCTGCTGGCGGGGGAGTCGACCGAGCGCACCCGGCTGCGGATGGTGCGCGAGAAGCCACTGCCGTTCCCGCCCGAACCCATCGCGTGGATCGGGATCCAGCTCACCCGGTGGTCGCTGGGCCGCGAGGACGCCACCGGGCGCCGCAACCTGTGGCTGCGACTCCTCGACCGGCTGGGGCTCGGCTTCGACTCCTAGGGCCAGGGAGTTCCACGCCGAGCCCCGGCGCCGTGCATCCGCCGTGCACCCGGCGTGGGGGTGCTCCCGAGGTGGTCAAACGTTTGGCCACCCCGGGCGGGTCCTCCGGGGCCCGGGGCGTGTCGGAACCCGGTGCGCCGAGCAGCGACCTCGAGCGGGACCGTCCGCCGCTATCTCGAGGACGGCGAGGGTCAGGTGAGCCAGGCGACGAGGATGGCCAGCCCGATGCCGCCGGCGATGCCGAGGAGGAAGCCGTCGCTGCCGCGCAACCTGCGCTCCGGGCGTCGCGGCGCCGGCAACGGCGGGGTCGGGCCGGCGAGAAGCAGGTAGGCCGGCACGCCGACCGGCGGGACCAGGACGAGCAGCCAGAACCACGCCCACCGCGTCCCGCGCCAGGGCTGCGGGGAGCCGGTCAGGGAGAAGAGCGTCCCGAGCAGGACCCCCGGGTAGAGCAGGCCCGCCCAGCCCGGCAGCCCCCACCCGAGCACGGAGGCCCCAGGTCCGCTCCACGTGGTCCGGGTGACCCGGAGCTCCGGCTGGAGGGCGCGCAACCTGGCCTCGACGTCGGTGACGACGGGCTCGCCGCCATCACGCTGCACCCCGGACCGCGCGGACCGCAGGGGTCGTTCCTCGACGAGCGCGGTCATGTAGGTCATCAGTCCCCGGTCCCACCGCACCTGCACCGAGGCGGAGCCGCGCTCCCCGTCTGCCAGACCACCGGCCAGCTGGACCTCCTGGATGTCGCCGGAGGCGACCGCGTCCTCGAGGTCCGACAGGCTCGACCCGCGCTCGCCTGCGAGGAGGGCGATGAACGTGAGGGCCACCCAGCAGGCGATGAGCGCCCACCGGCAGGCCCGCGAGAACCGGCCCCAGGGCTCGACCTGCCAGGGAGCGGTCGTCGCGACGGCGGTCGTGGGCGGCACGTGAGGAACTGTAGGTGACTCAGCCGCCTCAGTCCTCCAGCAGCTCCTCGAAGCCCAGCTGACGCACGAACGCGTGCTCCTCGCCCTGGTCTGCTGCCTGCGCGCGGAGAAGGTCGTCGCGGATCCGCGCGTCGCGACGGTGCTGGGCCTCGGCCTCGAGCCGGGTCACCAGGGCGCCGCCGAGGGCAGTGCCGGAGAGGAACGCGCCCTCGACCTTGGAGACCGGACCCCACCCGTCACCACACACGCCCAGTCCGGCCGGCGTCAGCAGGAACGGCTCGTCACGCGACCCGGTCGGGCGCGCCATGGACCAGCGCTGCAGATGGGTCCCGCTCGGCGGCGAGGAGATCCCGAGCATCCGCTGGAGAGCGGCGAGCATCGCGGGGAGCGCGGCTTGGGGCTCAGGCACGTGCGGAGCTGCGAACGCGGGCGTCGAGTGGGCGACCAGGACAGGGGCGCCGTCGCCGCGGCGGCTGCCGTCGTCGGCGATCCAGGCCAGGGTGGCGTCGCCGTTGACGAAAGCGCCGTCGAGGTCCCAGACCCGGGTGGGCCACCAGGCGGTCAGGGCCAGCACCGGCTCCCACTCGCGGGTCAGGTCCGCAGCCAGCGACGACAGTCCCTCGCCAAGCAGGCGTGCGGCCTGTCCGTCGGGCATGGCCAGGACCACCGCGCTGGCCGGGGTGCCGTCGACGCGCAGGCCCTCCGCGTCCGCGGTGACCGCCTCGACCGCGCCTTCGCGCACCTCCAGCCCGGACGCCAGTGCCTCGACGACGGAGCGCATGCCGGCAGGAGCGCCCCACCGCACCGGACCCTGCTTGGGCGTGGGCGCAGCGCCGGAGGAGAGGACGGTGAACGTGTCGGTCCACGGCCGGGTGATGCCCGCCGCCTCCAGGTCCGCCACGACCCGGGCGAAGCGGTCGTCGGTGACCGTGAAGTACTGAGCGCCGGTGTCGACCGGACGCTCCATCAGCTGGCGGCTGGCCATCCGGCCACCGATCCGGCGCCCCCGGTCGACGACCGTCACCGGCAGCCCCGCCTCGGCCAGGACACGGGCACATGCGACACCGGAGATGCCGGCCCCCACCACGATGATCGGATCCACCCACCCAGCGTGACAGGCCGGGCAATCGGGCACGAAACAACACTGAAGATCCCCTCGAATGCATCCGATCCATGCCGATGTTCTTGGCATGACGGTTGAGGTACGTCCACGCCCGGGGCGTGGTCGCTGGTCGGCCGTGCTGCTCGCACTCGTGGTCCTCGTGCTGCTCGCGGGTTCCGGGCTCGCCGTCAGCCGGGTGGTGGAGCGTCAGGTCGACGAGGCCGCCGAGCAGGAGCTGCGGCAGCGCTCCGACGCCCTGCGCGAGGCGACCAATGCCGAGGTGCAGCGCTACGCCACCGCCCTGACGCTCTCGGCGGCCGGGCTGGGGGCCGCTGGGCGACCGACGTACGACGCCTTCGCGACGGCCACCGCCCCCCTGCACGACATGGACCTCGCCGGTGCGACCGCCATCGTGTTCATCGCCCCGCCGGTCACCGACCATGACATCGTGGCCCAGCAGCGGCACTGGCGCGGTCTCGGCTCCACCGGCCTGGTCCTCGAGCCGAGTCCGGACCAGGGCGTGCACGTCTTCTCCGTCTTCAGCGACGCGCTCGACGGCGCGGTCGCCCGCCGGACCGGGATCGACGTCGCCAGCGCGCCGGCGCCGTACGCCGCGCTGACGGAGTCCGCTCGCGCGGGCGAGGTCGCGCTGAGCGAGCCCTACGAGCTGATCATCGACCAGTCGCTGCCGCCGGAGCAGCGCCAGACCTCCTTCTCGATGACGGCCCCGGTCCTGCGCCCGAGCGCCGAGGGGGACGAGCTGATCGGCTGGGTCCTGCTCGGGATCCGCGGCCAGGACTTCATGGGCGGTGTGCTGCAGCAGACCGCCCAGGACCTGGTCGACGTCGAGCTGCTGGCCGCGAGTGACACCTCCGCGGACCTGGTCGACGTCGCCGGGGTGTGGTCATCGGAGCCGGGGGACCGGGACCTGCGTCGTACGACGACGCTGCCGGTCGCGCAGCGCACCTGGACCCTCGAGGTGACCGCTGACGCGGACGCCCTCGTGGGGACCGGGAGCTACCTCCCGCGGATCGTGCTCGGCGGAGCGCTGATGGTGGCCCTGCTGCTCGCCGGGCTGACCTGGGTGCTCGCCTCCGGGAGGGACCGCGCCCGGGCCCAGGTGCGGTGGGCGACCCAGCACCTCGTCGAGGCCGAGGCGGAGGCAAGTCGCCAGGCCGCGCTGCTGGGAGCCGTGCTGGACTCCATCGGGGACGGTGTCGGCGTAGTGGACGAGAGCGGGAGGTTCATCATCCGCAACCCGGCGGCCAGGGCGCTCCTCGGGATCGGCGACAGCCACAACGACAGCGACAGCGACGAGCCCGACACGTGGCCGGAGCACGACGGGCTGCTCACCGTCAGCGGTGAGCCGTTCCCGCAGGCCGGGCTCCCCCTCGTGCGCGCCCTCGCGGGCGAGCCGAGCGACGAGGTCGAGATGCTGGTCCGCAATGCTGCCCATCCCGAGGGGGTGCGGCTCTCGGTGAGCAGCCGGCCCCTGGACGCCGTGGGGCAGCGAGGGGCGGTCGCGGTGTACCGCGACGTCACCGTCGACCGTGAGCAGCGCGCCGAGCTCGCTGCCTTCGCCGGGGTCGTCGCCCACGACCTCAAGCACCCGCTGACCGTGATCATCGGCTTCCTCGAGCTGATCGCCATGGAGGCCGGCGCACCCACCCCCGGGTCGCCCCGCAACGACCGGGCTGACCAGTACACCGCCCGCGCCCTCAGCAGCGCCCGCCGCATGGACGAGCTGATCAACGACCTTCTCGACTACACCGCCGCGCGCGATGCAGGCCTCGCCCTCACCGAGGTGGACCTCGGGTCGCTCGCGCACGAGGTGCTCGAGGACCAGCTCGCGCGAGCCTGGGACGGCGAGCCGCCCGTGGTCCACGTCGGCGCGCTTCCCACCGTGCTGGGTGACCCCGTGCGGCTGCGGCAGGTGTTCGCCAACATCGTGGGCAACGCGATCAAGTACACCGCGCCCGGCCAGACACCTCGTGTCGAGATCACCGCGGTCACCTCGGACGACGAGGTCAGGGTGCTCTTCAGCGACCGGGGCATCGAGATCCCCCGGGACCAGCGGGCCGCGATCTTCACGCCGTTCCATCGCGCCCACACGCAGGGCTACGCCGGCAGCGGCCTCGGCCTGGCCATCTGCCACCGCGTCGTCACCCGGCACGGCGGCAGCCTCACGGTCCGCGACAACCCGGGCGGGGGCTCGGTGTTCGAGATGACGCTGCCGCTGGGCCGCACCTCCGCGCCGCGGACCCTGCGGGATCAGCCGGCCGCGATCGCCTCGCGCATGCCCGTGACACCGAGCTCGGCACCGTAGGCGGGCTCGTCGCGGTTGCCTTGGCATCAGCGTCGTCGCCGGCGATGGCCAAGGCGCGTCGGGCCGGGTGCGGGCCAGGAGTTGGTCCCGGATGTGGTGCAGGAGACTCGTCCCATGACACCCGACCCGTCAGGCCGCTCAGGCTGCTCAGACCTGCTGGCCGAGGGACTGCTCGTGCTCGACGGCGGGATGTCCAACGCGCTCGAGGACCGCGGCGCCGACCTGACCGACGACCTGTGGACCGCACGGCTGCTGCGGGACGCGCCCGACGAGGTCGTCGCGGTGCACCGCACCTACTTCGAGGCCGGCGCCGACGTGGCGACCACCGCGAGCTACCAGGCCAGCGTGCCGAGCCTCGTGGCCGCGGGCCTGGGCGCGGCCGAGGCCGAGTCACTGATCGGTACCAGCGTCACGCTGGCCCGGATCGCCCGCGACCAGGTGCAGCGTGCCTCCGGCCGGCGGCTGTTCGTCGCCGCCTCCGTCGGCCCGTACGGCGCCGTCCTGGCCGACGGCTCGGAGTACCGCGGCGACTATGGCCTCGACCCCGCGCAGCTGCGCGACTTCCACGGACCCCGGCTGGAGGTGCTGGCCGCCGCAGGACCCGACCTGTTCGCGGTCGAGACCGTGCCGGACGTGCGTGAGGCCGAGGTGCTGGTGCCGCTCCTCGACGAGATCGGTCTCCCAGCCTGGTTCTCCTACTCGGTCGCTGACGGTCGGACCCGCGCCGGCCAGTCGCTCGAGGAGGCCTACGCCGTGCTGGCGGGGTCGTCCGCGGTCATCGCCGCGGGGGTCAACTGCTCCGCCCCGCCGGAGGTCAGCGGCGCCGTGCGCGCCGCGGTCGCTGCCACCGGCCGCCCGGCCGTCGCCTACCCCAACCGCGGCGAGTCCTGGGACTCCACGACCCACACCTGGCAGGGCGCCGACCTCTTCGACACCGCCCTCGCGCTCACCTGGTACGACGAGGGGGCGCGGCTGCTGGGCGGCTGCTGCCGGGTGGGTCCCCGGGACATCGCTGGCCTCGCCGAGGTGCTGGCGCCGCGGCGCACCTGACCGGCCCGACCCGACCCGACCCGACCCGGCCCGACCCGACCCGACGGCACTCCGGGCGATCGGCAACGTGGGCCAGGTCTCGTGACAGCGGCGCGTGGCGCGGCGAGCTCGGGGGTACCTGTGGAACGCCATGGACACCCGCCCGCCCGCCCGACGCCTTCGTTGGGCCGACATCGCCAAGGGCGGCTGCATCCTGCTGGTCGTGCTCCACCACGTGGTGGGCAAGCACCTGGTTGCGGTCGTCCCGGACGACCTCGCGGTGGTGGCGGTGGCCTGGTCGGGGGTGAGCGGTGCGCTGCGGCCGGTGCGGATGCCGCTCTTCTTCGTGCTGAGCGGCTTCTTCGCCTCGGGCGCCGTGCACCGTCCGTGGCCCACGGTGCGTCGTCGGGTCACCAGTCCCGCCTATGTCTACGTCGTGTGGCTGGTCATCCTGGGGCTGTTCTTCACCTGGGAGCAGGACCTCGTCACCAACCGCACCCAGGACCTCGGCGAGCTGGCGCTCGACCTGCTCCTCGCCTCGACCGCCCTGTGGTTCCTCTACGCCCTCGCTGTCTACTTCCTCGTGGTGAGGCTGACGCGACGAGTGCCGGCGTACGCCCTGGTGATGGTCGGCGGCCTCGTGGCACTGGGGGCGGCGGCGCTGCCGATCGAGGAGGCCAACCGGGTCTCGTTGCTGGTGCACCTCGTCTACTTCGTGGTCGGCTCCCGGTGCCCTGGGCTCGTCACGTGGCTCGCCGGGCTCGGCGTACGCCGGCTGCTCCCGGTGGGCGTGCTCGTGCTGCTCGCCGGGTCCGGTGTCATGGCGCTCCTCGGCCTCCCCTCACCGGTGCGCGTGGTTCTCCTCAGCGTCGTCGGGGTCCCGGTCGGGCTCTGGCTCGCCGCGGGCCTCGCGCGCGCCGCACCAGGCGCCCGGGTGACGGGCGCGCTCGCGTGGACCGGACGACGCACCCTCCCGGTCTACGTCCTGCACCTCCCGGTGCTGGGAGCGCTGCACCACGTCCTGGACGTGCCGGCTGCCGACGGCGCCTCGACGCTGTCCCGGGCGGCGGCAGTGCTGCTGGCCGCGGCCTACCCGTTCGCCGTCACCGCCCTGGTCATCGCGGTGTCGCTGGTGGCCCACCGCGTGCTCGTGGGTCTCGGGCTGGGGCTGCTCTTCGAGCTGCCGCGCCTGCCGCGCCTGGCCGCTCAGCGCCAGGCGGCG
Organism: Nocardioides psychrotolerans; assembly: GCF_900113685.1. Taxonomy (GTDB): domain Bacteria; phylum Actinomycetota; class Actinomycetes; order Propionibacteriales; family Nocardioidaceae; genus Nocardioides; species Nocardioides psychrotolerans. The sequence goes on from NZ_FOQG01000033.1 coordinate 13,362, forward strand.
ACGCGGCGTCAGATCGGGGAGGCGTCGCGCACGGGGCGGGCGACGACGACGATGTTGGACAGGTATTCACCGTCGGTGAAGTCGGTGCAGGTGACCAGCACCAGCCGGCCCCGGCCGCGGTCCTGGCCGAAGAGCTCGTCGGCGGCCGCGACCAGCTCGGCCTTGGAGTAGACCTGCACCCGGGTGGCCGGGTGGCCGGGTGGTCCATGGCGGTCGCTTGCCGCGCCGGCCTCGCTGGCGCAGGGTGATGCCGTGGTCACTCCCGCAAGCCCCGCCCGTGCCGCCGCCTACCTGATCGCCCAGCGCGCCGACCTCCTGCGGTTCGCCGCCGGCTCGCGCCACGAGCTCGGCTTCGGCTACCTCGACGCCGACGGGGTGGTCGACCCCGCCCGGCCGGTCGAGCTCTGGATCACCTGCCGGATGACCCACGTCGCCTGCCTGGGTCTCCTCGCGGACGAGCCGCCCGCGCCCGGGGGGCCCGACCGCGCCGAGCTGGCGAGCCTCGCCGCTCACGGGGTGGCGGCACTGACCACGAGCCTGGCCGACGTCGAGCACGGCGGCTGGTTCGCGGCGGTCGGCCCCGGGAGAGTCGTCGCCGACGCCAAGCAGGCCTACGGCCACGCGTTCGTGGTGCTCGCAGCCAGCTCTGCCACCGCGGCCGGCGTCGACGGCGCACCCGCCCTCCTCGAGCGCGCACTCGTCGTACTGGACGAGCGGTTCTGGGACGACCACGAGGGCCTGGTCGTGGATGCGTGGGACCGGGCCTGGACCCGGCTCGAGGACTACCGCGGCGTCAACGCCAACATGCACACCGTCGAGGCCCTGCTGGCCGCGGGCGACGTGACCGGCGACGCGACGCTGCACCACCGGGCGGCCCGGATCGCCGCGCGGCTGGTGGCCTGGGCCGAGGGCAACGCGTGGCGCATCCCCGAGCACTTCACGCCGTCCTGGGAGCCCCTGCTCGAGCACCACCGTGAGGTGCCCGCCCACCCCTTCCAGCCGTACGGCGCCACCGTCGGTCACGGTCTCGAGTGGGCCCGGCTGCTCGTCGCGGTGGACCGGACCCTCGGCGCCGACGCCCCGGCCGGGCTCGTCGCGGCGGCGGTGTCCCTCGCCGACCGTGCCGTCGCCGACGGGTGGGCCCGCGACGGTGAGGACGGCTTCGTCTACACCACCGACTGGAGCGGGGTCCCCGTCGTGAGGGCCCGCATGCACTGGGTCGCTGCCGAGGCGGTCAGCACCGCTTGTGTGCTGCTCCGCGTCACGGGAGAGGCGCGGTGGCGCGAGGCCGGCGACCAGTGGTGGGCCTACATCGACCGGCACCTCGTCGACCACGAGCGCGGGTCCTGGACCCACGAGCTCGACCAGCACAACCGCCCGAGCGGGGAGACCTGGCCGGGCAAGCCGGACGTCTACCACGCCTACCAGGCCGCGCTCCTGCCGTGCCTCCCGACGGTGCCGTCGTTCGCGAGCGCGCTCAGGGCGCTCAACCCGTGAGGTGGTCGGTGCCGTCGCGCAGGATCCGAAGGTGCAGCTCCTGGGTCTGGGTCGACGGGTCCGCACCGAGCGCGGCCCCGCAGCCGGCCAGGAGCCGGTGCCGCTCGCCGCGCACCTGCTCGAGGGAGTCGACGACGTCCACCCGGGCGTCGACCAGGATCAGCCCCTCGCGGTGGCGGACCAGGCACTCGGCGCCGAAGGCGCGACGGATCTGGCCGGCCCGGGGACACGACCGATGACGAGCTGAGGAGCCGACTGATGCGCCACCACGAGACCCACGACGCGGAGCTGGCCCAGCTCCTGGGCCACGAGCCCTCCTGGCGCACGGGGCACGGCGCACGGGGCACGGGGCACGGCGCACGGCGCACGGCGCACGGCGCACGGGGCACGGTGCAGGTGGCGTCAAGATCGCGCTCGTCTCCGCCTGGTCCTGCTCGCTCGGGCAGCGGTGCTCAACGTGAGCCGCCTCGCCGAGCGCACCAAGCGCACCAAGCGCCTGGTCGTGTGCCGCGCGCAGCGGCCGGGAGCGTGCTGGGGCACGCGAGCCGCGGCCGACCTCACGCGGTGCTGAGCTCGTCTCCGACCAGGCCGCGCACGCGGTCCACGAGGTCCACGAGGCCGAAGGGCTTGGTCATGTAGTCGTTCGCGCCGACGTCGTAGCCGCGCTGCCGGTCCTCGGAGGTCCCGAGCGCGGAGAGCAGCAGGATCCGCATGGAGACAGCAGGGTCGGCGCGGACGCGCTCGGTCACCTCGAGCCCGCTCATCAGCGGCATCATGATGTCGAGGACCGCGAGGTCGTGGTCGTTGGTCGAGCAGGCCGACAGCGCCGCCGCCCCGTCGGCGACCGTCTCCACGACGTGACCGTCGCGGGTCAGGGCGATCTCGAGGAGTACGCGGAGATCGTCGTTGTCGTCGGCTACCAGGATCCGGGCCATGACCCGACCGTGGCACATGCCATGTGTGTAAATGATACTGGGCGGCTTGGGCGATATGAACAACCCGTAAAGCCCCGAGCCACTAACCTCGGGGAGTGACCCGCGTCCTCGTCGTCGACGACGAGCCCCAAGTGACCCATGCGTTGAGCAGGGCACTCTCACGTGAGGGCTACGACGTGCTGGTGGCGGCCGACGGGGAGCGTGCGGTCGACCTCGCCGCGACGTCGGAGCCACACATGATGATCGTGGACCTGAGCCTGCCGGGCCTCAACGGCCTCGAGGTCATCAAGCGGGTGCGTTCCTGGAGCCAGTGCCCGATCCTCGTCCTCTCGGGGGTGACCCAGGAGCTCGCGAAGGTTCAGGCCCTCGATGCCGGAGCCGACGACTACCTGCAGAAGCCCTTCGGCCTCGACGAGCTGCAAGCCCGGCTCCGGGCCCTGGAGCGGCGTGCCGCACCGGCGGAGGAGACGTCCGGCCGCCACGACTTCGAGGGGCTCCAGGTCAACCTGGTCGCGCGCACGCTCGAGGTCGGCGGTGCCGAGGCCCGCCTGACTCCGACCGAGTGGCGACTGCTGGAGGAGCTCGTCACCCATCCCGAGCAGCTCCTGACGCACCGGTGGTTGCTCCAGCGGGTGTGGGACTCCAGCCACGGCAACGAGACCCGGGACGCCCTGCGCGCCCACGTGCGCTCGCTGCGCGCCAAGATCGGGGACGACGCCCACGCGCCCCGCTTCATCCGCACCGAGAGCGGCGCGGGCTACCGCTGGGTCGGGGTGGCCCGGACCGCCGAGACCGTCCTGCCCGATTGGAGCGAAGCGGTCACCGGTGAGCAGGACGTCGCCGATCTCGCCGGCGTGGAGACCCGCGAGCTGGTGCACGAGCTCAACAACGCGCTGACGGCGATGCGGATGGCCGTGCAGCTCATGCGCATGTCGGACGGTGAGGTGAGCGAGGACTCCGCCGCGATGCGGGCCTCCGTCCTGGAGCGGCTCGACGGACTGGCACGGCGCATCAGCGTCGTGGCCGTGGCGCTCGAGTCTCGGGTGGGGGACCAGAAGGGGGCGGACGGTGGCACTGATCCTGGTCGGTGAGGACGATATCGACGTGACCGAGCTGTTGCTGATCCTCCTGGAGGACGCCGGGCACGAGACGGTGCACGTGGACAACGGGGAGGCGGCGATCGCGTCGTTCGCGACCTCCCGTCCCGACCTGGTGCTGCTCGACGTGGCGATGCCCGGCTCGCTCGACGGCCTCGAGGTCACCCGGCAGATACGCGGCCTCGAAGCCGGCGGTGACCGCCGGGTCCCGGTCATGCTGCTCACCGCCCGGGCCCTCGAGGAGGACCGACGCTCCGGGCTCGAGGCCGGCGCCGACGTCTACCTGGTCAAGCCGTTCGAGATCGACGAGATGCTGCGGACGATCGAGTCGTTGCTGGCCGAGGGCACCTCTTCCTAGCTCTCCGTCGGCAGGTGCACGACGAATGTGGTGCCCTCGTCGGGGGCCGAGGTCACCTCGATGCTGCCTCCGTGGGCCTCGACGATGGCGTGCACGATCGAGAGGCCCAGCCCGGTGCCCGGGACGGCCGCTACCGTCGCCGAGGACGCACGGAAGAAGCGGCTGAACAGGCGGTCCTGCTCGTCGAGCGGGATCCCCATCCCGGTGTCGCTGACCCGCAGTCGCGCCTGGTCCCCGTCGTGGGTCAGCGCGACCTCGATCCGTCCGCCGTCGGTGGTGAACTTGATGGCGTTGGACAACAGGTTGCTGACCGTACGCTCGAGCTGCTCCTGGTCGCCCCACACACCGACGGGGGCGGCGCCCAGGTCGAGGTCCAGGGTGAGGTCGCGACCCCGCAGGCTCTCCTCCAGGGTCTCGAGCGCGATGACCACGACCTCGCGCAGGTCGAGGGCTGCCTTGCGGAGGTCGAGCTCACCGGACTCCAGGCTGGCCAGCGTCAGCAGGTTCTCCACCAGGTCGAGCAGTCGACGCCCGCTCTTCTCGATCCGGCCCAGGAGGGCGAGCTGGCGCGGGTTGACCGGGCCCACCGCCTCGGTCGCCAACAGCTGGGAGAAGCCCAGCACGCTGGTCAGCGGCGTGCGCAGCTCGTGACTGGTGCTCGAGACGAAGTCGGTCTTGATGCGGTCGAGCTCGTGCAGCCGGGCGACGGCGAGCCGCTCGTGCTCGAGCGCCGTGCGCAGCGACTCCTCGGCGCGTCGGCGCTCCGTCACGTCGGCGGCGATGCCCAGGAAGCCGTGGATCGTCCCGTCGACATCGGTGCGGGCGCTGACGGTGAGGCTGACGACGAGCGTCGTCCCGTCGCTGCGGCAGTAGGTCCAGTCGCGGCGCTCGGGCACCCCGGTGCGGCGTACCTCGTGGACGAACACCTCGAAGCCGGGCGCGACGCCCAGCTCCAGGGCGCGCTCCACGATCTCGCTCTCGAGGTGGAAGACCGCGGGCGACGCCCGGCCGACCATCTCGAGCGAGGTGAAGCCCACCATCGCCTCGGCGCCTGCGTTGAAGAACGTGATCAGGCCTTCGGTGTCGGTGCCGATGACGGCGGTTGCCGTCGTGGCGTCGAGGATCGAGCGCAGCAGGCCTTGGGTCTCGACCTGCTCGGTGACGTCATGCCCGGTGATCACCATCGGGCCCGTCGGGTCGTCGCGGTGCAGGGGCCGGTGGGTGGCCGTGACCGCGCGCGCGTGGCCCGACGGTGAGCGCCAGACCTGGTGCTGGACGCCGTCCGGCCCGTCGCCGGACACGAGCGTACGGCGGTAGTGGGCGGCCGCTCCCGGCATCAGCAGGGCCTCGTCGTAGGCCGATCCCACCAGTCGCGCCAGGGTCAGTCCCCTGACTCGCTCGACGGCGGCGTTGGCCCGCACGATCCGCCCCGCCTGGTCCACGACCACGATCAGCGAGTCGGTGGAGTCGAGCACCGCGGCGGTGAAGTCGCGCTCGACCTGGAGGTCGCCGCCGCTGCGCCTCAGATCGGTCAGGGTCTCGCGGCGCTGCTCGAGCGCGAGCACGAGCGGCATGGCCACCATCACGCACACCACCAGGAACGACTGGACCAGGGCCGCCGAGGTCTCGGGCGCCAGGGTGCCCGCCTCGACGAACGGTCCGCCGCCCTCGTGGGTGAGGACGTTGACCAGGACCGCGATCGCCAGGATCTCCAGCGACACGGCCCAGGGGGGCAGGCGCATTGCCACGAGGACCAGGAAGGGCAGGCACAGGTAGACGAGGGGACGCTCCTGACCGGGGCTGAAGACCACCGCGACGACCCCCAGGGCCACGCCGACCAGGGCAGCGGCCTCGAGGGTGGTCGCCGACGACCCTCGCCACTCCCGCCACCGGATGCCGACGGATGCTCCGGGGAGGAGCAGCAGGGCCACGGGCAGCACGACGAGGACGCCCGCGACGTGCGAGGCGAGGACCCGCCCCCAGGTCACGAGGAGCTCGCCGTCCTCCAGGAGGGTCACCGTGAGGGAGGCCAGCAGGCCGATGGCGAGCCCGCCCAGCACGCTGGCGACCACGAGCCGACGCATGTCGGCGGCGGTCCTCAAGGCCGGCCTCGCGCGCGCCGCCCCCAGGGCCCAGGCGACGACCACGGCCTCGGTGGCGTTGGCCACCCCGAAGCAGACTGCGACCAGGACGGGCCGTCCCGCGGCGATGTTGGCCGCGCTGGTCACCACCACCAGGGACAGGGCCAGGGCCGCCCACGAGCGCGGTGGCGAGAGTGCGAGGAGTGCTGCGGAGACTCCGGCGGCGGGCCACCAGGCGGCGACCTGTGACCCGGACGGGGCGAACGCCACCGACCAGAAGCCCAGCGCGAGCACCAGGGTGAGCGCCAGGGCGGGTGCCAGGGCGAGGCCCAGCGCCGGGAGGACCGCGCGGCGAGGGCCCTCCGCCGCAGGGTCGGGGGAGACCGGGCGCTCGGAGGCACGCTCGGTGGAGGTGGACATGCTGCTCATCGTCCCGGCTGTGGCGGACCGGGCACCCCGCTCCGTCGATTTTTTACTTTTGACGTCGTGGGTCTCTGGTCTTTGTGCCGGACTGGCACGCTGGTAGGCATGGACGCCGACACCACCTTCGCGTCCCGGTCCGTGCGGGAGCACCTGCTGCGAGGGGCTCTCGGCCTGCCGCTCCTGGTGGCGGCCTTCGCGCTGATCCCCCTGACCGGGCCCCTTGCGCTGCTCCTGGCCGGGCCCGCCGTGGTCCTGCTACGGGGCTGCCCCACCTGCTGGGCCCTCGGCCTCGTCCAGACCAGGGCGGTCTGTGCCCTGCCGTCGTCGTCGCGAACTTCTCGGGAGCCGGTGGCGTCACAGCGAGGGTGACGCCTTCCACGCCGCCCCGTCTGCTCTGGCCCGACGTCGCCAAGGGCGTCTGCATCCTCCTGGTGGTGCTGCACCACGTCAGCACGAAGCACTATGCGCCTCTGGTGGCCGATGGCCTGGGTCCCTTCGAGGACCTCTGGGTGGGCCTGAGCAGTGCCCTGAAGCCGGTCCGGATGCCGCTGTTCTTCCTCGTGAGCGGCTTCTTCGCCGCCGCAGTGGTCCGCCGGGGCTGGACCGACGTCCGCGCCCGGGTCCTGCGGCTGTCCTACGTCTACGTCGTCTGGCTGATCGTGCTCTGGGGCGTGTTCACCCTCGAGGTCACGCTGCCGACGAACCGCACCCAGGGCTGGCGGGAGCTCCTCCTGGACGTCGTCTACGCCTCCACAGGGTTGTGGTTCCTCTACGCCCTCGCGCTCTACACCGTGCTCGCCACCGCGCTGCGCCACCGGCCGGGCGTGGTCGTCGCGGTCGCGACCGCGGTGTCCCTGCTGTCCTCGTTCCTGCCCCTGGAAGAGACCAACCGGGTCTCGGTGCTCTTCCACTTCACCTTCTTCGCCCTGGGCGCCTACGCCCCCGACCTCGTACGACGAGTGGCTGCGGCCGGTCTGTCGCTGCCGGGGCTCGTGGCGGCGTACGCCTGTCTCTCCCTGCTCCTGGCGCCGCTCGACCCGCCGCGCAGCGTCGAGCTGGTGCTGCTGAGCGTCGTGGGGCTTCCCGCCGGCATCACAGCGGCCGTCGAGCTCTCGCGGGTGGCGCGGGTGGCCGAGCCACTGGCCTGGCTGGGGCGTCGCACGCTGCCGGTCTACGTGCTCCACATGGCGGTGATCGCGGTGGTCCAGCACTCGGGGGTCGTGCTCGGCGAGGGGCGGACCGCCGCGTCGTTCGCGCTGACGGCGGCCTACCCGCTGCTGGTGACCGCGCTGGTCGTCACGGTCTGCCTGGCCGCCCACATGCTCGCCGTGCGCCACGGGCTCGGGTTCCTCTTCGCGCTGCCCAGGGTCACCCTGGCGGTGCCCGAGGGTGGTTCGGAGCGTCCCAGTCGGTCGCTGGTCCTCGCCCCGGGGCGGGGGCCCTTGACCGGGCTGTGACCCGCCCCGGTCTCCGCCCGCGCGCGGCGCTGTCTCCCAGGGTCTCCCCGGCAGGGACCGGCCCGACGCTCTGGTGGAGCGGCGCGCTCTCGACAGGGACGAGCGTACCGCGCGGTGGCGGTCTGGCCTTCTGCGCGACCGTGTGACGGCACCACGCTGCTCGCCGCCGGAGGGTGGTGAGGTGCTACGTCTGCGACGTCCTGGTCACCGGTGGGGTCGCCGGTGGGTCGCCGGTGGGTCACGGGTGGGGTCACCGGTGGGGGACCGGGCAGCCCGGGGTGAAGGTGCCCATCGCGGCGAGGTCGAAGCCGTCGGGATAGCTCGTGACCTTCGCCAGGTCGTGGACGTAGACGGGCTTGCGGCGCGACGGTGCTCGGGCCAGGACCCGGGCGCGGGCCCGGAGCGCGGCACTCGAGGCGCGACGGGCGGCCGGCCCGGGGTCGTCGTAGCGAAAGGCCGCCAGCAACGGCGGATCCATCAGCGCGCGGCTGAAGACGTCGACACCTTTCGCGGCGGGACGCGGGTAGAACGACACCATCAGCGCCAGCGTCGCGTCGGCGACGCGACGGGCGCCCGCGTCGTAGGCGAAGTGCTCGGCCTCGTAGGCGTCCATCAGCGTCGCGAACCCGTCGTAGGTCTCCGGCACGTCCTTGATCGCCATGTGCCGGCCGAGCTCGCGGTAGTAGTTGACCGAGGCGCGCAGCTCTCCCTCGGAGAGACGGCGCCAGCCGTAGTCGTCGAGCCAGCGCTTCGGCACCACCACGAAGGTCGACAAGACGTAGCGCAGGTCATCGTTGCTGATGTCGTACATCCGGTGCATCTGGTTGATGCGCTTGATCGCGACCTTGCCGTCGTGGCTCGCGAAGCCCGACACGAGCGGCGCCTCGAGCAGGATGCCGGTGTCGTCGTAGCGCTTCTGGCAGGCGCCGGTGAACTGTCCGGTCGCGTCGAGGAGGCTGCCGATGCTGGGCACGGCGTAGGTGCGGAAGAGGGCGAAGCCCAGCGACTGGTTGAAGTCCCAGGGGAACTCGTAGAGCGTCAGGTTGCGGTAGATCTCCGCATGGTCCGTCTCGGGGTCGAGCTGGGCGTTGCG
>NZ_FOQG01000031.1 GCF_900113685.1 Nocardioides psychrotolerans
CCTCGCCCGCGCAGTCGCCGTCGCCGCGAACATGGCCAAAGCCAGATGGGCCACCGTGCGCCGCAACATCATCAACACACCAGCCCGAATCGCGGCCACCGGCCGCAGGCTCGTCCTGCACCTGCCCACCGGCTGGCCCTGGGCCGAGCACTGGCAACACCTGCACGCCACCGCGATCACCAGCAGCGGCTGACACCTCGACCTCGACCCGACGACCAGGACCACAGTGGAAGAACCGGACAGACCGGCAATCCAGCCACGCCCACACACCGGGTCCCGTCTAGCGCCACTCGAATCAGCAAGCAGAGTTTGCCGTCGGTGAATCAGGGTTCAGGCCAGGAGGATGGCTCGGACTCCCTAGCTAGGGCACGAACTCCAGCCGGTCAGCGGCACGTCTCCATCACGGAAGACGGCAGCCGCACCTCCCTCGAACTGCCCACGACCCGAAGAGACACACATCTTCCGTCCGCGCCGGGAGCCCAGTGCGTGAAGGTGCCCGTATAGGGCGTTCTTGGTCAAGTTTCGTCTGGCGCAATCGTCACCGACGCCAACGGGCTCGGGGCCTGGATCACCGATGCCGAGGGTCGTGAGGGGTGGCTCCGCTGGTCGCTACCTGCAATCGACGAGCACGCACCGGCGTCGGGCTCGGCCCTGAGCTCGTGGTCACCGGGCGGCGGGAGCGGGCTTCCTGAGCCGGTCGCGTTGACGGTCCGGCGCTCGGGACTGCTCCGCTGCGTCGGCACCGCGCTGGCCCGGCTGCTGGCCGCGGCCAGAGTCGGGTGGCTTGCCCTGCCCGTTGCCCTGGCCCGGATCGAGCCCGTCAGGCGGGCGGGGTGTTCCTGACCCCTGGCTGCCGGGATCGGTCGGCCGGCCGCCGGAGGAGCCGTCGGACGAGCCACGTCCAGGGCTGGCGCCCGCTGGCGGCTCTTCCGACGCCGGGGGGGCCTCGGGTGTCGGTGTCGGCGTCGACGCGGGCGTCGGGGTGGCGGGAGGTCGCGGGGTGGCCGGCTCCGAGGGTGCGCCGTCCCAGGGAGAGGTGACGATCCCGGCGGCGTAGGCGACCCCGAGGCCTCCGCCGACGGTGCCCAGGGAGATCGCGGCCGCGAGCGCGGCGACCCGCAGCCGGCGACGGGCGCGAGGAGCAGGCGCCACGTCAGCAGCAGCCGTCTGCGCCAAGGCCGCGAGGCGGGCGATGATGTCCTCGTCGGCGGCGGCCGGAGCGGCCTGCGGACGCAGGCGGCGAGAGACGTCGGCACGCGACGATGACCGCTTCACACCCACAACATGTCACAGCTCGTGCTGATCGTTACGCTCGCTCGAGACGGAGGTCGGCGGCCGCTCCGCCGCCTGGTTCCTTGGCCTCGTGGAAGGAGCGGTGGCGGGTGGCACACGGCTCGGACGAGCTGGTCTCGGCGGCCTGCGCCGGCGACCAGGGCGCGTGGCGTGGCCTCTACGTGCTGCACAGCGCCCGGATCACCGCCCTGCTGCGAGCCCTGCCGCAGGCCGACCACGCCTCGTCGGCCGAGGACCTCGTCGCGGAGGCGTGGCTCACTGCCGCGACCAGGATGGGCGACTTCACCGGCTCCGACGACGACTTCGGAGGCTGGCTCTTCACGATCGCGCGAAACCACGCGTCCAACAGCCACCGGACGGCTGTGCGGCGCCGCACCGACCCCACGGACCTGCCCCTCGACCCCGCACGTGCAGGGGACGACGACCCGCTGGCCCGGGTCGAGGGGCACGACACGGTCCGGAAGCTCCTCGCTCACCTCAGCCCCCGCCAGGCCGAGGTCGTCGCGTGCATCGACGTCGGAGGGCTGGACGTGAAGGCGACGGCCCGTGCGCTCGGCATGAGCCCGACCGCCGTACGCGTCGCCCGGCACCGCGCGCTGGGGCGGCTGCGGACGTTGCTCGACGACGCCTGACGACGTCAGGCCACGTGCTCGGTGTCCCGGACGATCCAGGCCCAGACCCGCAGCCCGACGACGAGCACCGTGAGCAGCAGCACGGCGAGGACGACCGGCGCAGTCACCAGTGCGAGTCCACTGACACCGAGGGGGCTCGGCACGTCGGCCACGTGGAGGTAGGCCACCACGGTGCCGACGACGGCGCCCAGAATGCTGCACGCCATGACGAACTGATGGAGAGCCTGGCGTCGACGACCGGGGTCGCTGCGACCGCTCGTCGATCGCATCAGCTCGACCACCGGCATGCTCAGCGCGAGCAGCAGGTAGAACAGCCCGCCGATGCCCGTGCCCGGGAGTCCCGCGTTGTTCATGTCAGTGACCCTTCTCGTAGACCAGGAGCGGGCGACGCAGGACCACCTCGGTGACCAGTGCCTCCAGCATGAAGAAGCCGTTGACGGTGCGCAGGACGAAGAAGCTCGGCAACGAGACCAGCGCACGCACGACCTCACCGCGGCGCCAGGCCCCCACCAGCACCGGCACGAGAACGGCCGGTACGTCGATGACGTAGACCAGGAGCAGCAGGGGCGCTTGCAGCACGATGGCCAGCAGCGGCAGCACGATCAGATAGATCACGGAGGCCACCACCGCGTCGAAGAGTGCGACGCTCACCACGGTGCTGAGGAAGGGCAAGTGCAGGATGCCCTTCCAGTGCAGCGAGACGTTCTGCACGAAGCCGTGCGACCAGCGCTTGAGCTGCTTGCTCATGAAGTCGAGGTCGTGCGGCTCGATGGGATAGCAGACCGCGTCGGGGACGAACCGCACCTGGTGGCCGGCCTGGTAGAAGGTCCAGGTCAGGTCCATGTCCTCTGCGCGCGTGCGCTCGGACCAGCCGCCGGCCTCGCGCAGCCGGTCGGTCCGGTAGGCGGAGAAGCATCCTGAGGAGATCAGCGGGCTGCCGTAGTAGTCCTGGGTGGGCTTGTAGAACGTAAAGGACAACAGATACTCGACGTAGCGCCCGCGCTCCCAGACGGTGCTGACGTGGCGCGGCACGACGAAGCCGCACGCCGCCGCGACGGCCGGGTCACCCTCGAACGGCCTCATCAGGAGCTCGATGGCGTCTGGGGCGAGCGTGGTGTCGCCGTCGATGGCCATGCAGTAGGGCGTGGTGACGAGGTCCAGCGCGAGGTTCTGCGCGCCGGCCTTGGACCCCGTGTTCTCGAGAGGGCAGATGACCTCGGCTCCTGCCGCGCGGGCGAGCACCGCCGTCTCGTCTGTCGACTGGTCGTCGACAACGATCACGCGGGTCGGCACCGTGGTCTGCGCCAGGACGCTGCGCACCGTGTCGGCGATCGAGGCCTCTTCGTTGTAGGCCGGGATGATGACGGTCAGTTGGTCGGCCAGGGGCACGGTTGCTCGGGTCCTCTACGGCTGTCGGCGGGTGGCCGCCACCGCGGGGCGGCGACGTTCACCCTCCTCATGTCACGAGGGGCGCCGGGCGTTACGTCCTGGTGCGGGCCCACCGCGAGATCGAGGCCGTCGACGGCCTCGGAGTCGGGGTCGGTCCTCTTCGACCAATCGGTGATGGCCGCCTGTGCCGAATCTTCAAAGTCCGTCGAGCAGACGTCGCGCTGACCGACGCCGGCGTCTCGCCCTGTAGCCGCTCGCCCTCGCGTTGCGCTCGTCCCGGTCGCGTGTCACAGTACTTACTGACCGAAAGGTCGGTTAATCGGTCGGGATCGTGCGTGGAGGTAGACATGACGGCTTCACCCCAGGTGTCAGCGGGTGACGAGACCGAGCTGCTGGCGGCGTTCGATGCCGTCATCGAGCGCCACGAGCGGATCGAGCCGCGGGACTGGATGCCGGAGCGCTACCGCTCGACGCTGGTGCGTCAGATCGCCCAGCACGCGCACTCCGAGATCATCGGGATGCAGCCGGAGGGCAACTGGATCGCCCGGGCGCCGTCCCTGCGCCGCAAGGCGATCCTGCTGGCGAAGGTGCAGGACGAGGCCGGGCACGGGCTCTACCTCTACTCCGCGTGCGAGACGCTCGGCGTCTCGCGCGACGAGCTGACCCGGATGCTGATCGAGGGGCGGCAGAAGTACTCCTCGATCTTCAACTACCCCACGCTCTCCTACGCCGACGTCGGCACGATCGGCTGGCTGGTGGACGGCGCCGCGATCTGCAACCAGGTGCCGCTGTGCCGGACCTCCTACGGCCCCTACGGGCGGGCGATGATCCGGGTCTGCAAGGAGGAGTCCTTCCACCAGCGGCAGGGCTATGAGCTGCTGGCCACGATGATGCGTGGCACCGACGAGCAGCGCGCGATGGTGCAGGAGTCGGTCGACCGGTTCTGGTGGCCGGCGCTGATGATGTTCGGCCCGCCCGATGCCGACTCGCCCAACACCGAGCAGTCGATGGCGTGGGGGATCAAGCGCGACACCAACGACGAGCTGCGGCAGAAGTTCGTCGACATGTCTGTGCCCCAGGCGAAGGCCCTGGGCGTCACCTTCCCCGACCCCGCCCTGGTGTGGGACGAGGATCGTGGCCACCACGACTTCGGTCAGCCCGACTGGGACGAGTTCACGCAGGTCGTCAAGGGCGGGGGCCCCTGCAACGCGCAGCGGATCGCGCACCGCGCGCGAGCCTGGGACGACGGCGCATGGGTGCGCGAGGCAGCGACGGCGTTCGCGCAGGCAGACGCATGAGCGGCGTCCAGGCCGAGTGGCCCCTCTACGAGATCTTCGTCCGCGGAAAGCGCGGGCTCAACCACGTGCACGTCGGGTCGCTGCACGCCGCCGACGACGAGATGGCGCTGCGCCACGCCCGCGACGTCTACACCCGCCGCAACGAGGGCGTCAGCATCTGGGCGGTCCGGGCCGACGCGGTCGCCGCGTCCAGTCCCGACGAGAAGGACCCGCTCTTCGCGCCGGCCGGGGACAAGGTCTACCGGCACCCGACGTTCTACGCGATCCCCGACGACGTCCCCCACATGTAAGGGCTGACCCATGCCTCACGTCCACGACCACGACGCCGACCACGAGTCGGTCTACGACGGCCTCACCGGTGGCGACGACTCCCAGTGGGCGTTCGGGACCGACTTCGAGGACCCGCTGGCCGGTGTGGACACCACCATCGCCCAGGGCGTCGACGCGAGCGCCCTGGCGGCCTACTGCCTGATGCTTGGTGATGACGCGCTCGTCTACTCCCACCGCCTCGCGCAGTGGACCAGCAACGCCCCCGATCTCGAGGACGACATCGCGCTGGCCAACATCGCGCTCGACCTCCTGGGCCAGGCGCGTCTCCTGCTGGCCCGGGCCGCGGCCGCAGACCCGGCCGTGGTGCCGGCGTTGCCCGACGGCTCGCCCGTCCCGCCCGAGGACGCGCTGGCGTTCTTCCGTGACGAGGCGGGCTTCCGTAACGTGCGCCTCGTCGAGCCCGACAACGGCGACTTCGCCGTCACCATGGCCCGCCTCCTGGTCTTCTCGACCTACCGGCTGGCGCTCCTCGAGCGGCTGCGCGACAGCAACGACCCCGTGCTCGCCGCGATCGCGACGAAGGGCGTCAAGGAGGTCGCCTACCACCGCGACTACGCCGGCCGCTGGTTCCTCACCCTCGCCCGCGGCACCGAGGAGTCGCGCCGCCGGCTGCTCGCCGGGCTCGCCCTCGTCTGGCCCCTGTACGACGAGCTGTTCCGCACGCACCACGTGGAGGCCGCCGCGGCCGACCAGGGCTTCGGCGTCGACCCGTCCGGGCTGGCCGACGAGGTCGGGGTGGTCCTCGAGCAGGTCCTCACCACCAGCGGGGTCGAGCGGCCGGAGATCGCGCAGACCGGAGCCGTCAACGGTCAGACCGGCCGGGGCGGACGGCACACCGAGGTCATGGGACGGCTGCTCGCCGAGATGCAGGTCGTGGCCCGTGCCCACCCGATGGGCCTGTGGTGAGCCTCGACGTCGGTCCTGCCGTCGACCTCGACCTCGAACGGGCGCGCCGGGTGGTCGCCGAGGTCACCGACCCCGAGATGCCGATGCTGACCCTGGCCGACCTCGGGGTGCTCCGCGGGGTCGCGCACGACGCCGAGACGCTCACGGTGACCATCACGCCGACGTACTCCGGATGTCCTGCCATGGCGACCATGCGCGACGACCTGGTCCACCGGCTGGCGGACCACGGCTTCGACCGTGTCGAGGTCCGGGTCAGCCTGACCCCGGCGTGGTCGTCGGACTGGATCAGCGAGCGGGGTCGCCGGGCGCTGCGCGACCACGGGATCTCCGCCCCGGGCCCGGCGCCACGCCACGACGGGCCGGTCCCGCTCAACCTCATGCCCAGGCGGCGGGAGCTGACCTGCCCGCGCTGCGGCTCTGCCGACGTCCAGCTCAGCTCGGAGTTCGGCGCGACGGCGTGCAAGGCGATGTATCGCTGCACGGGCTGCCTCGAGCCGTTCGACCACGTGAAGGAGATCTGAGCCATGGCCCGAGCGAGCTTCCACGAGCTCACGGTCGCGGCCGTCGAGCACCTCACCGACGACGCTGCCGCCATCACCTTCGCCGTCCCGGACGAGCTGGCTGCCGACTTCGACTTCGCCGCCGGGCAGTCGTTGACGCTGCGACGGGTGATCGACGGCCAGGAGCACCGCCGTTCCTACTCCATCTGCGCCCCGGCGGGCGCAGCGCCTCGCGTGGGCGTGCGCGAGATCCCGGACGGGCTCTTCTCGTCCTGGCTGGTCCGCGAGGTAGCCGTGGGCGACGTCGTCGAGGTGCAGACACCGACCGGCAGCTTCCGGGCCGACCCGACGACCACCGGGCGCCACCTGTGCATCGCGGCCGGCTCCGGCATCACGCCGATGCTTTCGATCGCGACGACCGTGCTCACCAACCCTGACGCGACTGTCATGCTCGTCTACGGCAACCGGACGTCGAGCTCGGTGATGTTCGCCGAGGAGCTGGCCGACCTCAAGAACCGCTACGGCGCCCGCCTGGACCTGATCCACGTGCTCTCCCGAGAGCCGCGCGACGTCGAGCTCTTCTCCGGTCGCCTCGACGCCGACCGTCTCCGCCGTCTGCTCAACGCGTTGGTGCCGGTCGGCGCGCTCGACCACGTGTGGCTGTGCGGGCCCTTCGGGTTGATCGCCGACGCCCGGAAGGTGCTGGGCGAGCTCGGCGTCCCCGCCGACCGCGTCCACTACGAGCTCTTCTACGTCGACGAGCCGCCGCCGAAGCTCGTGCGACAGGACGCGGTCGTCGAGGGCGACGTCAGCGAGGTGACCATCGTGCTCGACGGTCGCACCACCACAGCGCCGATGCCGCGGAGCCGGTCGATCCTCGACGCCGCGGTGGCCACCCGCCACGACCTCCCCTTCGCCTGCAGGGGCGGGGTGTGCGGCACCTGCCGCGCCCTGGTGTCCTCCGGCGAGGCGGACATGCGGCGCAACTACGCCCTCGACGACGACGAGGTGGCGCGCGGCTTCGTGCTCACCTGCCAGACCCACCCCGTCAGCGACGCGGTCACGGTCGACTTCGACGCCTAGGGTCAGTCCGAGCTGAGGCCGGCGAAGGCCAGGTCGGTGATCGAGCGGGCGAGGGTGTCCACGTCGACCGGCCCGTCGGGGCGGTACCACTCGGCGACCGAGTTGACGAGCCCGAAGAGCAGGCGGCTGATCAGGTCGGGAGCGATGTCGGACCGGATGGCACCCTCGTCCACCGCAGCGGCGACGAGCGCGGCCAGCTTCTCGTCGAGGACGCGGCGGCGCTTCAGGGCAGCCAGCTCCACGGCGCTGTTGCCGCGCACGCGGAGAAGCAGGGTCACCGCCGGCAGGTGGTCGACGAGGATCCGCACGGAGCGCGCCACGACCCTCCGCAACCGCGCGTCGGCCGACCCCGATGCCTGCGGGCCGGTGGCCTCGTCGATCGCAGCCGTCAGCTCGCCGAGCGCCTCGTCCAGGGCTGCCGAGAGCAGGTGCTCCTTGCTCGGCACGTGGTGGTAGATCGCCGACTTGGTGAGCCCGAGCTCCTTGGCGATGTCACCGATGCTGGTGGCGTCGTAGCCCTGTTGGTTGAACAGGTCGATCGCCCTGCGGAGCACGGTCTCCTGGTCGTAGCCCGGCCGTCCGCGCCGGGGTGCTGGTACCTGCGCCTCCGCCTCCGCCTCCGCCGTCATGCTCGAAGGCTCTCACGCCCCTACAGCGATGCCCTCATCAGCCGGAAGCGTCACTCGCTGCCGGTGTCGGACTCCTCGGCCTCTCGGCGTCGCCGGGCCTGCTCGGCGATCCAGCCGCGGGTCTCGCGGCCCAGGCGCTTGCCGGCGCCCACGGCGTCGGAGCCCTTGGCTCGCGCGCGGTCTCGCGCGTCCGCTGCGGCCGCCCCCCAGCGCCGCGTCTCGACGGACTCGCGTGCGGGGGTGATGCCGAGCCGCTCGTGGAAGTCACCGACCGACGCCGTGACGTTGGTGCTGGCCTGGACGACGGCGGGGGACTGGATCGGGTTGAAGAGCACCCTGGAGTTGGCCGTCCCCGCGGCCGCCTGGATCCGGGACAGCAGCCGCTCGGTGCTGCGGGTGATCGTCTCACCGCGGTCCTCTCGCGCGGCCTTCAGGCCGAGCCGGTGCCCGTTGACGTCGTCCGGTGCGGTCTCCAGCACCCGGTCGAGCTCGAGGACGCCGATCGCCTCCTGGAGCTGGAAGCAGCGCGCCAGCACCGCAAGCCAGTCGGTGCTCCTCGCGTCGGCCTCCCGGGCCGCCTTCATCAGGTCGGCGATCGTGGACCTGCGCTCCAGCTTCTCGGCGAGCGCGTCAAGCTGGAGCAAGGCGTAGGCCTGGGTGTCCGCGATCGTGCCGGCCGCGTCCTGGACCTTCGACCACGTGACCTCGTTGACGCGGCCCACGTGGCTCCTGATCGTCATCGCCTCGTCCACCTGGAGGCCGACGCCGATCATCCGGGCGACGACGGAGTCCTTCTGGGCGCGCAGGACGTCGTCGAGCTTGGCGTCGATGACCTCGAGGTAGTCGGTGATCTCGTTCATGGCCTGCTGCATCGCGAGCTGGGCCATGAGGGCGGGCACGCTGGCCAGCATCCCCGGGTTCGCCGGGAGCTGGCCAGGACCCTTGTCGAGCTGGATCCACGACCTGCTGGCGCCCGGCTTGCCGATCATCGCGTGGCTGACGCCCCGGGTCTTGGTCGGCGTCAGGCCGTGCTCGCTGACCTTGCGCGCCGAATCCTCGGTCAGCCTCACCCACCGCGCGGAGTCCACCGTGCGCGCGGAGGCCGCGTGGGCCGACGCCCCCTGCAGGCCCGCCGAACCGAGGTGAGCGAGCTTGCTGAGCCGGGGCATGCCGAGGTCCTCCGACGGCAGGTCGACCGAGGCGAGGAAGGCGTCGACGTCCCTGGCCTCCCCGATGACGGCCAGGCCGTCGCCGTCGCTGATCAGCTCGATCTCGTGGTTCACGGTCTGCTCCCGATGTGCGTGTCGAGCCGGGGCCCGACGGCGACCGACGGATCGACCCTACGCGGGGTGCGCGACGCAGGACGCCAGCCAGGCGTCGACGGTCTCGTAGGCGAGCCGCCGCGGCTCGGCGAGCGACAGGAAGACGTCGTGGCGCGCGTCGGGGATCGGGACCACGGTGGTCCGGCCGCCGAGGCAACCTGCCCACCGCGCGACCTGGCGCACGTCGAGCACCGTGTCGGAGCGGTCGCTCGCGTCGGTGTGCTCGCGGGAGTAGTGGGTCTTGTCCGAGCGGAGCACGAGCGAGGGGACGCCGACGTCGAGCCCGCGGTGCAGCCTGGCGTGCCCTCGTCGTACGGCGTTGAGCCAGCCGACCGTGACCGGGAAGCCCGCGAGCGGCTTCAGCGCCACGTCGTAGTCCCACTCGCCGGAGCCGCTGATGTGCAGGCTGTTGCCGTAGACCGTGTCGGACAGGTCGAGGTCGCGCAGTGGCTGGACGCGCGCGAGCACCCGCAGCGCCTGGGTGAACGGGCCGCGCATGACCGGCTTGCCCTGCAGGTCGAACCACGGGCTGTTGAGCACCAGCCCCACGACCGGCGCCACCCGGCCGGCTCGCCGGCGACGGTCCAGCCACAGCGGCGTGATCAGCCCGCCGGTGGAGTGCGCGACGACGATGACCGGCGCCCCCGGATGCGCCGAGGAGATCAGCGCGAGCGCCTGCTCCAGCTCGGCGTCGTAGTGCTCGAGGTCGGAGGCGTAGTGGGCCGTCTGACCCGCGCTTCGCGCGCGGCCGCACTTGCGCAGGTCGAGCGCGAAGAACGCCTGACCGCGCTCGGCGAAGAAGTCCGCCAGCTCGGTCTGGAAGAAGTAGTCGGAGAAACCGTGGACGTAGAGCACTGCGCCCTCGACGACCTCAGCCACCGTCGTACGACGCACGAGGACGGCTGCCGCGTCCCCCTCGCCGTCGGGGTCCGGGCCGAGGTCGAGCGTGAGCTGCTCGTAGCCGTCGCCGAGGACGTCGGGCTGCCACACCAGCTCGGTCACGCAGGCACTCCGGCAGCGACGGGCGACTCGTCCGCTGGGGTCAGCGGTCCGGTCACGGGCACCAGTGACCTCCCGAGGGGCGTGCGCAGCGCGGTGATCGAGTCGAGCATGTAGTTCTGCCGGACCTGCCAAGGCCGGCGGTCGCCCTGGCGCGGGAAGGCGCCGATCGAGCGCTTGACGTAGCCGGAGGCCAGGTCCAGCAAGGGCTGCGGGGTGAGGTCGGCGTCGGGCCGGGCGACCACCGCCGCGTGGCCCTGGCTCTCCATCCAGCCGAGCACCTTGGTCACCAGACGGTGGGTGAGGTCGGCACGCAGCGTCCACGACGCGTTGGTGTAGCCGATGCAGATAGCGAAGTTGGGGACGCCGGTGATCATCGCGCCGTTCCAGACGTACTGCTCCGACAGCTCGACCCGCTCGCCGTCGACGTGCGGCTCGATCCCACCGAAGGCCTTCAGTCGCAAGCCGGTCGCGGTGACGATGATGTCGGCCTCGAGCGTCTCGCCCGACGTGAGCAGGATGCCCTCGGGCACGAAGCGCTCGATGGTGTCGGTGACGACCGACGCCTCACCCTTCTTGATCGAGACGAAGAGGTCACCGCTGGGGATGGCGCACAGGCGCTGCTCCCACGGGTTGTAGGTCGGCGTGAAGTGGTCGGCGACCAGCTGCGGGTCGCCGAGGATCTTCGCGCTCATGCCGGTCAGCAGCTTGCGCGCTGCCGCCGGACGGCGCTTGCAGAACTGGTAGACCGCGGTGTTGAAGGCGATGTTCTTGGTGCGGATGACCTGGTGGGCGAGGCCGGCGGGCAGCACGGACTTGAGCAGCTCGGCCTTCGCGTCCTTGCTCGGCACGGCGCTGATCCAGGTCGGCGTGCGCTGCAGCATCGTCACGTGAGCCGCGGCGTCGTCGCCCTCCAGCATCGACGGCACCAGCGTCACGGCGGTCGCGCCGGAGCCGATCACGACGACCTTCTTGCCTGCGTAGTCGAGCGACTCGGGCCAGAACTGCGGGTGCACGACCTCGCCGGCGAAGGTCTCGGCACCGGCGAACTCGGGGGCGTGCGGCTGCTCGTAGTCGTAGTAGCCCGCGCAGGAGTAGAGGAAGCCGCAGGTCATCTCGCGGGTCTCCCCGGTGCGGGTGTCCTCGAGGGTCAGGCGCCAGCGGGACTCAGCGGTGTCGAAGTCCGCGGCGACGACTTTGGTCTCATAGGTGATGTGCTCGTCGATGCCGAAGTCGGTCGCGGTCTCGCGGATGTAGTCGAGGATCGAGGCGCCGTCGGCCAGCGACTTCTCGCCCGACCAGGGCTTGAACGAGTAGCCCAGCGTGTACATGTCTGAGTCGGAGCGCACCCCGGGATAGCGGAACAGGTCCCAGGTCCCGCCGAGGCGCTCGCGCATCTCGAGGATGGCGTACGGCGTGCCCGGGCGCTCGGTCTGCAGGCGGTAGGCCGCGCCCACGCCGGACAGGCCGGCGCCGACGATGACGACGTCGAGGTGGGGGCTGGTCTCGTGGAGGCTCATGCTTCCAGTGTCGCCGGTCCAGCGTCAGGATTCTTGACCGAGCGCGACAAGTCTTTGACCCTGCGCGACACCTGCCCGTCGTACGGCGCGCGGGGTCTGGTCCCACCACCGGCGCGACGCCCGGGTCAGCGCCGACTGCTCGGAGAGCCCGATCAGGCCGGCCACCTGTGACAACGGCAGGTCGGTCGTGACGAGGTAACGACGAGCTGCCGAGGCGCGCACCGCGTCGAGGATCTCCGCGAACGACGTGCCCTCGTCGGCCAGCCGGCGCTGGAGCGTGCGGGGGTGCAGGCTCAGCACCCGCGCGACCGCGGTGATCTCGGGGGCGCCGGTGCCGAGGAGCTGGTCGATCGTGCTCCGCACGCGGGGCGCGAGCAGGGCGGCGTCGGCGGGCGACTGCTCGGCGAGGTGGTCCAGCGCCAGCTGTCGCACCAGCTCGTCGCTGCCGGTGAGCCGCACCTGGCGCAGGCTGCTGGGGAAGCGGAGCAGCGCGCTCGGCCGGTCGAAGCGCACCGGGGCCGAGAAGAACGCCTCGTAGGTCGCGGGCGGCGCCAGCGGTGGGTGCGGCAGGTCGACGCTGCGCAGGTCGTAGTCGTCGCCGACCAGGGAACGGATCGCCCGGTGCAGCGAGCCCAGGCACAGGTCGGTGCCCTGCGGCGGCGGCGCGACCCCCGGGGCGGTCACGTCATAGCGCAGGGCGGCGACGCCGTCGATGCCGTCGGGGTCGGGCTCCAGGGTCAGCCGCATCGCGGGTGCGTGCAGGAAGAGGTAGCGCGAGGTGCACTCCAGGGCCTCCGCGACCGTCGGCGCGTTCTGGATCGCCAGCGCCAGGGGGCCGAGGAGGGACAGGTCCTGGTGCTCGGCGACGCGCAGCCCGAGGTCGGGGCAGCCCAGATCGGCGGCGGCGAGCTCGAGTGTCGTCGCGGCCGCGAGGTCGGGCATCAGGATGTCGTCGGCGTCGAGCGCCGCGGGGTCGAGGCCGCCGAGTCGCGCGTAGTGGTCGGCGTCGCCCCCGAGGGACGTGATGGTCTCGCGGAGCCCGCGCAGCCCCGCCGAGCGGATGGCCGGCACGTCGCCCAACCTAGCGCCAGGCGGGGGTGACGTAACGGCTGTCACTCCGTCTCGTTGGACCGGCCATGATCCGTCCCGCACTCGCGACCGTCCTCTTGCTCATGGCCTCGGCGCTCACGATCGTCACGCCGGCGACCACAGCCCAGGCCGTGGGCGTCTGCGGCGACGTCCGCGAGCGGCCGTGGTGCGACACCCGGCTCTCGGCCGACAAGCGCGCAGGGCTGGTGCTGACGCGGCTGACGCTGGAGGAGAAGATCGCGCTGCTCGGCGGCGACGAGCTGATGGGCGCGGCAGGTGGTGAGGGCACGCACACCGGCACCAGCAACGGGCTGGCGCGGCTCGGGATCCCGACCCTCTACTTCAGCGACGGCCCGGTCGGCACCCGGCAGGGCATGGCGACGCAGATGCCGTCGCCGATGTCGGTGGCCTCGTCATTCTCTCCCGTGACGTCGCGGGCCACCGGCGTGGTGATCGCCGACGAGGCGCGCAAGAAGGGCAACCACGTCGTCTTCGCCCCGGGCGTCAACATCGGGCGCACGCCGCTCAACGGCCGCACCTTCGAGTACTACGGGGAGGACCCCTACCTCGCCGCGCAGCTCGGTGTCGGGTTCATCCGCGGCATTCAGTCTCAGGGGCTGATCGCCAACGTCAAGCACTACGCGGTCAACAACCAGGAGGGCGAGGGCTACGCCGTGCCCGGCTCCCCGCTGGGCGCGGCCGGGGAGGGCAACCGCCTGTTCGTCAACGCGGTCCTGGGCGAGCGCGCGCTGCGGGAGATCTACCTGCCGGCGTTCGAGGCGGCCGTCAAGGACGCCGACGTGGGCACGGTGATGTGCTCCTACAACCGCGTCAACGGCTCCTACGGCTGCGAGAACGAGCACCTGCTCGTCGACATCCTCAAGCGGGAGTGGGGATTCAAGGGCTTCGTGCTCACCGACTACGGCGCCGCGAAGAACGCCCTCAACTCGCTCAACAACGGCCTCGACCTCGACATCTGGCCGGGCTTCGTCTACAACCCCGTCGCGGTGCGTGCCTTGGTGGCGACCTCGCAGGTCAGCACCGACACCATCGACGACCACGTGCGCCGCATCCTGCGCACGATGTTCGCCTACGGCATCTTCGACGCCCCCGCCTTCACCGACGACGCCTCGCGCATCGACGTCGCCGCCCACCACGCCCGCGCGGCCTCGATCGAGGCCCAGGGCATGGTGCTGCTCAAGAACGAGCGGTCCCTCCTCCCGCTGAGCCAGCGGAGCACGCGCACGCTGGCGGTCATCGGCCCCGAGGCCGACCTGATCCGCACCGGCGGCGGCTCCTCCGACGTGAAGCCGCTGCGTCGGGTCACCCCGCTCGAGGGCCTGCGCCAGCGCCTCGGCGCCGCCCGGATCCTGTACGACGACGGCTCGGACGCCGCACGTGCCGCGGCCGTCGCGCGGCGGGCCGACGCGGCCGTGGTGGTCGTGGGCGACAAGATGACCGAGGGGTCCGACAAGGCCGCGCCGACCCTCAACGCGGGCCAGATGGACGGCATCGACCGCGACGCGCTCATCGCTGCCGTCGCTGCGGCCCAGCCGCGCACGGTCGCGGTGCTCCAGAGCGGCGGCCCGGTCCTGACGCCGTGGCGCGACCGGGTCCCGGCGATCCTCGAGGCGTGGTACCCGGGCCAGAACGTCGGCACAGCCCTGGCGCGCGTGCTGTTCGGCGACGCCGAGCCCGGCGGTCGGTTGCCGATGACGTTTCCCCGTCGCGCGCGCGACCTGCCCACGGCCGGTGACCGCGCGGCCTACCCCGGCATCGCGGGCACGGTCCACTACAAGGAGGGGGTGATGGTCGGCTACCGCCACTTCGACGAGCGCCGCATCGCTCCGGCGTACGCGTTCGGGCACGGGCTGGGCTACACGACCTTCCGCTTCTCGCGTCCGGTCCTGCGCCGCGGCACCGACGCCCAGCTCGCCACCGTGACCTTCCGGGTCACCAACACCGGCAAGCGTTCCGGGGCCGCGGTGCCGCAGGTCTACGTCGGGATGCCGTCCCCGGGCAAGGGCACCCCGCAACCCCCGAAGCAGCTCAAGGGCTTCAGCAAGGTGAGGCTGGCCCCGGGCGCATCGCGCACGGTCACGATCGAGCTGGACCGACGGTCCTTCTCCTACTGGGACACCGCCGCCGACGGCTGGCGCGTCGCGCGTGGTTGCTATGACGTGATGCTCGCCCGGTCCTCGCGCGACATCACGGGCCGGGCCCGCGCGGCCCGGTCGGCCGACTGCGGGCCCGGTGCCCTGACGCTGCGATGAGGCGCAGGCTCAGCGAGCAGCAGGGGTGTAGATGAGCTTCTTGTTGACGAACTCGTCGATGCCGTAGGGGCCGAGCTCGCGACCGACGCCGGAGCGCTTGGTGCCACCGAAGGGCAGGTCGGCGACGGAGCCCTGTGCGGTGTTGATCCAGACCATGCCGGTGTCGAGCCGGTCGGCGACCTCCTGGGCCTTGGCGGTGTCGGCGCTGTAGACCACGCCGCCCAGGCCGAAGGTGGAGTCGTTGGCCAGCGCGATCGCGGCCTCGGCGTCCGCGACGCGGTAGACGACGGCTGCCGGGCCGAAGAGCTCCTCGCTGAAGGCCCGCATGTCGGGCGTGACGTCGGCGAGGACGGTGGCCTGCATGAAGGCACCCGTGCGGTCGACGCGCTTGCCGCCGGTGAGCACGGTCGCGCCCTTGGCGACGGCGTCGTCGATCTGCTCGACCAGCGTCACGACGGCCTGCTCCGAGGCGAGGGGGCCGAAGTCGACGCCGGGCTCGGTCGGGTCGCCGGGGGTGAGGCCGGCCATGGCACCGGTGAAGGCCGCCACGAAGTCGTCGTAGAGGTCGTCGACGACGATCATCCGCTTGGCGCCGTTGCACGCCTGGCCGGCGTTGCCCATGCGGCCGCGGACCGCCGACTTCACGGCCGCACCGAGGTCCTCGGTGTCGAGGAGGATGAACGCGTCGGAGCCGCCGAGCTCGAGCACGACCTTCTTCAGGTTGCGACCCGCGACCTCCGCGACGGCCGAGCCGGCGCGCTCGCTGCCGGTGACCGAGACGCCCGCGACCCGCGGGTCGGCGATGATGTCGGCCGACTGGTCGTTGGTCGCGAAGACGTTGACGTAGGCATCGGCGGGCAGGCCGGCGTCGGCGAAGAGCTGGACGATGGCCAGCGCCGACTCGGGGCACTGGTGCGCGTGCTTGAGGATGATCGTGTTGCCGATCATCAGGTTGGGCGCCGCGAACCGGGCGACCTGGTAGTAGGGGAAGTTCCACGGCATGATCCCGAGCAGCGGGCCGATCGGCTCCTTGCGGATCACCGCGTCACCGCCCATCTGCGGGCTCATCGGGGTGTCGGCCAGCAGGCCGGGGCCCTCTGTGGCGTAGTAGCGGTAGATCGAGGCGACCAGCGCGACCTCGCCCTTGCCCTCCTTGAGCGGCTTGCCCATCTCGCGGGCAATGATCCGGGCGAGGTCGTCGGCGCGTTCCTCGTAGAGGTCGGCCACGCGGAGCAGGATCGCGGCACGCTCGTCCTGGGACGTCGTGCGCCAGGCGGCGTACGCCGTGTGGGCGCGCGCGAGGGCGTCCTGGACCTCGACGTCGGTCGCGGTGGGGTAGTCCTGCTCGACCTCGCCGGTGGCGGGGTTGACGACCTGGTAGTCGCTCATGAGATGTCCTCTCGTGGGGGATGGGTGCTGCGCCGGAGATGCTGACGCGATGGGTGGCCCAACGCTCGGACGTGGCGGGAAAGTCCCGTGGCGCCGGGTGCGGGCGCTAGGAGGCGGTTGTGCCGAAGGACAAAAGCCGGTGGGCCTCGAGCGCCAGGTAGAGGTGCGCCACGTCGGTGGGGCTGCGCAGGTCGCGGTCGATGAGCTGGGTCAGCTTGCCCAGGCGGTAGCGCACGGTGTTGGGGTGGCAGTGCAGGATCCGGCCGGCCTGGGCGGCCGAGCCGTCGGCGGCGTACCACGCCCGGAGGGTGCCGAGCAGCAGTCCCTGCTCCATCACGTCGAGTGCCAGGACGGGCCCGAGCACCTGGTGGGCCAAGCCGGAGGCGAGCTCGGGGGCGGCGGCCACGAGGGCGGCCACCCGGGCGTCCTCGAAGCGCGTCACGGTGCTGGTGCCCGGGGTGGCGGCCTCGCGCGCCATGCGCGCCTGCTTGGCGGCGCCGGACGTCTCCAGGATCGACTCGAAGACCTCGCTCACGCCGACCCGGCCCAGCCCCATCGAGGCCATCTGATCGAGCATCCGCTCCAGGCGGAAGCTGCGGGTCAGCGCGACCAGGCCCAGGTCGCAGTCGGTCTCGGAGCGCCATACCGAGCGCACGCCGAACGACGTCAGCGTCCGCTCCGGCGAGGCGGTATCGCTGTCACTCTCCATCGGCGGCGGGTCGCAGGAGACCACGACGAACGTCCCGACCTGCGGCAACCGGAGCGCCTCGGCCACGTCGGTGAACGCCTGACCCGTCGAGGTGAGCCCGCTGAAGAGCGCGACGAGCGCGGTCTCCCGCAGGCGCGCGTCGCGGATCAGGTGCTCGGTCTCCACGTCGCGGTAGGCGACGGCGAGCTCCTGGGAGTAGACGTCGAGCGCGGTCCACAGCGCCGAGGCCGAGTCGAGCAGGGCCCGGTTGACGCGCGGGTCGTCGCCGCACCGGCGCACTAACGAGTTCCAGATGTGGAGGGCGCCGAGGCGGTAAGCGTGCAGCACGATGGCGAGCGGGACCTGCTGCTCCGCCCGGGTCCTGCCCGTACGACGGGGCGCGGCCAGCGCGCTCGTCTCGTTGGCCATCACGCTCTGGAGAAGCCCGACGACGTTGGGGCGCACCGAGTCCACGAGCTGGCGCATCGTGATGACCTCGACGTAGTAGGGCTCCTCCTGCCGGATCAGGTGGACGACCTCGAGGGTGAAGGCCTCGAGGTCGTCGAGCAGCTCCTGGCAGACCGCCACGATGCGTGGATCGGTGGCCGCGCTTTCAAGACGCGTCGCGGACTCCTTTGTTCTCACGAACAAAGAATGACAGATCATGTGAGTGCCGTCACTATGGTGGCGGTGCTCGCCCTGGCAGCAGGGTTAGCCCTCACCACCGACCTCCCCCGGTGGCAACCTGTCGACCTCGCGGACCGACCGATCTCGGAACCGTCGAGCTGCCCATTGCACGTGGGGGAGCTGCCTGGCCAGCGACGACGAAAGGTTGGACATGATGGACGAGACGCACGCGCCGATCCTGGAGGTCCGGGATCTCGCGGTCACCTACGGCGGGGTGGTGCAGGCCCTGCGGGGTGTGGACATCACCGTCGGCGAGGGGAGCGTGGTCGCTCTCCTGGGCAGCAACGGAGCCGGCAAGACGACGCTGCTGCGAACCCTCTCGGGGACCCTCAAGCTGCACAAGGGCCGCGTCGAGTCCGGCGAGGTCCGCTACCGGGGCTCCAGCCTCAAGGGGCGTGACCCGGCCCGCTGCGTGGCCGACGGGCTGGTGCAGGTGCCCGAGGGACGCCGCATCTTCAGCCGCCTGACTGTCGAGGAGAACCTCAAGGCTGGTGGCCTCGGCGCCAAGGACAAGTCCACCCGCGCGCCGGCGCAGGAGCGGGTCTACGACCTGTTCCCCGTGCTGGCCGACCGCCGCACCCAACGCGCCGGGCTCCTCTCCGGTGGCGAGCAGCAGATGCTCGCGATCGGACGCGGCCTCATGGCCGGGCCGAAGCTGCTGCTCCTCGACGAGCCGTCCCTGGGGCTCGCGCCCCGGATCATCGGCCAGATCGGCGAGGTCATCCGCGAGATCAACCGCCAGGGCACCTCGGTGCTGCTGGTCGAGCAGAACGCCACGATGGCGCTCGGCGTCGCCGACACCGCGTTCGTGCTCGACGTCGGCAAGGTCTCGCTCCAGGGCCCCGCCGTCGAGCTCGCCCAGAGCGACGCCGTCCAACGCCTCTACCTCGGCCACGGCGCCGAGGAGACCGAAGCCGCGGCGCCGCGTGCCGGCACGCGCAAGACCCTCGCGAGGTGGAAGGCATGAGCACGACCCAGCTGCGCAAGGACGTCCGCCCGCTGACGATCGACAACGTGACCGTGCGCTTCGGCGCGCTGCTGGCCCTCTCGGAGGTCTCCTTCTCCGTCGAGCCCGGCGCGGTCCACGCCGTCATCGGGCCCAACGGCGCCGGCAAGTCCACGATGTTCAACGTGCTCTCGGGTGTCTACGAGGTCTCCGAGGGCGAGGTGCGCTTCGGCGACGAGGTCCTCACCGGCCGCAAGCCCCACCAGATCGCCCGCCTCGGGGTCGCCCGCGCCTTCCAGAACATCGCGCTCTCCGGTTCCCAGACCGTCGTCCAGAACCTGATGCTCGGTCGCCACCGGCTGACGACCGCCGGCTTCGTGTCCGCCGGGCTCCGCCTGCCCAAGGCTCGCAACGAGGAGAAGCGTCACACCGCCCGCGTCTGCGAGATCGCGGAGTTCCTCGAGCTCGGCAACAAGCTGCACGTGCCGGTCGGCGTGCTGTCCTACGGCGACCAGAAGCGGGTCGAGGTCGCCCGCGCGCTCTCGACCGAGCCGCGCCTGCTGCTCCTCGACGAGCCGGTCGCCGGCATGAACGCCGAGGAGACCGCACGCATGGCCCAGACGGTGCTCGAGATCCGTGACGCCCTCGGCATCACGGTGATCCTCGTCGAGCACGACATGGGCATGGTCATGGGCATCGCCGACCGGGTCACGGTGCTCGACTTCGGTCGCCGCATCGCCGACGGCACCCCCGATGAGGTGCAGGCCGACCCCGAGGTCATCCGGGCCTACCTGGGCTCCGGCGACGAGACCGATCCGGCGGCAGCCGCCGCCCACGGCACGGCCGAGGAGACACCGTGAACCAGTTCCTGTCCCTGCTCCTCAACGGGCTCTCGCTGGGCGCGATCTACGCGCTCATCGCGCTGGGCTTCGTGATCATCTTCAAGGCAAGCGAGGTCGTCACCTTTATGCAGGGCTCGCTCCTGCTGCTCGGTGCCTACCTGATCGCCCGCCTCAGCGAGCCGATCGGCTTCTGGGCCGCCGCTGCCGTCGGCATCGTCGGCACCGCGGCCGCGGCCGTGCTCGTCGAGCGGTTGTTGATCAGCCGGCTGCGGGGGGCGCCCGTGATCAGCCTGGCGATCCTGACCATCGGCGTCGACCTGATCATCTTGACCGAGATCACCCGGCGCATCGGCTCCGACATCCTCAACGTCGGGCACCCGTGGGGTGGCGACGCGGTCTCGATCGGCGGCGTCGGCATCACGACCAACCGGGCGCTGGCCATCGTCGTCGCCGGCATCCTGATCGGCGCCTTCTTCATCGCCTTCAAGTTCTCCAGCTGGGGCATCGCCATGCGCGCCGCTGCGGAGGACGGCGAGGCGGCGGCCCTGATGGGCATCCGGCTCGGCTGGGTCTCGATGGTCGCCTGGCTCGTGGCCGGTGTGCTCGCCGCCGTGGCCGGCCTGTTCGCGACCGGCTCGCCCACCCCGGGGGTGACCCCCGCGATCTGGGCGGTCGCGCTGGCCGCCCTCCCGGCCGCGATCCTCGGCGGCCTCGACTCCACCGGCGGTGCGCTCGTCGGTGGCCTGATCATCGGCGTTGCCACCGCCATGGCCGCCGGCTACCAGGACCAGATCGCCTTCCTCGGCCGCGGCTTCGGCGAGGTCGTGCCCTACGTCGTGATGGTCGCTGTCCTGCTCGTCCGGCCCTCCGGCCTCTTCGGAACCAGGGATGTGACCCGTGTCTGACACCTCCACCGCCACCCGTCTCGTCAAGGGCGTCGTGCTGCTGGCGCTCCTCGTCGTGCTGCTCGCGCTGCCCCTCTACGTGGAGGAGTTCTGGCTCCGCACCGGCTTCGCGGTCTTCGCCGCGATCATCGGTGCGGTCGGTCTCAACCTGCTGGTCGGCACGACGGGGCAGCTGTCGTTGGCCCACGCGTTCTTCCTGGCAGTCGGTGCCCTGACCTACGTCTACGTCTCCGGTGACCCCGGCGGCTCCGCCATCGAGTACGGCGGCTTCGGGCTGCCGCCGATCGTCGGCATGGTCGCCGGCGTCGTGATGGCCGGTCTCGCGGGAGTCCTCTTCAGCCCGATCGCCGCCCGGTTGCGCGGCATCTACCTCGGCGTCGCGTCACTCGGGCTGGTGTTCATCGGCCAGCACCTCCTCAACACCTGGACCTCGGTCAGCGGTGGCTTCAACGGTCGTCTCGCGCCGGCGTTCGATCTCTTCGGCTTCAGCTTCGGTGGCAACGAGGAGCCCTACCTCGCGGTCCTCGGCGTGCCCTTCGGCCAGGCCGAGCGCCTCTGGTACCTCGGCCTCGCGCTCTGCGCACTGGCCTGCTGGTTCGCCTCCAACCTGCTGCGCTCACGTCCGGGCCGCGCGCTGCAGAACGTGCGGGACAGCGAGGTCGCGGCGTCGGTCATGGGCGTCAACGTCCAGGAGTACAAGGCGAAGGTCTTCCTCGTCTCCTCCATGTACGCCGGCCTCGCCGGTGTCCTCTACGCCCTGTCCATCGGGTCGGTCGCCCCGGAGTCGTTCTCGCTGCTGCTCTCCGTGCAGTACCTCGCGATGATCGTGCTCGGTGGCCTCGGCTCGGTCGGCGGCGCAGCGATGGGAGCGGCGTTCGTGAGCGCGCTGCCGCTGGTGCTCCAGCAGTACTCCGGTTCGCTGCCCTTCATCGTCGAGCCAGGCCAGCCCGGCATCGTCGCGAGCCAGGCCGCGGCTTTCCTCTATGGCGGGGCGATCGTCCTCGTCGTGATGTTCGAGCCCGGTGGTCTCGCCGGCCTCGCCCGGCGCCTCAAGCGACAACCTCGTCCCCCGCAAGAATCACCGCCCGTCAGCACCACCTCGTCGGCCCCCGCCGACTCGTCCTCAGGAGGAACACCCAGATGAACACCAACAAGCGCCGGGCGATCACGCTCGTCTCAGCGGTCCTGCTCGTGACTGCCACGGGCTGCAGCACCAAGGCCGAGGAGGGGGGCGGTGACACCACGTCCGAGGATGGCGTCAAGATCGGTCGCGGCATCGAGGGTGACACGATCAGCCTCGGGTCCCTCACCGACCTGACGGGCGTCTTCGCCGCCCTGGGCGCCGACATCACCAACGCGCAGGCGCTCTACTGGAAGACCCTCAACGCCGGTGACAAGATCTGCGGCACCTACTCGGTCGACGAGATCGTCAAGGACCACGGCTACGACACCCAGCGCGGCATCCAGCTCTACAGCTCCTTCAAGGAGGACGTGCTGGCGATCGAGCAGACCATCGGCTCGCCGATCAACACCGGCCTCGCGCAGCAGCTCGAGGCCGACAGCATGGTCAACATCCCCGGAGCCTGGGCCCAGTCGCTGACCGAGGTCGCGGAGAACACGGTCGTCGGGTCGACGTACGAGGTCGAGATGATCAACGTCCTCGACTACCTCCTCGAGGAGGGCGAGATCGAGGAGGGCGCCAAGATCGGCCACATCTACTTCGAGGGTGAGTACGGCGAGGGCGGGCTCGCGGGCTCGGAGTTCTTCGCCGAGCAGCACGACATGGAGGTGGTCGAGGTGCAGATCCAGCCCACCGACACCGACATGACCGCCCAGGTCACCAAGCTCGAGTCCGAGGGTGTCGACGTCATCGCGATCACCGTGGCTCCAGGCCAGACGGCCTCGATCGCCGGCGTCGCCGCTGCCAGCGGCCTCGACGTGCCGATCGCCGGCAACAACCCGGTCTACGCGCCGGGCCTGCTGGACACGCCGGCCGGTGACGCGCTCAAGGCCAACCTCTACGTCGCGTCCCCGGTCGCGCCGTTCGACCAGAAGCCCGAGATCCTCAAGGCCTACCAGGCTGAGTTCGACAACGACCCCACGCTGGGTGTCATGTTCGGCTTCGCGGCTGCTGACGTCATGCGTCAGATCCTCGAGAAGGCCTGTGACGACGGCGACCTGACGCCCGAGGGTGTGCTGGCTGCCAAGGAGAGCATCGGCACCGTCGACACCGGTGGCATCGCGGTGCCGTTGGAGTTCATCGTCGGCGAGTCGCCCTCCAACGCGAGCTACATCTTCAAGGCCGACGACGTCCCCGGTGGCGCCGTCTCCGTCTCTGACCTCTACGAGGGCGACGACGTCGCTGCGTTCGTCGAGGGCGGCTGATCCTCAAGCTCCACCTGAACGACTGATCCCGACCCGCGGAGCCGACCGGCTCCGCGGGTCGGTGTCACTTCTGCTGAAGGATGGCGCCATGACCTCCTCACCCGTCCTCGAGCACGCCCTCCTGCGCGTCCGCCCCGGTGAGGGCGAGGCGTTCGAGGCCGCGATGGCCGACGCGCTGCCGCTGATCCGGCGCCAGACAGGATTGCTCGGTGTCTCGGTCACCCGCTGCGTCGAGGCGCCCGAGACCTACCTGCTGCTCGTGACCTGGCGGACGCTCGAGGATCACGAGACCGGTTTCCGCGGCTCGGCCGACTACGAGCAGTGGCGGGCCCTGCTGCACCACTTCTACGAGCCGTTCCCGACCGTCACGCACTTCGCGGTCGTCGACCGGGGCGGGCTGCTCGGGGGGTCACTGCCGGAGCTTGCATGAGTCCCCGGACAACCGGGGAGACCTGCGCTTGTCCGCCAATCCTCCCGGGCAGTTCGCCGTTCGCGGCAGCCGGCTGAGCGTGAGGATGCCGTCGCGGCCGGCCAACTGCCGACGTTCTGATCGGCGGGCTCAGGCGAGGCAGGCTCAGGCGAGGCGGGGTCCGGCGTGACCGGCGAGGCAGGTCCACGCCCCGCCCTCGCGCACCCACGTCTGCGTCATCGGCATCCGGAAGGTCGCGGGCTCGCCGGCGTCGTCGAGCACCACGTCCGTCACCTCCGCGCGCAGGACCGCGGTGTCGCCGACCACGACGACCTCGGGGTCGACCAGCTCCTGCGAGCGCCAGACGGTGTGGCCCTCGGTGTTGCGCCGCACGTAGTCCGCGCGGTCGTAGGTCTCGCCCATGTGCGAGGTCCAGCGGAAGTCGGGGTGCAGCAGAGCCGCGAGACGAGCCGCGTCGCCGACCGCCAGGGCCGCTGCCCGCGCGAGCGCGGCCTCGATCACCTCCCGCGCCGGAGCCCGCGCCGGAGCCGGCGCCTGCGCTGGCGACGGCTCCGACATCGGCGTGCCGCCGAGCATCGGCGCGGACTGCCGGCCGCTGCCGGTCAGCTGCAGCCGCGCCTCCTGCTGCACGATCGGCGAGAGCGACTCGAGGTCGTGGCTGACGAAGTAGCCGTCCGGGCCTGTGTCGAGCACGCGGGTGACGGGGCCGGCATAGCGGATGCCGCGCGCCACGTCGTGCAGCTCGGTGAGCAGGATGCGCGCCTGTGGGAAGAGCCCGCGTAGGGAGCCGATCAGCTGCCCGCTCACCACCGTCGTGAGCACGATGTTGGTCGTGGGAGGCGCCCGCTTGATGTCGACCACCACGTAGTCCGGCCCGAGCAGCTCGCTCAGGTCGGCCCGCGCCTCGTCCGAGAGGGGCATGGTCGTCGCGACGACGATGGCCCCGCCGGCCCCGAGCTCGGTCACCTGGGCAGACTACGTGGCCGCGGCCTCGATCGCGTCGAGGTCGCGCACGGCGAAGCGGTGGTGCTCCCACTCCTCGTTGAGGATCACGTGTAGGCATGCCAGCACCGTCTCCGGGTGGGCCGGGTTCCACGGGTTGCGCCGCTCCTCGGCCAGCAGCTCCGGGGTGACGGCCGCGATGAAGTCGCGCACGTGCGCGATGTGCTCGGCGCGGACCGTGAGGACCTCGTCGTACGACGGCTGCTCGGTGCTGAAGACGGAGATGTCCAGGCCGTCCATCGCGTACTCCGCGTGGGGTTGGCCGAACGGGTGGTAGGGCTGCTCGAGCTCCTGGATCGCCTTGTGCAGCCAGACGTCCGTGGCCATGACGAGGTGCCGCAGGGTCTGGGCGAAGGACCACTCGCCACTGATCGACACGTCGACCGTGCCCGCGGGCATCGTCGCCGCGCGCTCGAGCGTCGCCGTCCAGGTGCGCTCGAGCGTGGCCCAGGCCTGGCGCAGTCCCTCGGGGGTCGCGGCACGTCGCTCGGCCCGGCCCGGGAAGCGGCGGTCGAGCTCGGCGTCGACGAGCGGGGCGACGTTGACGCCGTTGACCAGCAGCACCCCGCCCTCCTCCATCAGCCACGGAGCATCGATCTCGACACCCTGCACGTCGACGGCGCGCAGCACCGCTCCGGACAGGTCGCACCTGACGAACCGGGCGACGGTGAGGTCTTCGTCGACGAACTCGCGTCTGGGGGACTCGCTCATGTGCCCATCCTCACCCCGCCAGCGCCGCGCGCGCCATCACCAGACGATCGGCGCAGCGCCGCGGCATGGTCTCGCCGTAGTAGGCGAAGGTCATCAGCGCGATCAGCAGCGCCCAGCCCCGTGAGGTGGTCCAGGTGGCGTCGTCGACGTCGAGCTCGCGCCGCAGCGCCGCGCGCCCCGCCTCGTCGAGCACCTCCCACGCCACGACCAGGTCCACGGTCGGGTCGCCGACGGCGAGGCCGCCGAGGTCGAGCACACCGGTGAGGCGGCCGTCGCGCACCAGCAGGTTCTCCGCCACCAGGTCGCCGTGGAGGAAGACGGGCTCCGCTGTCGTCGAGCAGGCGTCCGTCGCGAGCTCCCACACCCGCAGCGCCTCATGGAGATCGATCCCGACGTCCAGCGGCCCACACTCCTCGACCAGCTCGCGGAAGTCCGGGTTGAGGTCGACCAGCGGCAGTGCGCGGTACGACGACAGCTCGGCGCTCACGGTCCCCTCGGGCACCGCGACGGTCCGGAGCGCGGCGAGGAACCTGGCCAGGTCGACGCCCAGCGGCACCGACCCGGTCTTCGCCGGGGTGGCCACATCGCCGGGCAGCCACCGGGCGATCGACCAGCGCTCCGGATAACCCAGGTCGGGCTCACCCACCCCGACGATCTCCGGCACCGCGACCTCGACGGCGCCCGCCACGACCGGCAGCCAGCGCGACTCCTTGACGATGCCGACACCCCCGCCGGGCTGTCGCGGCAGCCGCACCACCAGGTCGTCGCCCAGGTGGAAGAGCGCGTTGGACGACCCGGAGCCCGCGACCGGTCGCAGATCTAGGACAGCGAGGTCGGGGAACGCCCGGGAGACCAGGCGTCTCACGAGCCCGGTGTCGATCGGGAGCTCGTCGGCGTGCAGGCGGGGCTGGTCGGCGTGCCCGTCGGTGCTCATGCGGCCACCCTAGGCAGGCTCCTGGCGCACGGTGGTCACACCAATGCCCACCCGCGCGTCATGCGAGTGACCGACGAGAAGTGGAAGGGTGGAGCCGTGGACCAGACAGAGCTGTTCGAGGCCGAGCGACCACGCCTGGTGGGGCTCGCGAGCCGGGTGCTCGGGGACCACGCCGAGGCGCAGGATGTCGTTCAACAGGCGTGGCTGCGCCTGCACGGCACGGACGCCGAGATCGAGAGCCTTCCGGCTTGGCTGACGACCGTGACGACCCGGCTGTGCCTGGACCGGCTGCGCTCGCGCACTCCCGTGCCGATCGAGCAGGTGGACGACGAGCTCGCGGTGGGCATCGGCGACCCGGCCGACGACGTCGCGCTCGCCGACACCGTCGGCCTGGCCCTGCACGTCGTGCTGGACCGGCTCTCCCCACGCGAGCGGGTCGCCTTCGTGCTCCACGACAGCTTCGGCTTCGAGTTCCCCACGATCGCTGCCGTGCTCGACAGCACGCCGGCCGCGGCCCGCAAGCTCGCGTCTCGCGCCCGGGCGAAGGTCGCCCAGCCGGCCTCGGAGGACCGCCTGGCCGACTGGGAGGTGGTCGACGCCTTCATGGCCGCGGCCAAGGGTGGTGACCTCGACCGGTTGCTCCGCCTGCTCGCGCCCGACGCCGCGGTCACCGCCGACGACGCCGCGATACTGGCCGGAACTCCGCGCCAGATCGAGGGCCGCGCGGAGGTCGCGGCCTTCTTCGACGGCAGCGCCCAGGCCGCGCTCCCCGTCTTCGTGGGCGACCGGCCCGGCACCGCGTGGTTCCACCTGGGCGAGGCCAAGGTGGTCTTCGACTTCGTCGTCGCCGACGGCCTCGTGCACGCCATCACCTTCCGTGCCGCGCCCGACGTGCTCGAGGGCGTCGTACGCCGGGACGGCGGGCGGCCGCGCACCTGAAGCGGTCACACCTGGCGCGTCCCGATCCTCAGCACAGCAGCACCTCACGACAAGATGGAGACACCCATGAAGACCATGACCTGCCGGGCCCTCGGCGGCCCCTGCGACCTCGCGCACCAGGGCGAGAGCGCCGACGACGTCATCAACGCCCAGGACGCTCATCTCAAGGCGGCCGAGAAGGCCGGTGACGCGACCCACCAGGACGCACGCGACGCCATGAAGGGCCGGTGGCGGCACCCGAGGAGGTCGATGGGGTGGTACCGCGACACCAAGGCCGCCTTCGCTGCCCTCCCGGAGGGGTGACCCCGCTCAGCGCACCTCGCGCACCACCGAGGTGAGCGCGCCGGTGCGGTCCAGCCACACGGTCCGGACCCGGTGCACGCCACGCGGCACCGCGACGGTCAGGTCGAAGCGACCGGTGCCGAAGGCGCGGTCCATGCGCACCTTGTGGACCTGCCGGCCGTCGACGAGGACCCGGATCCACTCCGAGGCAGGTGCCGGGCAGCCGGTGGCGGTGGAGGCCGGGAGCCGCTTGCA
The DNA here is from genome assembly GCF_900113685.1 of Nocardioides psychrotolerans. Classification (GTDB taxonomy): domain Bacteria; phylum Actinomycetota; class Actinomycetes; order Propionibacteriales; family Nocardioidaceae; genus Nocardioides; species Nocardioides psychrotolerans. The sequence goes on from NZ_FOQG01000031.1 coordinate 27,659, forward strand.
CTGGTCCTTGCCGTTGGGCACGCCGTCGCCGTCGATGTCGGGGCAGCCGGAGGGCAGTGGCCCGGGCAGCGTCGGGCAGGCGTCACCCGGGTCGGTCAGGCCGTCGCGGTCGCGGTCCTTGCCCAGCGGCGTGATCTTTGCGCGCAGCGTGTAGGTCGTGCCCGTGGGTCCCACCAGGGTCGGGTTGACCTCGAGCTCGATCGGTCCCTGGACCTTCGGGAGCACGAGCGTGTCGGGCTTGCCGCCCGAGCTGTAGACGGGGTCGCCGGCTCCCGGCTGGGCCGTCAGGTCGAGGTCGGAGACCGGGTCGGACCAGTCGAGGGTCAGCTCGACCTTGCTCGGCGAGGTGACCGACATCGAGAAGACGTGCGGGTCGGAGACGAGGCTGCCCAGGCCGCCGTTGCTCTGCGAGAGCGCGAAGGAGTTGCCGTCCTTGGCGCGGAAGGACAGCGCGTAGGGCTTGGTGCCGGTGGGCGGCGTCGCCTGCTGCGGTCCCTTGACCGCGCGGAGCGTGCGTCCGGTCACCCCGATCCGGCCCTGGCCGGAAGGCGCGGTGTCGTCGACGTAGACGACCCGCTTGGCGTTCTGCACGCTGCTGGTGCTGCCGACGTAGTAGGGCGCCACGTTGCCGAAGGACTCCAGGTAGCGGCGCGAGATCGCGAAGCGGACCGTGCCGGCCGCGCGGTTCCACGTGCTCACGCCGTCGAGGAAGGTCTCGGCCCCGTTGTCGTAGGTGTTGGCGCCGTCGCCGGCCGGCCCGATCGAGTCGAAGCGACGACCGTTGACGATCAGGCTGTAGGACGACGCGCCGGTCGTGCCCGAGGTCGGCGAGAGTCGGGCCACCTTGACCGTGGCGAGGAGCTGGGTGTTGGTGACGCGCACGTCGAGCCCACGCAGGTCGTTGAAGGGGCTGTCGGCGTCACCCGCGGGATCGACCACCATGCCGTTGGCACGACGAGGCTGCTTGCCCTTGGCGACGTACGCCGCCGTGCCGGTGAGCCGCACCCGACCGTCGTCCGTGCGGCTCGGCCGCTTCAGGGTGAGCCGGGGGCGCGTGGTCGTGACGGGGGTCGGCGACCAGCTGACGCGCGCGCCGGGCAGGACGCCCACGTCGGGCTGGGGGCAGTCGGCCGGCGAGCCGGTGGCCGACGCGTAGATGTGGTCGCTCGGGCTCTGCACCTGGAAGGGGTTGCGGCCGTCACCGGGGAGGTCGTTGGCCTCCAGCTTGTCCTTGCGGGTCACCTTGCCGTCGCGGTTGCGGTCGAGGTAGCCGCTCATCCGCAGCGCGAAGCCCTCGACGTCGAGGCTGGAGACGCACTTGCTCAGGCCCGGCGGGTCCTCGTTGTAGCTCATGATGTCGTTGGTCGGCACCGGCCCCCAGGAGCCCTCCGCGCCGTCACCGACGTGGCCGACGGTCAGGCAGTGGCCGAACTCGTGGCTGACCAGGTCGAAGAGGCTGAACACCTCGGTGGTGCCCGGCAGCGGGTCGATGGCGCCGTTGATCGCGAAGCAGACGTTGCCGCCCGCGCCGCCGCAGTCCTCGACGTAGGTGCCGGAACGCTCCTCGTGGTGGGTGTCGAAGCCCGGGATCGCCTCCCAGGCAGCGAAGTCGAAGGGGTTCTCGATGCTGGTGCACGGCACGCCCTGCGCGTCGTAGATGCCGATGTCGCCGGCAAACTGCGCCGGGTCGATGCCGATGCCGATGCCGCCGGCCGGGTTGGTTCCGACGAGGACGATCTCGGGGTCGACCAGTGGGTAGGTCGTGAACTCGCCACTCAGCGCGTCGACGGTGATGTGGAAGTCGACCTCGGTGAGCCACGGCTGCTTCATCCGCTTGGCGAGCTGCTCGATCCCGCCCTCCCACATCTCGACGGACTGGCGCATCACTCGCATGTCGCGCTCGGCCGTCGGCGAGGCCGGGACGAGCACGAGGACGTCGACCTGGGGCGAGTCGAGCGCGTTGAGCCCGGTGCGCATGTGGAAGCACTCGTTGGCCGGGTTGTCGAGGCTCATGTCGCGGATGCACCCCGGCGGCAGGTTGCCGTCGCCGAAGTAGGACTGCGAGTAGGGACGGGTGCTCGGCTGCGAGGGGCTGGCATAGGAGACCGCACCGGCCACGAGGGCGACGGAGAGGACGACGGGCAGCAGCAGTCGGCGGAGGAGGAAGCGCAAGGTGGGACCTTTCGGAGGACGTCGACACCTCAACGACCTGCGCGCTGTCGGGTTATCGGCAGCGGCGTCACGGCTGTGTGTCAGCGGGTCCCACTCGTTGGTTCGCTGCACCAACCGGTCGAGCCCAAGGTCCGGCAACCTGCGCAGGCAACCTGTGTACTGGTGCTTGTCAACCGAACGTCTCTTCGACTACACTAGACGCATGACCGGCGCCGCGATCGACCCCCACGAGGTCGATGACGACGCGCCCACACCCACGAACCTGATCGCTGAGATCCGCGCCGCCAAAGCTGCAGAGAACGCCGCCGGGTTGCGGATGTTCCACCTCGCCATCGCCTGGGCCCACGCCCACCCCGAGACCCCCGGCGACCAGTCCTGGAAGGCGCCCAGGTCGACCCACGTCCCCGGTGAACCGATGGGCGACGGGTCCCCGAACTCTGATGACCTCGACGAGGTCCAGTGGTTCGGGATCCCCCCCATCACCTGGTC
>NZ_FOQG01000029.1 GCF_900113685.1 Nocardioides psychrotolerans
AACAACTCACCCCCGGCACCTTCCTCTGGCAAGAACCCCACGGCCAGACCATGCTCGTCACCCCCACCGGCACAAGAGACCTCACCGACCCCTGAACGACTGGAGCAGTGGCGTCGGCAGTCGAGGAACACACGCCCGGTGCTGGATGTTGCCGTGGACTCCGAGGAGGATGTCGTCCTGGGTGGAGATGGCGCCGGCCAGGCTCTCGAACACCTCGTCATCGGCTTCGAACATCCAGTCACATGGCTCCTCTGGTGACGCTGTCGCGCACGGCACGGGCTCCTGGGACAGAGGTGGTCTGGCTCAGGTCAGCCTCTTGTCGTTTCGCTCGAAAGAGTCGATCAGCGGTCAGCCGTGGCGCCAGCCGGGCGCGGCGCGAGCTCAACCAGGGGATCGGGCTCGTAGCGCAGCACGTCACCGGGCTGGCAGTCGAGGACCTCGCAGATGGCGGCGAGCGTCGAGAACCGGACCGCTTTGGCCCGACCGTTCTTCAGGACGGCGAGGTTGGCGCCGGTGATGCCGATGCGCTCGGCCAGCACGCCCACGGGCATCTTGCGCCTGGCGAGCATCACGTCGACGTCGACGATGATCGGCACTCAGATCACCTCGTCGAGCTCGGCGCGCAGATGGCTCGCCTCGGCCTCGCGAGCGACCGCCGGCGCCAGCAGGGAGCGCATGACGACGATGACGAGCGCGATCCCACCGAGCACCGTGGCGGCGCCACCGATCAGCAGCACGACGCCCGGCGCCACGGCCTCACCGGGGGCGAGGACGACGCCGAGGAGGAACATCAGCGCCGAGGCCGAGACGACCGCCGCGATCATGATGTCGACGAAGCGGAAAGCGGCGTCGGAGAAGACCGTGCCGCGGCGGACCATGGTCACGAGACGCCACAGGCAGAACATCACGACCTGAGTGGTGACGATCCCCAGGACGACGATGAGCAGGAGGGGTGCCCGCACCTCCAGGACCGCTCGAAGCGCCTGGATCGTCAGATTGCCCATGGATGCCCTCCTCGTTGACCAACGAGAGCAATTTATCGATAAACAATGAATGGATGAAGGTGTTCGATGTAGCTGTCGGTCGCAGGCGAGGACTCAGTCGCGCCAGAACAGGTGGTGCACGACGCCGTACGACCCAGGCACGACGTCGCGGTGATAGCGGTCGAGCAGGTCGTCGGGGGAGTCCCACAGCCTCGAGCCCGCCCCGAGCTCGTCGGGGCCGACCGCGACGTGGAGCGTGTCGACCAGGCCGGCGTCGAGGAACTGCCGGATCGTGTCGGCGCCGCCGCCGAGCCGCACGTCCTTGCCGTCGGCCGCCTTGAGTGCCATCTCCAGCACCGACGACGGAGAGCCGTCGACGAAGTGGAAGGTCGTGTCCGAGAGCGAGTACGACGGCCGCTCGTGGTGGGTCATGACGAAGACCGGGGTGTGGAACGGCGGCTCGTCGCCCCACCAGCCCTTCCACTCCTCGTCGGCCCACGGGCCGCGCAGCGGCGAGAACTTGTTGCGCCCCATGATCTCGGCGCCGATGTTGCGGTGGAAGTCTCGCACCAGGTAGTCCTCCAGCCCGCGACTCCCGCCCGGCTCGGTGCGGTTGGGCCAGCTCGCCGTGCTGAACGCCCAGCGGAAGAGCACGCCTGGATCGGCGTGGCCGAAGGGCGTCTCGAGGCTCTGGCCCTCCCCGGCGCCGAAGCCGTCGCTCGACACCATGAAGTTGTGGACCCTGACCATCTGCGTCACCGCTGCTCCTCACGAGGGATCGATCGTCGTGACATTGGACCAGCGCGACGCGCCGAAGTCATCGAGGCGAGGTCAGATCCACCCGTTGGACTGGGCGAACCGCCTCCGCGCCGGGCGAGAGCGGGGGAGTTGTCACGACCTGGGCATGACACCTGTCATGGCCGCTGCCAGCCGGTCGACGTGCTCGTCGGCGATGACCAGCGGGGGGCGGATCTTCAGCGAGGCGCGGTCGCGGCCGGTGCGTCCGATGAGGATGCCGCTCTCCCGCAGGTCCTCCACGATCCGGCCGGCCCGGTCGGCGCTCGGTCGCCCGGTGTCCGGGTCGACGATGTCGACGGCGAGGGCCAGCCCCCAGCCGCGCACCGCCGCCACGTCGGCGCGCTGGGCGGCGACCTGACGCAGCGCGTCGAGCAGGCGCGCGCCGACGCGGCCCACGTGCTCGACGAGGCCGTCGTCCTCGATGGTGCGCAGGACCGCGAGCGCCGCGGCGCAGGCGGCGGTGCTGCCGCCGAACGTGCTGAAGTAGTCGGTGCCCCCTACGAAGGGGTCGACCAGCGCGGCCGGGCCGATCACGGCGGCGACGGGATAGCCGTTGCCCATCGGCTTGCCGATGGTGACGAGGTCGGCCGGGACGTCACCGGCCACGAAGCTCCAGAGGTGCTCCCCGGTGCGGCCATGACCGGCCTGGACCTCGTCGGCGACGTACACGCCGCCGGCCCGGTGCACGGCCTCGGCCGCGGCCCGGGTCCACGCGTGGGCGGGTCCGCGCACCCCATCGCTGGTGAAGACGCCGTCGACCAGCATCGCCGCGACGCCGTGGCCGGAGGTGGTCAGGCTGCTGACGGCGGCATCGATGTCGGGGCCGACCTCCGAGCCTGCCGTCGGGCCCACTGCCGGAGGCGGCGGCACCACTCGCATGTGGTCGGGCGCGGGGGCGCCGTGCCAACTCTCGGGGGAGAACGCGTAGGTGGCCTCGGTGACGCCGTGGTAGGCCCACTCGGTGGCGATGCCGCCCGAGGCTCCCGTGGCGTGGCGTGCGATCCGCCAGGCCAGGTCGTTGGCCTCGCTGCCGGAGTTGACGAGCAGCACCCGGTCGAAGCGGTCCGGCAGGGTGGCCAGCAGTCGCTCCGCGAGCTCGACCGGCGCGTCCTGGAGATAGCGGCTGTTGGTGTTGAGCGTCGCGAGCTGGGCACTCACCGCCGACACCACTGCTGGGTGGGAGTGGCCGAGCACGGGCACGTTGTTGTAGGCGTCGAGGTAGCACCGACCGTCGGCTGCCTCGAGCACCACGCCCTCGCCCCTGACGAGGTGCAGCGGCTCGTCGTAGCTGAGCTCCTGGCCGCCGAAGGCGTGGGCGCGGGCGTTGCTCAGCGCCGCCGTCGACCGGCCGGCCCGGCGTCGCGTGGCGAAGCCAGCGGCCAGGTTGTCCAGCCCGGCGATCAGCATCGCCTCGAGCTGGGCGTAGGCCTCGTCGTCGATCTCCGGCGCCGACCCCTGCTCGCGGGTGCGCCAGGCGGTGATGAGGACCGTGGCGGCGTAGCGGCCGGCCATCAGGTCGGCCACCAGGGCGAGCTCGTCCACCTCGAGCGGGGTGACGGTCTCGTAGCCCGCCACGACCTCCCGCGCCGCCTCTAGCCCGTCGGCACGACCGCTGACCAGGTCGGCCACCGTGACGGCGAGGTCGCAGACGAGGGCTGTGTGGGTCATGTCGCCGAAGTCGGTGATGCCGGTCAGGGCCAGGTCGTCGTCGACCAGGACGTTGGTCGGCGCCAGGTCGTTGTGCACCACCTGCGCGCGCAATCGGGGCAGCACCGGGACGACCCGCTGGTCGAAGCGGTCGAGCGCCGCCTCGACCGCTGCCTGCCGGTCGGGCGCGACCGCGGGGAGCCAGGACCGCAGCTGCGGGAGGCGCTTGATGTCCCATACGAGGGGCTGGGTCGCGGCCGGGTGCGCGAAGCCTCGCAACGCGCGCCCGAGGCGGGCGCTGATACGTCCCCACTCGCGCAGCTGCGCGTCGTCGAGCTCGTCGGGCTCGGGGTGCCGGCCGTCCAGCCAGGTGTGCACCCAGGCGAGAGATGGTCGGCCGTCCCGCCCGGTCAGCTGCACCCACGGCCGCCCGTCCAGAGTCCGTACGACGCCGGGCACGGGCAGCTCCGGGGCCACCGCCCGCAGGTGGTCCAGCGCCGAGCGCTGCAGGTCGAGCACGGCCTCGGGATCGGCCGGGTTGTGCACCTTCACCAGGTGTCGCGTGGGGCCGGAGGCGAGCCGGAAGTTGCAGTCCCGCTCCCCGTGCAGCGCGGTGAGGTCGCCGCCGAGGCCCCATAGGTCCTGCACCGAGGCGCGCAGCACGTCGGGGTCGAGGTCTGGGCCCGGCACGGACAGCGGGTCGGCGGGTTTCGCACTCACGCGGCCATTGTGCTCCCCATGGCCGGAGCGGCCCCCGAGAAGCCGGCGTCCCGTCGTTCACCACCGCCGAAGGGGTGCGGCTCCGCAACCCCAACGACAGCACTCGCACTACACGAATGAGGCAGTCAGGCGCAGTCGTTGCAGAGGTTGGCGCCAGGAGAGGAGCGCCGAGAGGTGTGCTGCACGAGGAAACACGATGCGCAGACGAACTCGTCGGCCTGCTCCGGTGTGACCTCGATGGAGAGGGTCTCGTTGGAGAGGTCGGCGCCGGGGAGCTCATAGGACTCGGCATGCGCGGTCTCGTCGACGTCCATCTGCCCCGACGTCTTGTCCTGCTCGCCCGAGGTGAGACGTCGGGCCTCCAGGCTCTCTTCCTTCTGTTCGTCTTCTGACTTGCGGGATGCGTCGTAGTCGGTGGCCATGCGTGGGTCCTCTCGGGGCGGAGCGCGAATGGTAGCGCCGTACGGCGCTGCGGCTCGCAACGAGGCGTCGCCCCGGGGTGGTGATGCTCGTCATGTGCGTTGACGACCTGTTGCCCGCCGCCGGAGTCGACCGGCGGAATCTGGCGAATCACACCGCTCGCACGCCGTTCAGGGAGAGACTTGCGCGGTGTTTGACGAGCTCATGCGTGCGCTGCTGCAGCAGCTGGTGCCGTTCCTCCCGGTCCTCGTCCCGCTCGCGGTGGCACCCAGGTTCATCGTGTGGGGGAGATGCCCGGCTTTCGCGACCGAGGCCGACCATGTCTTCGCCTGGTCGCGGCGCGGGCCGACGATCGTGAGCAACGGGCAGGCTCTCTGTCGAGACCACAACCGATCGAAGTCGAACCTCCGACCGCCGTGGTGGTACGTCCGCGGCCTCGAGCGCCGCCGCACTGCCTACTTCCCGGCCGGCGCGAGTGTGCGCGTCCTGGCACGGATGAGTGCTGAGGAGCGAGCTGCGCGCGCGGTGCCATCTCGTCGTGCGCGCCACTGATCGCCTGCGCCAAACGAGCTGGATGCGCGCGTTCCCCATTCCTGCACCGCCCTAGGCAAAGGGCGGTAGGGATCATCTTGTGTGGGGGAGGCGGGTGAGCCACCAGTCGGCCATGTCGCGAGTAAGCCCATCGCGCACAGCCACGTCTCCGAGAGGGACCATCCATGAGCCATCGGTGGCTTGACGCGAGGTGGTGCGACGCAGCCTGTGCGACGTGGACGAGGCGACCGTCGATTCCCTGGGTGATCGCTGAACGCCAACAGGGCCGCTGGTTTCGGAGGTCGGCACTCATACTTCTCTTGCGCGCGATGAATCGACAGTCGCACCAAGTCTATATGGCTACCCGTCCAACGCGCTCGAACCCTGGAGGCACCCTTGAAGCTCTTGCTCACGTCCGGCGGCATCACCAACCTGAGCATCCAATCCGCGCTGGTCGAACTGCTGGGCAAGCGCGTCGCCGAGTGCAGCGCCCTCTGCATTCCGACGGCGCAGTGGGGCCACCCGATGTGCGGGCCGGCGTCGGTGCGGAGGTTCGTTGTCGGCGACCCCCCGTCGCCGATGTGCAGCCTGAGTTGGGAGTCGATGGGCGTCCTCGAGTTGGCCACGCTGCCTAGCGTCGGCGAGGAGCGGTGGGTGCCGTGGGTGCGAGAAGCCGACGTGCTCTTGGTGGACGGCGGCGACGCGACGTACTTGTGCCATTGGATGCAGCAGTCCGGGCTGGCCGCGCTCCTGCCGTCGCTGCCCGAGACGGTCTGGGTGGGAGTCAGCGCCGGGAGCATGGTCATGACACCCCGGATCGGTGAGGACTTCGTCGAGTGGCCCTCTGCGCCGGACGACCGCACCCTCGGGGTCGTCGACTTCTCGATCTTCCCGCATCTGGGCCACGAGATGATGCCGGAGAACACCCTGGCCAAGGCGGAGAGGTGGGCCGTCGAGATCGGGGGACCGGCGTACGCCATCGACGACCAGACGGCAATCAAAGTGACTGACGGCGCCGTCGAAGTGGTCTCCGAGGGGCAGTGGAAGCAGCTCGCCTCGTAGCCGCGGCGTAGACGCCGTGTCGTGGATGGAGGCTCAGACAGCGGAGCAGCCCGCCCGAGGCATAGCCGCCCACCGAGTGCGTCTACGTGGGCGGATTGGGCTATGCCCGAACCGTCACACAGGCGTGATCGGCAGCGACATCCGCGGCTCGAACTCGAAGGAGGCGCCGGTGGAGAAGCGGGTGACGGCGACCTCGCCACGTTCCTTGGCGGGGGTGGCGCGGGTGACGACCTGGAGGGTCCACTCGTCGGGTGAGCCGGCGACCTCGACGTCGAGGTGGGGGTCGAGGGCCTGGACGGCGGCGCTGAGGGCGTCGGTGGAGTCGGGGCCGCAGAGGGTGATCCAGCCGCCGTCCTGGTGGGCGGGGGAGGGGCGCACTGACAAGGTGCCGTCGGCCACCGACGCCGAGACGTAGGCAGCCGGGTTGAGGAGCGGGTGCAGCTCGAGGACCCGGAGGGCGCCGGCGGCGTCCCGGGGGAGCGCGAGTGCGCGACAAAGGCGCTCCGCCGCGATGCCGGCGATGCCGATGAGCTGCTTGCGGCAGATCTCACGAGCAGCGGGAGCGTCGGTGCGCTGACCGACGGCGTGCCCGAAGGACAGGTTGAGCAGGTGCATCTGCAGGCACACCTCGTCGGCGATGCGGACGAGGGCGGAGTGGGAGAACGCTCCGAAGTCGACGTCGTCGAGCAGCGGGCCCGAGTAGTCACGCATCCCCTCACCAGTCGGCGAGATCGGGGACAGCTCCAAGGAAGCAGCCAACGTCCTCGAGATGACGTCGAAGGCCGGCATTGCGGTGACGGGCGGGTGGGCGTCGTCGATGATCACCGTCCACGCGCAGTGGGGTGCCCGGTCGGTGGGCATCCGCGGGGGGCGATGGACGGGGCGCACCTGGGCGCGGGGGTTGGTGGCGACGGCGGTGGCGTCGAAGGTCGGGTCCTCGATGTCGTGGCACATCGAGCGGACGTACTCCGGCCCCATCGGCTCGACGTCCATCAGCGCACCGCAGTGGTCGAGGTGGAAGGTGCCGTGCCAGCGGTCCTCCACGGCATAGCGGAAGTCCATGAACTGCGGGGGAGCTCCGATGTCGAGCTGGAGTCCCTTGAAGATCGTGATGACGTCGGTGCCTTCATAACGCAGGGCCTGCTGCATGCGCCGCGTGTAGACCGGGCTCGCGCCGGCCCACTCCTCGATCGCGATCTGCGCCATCTCCTCGCGGCCGAACGCCGAGATGCACCACGCCATCCCCGAGCGGTCGATGAGCTGACCGATCAGGAGCAGCTCGGGCACCAGGACCGCGAGCTGCTCGCGTGTCAGGTCGTCGTACCTGCTGGTCATGAGCCACCCCTTGCCGAAGAACGAGAACGTGTTCTAGATTAGACAGGTGTCCAGTCAGGTGTCCAGCATCCCGCGGCGTGAGCCCAACGCGCGGCAGACCGAGACCGCCGAGCGGCTGCTCGCGGCCGGCGCCGAGGAGCTGCGCGAAGTCGGCGTCGAGGCGCTCACCATCCGCACGGTGGCCCTGCGGGCGGGCGTCTCGGCCGCGACGGCCTACACCTACCTCTCGTCGAAGAACCACCTCTTCGCCGAGCTCTTCCTGCGCCACCTCACCGCCGAGGCAGCCGCAGACACGGCGTACGACGCCACTGACGCGACCAGCCGCGTCCAGCAGGTGACGCGCCGGATGACGACCTCGCTGGCGACCGAGCCGGCGCTGGCCGCAGGCGCGACGCAGGCACTGCTCGGCACCGACCCGGACGTCGAGCGGCTGCGGCTGCGCATCGGCGCGGAGTTCGTCGAGCGGTTCAAGGTCGCACTGGGCGAGAAGGCGGACCCGGTCGTGCTCGAGACCCTGACGCTGGCCTTTTCCGGCGCGCTGCTCCAGGCCGGCATGGGCCTCATGACCTACACCGAGATGGGCGAGCGGCTCGACGCCGTCGTCGCCGTGATCCTCAAGGGGAACCAGTGACCGAGATCCAGTTCGACCCCTACGACTACGCGTTCCAGGACGATCCCTACCCGGTCTATGCCCGGCTGCGGGCCGAGGATCCCCTGCACCACCACGAGGTCGACGACCTGTGGGTGCTCTCGCGGCACGCCGACATCCAGCACGCGATCCGCACCGAGGGCGTCTACTCCAACGCGATGGGCGTCTCCCTCGACGCCAGCGCGTGGAACAAGGACGCGCACCGGGTGATGTCCTTCCTCGCGATGGACCCGCCGCGCCAGACGCGGCTGCGCTCCCTGGTCTCCAAGGGCTTCACGCCGCGCCGGGTGCGCGAGCTCGAGCCGCAGATCCAGCGCCTCACGGACCGCTACCTCGACCGCGCGCTCGAGGACGACTCCTTCGACTGGATCGAGGACTTCGCCGGCAAGCTCCCGATGGACGTCATCTCCGAGATGATGGGCGTGCCGGAGGCCGACCGCGACGAGCTGCGCCGCCTCGCCGACCTGCTCGTGCACCGCGAGGACGGCGTGCGCGACGTGCCGCAGGCCGGCGTGGAGGCCGCGCTGGTGCTCGTCGGCTACTACGCCGACATGCTCACCGAGCGCAGGAAGCAGCCGACCGAGGACCTCACCAGCGCCCTCCTCGCGGTCGACGACGAGGGCGACCGGCTCACCGACGAGGAGATCATCGGCTTCCTCTTCCTCATGGTCGTGGCCGGCAACGAGACCACCACCAAGCTCCTCGGCAACGCGCTCTTCCACCTCACCCGCCACCCCGACCAGCTCGCCAAGGTCTTCGACGACGCCGAGCAGGCGGCCGACCCGGTGGTGCCGTGGATCGAGGAGACGCTGCGCTTCGACCCCTCCACCCAGGTGCTCGCCCGCCACCTCCTCGCCGACGTCGAGCTGCATGGCAAGGTCGCCCCCGCGGGCTCCAAGCTGCTGCTCGTGATCGGCTCCGCCAACCGCGACGAGACCGTCTTCTCGCGACCTGACGACTACGACATCCGCCGCGACAAGGCCGAGGTCGCCCAGCTCCTCAGCTTCGGCGGCGGTCGACACTTCTGCCTCGGCGCCAACCTCGCCCGGCTCGAGGCCCAGGTCGCCCTGCGCGAGCTCGTACGACGGGTGCGCACCGTCGAGGTCGACCACCAGGCCGCGGTGCGCGTCCACTCGACGAGCGTCCGGGGCTTCTCGGCCATGCCGGTGCGGGTGGAGAAGCGATGAGCAGGTATGCCCAGCCCGACCGCCGCCCCGCGGTCGTCGCCGGTGCCTCGTCCGGGATCGGCGCGGCCACGGCCCTGGCCCTCGCGGCCGCGGGCTTCCCGGTGGCGCTCGGGGCACGTCGTACGGACAAGTGCGAGGACGTCGCGACGGCGATCCGCGACGCGGGCGGCGAGGCCGTGGTGCACGCGCTCGACGTGACCGACGACGACTCCGTCGCCGCCTTCGCCTCGGCAGTAACGAGCGACCTCGGCGACATCGAGGTCGTCATCAGCAACGCCGGCTCCGTGGGGCCCGGCACCATCCACGAGGTCCCGACCGAGCGCTTCGGCCAGGAGCTCGACCTCGCGGTCCTCGGCGCCCACCGGCTGGTGCGGGCGTTCGTCCCGTCGATGATCACGCGCCAACGCGGCGACATCCTCTTCGTCTCCTCCGACGTGGCCGTGCGGCCGCGTCCCTTCATGTCGTCCTACGCCGCCGGCAAGTGGGGCCTCGAGGGCATGGCCCAGGCGCTGCAGATGGAACTGGAGGGCACCGGCGTGCGCGCCAGCATCGTGCGCCCCGGCCCGACCTGGAGCGAGATGGGCGCCGACTGGGACGTCGACCAGGCCGCCTTCGTGCTCGAGCAGTGGGTGCGCTTCGGGCTGGCCCGGCACCCGCACTTCATGAAGCCCACCGCGATCGCCGACGCGATCACCACGGTCGTCAGCGCACCACGCGGCGTCCACCTCAATCTCGTCGAGGTCTCTCCCGAGGCCCCGATCACCCAGCAGGAGGCGTGATGAGCAAGCCTCAGGCAGACATCCCGGAGGTTTCCTACGCCGTGCCCGACGACGGCTACGGCCACCTCGCGGAGCTGCGCACCGACCCGATCAGCCTGCTGATGCGGGTGCGTGAGGAGTGCGGCGACATCGGCCGCTTCCGGCTGGCCGAGCGCGACGTCGTGATGGTCTCCGGCGCCGAGGCCAACGAGCAGTTCTTCCGCGCCCCGGACTCGACGCTGGACCAGGCGGCGGCGTACCCCTTCATGACGCCCATCTTCGGCGAGGGTGTCGTCTTCGATGCCTCGCCCGAGGAGCGCCAGCAGATGCTGAAGAACCAGGCGCTGCGCGGCGACATGATGCGCGGGCACGCGGCGACCATCGAGGCCGAGATCAACCGGATGGTCAGCCAGTGGGGCGACGAGGGCGAGATCGACCTGCTCGACTGGTTCGCCGAGCTGACGATCTACACCACCAGCAGCTGCCTGATCGGCAAGCCCTTCCGCGAGGAGCTCGACGCGTCCTTCGCCGAGCACTACCACCACCTCGAGAAGGGCACCGACGCGTTGGCCTACGTCGATGCCTATGCCGACATCGAGTCCTTCCGCCAGCGCGACGCGGCCCGCGTGGCGCTGGTCGCGCTCGTGCAGGCGATCATCGACAAGCGGGTGGCGCGTGGCACGGTGCCCAAGGAGGAGCGCGACCTGCTCGACGTGCTGATCTCCGTCGACTACGGCGCCGACCTGATCACCGGCATCTTCATCTCGATGATGTTCGCCGGGCACCACACCTCGTCGGGCACCGCGGCCTGGGGCCTGATCGAGCTGATGCGTCACCCCGAGCAGATGTCGGACGTGGTCGCGGAGCTCGACGACCTCTACGCCGACGGCTCTGACATCTCCTTCCAGGCGCTGCGCTCGATCCCGCGCCTCGAGGCGGTGCTCAAGGAGACGCTCCGGCTGCACCCGCCGCTGATCATCCTGCTGCGTCTGGTGCAGGAGGAGATCGAGCTGGCCGGCCACACCATCGCGCCAGGCACGATGGTCGCGGCGTCGCCCAAGGTCTCCAACCGGATCGGTGAGGACTTCCCCGAGCCGGAGTCCTTTGATCCGGGCCGCTACCTGGACCCGCGCCAGGAGGACCTGGTCAACCGCTGGACCTGGATCCCCTTCGGTGCCGGCAAGCACCGCTGCGTCGGCTCGGCGTTCGCGATGATGCAGCTCAAGGCGATCTTCTCGGTGATCCTGCGCGACTACGAGTTCGAGATGACCCAGCCGTCGGAGGACTACCGCGACGACGTCTCCAAGATGGTCATCCAGCTCCAGCAGCCCTGCCGCGTGAAGTACAAGCGGCGGTCGCGATGACGGCGACCATGCGCGTGAGGGCGGATCTGGACCTGTGCCAGGGCCACCAGATGTGTCAGGGCGAGGCGCCCGACGTCTTCGGGTTCGACGAGGACGCCGACCTCGTCGTGGTCCTGCAGGAGCACCCCGAGGAGTCCCTGCGGCCGCAGGTCCTCGCCGCAGTGAAGTACTGCCCAGCGATGGCGCTGGGTCTGCTCGATCAACGAAAGGACGCCGATGACTGACCTGACCCGCGCCGAGATCGAGGAGTTCTGGGAGACCTGGCTGGAGGGCAACCGGGAGGCCGAGCGCTCGGGCGACTGGCGGGTGCTCGCCGAGTTCTACGCCGAGGACGCCAGCTATGGCTGGATGTATTCCCCCGACGAGCACTTCATGGCCGTCGGTCGCGACCAGATCCGCGACTGGGCGATCGGCATCGAGATGGACGGTCTCGACGGCTGGCACTACGACTACCAGTGCACGATGATCGACGACGCCAAGTCGATGGTCCTCGGCTTCTGGAAGCAGAAGTCCGGCATCCTCGACGACTCCGGCAAGGAGTACGAGATCCTCGGCATCGGTGGCTCGTGGTTCGGCCTCGAGCGACAGGTCGGTGGCGCTGACGACGGCCTGGTCAAGATCGCCTGGCAGCGCGACTGGTTCGACATGCCATCGACCGCGCACACCTTCGTGGAGATCATCAAGGCCGGCAAGGCGCCCGAGACGCTGCTCAAGCGGATGTCGGTCAGTGGCCTCGAGGTCCCCGGGCACTACCGGCACGCCGACATCCCGTCCTCGGTCTGGCCGCCGCCGGTCGAGGCCGGCGACCACGTCACGCAGGAGCGCGCATGACCGCGCCCGCCCAGCTCCTGATCGACGGCAAGCTGACGTCGGCGAGCGACGGGGCGTCGTACGCGATCCTCAACCCGGCCACGGGTCTGGAGATCGGCCGGGCGCCGGATGCCACCGCCGAGGACGTCGACGCCGCGATCGCCGCGGCCCGTCGCGCCTTCGACGAGAGCGACTGGTCGACCGACGTCGCGCTGCGGCTGCGCTGCCTGCGCCAGCTGCACGAGGCCCTGCTCGCTGAGAAGGTCGCCTTCGAGGCGCTCACGACCGCCGAGGTCGGCATGCCCGGCTTCATGATGGGCGCGGCCGGCTTCGACGTGCCCGTCGAGGGCCTCAAGTGGGTCACGGACCTGCTGGAGACCTACGAGTTCGAGACCGACCTCGGCGTCGCCGCGCCGATGGGCATCAAGAGCCGCCGGACCGTACGCCGTGAGCCGGTCGGCGTCGTCGCCGCCATCACGCCTTGGAACGTGCCGACCCAGATCAACCTCGCCAAGGTCGGCCCGGCGCTGGCGGCCGGCTGCACCGTGGTGCTCAAGCCGGCGCCGGACACCCCCTGGGTGGCCGCGGAGCTCGGGCGCCTGGTCGCGGAGCACACCGACATCCCGGCGGGTGTCTTCAACGTTGTCACCCCGCGCTCCCACGAGGTCGCGGCCGTGCTCTCGACCGACCCGCGCATCGACATGGTGTCCTTCACCGGCTCGACGGCGACCGGTCGCGCGATCATGGCGGCCGCCGCCCCGACGCTGAAGAAGGTCTTCCTCGAGCTCGGCGGCAAGTCCGCCGCGATCGCGCTCGACGACGCCGACGTCGCGTCCGTCGCCGGCGCGACGGCCTTCACCGCGTGCATCCACGCCGGTCAGGGCTGCGCGATCACGACGCGGCTGATCGTGCCCCGCGAGAAGTACGACGAGGCGGTGCAGGTCGCCGCCGCCACCATGGAGTCGATCGGCGCCAAGGACCCGGCCGACCCCGGCGCGATCTGCGGCCCGGTCATCAGCCAGGTCCAGCGCGACCGGGTCGAGGCCTACCTGCGCCTGGCCGTCGAGGAGGGTGGGAGCTTCGCCACCGGCGGCCACGTCATCGACCAGCCCGGCTTCTGGATCGAGCCCACGGTCGTCGCGGGCCTCGACAACACCTCACGGCTGGCGCAGGAGGAGATCTTCGGCCCGGTGCTCGTGGTGATCCCGCACGACGGCGACGACGACGCGGTCCGGATCGCCAACGACTCGCCGTACGGGCTGTCGGGCTCGGTCGACTCGGGCTCCCTCGAGCACGCCTTGGCCGTTGCCGCCCGCATCCGCACCGGCACGCTGTCGGTCAACGGCGGCGTCTGGTTCAGCCCCGACGCCCCGTTCGGTGGCTACAAGCAGTCCGGCATCGGCCGGGAGATGGGCGTGGCCGGCTTCGAGGAGTACCTCGAGACCAAGACGATCGCCGTACCCGCTTGAGGATCTCTTCGCTCGCACCCTCAACCATCGAACTGAGAAGGAACAGCATGAGACTGCAGGACAAGGTCGTCATCGTCACGGGCGCCGCGCAGGGCATCGGCGAGGCCTACGCGAAGGCGATCGCGAAGGAGGGCGCTGCCGTCGTGGTCGCCGACCTCAACACCGAGTCGGGGGAGCGGGTGGCGAAGGAGATCGAGGCCGACGGCGGCCGCGCGATCTTCGTCGAGACCGACGTCAGCTCCGCCGAGTCGGCCACCGCGATGGCCGAGCGCACCGTCGCCGAGCTCGGCGGGATCGACGGGCTGGTCAACAACGCCGCGATCTACGGCGAGATGCAGTTCGACCTGCTGATCAGCGTCGACTGGGACTACTACAAGAAGTTCATGTCGGTGAACATGGACGGCGCGCTCGTCATGACCCGCGCGGTCTTCGGCCACATGCAGAAGCGCGGTGGCGGCTCGATCGTCAACCAGAGCTCGACCGCGGCCTACCTCTACTCCGGCTTCTACGGCCTCGCCAAGGTCGGCGTCAACGGACTCACCCACCAGCTCGCGCACGAGGTGGGCGGCATGGGCATCCGGGTCAACGCGATCGCCCCCGGCCCCACGGACACCGAGGCCACCCGCACCCAGGCCGGCGACGCCGCCAAGGACCTGGTCAAGGGACTCGCCCTGAAGCGGATGGGCCAGCCCGAGGACATGGTCGGCGCGTGCGTCTTCCTGCTCTCCGACGAGTCGTCGTGGGTGACCGGCCAGATCCTCGCCGTCGACGGCGGACAGACCTTCCGGGCATGAGCGACCCCACCACCACCAGGGTCGGCTTCATCGGGCTCGGCAACATCGGCAAGCCGATGGCGCTGCGGCTCGCGTCTCAGGCGTCCTCGCGCAGCCTCGCGCTCTCGGTGTACGACGTCGCAGCCGAGCCCCTGGCCGAGCTCGCGGCCGCGGGCGCCCAGGTCGCGAGCAGCGTGGCCGCTCTCGCCGCGGACGTCGACGTGCTGTGCGTGATGGTGCGCGACGACGACCAGGTGCGCGACGTGCTCGGCGAGGTGCTCGGCCGATCAGAGAGGGACGGTGACCGGCTGACCGTCGTGGTCCACTCGACCGTCGCACCGACCACGCCCGGCGAGCTGGCCACCACGGCCGCGCGCCACGGCGTACGACTCGTCGACGCGCCGGTCAGCGGCGGCTCGATGGGCGCATCGGCGGGCACGCTCGCGATCATGGTCGGCGGGTCCGACGACGCGTTCGCCACGGTCCGTCCGGTCCTGGACGCGATGGCCAGCCTGGTCGTGCATGCCGGACCGATCGGCGCGGGCACGACGTTCAAGCTGGCCCGCAACCTGATGCACTTCGTCGCGTTCACGGCTGCCACCGAGGCGCAACGACTCGCCGAGGCGGCCGGCCTGGACCTCAAGGTCCTGGGCGACGTCGTGCGCCACACCGACGCCATCACCGGCGGCCCCGGCGCGATCATGCACCGCGAGACCGCGGCCCCGATCGCGGAGGGCGACTTCTGGCATGGTGTCTTCACCCACGTCAGAGCGCTCGGCGAGAAGGACCTCGGCTTCGCCACCGACCTGGCCGACCAGCTCGGCGTCGAGGTGCCCCTCGCGCGGCTCGCGCTCGAGCGGCTCGGGCCCGGGCTGGGCCTCGAGGAGCACGACCCACCAGACACAGAGGAGTCCTCATGACCGGCAAGTTCGACGACCTCCCGGAGAAGCGCCGTCAGGGTCTGGAGAAGATGGAGGAGGTCTACGGCTTCGACATCACCGACGGCGCCGGCGACTTCTTCGGCTACACCGCCGACCACCTCTTCGCCGACATCTGGCAGCGCGAGGGCCTCTCCGACCGCGACCGGCGGCTGCTGCTGATCGGGCTGCTCGCCGGCACCGGCGGCGCGGACGTGCTCGGCATCCAGATCCCCGCGGCCCACGCCAACGGTGAGCTCGACGACCTGGCGCTGCGGGAGATCGTGATCTTCCTGTGCCACTACGCCGGGTGGCCCAACGGTGCGCGGATCAACTCGATTGTCGAGGAGACGATCGCCAGGGCGACCCGGCCACCTGGGCGAACCGACCCGCAGAACGCGTCGGACGTGGGAGAGGGGGCGTCCGCACCCCCGTGATGGACGCCCCCATCGGGAGTAGTTCGGTGCTGCCCGGGGACCGGATTGCCGCTCTCTCCCGTGACTCGGACCACGAGCGCGCGACCTACCTCGTCGCGGCTGCTCACCGACCAGCGGTCGGCTCAGGTGCCGCAGAACGTCTGGTAGCCGTCGCCGAACGCGTCGGGCGCCGGCTCGGCGAAGCGCTCCAGCCCCGGCCGCTCGTCGTACGGCGCACGCACGGCGGTCAGCAGGGCGGCGAGTGGTGCCAGGTCACCAGCGGTGGCCGCGGCGAGCACCTCCTCGACCAGGTGGTTGCGGGGGATGTAGACCGGGTTGAGGAGGTCCATCGCGTCCCCGTCGGGCCCGCCAGGACAGGCCGCGCGCCAGCGCCCGAGCCACGCATCGAGCCCGGCGAGGTCGAGGACCAGGCTCCGGGCCGGCTCGGTGTCGCCTCGGGCGGCCGCGCCCAGGGCGCGGAAGAAGCCCGTGTGGTCGACGCGGTCGGCGCGCATCAGCGCATAGACGTCGTCGACCAGCGCGGTGGCGACCGCGTCGTCGAGCCCTGCGGGCAGCCCGAGCTTGGCGCGGGTGCCGGCCTTCCAGGCAGCGGCGTAGTGGTCGCCGAAGCGCCCCAGCGCCTCGACCGCCAGGGCCACGGCCTGTTCCTGGTCGTCGTCGATGAGGGGCAGGAGCGCCTCGGCGAGACGCGCGAGGTTCCACTCGGTGATCGGGGGCTGGTTGCCGAAGGCATAGCGGCCACCCTCGTCGATCGAGCTGAAGACCGTGGTGGGCTCGAAGACGTCGAGGAAGGCACACGGACCGTAGTCGATGCTCTCGCCGGAGATCGTCACGTTGTCGGTGTTCAACACGCCGTGGACGAAGCCCACGCACATCCACTGCGCGACCAGCGACGCCTGCGCGGCAGCGACCGCGTCGAAGAGTGCGAGGTAAGGGTTGTCGGCCTGCGCCGCGTCGGGGTGGTGGCGGGCGATCGCGTGGTCGGCCAGGCGCCGCAGCAGGTCGAGGTCGTCGGTGGCGCGGGCATATTGGAAGCTGCCCACCCGCAGGTGGCTGCTCGCCACGCGAGCGAGCACGGCCCCGGGCAGCAGCGTCTCGCGGCGGACGGCCCGGCCCGTGGCGACGACGGCCAGTGCGCGGGTGGTGGGGATGCCGAGCGCGTGAATGGCCTCGCTGACGACGTACTCCCGCAGCATCGGCCCGACCGCCGCGAGCCCGTCGCCACCCCGGGCCAGCGGGGTGCGACCGGAGCCCTTGAGGTGCAGGTCGCGCAGGACACCGTCGGCGTCGGTGAGCTCGCCGAGCAGCAACGCGCGACCGTCGCCGAGTCGCGGCGAGTAGCCGCCGAACTGGTGCCCGGCATAGACCTGCGCCACCGGGCGCGCCCCGTCAGGGACGCGGGTGCCGGTCAGCAGCCCCAGGCCCTCGGGGGAGCGGAGCGTGGCGGGGTCGAGGCCGAGGCTCGTGGCAAGGGGCTCGTTGAGCGCGAGCAGCGTCGGCTCGGGAGCCTCCTCGGCCTGCCACGGCACGGCCAGCTCGGGCAGCTCGCGGGCGAAGCGGTCGCCGAGGGCGAGGGTCATGGCAGGGGTGGGGATGGGGGCCAGGCTCACCCGTCCAGCGTACGGGCGGCGCGTCAGGCCGCCGTGCGGCTCACGTCGGGAGCCGGTCGTCGCGCTCCTCGACCAGCGCCACGGGAGCGGTGAGGCGCCAGGCCTCGAAGGCCAGCTCGGCCAGCTCGTCGCGCTGCACACCCTCGAGGTGAACGACCACCCACCCGAAGGAGCCGGCGGTGAACTGCACCTCGAAGACCTCCGGCCGCTCCGCCACGAGCCCGAGCTGCTCGGCGCGGGTCTGCCTGAGGCCGACCGTCGTGGTCGCGGGCCAGAGGTAGCCGAAGGTGTGGGCGGCAACCTGGAAGCGCGCGTAGTGGCTGTGATCGGTGCTCGTCACCCCGGGCAGCTGCTCCACCAGGTCCAGGAAGTCGCGGATCGTGCTCATCCGGCCAGGTCCGGGAGGGAGCTCATGGCCCCAGGCTAGCGACGCAGCGCCGGGGCGCTCGACCGGTTGGTCGAGCGCCCCAGCGCGGGATGTCACTCACGCCTCACGGGCGGGCGTGCCGTTCAGGCGTGACTCAGAAGAGACCGTTGAGCAGGCCGCCGAAGGAGGAGTCCGAGTCGGAGTCGGAGTCGGACTGCGAGTCGTTGTCCTCGGTCGTGGTCTCCTCGGAGCTGTTGTCCTCCGTGGAGCTGTCGGAGTCGCTAGAGCTGTCGTTGCCCGAGCCGTTGCCGGTCTCGTTGCCGTTGCCGGTGCTGGGCGAGACGTCGACCTCGGGCGCAACGTTCACGTCCGGGTCGATGTTCGGGTTGGTCTCGACGTCGTTGCCGGAGCCGGTCTGGTTGCCGGAGCCGGTCTCGTTGCCGGAGCCGTTGCCGGAGCCGTTGCCGTTCGCCGAGCCGTTGCCGGTCTCGTTGCCGCTTCCGTTGCCGGTCACGCCACCGAAGTCGAAGCCGTTGTCACCGGTGATGTCGGAGAGGTCGGCTGCGTCGGAGAAGTCGACGTCGCCACCGAACAGGTCGCCGAAGAAGACATCGAGGATGTCCTCGGCCTGGTTGCTGGTGGTCTCCGAGGTGGTCTCGTTCGAGGTGTCCTGCTCGTCGGCCTGGGCAGCGCCGGCAAGGGCGGCTCCCCCGAGGGTCAGCAGACCCGTCGTCGCGGTCACGGCAATGGACTTCGTGATGAGGTTGCGCATTTTGTCCTCCACTTTCAGTTGGGTTCGGAGGTCGGATGTGCTGGTGTTGCCTTTCAAGTCCTAGTCCGTCGATCGAGGCGTTCAAGGCCCATGGCTGTGTGCTCACGCACCCCATCCGATGTGTCTCCGTCTCCGAACGCGCCCGGAGAAGATGCTGAGCACGGCCGCGGCTTCCGCGGCGTGCCCAGGCTCGAGAAGAAGTCCCGGTCTCGGCATCGGGGCCGCTCCTCGGCGCCCCTGACCGCAGGAGAAGCCGATGACGACCGCACACCGCAGGACCCCGAGCACGCGCCCGAGGCTCCTCAGAGGAGCAAGCCCGCGCCGTACCCCGACAGGGTGGAGCTGCCCGACGGCTTCCAGCCGGAGGGCATCGCGATCGGCAAGAAGGCGACGGACTACTTCGGGTCGCGTCTGGACGGCGACATCTATGCCGCTGACCTGCGCACCGGCGCGGGCAAGGTCGTCAGCCAGGGCCCGGGCACGCCCTCGGTCGGTCTCAAGGTCGACAAGCGCGAGCGGCTCTTCGTCTCGGGCGGCACCGCCGGTGACGCGAGGGTCGCCGACGCCCGGACCAGTGAGGTGCTGGCCAGCTACCAGCTCGCCGAGGGCACCGCCTTCATCAACGAAGTCGTGCTCACACGCGACACCGTGGGGTTCACCGACTCGGAGAACGCGCAGCTCTTCGCGCTGTCCTTAGGCCCGAAAGGCGAGCTGCCCGCGCCGGAGGACGCCGTGACCATCCCGCTCGTGGGCGACTGGGTGCAGAACGAGGGCCTCAACGCCAACGGCACACCGAGACTCCTGACGGCCGCGGCCTGCTCGTGGTCAACTCCTCGACCGGCGAGCTCTTCCGCGTCGACCGGGAGTCGGGCGAGGCGACGGAGGTCGACGTCGGCGGCGCCCTGCTCACCAACGGTGATGGCCTGCTGCTACAGGGCCGCACGCTCTACGCCGTGCAGAACAGGCTGAGCAAGGTCGCCGTCCTGCATCTCGCCAAGGCCGGCACGAGCGGCTCGTTGGTCCGCGAGATCACCTCACCCGACTTCGACGTGTCGACGACGATCGCAAGCTGGGCAGGCGCCTCTACCTGCCCAACGAGGGGTTCACCACCCGCCTACGTCGACGACCGACTACTGGGTGACGCAGGTCAGCGAGCGTCCCTGACTGCAGGATCGATGTCCTCGGGCCTTGCCGGTCGTGGCACGGTGATGACCGGCGAAGGCAGGCCCCACTCCTCGCGACCGAGGCGGGCGACCAGGCCCAGCCGTTCGTACGACGGCAGCCCGTCCTCCATCACGTCCTCGTCGATGCTGAACGACACCACTGTGCCCAGGACGAGCGTGGAGCTCCCGAGGTCGACGGTGGAGTGCAGCGTGCACTCGAGGGCACCGGGTGAGTCCGCGACGGCCGGCGGCCCCACGACCGTGCTGGGCAACATCGCGAGACCGAGAGCGGTGGACTCGTCGGTGTCGGCGTCGAACCTTGCGCTGCTCGCGTTGACCTCGTCCATCAGCGTCTGCGGTGCGACGCTGATCGTGAACTCGCCGGTCTCGAGGACGTTGCGCAGCGTGTCCTTGGCCCCGATCGAGGCGAACGCCACGATCGGCGGGCTCGCGCAGACGACGGTGAAGAACGAGTGCGGCGCCAAGTTGCCGACGCCCGCGGACGAGCGGCTCGCCACCCACGCGATCGGGCGCGGGACGATCAGCGAGGTCATCAACTTGTAGGCGTTGACGTCGGGGGAGTCCGGGTCGAGGTGCAGGCGCGTCGGCATGGCACCAGCGTGCCGGGTCGGCGGTGGCGGGGGTCAGCCGGGCCTCACGCCGCCGTATTCTGCTGGTCGCGCACCACCCCCGACAGCACCAGCTCCATCCCGATCGAGAACAGTGCGCCGATGATGATCAGCAGGAGGTCTCGCTTGGTCCCCGCGCCCGGCGCCTCGATCGCGACGAAGGTCGCGCAGGTGCGTTGCTCGAGGATCTGCTGGATGCGCTCGGCGGAGAACGCCACGGTGGTGGTCTGGGACCCGGTGATGTTGAAGTCCGCAGTCGGCTCGCCCGGGTCCTGGGTCTCGATGTTGGCGAAGGTGTCGGGGATCGTGGTCCGGCAAGTCCACGCCGGGGAGCCGGCAAGGGTCGTGTCCGGGGCAGCGGAGGTGGCGTCCTGGAGGGTGTAGTCGCCCAGGTCGATCGACGCGACGCCCCGGGTCACCTCGTAGTCAGAGTTCCAGTAGGCGTGGACGCCTGCGGAACGGGACTCCACCTCGAAGACGTTGGCGTCGCGGGTGCCGAGCTCCTCCTCCAGCGGCACCGCTGTCCCTGCGAGCTGCGCCCCGCTGAGGACGGTGGGATGCCCCGCCAGCGCCGGGAGACTGAGGTAGCAGCCTCCGAGACGGCTGCGGCTCTCGGTCCAATCGGCTGTGAAGGAGAGGACGACGGGGGCGAGTGACCGGCCCCACCCGGGCACGGTGATCTCCAGTGCCGTCGTCTCGGTCTCCTTGTCCGGATCGATGGAGCTGATGCTGGCGCCGTCGCTGTCCGTGCTGGCGCCCTGAGGGTCCACGACGGCTGCGAGGGCGTCCGTCGCGGTGGAGACGTCGATCCCGGAGATCGACGCGTCGGGCACGGCGACCTGCACCGTGGCCTGGGACCGGAGGACGTCGGCGTTGTCCCGCCAGAACTCCGCCGTCGGCGCCACGGTGAGGGTCACGGCGACGGGCTCTCCGCACTCGATTACGCGCGCCTTGAGCGACACGGTCAGTCCGGCGTCGTAACCGCGGCCGGCCAGACTGTTGGTGCCCTCGACCAGCACCCCGATCCCGCGCGCCTCCGGGGCCGGCACCGACTGGACGCCGATGAGGACAGCTCCCGCGACGATCGCGACCACGGTGGCTGCCAGTCCCAGCGCCACCCGGAGCCGCCGCGAGCGCTCGGGCGTCCGAGGGGCCCGCCGGGCACGTAGGGCGAGGTGGAATGCGACCACTGCGATCGCCCCAAGGGCGAGCCAACTTCCTGGACCCACGTCAGCAGCGACTGTCGCCGGTGCTCACGACACCAGCCGCTGGACCCGGAATCTCCGCGTCGAGAGGCGCTTCAGACGGAGTTCCGCGTCCGCCCAGTCGTACTCCCTCGCCTCGCTGCGGGTGACCCGCTCCCCGACGAAGAAGCACCCGAGTCGACCGACGTTCAGCTTGGAGAGGACGGTCCGCTCGTTGCCGGAGCACGAGGACTGGCGGGCCACCAGCCGGACGCGCCGATCGTTGCCGGCAGCGTCCTGGACCACTGCTGTCCGGGGCCGGGTGTCGAGGCCCTTGAACCGGTCCTCGCGGACCAGTCGACAGCCGCTGCCGGGGGAGCAGAAGACGCGCCCGGCGATCGAGCCACCGGCGCCGTCGAGCACCCGCACGCGCAGCACCCCGCTCCGGTCGTCGGTCATCTTCAGCGCCAGGTTCCACCCGCTGGCGGTGCGCACGAGGAACGATTCGGCGAGGCGGGGCGCCACCGGGTCGAGCGTGATCGTGTCGCGGTCTCGCTCGGTGGGGACGGCGCCGGAGAACACCACCTTGACCTCACGGGACTCGCTCTTGGGGCTGGGCTCGAGCTCCCAGGGCACAACGGCCTGCAGCGGGATCGGGCGGAAGGCGCCGTCGCCGTTGCTCGCGACGGCGCTCGTGGCCCCCTGCGGCCAGTTGAGACGGAGGTTCACCCGCACGTCCTGCGTGTTGAACCGGTCGCCGTCGAGCGCGACGATCGTGACGTCCACGGGTCCGTCGGGATCGGGCGGCACCGGGCCCTCGGGACAGCCGTCGAACGGCGGGTCGGGGTTGCCGGCGGCCGTCGGGCAGGCGTCGTCGGTGTCGGCGAGGCCGTCGTGGTCCTGGTCGGGGCACCCGGCGGCGTTGACGTCGCCGGGCAGACCGCCCACGCACTGGTCCTCGGTGTCGGGCACGCCGTCTCCGTCGGAGTCATCGGGGACGAAGCGGATCTCGATGCGGGTGCTCCCGCCGGGGACGTCCGGGCGGGTGCACGTCGACGGGTCCGTGCTGCTCGGGCAGCGGCCCCCGACCTGCATGTAGTAGACGAGGCCGGCACCGACGGGCAGGCAGGGCACACCGTTGCATGACCCGATCGTCTCGTTCCCTGCGTCAGGGTCGTTCGAGGCGCACTCGGTGTTTTGCAGTGTGGAGAGGTCGGCCTGTCCCCAGGTGACGTCAGGAGTCTGGTGCAGCACCATCACGGAGTCGTAGCCGGGGGTGATGGCTCGCACGAGGAGCTGACCGTCCACGGCCGGGTCGAAGCGCACCCAGGCGGTGCGCCCGGCGTACGCCGCCTCGCCCGGGGCCACCACGCAGCCGTTGTGGTTGTCGACGGCTGCCGCCTCGCCCGGCTGGACCGTGAACGACGTCGTGTCGAGCGGCGCACCCGCGGGCGTGACGAAGGCGAAGGCGCGCGTCACCGGGAGCTCGGTTCCGCCAGGGCCCTCGGGGTTATAGGTGACGGAGTCGAAGGTGTCGTAGGTGACCGAGTCGGCCGGCGCGTCCGCCAGGGCTGTCGGGAGCGCGCCCATGCCCATGCCCAGGGCTAGTGGCAGCAGGAGTGCTCCGGTCAGGAGGCGGCGCATGCAACGGATCGTAGGACCGTGGCAGCGGGTGCGGGTTGATTGGTGCTGACGAGTTCACTGGTCTAGACCGAGCCGGGCGTCCGTCGGGCCCGCGACCCCTGTAGAACATGCGTGTGAGGTTTCGACGCAGCCTCGCCCTCGTGGCGGTGGCCCTGGTGGTGTGGGCGGTCGGGCCGCTGGCCCTGCTGCTCGCGCTCGGCTCGCTCGCGGTCCCGCGCGTGCGGCGTTGGCTGCGACCCACCTGGCGGGTGGTGGCCGGCTGGACCGCGTCGGTGGCCGTCCTGGTCGGGGTCGTGGTGCTGCTGCCCGACGGCTTCCTCCCGATCCCGCCCGGGATCGGGTCGCTGGCCACCCCGCGCTACGTCGGCAGCCCGGCCACCCCCCAGCCCATCGACCTGCGGGTCCCGCAGCACCCGCGTCTGGCCGTCAACGGCACCAGTGCGATGCACAACGACGGCTGGTCCACCGATGCCTATGCCGGCCCGGGCCCGCTCGGGGAGTCCCCGTCCGTCGACACCGCTTGGTATGGCGGGCAGGAGTGCGCCACGCTCGCCTTCGACGCGCAGGGTCGGCTGATCGCCTTGTGCGGCAACATCAGTGGCCCGGTGCTGCACGTGCTCGACCCCGAGACGATGCGTGCGCAGGACACCCTCGAGCTGCCCGCGCGACGCGACAACGGCAACGACAAGTTGCCGTGGGAGAACCTCTGTGGCGGCTCCTACTTCTTCCTCGACGACCAGGACCGCGCCGTCACGGCCACCACCGAGCGCGCCATCGTCGCGGTGACGACCGCCGATGGTCGTGGGGAGCCCGACCTCACCATCCAGACGTCCTACGACCTCTCGGGCGACGTGCCCGAGGACGACTGCCTGATCGCGCTGATGCCCGACTGGGACGGGCGCATCTGGTTCGGGACCGAGGACGGCCGGGTCGGCTTCGTCGACCCCGGGACCGGCAAGGTGCGGCTGCTCGAGCTCGGGGAGGAGATCGCCAACTCGTTCTCCGTGGGTGAGGACGGCGGGGTCTACGTCGTCACGGTCGAGGCGCTCTACAAGCTCGGCGTCGACCCTGCCGGTCGCCCCACGGTCCGCTGGCGCACGATCTACGACCGTGGCACGGAGCAGAAGGACGGCCAGCTCAGCCGCGGCAGCGGCACCACGCCCACGATCCTGCCGAGCGGCCTGGTCGCCATCACCGACAACGCCGACCCGAAGATGAACGTGCAGTTCTACACCGTCCACGGCGGTGACCTGGTCTGCCAGCAGACGGTCTTCGAGGATGGCGAGAGCGCCAGCGACAACTCGCTGGTCGCGGTCGGCCCGAGCGGGGTGGTCGTGGAGAACAACTACGGCTACACCGGTCCGTTGCGCACCGTCCTGGGTCGCGCGACGCCCGGTGGGTTCGCCCGCGTCGACGTGGTGGACGGAGATTGCGGCGTCGTGTGGACCAACGACCAGGTCGCCCCCACGTCGGTGGCGAAGGTGTCGCTGGCCAACGGCCTCGTCTACGCCTACACCAAGCGCCGCAGCCTGCTCGGCGTCAACGCGTGGTATTTCACCGCCATCGACGCCCGCACCGGCCGCACCGCCTTCTCGGTGCGCACCGGCATCGGCTCGATGTTCAACAACCACTACTCCGCGGTGACCCTCGGCCCCGACGGCTCGGCCTACGTTGCGACGCTCACCGGCATGGTCCGCATCCGCGACCGGGAGCGCAGCTCCTAGGGGAAGCGGATCCCGGTCGTCTCCTCGCTGATCTCCCACAGCCGCCGCATCGAGGCGGGGTCGCGCGACGCCCGGTTGCTCGTGACGACCTGCGGCGCGCCCGCCATCTGCGCGGGCCCGCTGGGGCCGCAGTAGGTGCCACCGGGCAGGTCTCCCGTGGCTGCCATCAGGGTGGGCCAGGCGCCTGCCGCCGCCGACTGGGAGACCGCCTTGACCGTGGCGTCGAGGATCGAGGCGATGCCGCCCGAGGAGCGGCCGTACTGACCGTTGGCGGCCAGGTGCGTCCCGGCGAAGCCGGGGTGCGCTGCCATCGCCTCCACCGGCAGCCCGGCCTCGCGGGTCCGGCGGTCCAGCTCGTAGGTGAAGAGCAGGTTGGCCAGCTTGCTCGAACCGTAGGTGCGCCACGTGTCGTAGCGGCCGGTCTGCTGGCGGGGGTCACCCAGCGGGGCTTCCTTGGCATAGCGGTGGAACTGCGAGGACACCACGACGACTCGTGCGTCCCCGCTGGCGACCAGCTGGGGGAGGAGCAGCCCGGTGAGGAGGAACGGCCCGAAGTGGTTGGTCGCCAGCTGCAGCTCGAGGCCGTCGCCGGTGCGGGTCCGGGAGGTGCCCATGACGCCGGCGTTGTTGACCAGCACGTCGATCGGGCCGTACGACGACGCGGCAGCAGCAGCGGACCTCACCGAGCCGAGGTCCGAGAGGTCGACGCTCAGCTGCTCCAGCGAGGCGGCCGGCACCTCGGCGCGGATGGCCGACTCGGTCGCCGCGATCTTGCTCGCGGTGCGACCCGCGAGCACCACGCGCGCGCCACGTCGAGCCAGCTCGAGCGCGGTGAAGTGCCCCAACCCACCCACGGTCGTGCCCGTGACGACGATGGTGCGGCCGGTCTGGTCGGGGATGTCGGTGAGTCGCCAGCTGGAGCTCACGGGGTCGTGGCCATCGCGTCGACGACCTGCTGACCGAGCACCTCGTCCCCCTCGACCACCACGGCGTCCGGGTCGGCCGGGCAGCGGCCCCCGGCGAGAACGATGAAGGTGCCGCGGTCCATGCGCAGCGTGACGGTCGGGTCGGCAGGCGGCCCGTCCAGGCGCTCGCCGCGACCGGCGTCGTTGATGACGAAGGCGACGGGTTCGCTGCCCGTCATGTCCAGGACCAGGCTGGTCCCGGGGGCGGCGCCGACCTTCTTGCCGAGCACGAAGCCGAGGCTGTCGGCAAGGTACTCGGCGGTGTGCCTCGCGGGCGCGGTGTCGAGTCCTCCGGGGAGACCGACCGCCCGGCGTACGTCCTGCTCGTGCATCCACACGTCCAGCGGGCGGTTGCGCAGCAGCACCTCCCAGGTCCACGGCACGCCGCCGAAGACGACCTCGGGCTTGGCGGCGGCGTCCGTGGGTGGGTCGGCCAGCAGCATCGTGTGGCGGGTGGTCGCCGACTCGCGGATCTCGTTGATGATCGTGTCGGGGTCCGTGTCGCGGCGGTTGACGACGCCGATCTCGGTGTAGAGCCCCATGAAGCCCGTGACGTGCGGCGGCTCGCCGACGTCGGCCGTCTCCTCCGGGCCGCCGGCGAGGACGCCCTCGAGGTGCGCGACGTGCGCGGCGACGGCCCGCACGTCCCACCCGGGCAGGTCGGTCGGGATGTCCCACTGCTCGGGCGTGAGCTCCTCGAGCAGGCTGGTGAAGTCGTTGATCGCGCTCCACCAGACGTCGATGTAGCCGGCGAGTCTCTCCTGGTCGGTCATGGGCGCAGCCTAGTGAATGGCCCGCATCGCGGAGGAACGGCTCAGCCCGATGCCAGCTTGACCGCGATCGCCAGCATGGTCAGGCCGATCAGCACGTCGAGCACGCGCCACGCCCGCGGCCTCGCCAGCGCCCGCTCGGCCAGTCGGGCGCCGTAGCCGAGGGCGGTGAACCACAGGATGCTCGCCGCGCAGGCCCCGACGGTGAACCACCAGCGTCCGCCACCCTGGTCACTCTGCTGGGCGTTGGCGATCGAGCCGAGCAGCAGCACGGTGTCGAGGTAGACGTGGGGGTTGAGCCAGGTCAGCGCGACCGCGGTCGTCACGGCGGCCCGGAGCGAGGGAGCGCCGGCGCGGGCGGCCTCCAGGCCCTGCGGGCGGCGGGCGCGCAGCAGCGAGCTCACGCCGTACCAGGTGAGGAAGGCGACGCCGAGCCAGCGCACCACGTCGAGGATCCATCCGGCCTGCTCGACGACCGTGCCGATCCCGCTGACGCCGGCGACGATCAGCACCAGGTCCGAGATCGCACACACCGCGACCACCGGACCGACGTGTGCCCGCAGGAGGCCCTGGCGCAGGACGTAGGCGTTCTGCGCACCGATCGCGATGATCAGCGTGAGGCCGGTGAGCAGACCGGAGGCGAGGGAGGCGAGCACGCCCACGACGCTAGGGGTCGCAGCCAGGCAAGACCAGCGAAAGAATCTTCACGATCATTAGCATGGCTTCATGGAGCCCCAACCCGCACAGCTCGCCGCACTCGTGGCGATCATCGAGCACGGCACCTTCGACGCCGCTGCCCGCCACCTCCACGTGACCCCCAGCGCCGTCAGCCAGCGCATCCGGGCGCTCGAGTCGGCGGCCGGTCGGGTGCTCGTCCAGCGCACCACGCCCTGCCGCCCCACCGAGGCCGGGCAGACCCTGCTGCGCCTGGCCCGCCAGACCCGCCTGCTGTACGACGAGGCGCGCGACGCACTGGGCGACTCGCCGGGGGTGCCCCTCGAGCTCGCCGTCGCGGTCAGTGCCGACTCGCTGGCCACGTGGTTCCGGCCGGTGATGAGCCGGGTGGCGACCTGGCCGGGCACCACGCTGCGGCTGCACGTCGAGGACCAGGCGCACACGGCTGCCCTGCTCAGGCGTGGTGACGTGCTCGCCGCGGTGACCTCCGAGCCGACGCCGGTGCAGGGCTGCATGGTGGAGCCGCTCGGGGTGCTGCGCTACCGCCCGGTGGCGGCGCCGGAGCTCGCCGAGCGCTGGCGGGCCGGGCGCGGCTACGACTGGGCGCGGATGCCGGTGGTGGTCTTCAACGAGAAGGACGACCTCCAGCACGACCTGCTCGCCGGGCGCGGTGGACCGCCGTCCGTCGTGCACCGGGTCCCCACGTCGGCCGACTTCCACGAGGCGGTGCGCCGCGGGCTCGGTTGGGGGATGCTGCCCGACCCGCAGGCACTGCCGGACCTCGCGGAGGGACGGGTGGTGAGCCTGCTGACGCGCGGCCAGGTCGACGTACCCCTCTTCTGGCAGCGCTGGCGTTTGGAGAGCCTGGCCCTCGGAACGCTCAC
Organism: Nocardioides psychrotolerans; assembly: GCF_900113685.1. Lineage (GTDB taxonomy): Bacteria > Actinomycetota > Actinomycetes > Propionibacteriales > Nocardioidaceae > Nocardioides > Nocardioides psychrotolerans. Next base: position 28,248 of record NZ_FOQG01000029.1, read on the forward strand.
GGACGGGGTCCGTGCCGCTGCCCGTGCGGGTCTGCGTCGACCGAGCCCCTCTCCGTGAACCGCCTGACGCACGACGACCCCCGGCCGGTCATCCGGGCGGGGGCCGTGCGTCAGAGCTGGTGGAGCGGGATCAGAACGCGTCCTCGGAGAGGTCCATCAGCGAGAGGTCGATGCCCTCGGCGATGACGCGCTCGGCGGTGAGGCGGGGCAGGTTGGTCTGCGCGAAGAACTGCGCAGCGGCGACCTTGCCCTCGTAGAACGCCTTGTCCTTCGCGGACAGGTCGTCGCCACCGAGCTTGCCGAGTGCCACCTCGGCGCCGCGCAGCAGCAGCCAGCCGCAGACCACGTCACCCAACGCCATCAGCAGACGCGTGGTGTTGAGCCCGACCTTGTAGATGTTGCGGATCTCGTCCTGGGCGGACATCAGGTCGTTGATCATGTGGGCGACGATCGCGTTGGCGTCGTCGAGCGCCGTCGCGAGGAGCTGACGCTCCACCTTGAGGCGACCGTTGCCGGCCTCGGAGTCGATGAACGACTGGATCTCACCCGCGAGGTGGCCCAGCGCCTTGCCCTGGTCCTTGACGATCTTGCGGAAGAAGAAGTCCTGGCCCTGGATCGCGGTGGTGCCCTCGTAGAGGGTGTCGATCTTGGCGTCGCGGACGTACTGCTCGATCGGATACTCCTGGAGGAAGCCCGAGCCGCCGTAGGTCTGCAGCGACTCCGTGCCGAGCAGGACCCAGGAGCGCTCGGAGCCGTAGCCCTTGACGATCGGGAGCAGGAGGTCGTTGACCTTCTCGGCCAGCTCGTCTCGCTCGCCCTGGTGCTCGGCGATCATGACGGTGTCCTGCCAGGAGGCGGTGTAGAGCACGAGGGCGCGCATGGCCTCGGAGAAGGACTTCTGCGTCATGAGCGAGCGACGCACGTCGGGGTGGTGCGTGATGGTCACGCGCGGCGCGGTCTTGTCGCCGGACTGCGTCAGGTCGGCGCCCTGGACGCGGGTCTTGGCGTAGTCGAGCGCGTTGAGGTAGCCGGTCGAGAGGGTCGCGATGGCCTTCGTGCCGACCATCATGCGGGCGTTCTCGATGACCTGGAACATCTGCGCGATCCCGTTGTGGACCTCGCCCAGCAGCCAGCCCTGGGCCGCCTCGCCGCCACCGACCTGCGGGTCGCCGAAGGTGACCTCGCAGGTGTTGGAGACCTTGATGCCCATCTTGTGCTCGACAGCTGTGACGTAGACGCCGTTGCGGGCGCCGGTCAGCTCACCGGTCTCGTGGTCGAAGTGGTGCTCGGGCATCCAGAAGAGGGAGAGGCCCTTGGTGCCGGGACCGCCGACGCCGTCGACGCCCTCGGGGCGCGCGAGGACGAGGTGCATGATGTTCTCGCTCAGGTCGTGCGTCGCGCTGGTGATGAAGCGCTTGACGCCCGTGATGTTCCACGAGCCGTCCTCGTTGGCGGTGGCCTTCGCGCGACCGGCGCCGACGTCGGAGCCCGCGTCGGGCTCGGTCAGCACCATGGTGCAGCCCCACTGGCGCTCGACCATGATCTGGGCGATGCGCTTGTCGCGGTCGTTGCCGTTGCGGTGGATGACGGCTGCGAAGGGTGCGCCGGCGGCGTACATGTGGATGGGGGCGTTGGCGCCCAGCACGAGCTCACCGATGGCCCAGTTGATCGTGGCGGGGGCCGGCGTGCCGCCGAGCTCCTCGCTGATCTGGAGGCGCCAGTATTCAGCGTCCATCCACGTCTGGTAGCTCTTCTTGAAGCTCTCGGGCATCGGGGCGGTGTGCGTCTGCGGGTCGAAGACCGGCGGGTTGCGGTCGCTGTCCTCGTAGGACGCGGCCAGGTCCTCGCGGGCCAGACGGTCGACCTCGGTGAGGATCTCGCGGGCGGTCTCGCCGTCCACCTCGCCGAACGGGCCGGAGCCCAGGACCTCGTCGCGGCCCAGGACCTCGAAGAGGTTGAACTCGATGTCGCGGAGGTTGCTCTTGTAGTGGCTCACTGACGCACCGTTTCTGTATCGAGGATTGACGCTACTCGTCGGTAACATAATGATAGGGAGGGTGCTAGCAGCATGCAAGCCACGGCTAGCACTCGGCCAGCACTCGGCCAGCAGCCAGCCAGCACGGGCGACCCGGATCTCCCGCCGCTCGAGGTCGATCGGCACCAGCGGGTTGTTGGTCCAGTGAATGACTCGATCTATCTGAGACAATGGCTTCATGCGAGTTTCCGCGAAGTCCGACTACGCCTTGCGTGCGCTGATCGAGATGGCCACCCGCGTCGACGGTCGCGCCGTGAGCGCCGAGGAGCTCGGCAGGCTCCAGGAGATCCCCCACGGCTTCCTCCAGGCGATCCTCGCCGACCTGCGCCGGGCCGGCATCGTCATGTCCCAGCGCGGTCAGTCGGGTGGTTGGCGGATGGGACGGGCGCCGGGCGAGGTGTCGGTCGCCGACGTCATCCGGGCCGTCGACGGTCCGCTGGTCTCGGTCTACGGCCTGCGTCCCGAGGCGGTCCGCTACAACGAGTCGGCCGAGGTGCTCCAGCACGTGTGGATCGCGGCTCGTCGCTCGCTGCGCGATGTCTTCGAGCAGGTCTCGATCCAGCAGCTGGCCGACCAGAAGCTCCCCAAGGCCGTCACGTCACGCACGGCCGACGAGGATGCCTGGCAGCCGCACTGATCAAGCAGGTCAGGCGACGGAGGGGTCGCTCTCCCGCCGGCGCAGCTTGCGGCGCTTGCGCTCCAGCTCGACCACCCGGGTGGTGAGCGTGTCGTTGCGGCGCGCGAGCCGCTCGAGCTCGCGCAGGGCGTCGTTGAGCGCCTGGTCCGAGCTGTGGATCAGCTCCTGGGGATCCGCGACGGCGCAGCCGTTGTCGCACAGGTCGGTGAGGTCGCCGTGCACGTCCACCTCGCGGCTGGCCACCTGGTGCTCCCAGCGGCGACCCAGCTCGCGCAGCGCCTCCTGGCGCTCGGTGGACACGAGTCGCTGCGGGCGCTCGACGAGCGGCTTCCCGACGCCGTCCAGGGGCAGCGACGCGGTCCCGAAGCCGACGATCCGGCCGAAGGCCTTCCACACGGCCTTGCGACCGCGGTCTGGCGGCACGACGACCACGTGCACCCGCTCGGGCTTGCCGACGGAGGTCGTCCAGCGGTCGAGGATCGCGCCGAGGTCGAGGTCGGGGTCGCTCCACGTGTCCGGGGCAGCCACCGTGACCACCACGTGGATCTTGAAGCCGGCCAGGGCGTCGAGCAGCAGGGCGATCTGGTCGGGCGTCGCGTCGGCGAGCAGGGGCTGGCTGAACACCAAGGTGTCCTTGCCCTTGTAGCCGCGGCGGCAGATGCGCGACCAGGCGCCTTCCACCTCGGCGCGGTCGTAGCCCCAGGCGTGGTGCTCACGCCGGATCTCGATCGCGGCACGGAACATCTCTTCCGCAGACGTGGCGGGCCGTCGTACGCCGAGGTCGGCGAGGGCGTGCCCGTGCAGCTCGAGTGCGGCGTCGAGGAAGTCCGCGGAGCGGTCGTCGAGGCCGACGTGGAGGAATGCCTTGCGCTTGGCCATGTCGCCACGGTCACAGTCACAAGCCAGCGCGGGACCAGCAGGGGGCCAGGGGCAGACGGCGGATGGGTGAACGTCTGGTGACGCTCACCGTCGGTCGAGGCGAGCGTGGCGCAGGACCTCCACGCGTCGCTCGAACTCGTCGGCGTCGATCTCGCCCCTGGCGAAGCGTCGGGCGAGGTGCTCGTCCGCGGGGGACGGGCTCGGCGGGGTCGGCGAGGTCGGCGTCACGGTGAGGCTCTCGCGCTTGCTCTCGCGCAGCATCGCGATGATCCACACGAGGAGCCCGATGACCAGCAGGGTCCCGAGCAGCATCACCAGGCCCATGCCGACCCAGGCTCCGCCGTCGTGCATGCCGTTCCAGCTGCCGTTGTTGTCGTCGTTCCACATGGTGCCCACCTCCCGATCCGGTGGCGATCTGCCGCCGACTCTGGTGCCAGCATCGCCGTGGGCGCGGTCGACCGGCAGAGGCGCAGGACCCACGGGCCCGGGACCTTCGGGAGCAATTATCTAGAACAAGTTCTAGATATGGGCCTACGATGCCCGCATGATCACGTCGGACGCCATCATCTGGAACGCCCCCAACGACCCGCACCCGGCGCGGGCGGCGTCGCAGCGTTCCTACTCCGCCGTCGCCAAGGGCGACCTGGCCGAGTGGCTCACCGTCTACGCGCCCGATGCCGTGCTCGAGGACCCGGTCGGGCCGTCGATGTTCGACGCCGAGGGAAGGGGCCACCGCGGGCACGAGGAGATCTCCGCCTTCTGGAAGCTGGCGATCGAGCCGATCGGGACGTTCGAGTTCACCATCACCGACTCCTTCGCCAACCCGGGCAGCAACACCTGCGCCAACATCGGCTCGATCCGCACGACGTTCCCCGACGGCAGCTTCACCACCACCGAGCTGATCATGGTCTACGTCGTCCACGAGGACGGGACGGTCGCCTCCATGAAGGCCTACTGGGAGCCCGAGCGGACGATGGCGACGTTCACCACCCCCTGAGCCGAGTCGGCGCAATGTCGGCTCTTGTGACTTATCCGTGGGTCATGGTGGGCTGGGGAGTGCTCGGCCGGGGAGTGCGGGGCGGTGTCCGCCGAGGTTGAGCATTGCGAGGGCGATGAGTGCGTCGGGTGATCGGAATCCGAAGGCGATGCGGGTGATGAGGCGGATCTTGGTGTTGACCGATTCGATGCGTCCGTTGGACAGGCCGTGCTCGATCGCGGCGAGGATCGCGTGTCGGTGTTTCACGATGCGTCGTTGGAGCTCGACGAAGGCCGGGAGCCGGCAGCGGCGGGCCCATCTGATCCAGGCCTCGAGTGCCTCGACGGCTTCGCCGTAGGGGAGTTGGAAGATCAGCC
>NZ_FOQG01000027.1:0-11153 GCF_900113685.1 Nocardioides psychrotolerans
TCACCTGGTTCAAGACCACCAAGAAGATGACCGGCACCGGACGACGGATCTTCCGGATTGCCCCCATCCACCACCACTTCGAGATGCTCGGCTGGGAGCAGGTCACCGTGGTGATCCGCTTCTGGATCATCACCGGCCTCTTCGTGGCCACCGGGCTGGGCGTCTTCTATGCCGAATGGGTCGCCCGCCTGTGATCCGCCTGTGAGCCGGCCCGACCCCACGTCCCTCGGTCGCCTCGACGCCTGGGACGGGGTGAGGGCCGTCGTCGCCGGCTTCGGTGTCTCCGGCTTCGCCGCTGCCGACAACCTGACCCACCTGGGTGCGAGCGTCACGGCGCTCGCCGAGGGCGCCCGCAACGCCGAGGAGCTGGAGAAGGCCGAGCTCCTCGAGGTGCTCGGCGCCCGCGTCGACCTGCACACCGGGGCGACGCTCACGCTTCCCGACGACGTCGACGTGGTCGTCACCTCGCCGGGCTTCCGCCCCGACGCGCCGCTGCTCGCGCAGGCCCACGCCCGCGGCATTCCTGTGTGGGGCGAGGTCGAGCTGGCCTGGCGCCTGCGCCACCCCGAGCAGGACACCCCGTGGCTGTGCGTCACCGGCACCAACGGCAAGACCACGACCGTGCAGATGCTCGACTCGATCCTGCGCGCCGCCGGGCTGCGCAGCGCCCCCGTCGGCAACGTCGGCCTGCCGATCGTCGAGGCGGTCATGGACCCGACGCCCTACGACGTCCTCGCCGTCGAGCTCTCCAGCTTCCAGCTGCACTACACCGACTCGATGAGCCCGCAGGCCTCCGCGGTCCTCAACATCGCAGAGGACCACCTCGACTGGTACTCCGGCCCGTCCGGCATGGAGGCCTACACCGCCGACAAGGGCCGCATCTACGAGCGCACCCAGCGGGCGTGCGTCTACAACGTCGCCGACCCGGCCACCGAGGCGCTGGTCCGCGAGGCCGACGTCGTCGAGGGCGCCCGTGCCATCGGCTTCACGCTCGGCATGCCATCGGTCGGCATGGTCGGGCTGGTCGAGGACATCCTCGCCGACCGCGCCTTCGTCGAGTCGCGGGACAGCACGGCCGCCGAGCTGTGCACCGTGTCCGACCTGGCCTCCGACGCGCCGCACTTCGTGGCCAACGCGCTCGCCGCCGCGGCCCTCGCCCGCGCGCACGGGGTGGACCAGGTCGCCGTACGCGACGGGCTGCGGGCCTTCCGCCCCGACGGCCACCGCATCGCCCTGGTCGCCGAGCGCGACGGCATCGGGTGGGTCGACGACTCCAAGGCGACCAACCCCCACGCGGCCATGTCCTCGCTCCAGGCCTACGAGTCCGTGGTCTGGGTGGCCGGTGGGCTCGCCAAGGGGGCGCGCTTCGACGACCTCGTGCAGGCTGTCCGCGGTCGGCTCCGGGGGGTCGTGCTCATCGGGCGCGACCGCGACGTGATCGCGCAGGCGCTTTCGCGACACGCGCCGGATGTCCAGATGTTAGCCGTCGACGGCGGAGAGACTGACTCCGACGACAGTGGACGGGCCCTGATGGGGCGTGTCGTGGACGCGGCGGCCGACATGGCACAAACCGGGGACACGGTGCTCCTCGCACCGGGATGCGCCTCGATGGACCAGTTCACCAGCTATGCCACACGAGGCGACGCCTTCGCCGCAGCAGTCCGGGACAGGCTCGACGACCAGCACTAGCACCACCGGCCACGAGAGGGGAGCGACGTGACCACCGCGCACCCCGGGGACGACCGCCTGGGCCTGAGCCTGGGCCGGGTGACCGGCTGGACCTCTGCCCTGCGCGACGCGCTGGGCCGCCCGCTGACGTCCTACTACCTGCTCGTCGGTGCGTCCGCCCTGCTGCTCACCATCGGCCTGATCATGGTGCTCAGCGCATCGAGCGTGCGCTCCTACCAGTTCACCGGCGACTCCTTCACGATCGTGCGACGTCAGCTGATGTGGGTGCTCATCGGGGTCCCCGCCGCGTTCCTCGCCAGCCGGCTGCCGCTGCGCCTGCTCCGCGGCCTCGCCTACGTCGGATTCTCGGTCTCGCTGGTGCTGCTGACCCTCACCGCCTTCATCGGGGTCGAGCGCAACGGCAACACCAACTGGCTCGCGATCGGGCCGCTGGTGATCCAGCCCTCCGAGATCGCCAAGCTGGCCCTGGTGATCTGGGCCGCCCACATCTATGCCAACAAGGAGCGACGCCTCGACTCCTTCCACCAGATCGTGGTGCCCGTCGTGCCCGGCATGCTGCTCGCGACCGGCCTGGTGATCTTCGGCAAGGACCTCGGCACCGCCCTGATCCTCTTCGCGATCCTGCTCGGCATGCTCTGGGTCGTGGGTGCCCCGATGCGGTTCTTCGTGATGTCGACGCTGATCGTCGGCGTCGGCGTCTTCGCGATGGCCACCACCAACGCGGAGCGCTTCGAGCGCATCACCACCTTCATCGACCCGTTCAAGGACTTCACGGGAAGCGGGTGGCAGCCGGCCCACGGTCTCTACGCCCTGTCCAGCGGCGGGACCTTCGGCCAGGGGATCGGCGCCAGCCAGCAGAAGTGGGGCTACCTGCCCGAGGCCCACACCGACTTCATCTTCGCCGTCCTCGGCGAGGAGCTCGGGCTGGTCGGCACCCTGCTGGTCGTCGGGTTGTTCCTCACCATCGCCTATGCCGCGCTGCGCGTCGCCCGCGAGACCGCCGACCCTTTCGTGCGCTACTGCAGCTTCGGCATCGTCGTGTGGCTGATCGGCCAGATGATCATCAACGTCGGTATGGTGCTGGCCCTCCTGCCCGTCATCGGCATCCCGCTCCCACTCGTCTCCTACGGCGGCTCGAGCCTGGTTCCGACGCTCGTCGCCATCGGCCTGCTGGTCGGTTTCGCCCGCCGCGAGCCCGAGGCCGCACGCGCCCTGGCGCAGCGCAGGTCGGTCCGGTCGGCCGGCCTCTCCGCCCGATGAGGACACTGGCCTGATGCGCGTCCTCCTCGCCGGTGGTGGCACCGCCGGCCACACGTCCCCCCTGCTCGCGACCGCCGATGCCCTGCGTCGGCTCGACCCGACCGTCGAGATCACCTGTCTCGGCACGCCGCGAGGCCTGGAGAACAAGGTGGTCCCAGCCGCCGGCTACCCGCTCGAGCTGATCGCGCCGGTGCCGTTGCCGAGGCGGCCCAACGCCGACCTGCTGCGCGTGCCCGGCCGGTTGCGAGGAGCGGTCAAGCAGACCCTGGCGATCATCGACCGGATCCAGCCCGACGTGATCGTCGGCTACGGCGGCTACGTCTCCATGCCCGCCTACCTCGCCGCGCGCCGCCGCAAGCTGCCGCTGGTCATCCACGAGCAGAACGCCCTGCCGGGTCTGGCCAACAAGGCCGGCGCCCGCGTCGCGACCCGGGTCGCGGTGAGCTTCCCCGACACCGACCTGCCCAAGGCCGAGTACGTCGGCCTCCCGATCCGCCAGATGATCTCCGGGCTCGACCGCGCCGCGTCGCGCGCGGAGGCCCGTGCCTTCTTCGGCCTCGACCCCGACCTGCCCACGCTCGTCGTCACCGGTGGCTCCCAGGGCGCCCGCCGGCTCAACCAGGCCGTTTCCGGCGCCTCCGCTGCACTGGGCAGCGCCGGGGTCCAGGTCCTGCACGTCGTAGGCCCCCAGGGCGAGGCCACGCCGACCGCGACGGGCACGCCGTACGTCGTCCTCGACTTCGTCGACCGCATGGACCTGCTGCTGGCCGCCGCCGACCTCATGGTCTGCCGCGCCGGCGCCAGCAGCGTGATCGAGGCCGCGGCCACGGGCGTGCCCGCGATCTTCGTGCCGTTGCCGATCGGCAACGGCGAGCAGTCCCGCAACGCCCGCGCGGTCGTCGAGGCCGGGGGAGCGCTGCTGGTCGACGACGCCGACCTCACCCCCGACTGGGTCGCCGACACCGTGCCCGGGCTCGCCACCGACGCCGGTCGCCTGGCCGCGATGAGCGCGGCCGCCTCGGGTCTCGTCCCGCGCGACGCCGACGAGAAGCTGGCCGCCATCGTGGTCGAGACCGCCGCGGGAGGCCGCCGGTGAGGGTGCCGATCCCCGCGGTGATCACGCCGGCCGAGCACCTCGGGCGGGTGCACTTCGTCGGCATCGGGGGAGCCGGGCTGTCCGGCATCGCCCGCATCATGCTGGCGCGCGGCATCAGCGTGAGCGGCAGCGACGGCACCGACAGCCCGACCCTGGAGGCGCTGCGCACGCTGGGGGCTCGGGTCGACCTCGGCCACGACGCCGCGCACGTCTTCGGCGTCGACACCGTGGTCGTCTCCACCGCGATCCACGAGGACAACCCCGAATACGTCGAGGCCGTGCGCCAGGGGCTCATCGTGCTGCCCCGTTCGGCGGCCCTGGCCTCGGTCATGGCCGGGCGCCGGGTGCTGGCTGTGGCCGGCACGCACGGCAAGACCACCACGACCTCGCTGCTCACCGTGGCCCTGCAGGCCGCTGGCGCCGACCCGACCTATGCCATCGGCGGCGACCTCGCCCAGACCGGCGCCAACGCCGCCGAGGGAGCCGGCGAGCTGTTCGTCGCCGAGGCCGACGAGAGCGACGGCGCCTTCCTGGTCTACGAGCCCTACGCCTCGGTCGTCACCAACGTCGAGGCCGACCACCTCGACCAGTGGGGCACCGAGGAGGCCTACAGGGCCGCCTTCGACGAGTTCGCCGGCAAGGTCGACCCCGACGGTTTCCTGGTCTGCATCCTCGACGACCCGGGAGCCGCCGCGCTGGCTGCGACCTCGGCTGCCCGGGGCAGGCGCGTGGTCAGCGTGGGCGAGGACCCCCGGGCCGACGTCCGGGTGGTCGATCTCGAGCTCGTCGGCACGACCTCCTCGTTCACGGTGATCGACGGTGGGGTCGAGCTGGGCCGTGTCACCCTCCAGATCCCCGGTCGCCACTACGTGCTGGATGCTGCTGCCGCGCTGGCCACCGGCCTGCGCCTCGGCTGCCCCTTCGAGGACCTGCGCCGCGGGCTCGAGGGCTTCACCGGGACCCGCCGCCGCATGGAGCGCAAGGGTGAGGCCGGGGGAGTCCGTGTCTACGACTCCTATGCCCACCATCCCGCCGAGATAGCCGGCGACCTCGTCGCCGCGCGTGCCGTCGTCGGCGAGGGGCGTGTCGTGGTGGCCTACCAGCCCCACCTGGTCTCCCGCACCCGGATCTTCGGCGAGGCCATGGGCGAGGCTCTCGGGGCCGCCGACGAGGTCGTGGTGCTGGACGTCTACCTCGCCCGGGAGGAGGCCGACCCGGCGGTGACGGGGGCGCTCGTCGCCGACGCCGTGCCGCTCCCCGCCGGTCAGGTCGCCTTCGTCCCCGACTTCGACGCCGTCCCGGCCGAGGTCGTACGCCGGGCCCGTCCCGGCGACCTGGTGGTCACCCTGGGTGCCGGGACGGTGACCGCGCTCGGGCCGCGCATCCTGGCGCTGCTGGAGCCGGGCGATGGCTAGCGCGACCCGCACCCGCGACGGTGGGGAGCGCACGACGCAGCAGACGCGCCGGCGCTTCGCCCGTCGCCAGTGGGCGCGGCGCTGGCTGCGCTGGAAGCCGGTCGTCGCGCTGGTCGCACTGCTGACGCTGAGCATCGCCTGCGTCTACACCGTCTACTTCTCCGACGCCCTGGCCGTCGAGGGTGTCGAGGTCACGGGCAACTCGCGACTCAGCGACGAGCAGGTCCTGGAGGCTGCCGGCGTCCCGGTCGGGGAGCCGCTGGCCCGCGTTGACATCGATGCCATCGGTGGCCGGGTCGGCTCGCTCGCCGACGTCGCGTCGGTCGACGTCTCCCGCGCGTGGCCCCACGGGGTGCTGGTGGCTGTCGTGGAGCGAACGCCCGTGGCCCTGCTCGAGCTCGCCGGGTCGCTGCGCGGCCTCGACGCCTCGGGGGTCGTCTTCGGGACCTTCCAACCGGCGCCGCCCGGGCTCCCGCGGGTCCAGACCACGTCGTCGACGAGTGCGGATGCCCTGCGCGAGGTCGCCGAGGTCGTCAGCGCCCTGCCCGACGACCTCGCGGCCACGGTCGACCACGTCGAGGTCGAGACCGTCGACCAGATCACCCTCGTGCTGCGCGACGAGCGGGTGGTGCGGTGGGGGAGCGCGGCACAGTCCGAGGAGAAGGCAGCCGTCCTCGAGGCGCTGCTGGGCCAGGACGCACGTGCGTACGACGTCAGCGTGCCGGGCACGCCCACCACCACCCGGTAGCGCGCGTCGGCTCGTCGGCGCGACGTCCGAAGCATCAGCTTCACTGCCGTCGCTGCGGCGTGTCTGCGCGCCCTCGGTCGTGCCGTTCCCTACTGTCATGGTCACGACGAGGTTGACATAACTATAACCCTCAGGTTGAGGGTCAGAGTTCTCGACTCGCCGATCTTCTTCCCCGCCGGACCCGTCACACCCATCGACAATCCCCAGCACTTATCCCGAGAGGTGAAGCCGCCGTGGCAGCTGCACAGAACTACCTGGCCATCATCAAGGTCGTGGGCATCGGTGGCGGCGGCGTCAACGCTGTCAACCGGATGATCGAGGTCGGCCTCAAGGGCGTCGAGTTCATCGCGATCAACACCGACGCCCAGGCGTTGCTGATGAGCGACGCCGACGTCAAGCTCGACATCGGTCGCGAGCTGACGCGCGGCCTCGGCGCCGGCGCCAACCCCGACGTCGGGGCCCAGGCCGCCGAGGACCACGCCGACGAGATCGAGGAGGTCATCAAGGGCGCCGACATGGTGTTCGTGACCGCCGGCGAGGGTGGCGGCACCGGCACCGGCGGCGCGCCCGTCGTGGCCCGCATCGCCCGCTCGCTGGGCGCGCTGACCATCGGCGTCGTGACCCGGCCGTTCTCCTTCGAGGGCAAGCGTCGCGCCGGGTCGGCCGAGGAAGGCATCGCCGGTCTCCGCGAGGAGGTCGACACCCTCATCGTCATCCCCAACGACCGGCTGCTCTCGATCAGCGACCGCAACGTCTCGGTGCTCGACGCCTTCAAGCAGGCCGACCAGGTCCTGCTGCAGGGCGTCTCCGGGATCACCGACCTGATCACCACCCCCGGACTGATCAACCTCGACTTCGCCGACGTCAAGTCGGTCATGGCCAACGCCGGCTCGGCCCTCATGGGCATCGGCTCGGCCCGCGGGGAGGACCGAGCGGTGGCCGCGGCCGAGATGGCCGTCTCCAGCCCCCTGCTGGAGGCCTCCATCGACGGCGCCCACGGCGTGCTGCTCTCGATCGCCGGTGGCTCCGACCTCGGTCTCTTCGAGATCAACGAGGCCGCGGGGCTCGTGGCCGAGGCCGTGCACCCGGAGGCCAACATCATCTTCGGCGCGACGATCGACGACGCGCTCGGTGACGAGGTCCGCGTGACGGTCATCGCGGCCGGCTTCGACGGTGGCGCGCCCAAGCGTCGCGACGAGGGCCAGACCCTGCGCCGCGACTCCAAGCCGATCCAGACCCAGGCCGAGACCCGGGCCGCGGCCGCTGCGGTCGCGTCGCGACGCGACGACGCGGGCGCCGGGCCGCAGGAGAAGCAGTCGGTGCTCGCCGGGGCACGCACCCCGGCGACCCCGCCCACCACGACGCCGACGAACGCCTCGACGACTCCTGCGCCGACGACCCCCAAGCCAGCCCCGCGTCAGGTCCACTACGACGCCGACGAGCTCGACGTCCCGGATTTCCTGAAGTAGCCCGCTTGTACGCCTACCGCGCAGCCCTGGACCCCGTCGACCTGTCGTTCACCGACCGGTTCGGCGGGGTCAGTGCTGCGCCGTTCGACGAGCTCAACCTGGCGATCGAGGGCGACGACGACCCGGGCTCCTGCGCGACCAACCTGCGCCGGGTGATGGATGACTTCGCTCCCGGCGACGACCTCGCCGACCTGCACCAGGTGCACGGCTGCAATGTCGTCGGCCCCGACGCGCCCGACGCCCGTCCGCGCGCGGACGGCATCGTGACAGACCGGCCCGGCGTCACGCTGCTGGTCCGGGCCGCCGACTGCGTCCCGGTCCTGCTCGCCGACCCGTCCGCCGGGGTCGTGGGTGCGGTCCACTCCGGCCGCCCCGGCCTGGCACTCGCCGTCGTCCCGGCGACCGTGGCCCGGATGCGCGAGCTCGGCGCCCGGGCGTTGACGGCCTGGGTCGGCCCGCACGTGTGCGGCTCCTGCTACGAGGTGCCCGAGGAGCTGCAGGTCGAGGTGGGCGCCCTGGTGCCTGCGGCCGTCGCGACCACGTCGTGGGGCACGCCCTCGCTCGACCTGGGTGCCGGCGTCCGCTCCCAGCTCGAGGCCGACGGCGTGCGCGTCGTCGATGCCTCCCGCTGCACACGGGAGAGCCCCGATCTCTACTCCTACCGACGCGACGGGCGACACGCCGGGCGTCAGGCCGGGCTGATCAGGATTCGACCGTGACGGCCCGGGCGGACGAGCTCGCCGCCAACCTCGCGACCGTGCGCGACCGCATGGCGCGGGCCTGCGGCGAAGCGAGCCGTGACCCCGGCGAGGTGGACCTCATCGTGGTCACGAAGTTCTTCCCCGCCTCCGACGTGCGGGTCCTCGCCGACCTCGGGGTCACCGACGTCGGCGAGAACAGGCACCAGGAGGCGGAGGCCAAGGCCGCCGAGTGCGCCGACCTCGGGCTGCGCTGGCACTTCATCGGCGGCCTGCAGAGCAACAAGGCGGCCGCCGTGGCGCGTTACGCCGACGTCGTGGAGTCCGTCGACCGGGTCAAGCTCGTGGCCGGGCTCGACCGGGGCGCGGCCGAGCGTGGTCGTGACGTCGAGGTGCTGGTCCAGGTCAGCCTGGACGGGCCCGGGGCCGAGCACCGGGCCGGGGTCGACCCGGCTGCGCTCCTCGATCTCGTCGAGGTCGTCGTCGGAGCCGATCACCTGGTCCTGAGGGGGCTCATGGCGGTCGCGCCCGTGGGGGTCGACCCGGCAGACGCCTTCGCCCGGCTGGCCGCGATGCGTGCCGACGTACTCACACGGGCGCCGGAGGCGACCTGGTTGTCGGCCGGCATGAGCGGCGACCTCGAACAGGCCGTTCAGGCCGGTGCGACACACGTGCGCGTCGGCTCCGCGGTCCTCGGATCACGGCCCCAGGTCAAGTAGTGTCCACACCAGAGAAAGTGCGTCCCGACAGGGGCGCCTGCGAAGTTCCGGAGGAACAGTCATGAGCGGTGCGATGCGCAGGATCGGTGAATACCTCGGCCTGCTCGAGGACACCGGTCGTTACGACGACTACGACGGCGACGACTACCACACCCAGGAGACGACGCCGGTGGCTGCCGCGCGCTCGCCGCGGGCCCACGAGCCGCGCCCCGCGCCCGTCTCCGACCTCTCGGAGCGCCGTCGCCACACCGTGGCGCCCGGCCCCACCGGCGTCGTCGCTGAGCTCTCCCGCATCACCACGCTGCACCCGCGCACCTACAACGAGGCGCGCACGGTCGGCGAGAACTTCCGCGAGGGAGTCCCGGTGATCATGAACCTCTCGGAGATGGACGACCAGGACGCCAAGCGTCTCGTCGACTTCGCTGCTGGCCTCGTCTTTGCCACCCGTGGCACCATCGAGCGCGTCACCAACAAGGTGTTCCTGCTCTCCCCGCCCAATGTCACGGTCGCAGCCGAGGACAAGCAGCGGATCGCCGAGGGTGGCTTCTTCAATCAGAGCTAGGACGTCGTGGAAATAGCTGGCCGGATCATCGATGTCATCCTCTGGGTGTTCATCGGACTGCTCTGGATCCGATTCATCGTCGACTGGGTGCAGGTCTTCGCCCGGTCCTGGAGCCCGCGCGGTTTCGTGCTGGTCGTGCTGGAGGTCGTCTACTCCGCCACCGACCCGCCGATCAAGGCCCTGCGCCGGCTGATCCCACCCTTGCGCATCGGAAACTTCGCGCTGGACCTGAGCTTCATCATCGTGATGATCTGTGCTTACCTGCTTCGCTACGTCAACCGGGTCGTCTTCCTGTCCTGACCCCCGGGTCGGGTGCGAGGCGCCAGGTGGGGTTGCGCACATGGTGCGACGTCACACCAGTCCCACGCAGGCGCTATTGTTCGACGGACACACGTACTGCTCCAACCGATCAATTTATGAATGGGTGAGGTCATGCCGCTGACGCCTGAGGACGTGAGCAACAAGCGATTCACGCCTGTCCGGCTCCGTGAGGGCTACGACATGGGCGAGGTCGACCAGTTCCTCGACGAGGTGGAGACCGAGCTCGCTCGGTTGACGAAGGAGAACGAGGACCTTCGCGCCAAGCTCGCCTCGGCGCAGAGTGGCGCACCCGTGTCTGCTCCCGCCGAGACGGCGTCCCAGCCGGTCGTCACGGAGAAGGCTCCTGAGCCGGCTCCCAAGCCCGAGCCCGTCGCCGCGCCCGAGGTGCCCGTCGAGACCATCCGGGTCCAGACGGTGCCGCAGGCCTCCAACGCTGCTGCCCGCCTGCTCGAGATCGCCACGCGCAACGCTGACGAGCTCGTCGAGGACGCCAAGAACCAGGCCGACAAGATCGTGGGCGAGGCCCGCACCAAGGCCGAGCGCCTCGAGGCGGAGTCGAAGAGCAAGGCCGACCGGCTCGAGTCCGACGCGCGCACCCGCTCGCAGATGCTCGACACCGAGACCGCCGAGCGTCGCACCCAGCTCTTCGGTGACCTCGAGAAGGAGCGCGACAAGCTCAGCGTCGACGTCGAGAACCTCCGCTCCTTCGAGCGCGAGTACCGCTCGCGCCTCAAGAGCTACTTCACCCAGCAGCTCGAGTCATTGCAGGGACAGGCCGAGACGGCTGCCCCCTCCACCGACGAGACGCCGGCGCCCAAGCGCCTGCGCTCGATCCTCGGGGAGGAGGAGGGCTGAGTCCCTCCCACCCCGCGTGAGGTTCGGCCGGTCCTTCGGGGCCGGCCGTTCTGCACGTCCTCGGTGTGGCGGGTTTGAGCCGCCTTCCCGCACCGGCTACCCTCCGTGCAGCCCGTGGCTCCTGTCGCGGGGTCCTTGCGGTCCCAGGGAGGCCCTTTCCATGGCTCGAAGCACCAGGAAGTCGTTGGCCGGTCAGGCAGCGTCCGCTGCACGCAGGGTGATCTCCCGTCGCCCGGCCAAGGCCGCTGCCACGACGGAGTCGCCGGCGAGGAAGGCCGTTCCGGCGAAGAAGGCCGCACCGGCGAAGAAGGCCGCACCGGC
>NZ_FOQG01000027.1:11228-39096 GCF_900113685.1 Nocardioides psychrotolerans
AAGAAGGCCGCACCGGCCAAGAAGGCCGCACCGGCGAAGAAGGCCGCACCCGCGCCCAAGACGATCCCCCCGACACAGAAGGCAGCCTCGGTGAAGAAGCCCGCTCCGGCCAAGAAGGCGCCCGTCTCCGCCCTCGTGGTCAAGGAGGGTGAGGAGGCCTGGACCAAGGCCGAGCTCAAGGAAGTGCTCGACGAGCTGCGCGGGCAGCACGTCCACAGCACCGGGATCGTCGCCGCGCAGGAGACTGAGCTCTCCGGCCTGCTGCGCGACGCCGGTGACGGCGCCGGTCAGGACCAGGCCGATATGGGCGCCACCAGCTTCGAGCGCGACCACGAGCTGACCGTGCTCAACAACGAGCGCGACAAGATCGCCCAGATCGACCGAGCGCTGGCCCGCATCGACGACGGCACCTACGGGGTATGCGAGTCGTGCGGCAACGCCATCGGCAAGATGCGGCTCATGGCTTTCCCCCGTGCGACACTTTGCATGACATGCAAGCAGCGCGAGGAACGTCGCTGAGCGACGACGACGCCACTCCCGAGTCCCGGTCCACGACCCACGGGGGTGGGCGCCTGCGACTCCGTTTCGCCGCGATCGCGCTAGTCGTCTACCTCGTCGACCTCGTCACCAAGGTCGTCGCGGTCGAGGAGCTCGCGGACCGGGACATCCCGCTGGTGGGGGACTTCCTGGTCCTTCACCTGACCCGCAACCCGGGGGCGGCGTTCAGCACCGGCACGCAGTTCACCGAGGTGCTCAGCGTCATCGCGATCGTCGCGGTCGTGGTCGTCCTCTGGCTGAGCCGCCGGCTGGGCAGCGCCGGGTGGGCCACCGCGCTCGGCTTCCTGCTGGCCGGCGTCGCGGGCAACCTCACCGACCGGATCGTCCGGGACCCCGGTCCGTTGCGCGGGCACGTCATCGACTTCCTGATGCTGCCCAACTGGCCCGTCTTCAACGTCGCCGACGTGGCGATCAACATCGCTGCGGGACTGATCCTCGTCCAGGCGTTCCGCGGCATCCGCATCGACGGCACCCGCGAGGATGCCGACGAGCCCGAGCACACCGAACATGAGGCGAACCCCACGTGACACAGCAGGTCGACCACCGCAGCCTCCAGGTCCCCGACGGGCTGGCCGGCGAGCGGGTGGACGCCGCGATGGCCCAGATGTTCGGTCTCTCCCGCACGCGTGCGGCCGACCTGATCACCGGCGGGATGGTCACGCTCGACGGCGCCGCGGTGGCCAAGAGCGACCGGGTGCTGCCAGGCACCCGTCTCGACGTGACGATCCCCTTCGAGGGCGATCCTCTCGAGGTGGTCCCGGAGATCGTCGAGGGCATCAAGATCATTCATGACGACGACTCCATCGTCGTGATCGACAAGCCGGTCGGCGTCGCGGTCCACCCCTCGCCCGGGTGGTCCGGCCCCACCGTGGTCGGCCACCTCGCCGGCGCCGGCTTCCGGATCGCCACGAGCGGAGCCTCTGAACGTCAGGGCATCGTCCAGCGGCTCGACGTCGGGACCTCGGGCGTCATGGTGATCACCAAGTCCGAGCACGGTTACTCGCTGCTCAAGAACGCCTTCCGCCAGCGCACGGTCGACAAGACCTACCACGCCCTGGTTCAAGGGCATCCCGACCCGCACGAGGGCACCATCGACGCGCCGATCGGTCGCCATCCCCGTGCCGACTACAAGTTCGCCGTCATGGGCGACGGGCGTCCCAGCGTGACGCACTACGAGACGCTGGAGGCACACCGATTCGCCAGCCTGCTGGAGGTGCGCCTCGAGACGGGACGCACCCACCAGATCCGCGTGCACATGGCGGCGCTCAAGCACCCGTGCGTCGGCGACATCACCTACGGCGCCGACCCCACCCTGTCGCGCCGGGTGGGTCTCGAGCGCCAGTGGCTGCACGCGGTAAAACTTGGTTTCGAGCACCCTGACTCGGGCGCCTACGTCGAGTACGAGTCGACCTACCCCGACGACCTCTCCCGTGCCCTCGAGATCATCCGCGATGCCGACTGAGCTGGTCCTCAGAGAGGCGACGTCGCTCGACGCCCACGACGTCGCGTCGGTCTACCTGCGCGCGCGGCGCGCGGCGCCGATGCCGCCCGCTGTGCATCCCGACGACGACGTACGACGCTGGCTCGCCGTCCGGCTGCAGTCCGACGAGGTCTGGGTGGCCGAGGACGACCGCGCGGTGGTGGGCTACGCGCGCCTGACCGAGGCCTGGCTCGACGACCTCTACGTCGACCCGTCCCGGGCCGGGCAGGGCGTCGGGTCCGCATTGCTCGATCTCGCCAAGTCGGTGCGTCCCGACGGCTTCTGCCTCTGGGTGTTCGAGAGCAACGCGCCGGCCCGGGCGTTCTATGCCCGGCACGGTCTCCTGGCGCTCGAGCGCACCGACGGCTCGGCCAACGAGGAGCGCACCCCCGACATCAAGATGGCCTGGCCGGGGGCCCAGCCGCTCGCCTTCCTCCGCGGCCTCATCGACGAGGTCGACGCCCAGCTCGGTGACCTGCTCGCGCGCCGCGCGGCGCTGACGCGCGCGGTCCAGCCGCTCAAGGCCGACCCCACGCAGCGAGACCTCACCCGCGAGCACCAGATCGCGGCGGCGCTGGCCGTCCGCGCCCCCGCGCTGGGTGCGGAGAGGATCGAGAGGATCGTCCACGCGATCATCACCGAGAGCCTCGACGCGGCCCGCACGTGAGCCGAGCGCGCCCCCGGTGCTGACCGCCGTGGTCCTGACCCTGGTCGGGTCCGTGGCGCACGCCGCGTGGAACCTCCTGGCCAGCCGGGCCCATGCCGAGGACAGCGGCCTGTTCGTCTGGGTCTACTCGGTGCTCTCGCTGGTGCTGTTGGCCCCGGCCGCCCTCGTGGCGGTGCTGCTCGGTGCCGAGCTCTCGTGGACCCTCGTCGGCGCCGGGGCCGTCAGCGCGCTGTTCCACACGGCGTACGCCGTGTCGCTCCAGGCGGCCTATGCCCGCAGCGACCTCAACGTCACCTACCCCGTCGCCCGCGGCCTCGGGCCGGTCCTGGCCGCCGGGTTCGCCGTCGCCGTCCTGGGCGAGCGACCGGGGGTGCTCGGCTGGCTCGGGATCGCCCTGATCGCCGCCGGTGTGGGCGTCGTCTCCACCGGGGCGGCGGCCCCGGAGTCACGGGCCCGCCGTGCCGCCGGGCTGCGCTGGGGACTGCTGATCGCGACCGCCATCGCCGCCTACACGCTCTGGGACGCGCACGCGGTCGCAGGACTGGGGGTCGACCCGGTGACCTACTACGCGGTGGGCGGGGCTTGGATGGTCGTCGTGCTCAGCGTGGTGTGCGCGGGTCGGCTCGGGGGAGCGGGGGCCGTGCTGCGGCGTCACTGGCGCACGGGTGTCGCGGTCGCGGTGCTCTCGCCCGTGGCCTACGTGCTCGTCCTGGTGGCCCTCACCCTCGCACCGGTGTCGGTCGTCGCACCGCTGCGCAGCACGAGCATCGTGGTGGGCAGCCTGGCAGCCTGGTGCTGGCTCGGGGAGGCGCACGGTGGTCGGCGTCTGGCCGGAGCCGCGGTGGTCACCGTGGGGGTCGCGGCGCTGGTCCTGGGCTGAGCCTGCGACGGGGTGAGATGTCGGTGCGCCCTGCCACCATGCTCGGAGCGGTTCGCGTAGGCTGGTCTCCTTCCCCCAGCGAGACGTCCGATGCCCTCCTCCGAGGTCGTCGTGGCCGCTGCAGCATGCCTATCTCGACCGGCGAGGAGCCCCCAGCAGACATGACGACAGGTTCTTCCGACTCCTTCGTCCACCTGCACGTCCACACGGAATACTCCATGCTCGACGGTGCGGCCCGGCTCGGGGCGCTGACCCAGCGGGCGGCCGACCTGGGCATGCCGGCGGTGGCGATGACCGACCACGGCAACGTCTTCGGGGCCTATGAGTTCTACCGAAAGGCCAAGCAGGCCGGGGTCAAGCCGATCATCGGGATCGAGGCCTACTTCGCCCCCAACATCTCCCGCTTCGAGCGCAAGGGCGTCAACTTCTACGGCGGCGGTCCCGACGACGTCTCCAACCGGGGCGCCTACACCCACATGACGCTGCTCAGCGAGTCGACCGAGGGCATGCACAACCTGTTCCGGCTCTCCACCGGCGCGTGGCGCGACGGGTTCTTCAAGCACCCCCGCATGGACCGCGAGCTGCTCTCCCAGCACGGCAAGGGCATCATCGGCACCACCGGCTGCCCCTCCGGCGAGGTGCAGGTCCACCTGCGCCACGGCAACTACGAGGCCGCCAAGCAGGTCGCCGGCGACTTCCAGGACATCCTCGGCAAGGACAACTACTTCCTCGAGCTGATGGACCACGGGCTCGACATCGAGACCCGGGTCAAGGACGGCCTGCTGCGTCTGGCCAAGGACATGGCCATCCCGTTGCTGGCGACCAACGACTCCCACTACGTCATGAAGGAGGATGCCAAGAGCCAGGAGCACCTGCTGTGCATCAACTCCGGCTCGACGATGGACATCCCGGCCGGTGACGGGCCCGGGCAGCGATTCGCGTTCAACGGCGACAGCTACTACCTGAAGTCCGCGGCCGAGATGCGCGACCTGTGGCGCGACTTCCCCGAGGCGTGCGACAACACCCTGCTCATCGCCGAGCGCTGCGACGTGGCGTTCACCGAGGGCAACGGCACCTTCATGCCGCGCTTCCCCTGCCCCGAGGGCGAGAACGAGGACTCCTGGCTGGTCAAGGAGGTCGAGAAGGGGCTGCGGTTCCGCTACCCGGCCGGCATCCCCGACGACGTGCGCAAGCAGGCCGAGTTCGAGGTCGGGGTCATCACCCAGATGGGCTTCCCGGGCTATTTCCTCGTCGTCGCCGACTTCATCAACTGGGCCAAGGACAACGGCATCCGGGTCGGTCCGGGTCGTGGCTCCGGCGCCGGCTCGATGGTCGCCTACGCGATGCGCATCACCGACCTCGACCCGCTCCGGCACGGGCTGATCTTCGAGCGCTTCCTCAACCCTGACCGCGTCTCCATGCCCGACTTCGACATCGACTTCGACGAGCGTCGTCGTGGCGAGGTCATCCGCTACGTCTCCGACAAGTACGGCGAGGACCGGGTCTCGATGATCGTCACCTACGGGACGATCAAGGCCAAGCAGGCCGTCAAGGACTCCAGCCGCATCCTGGGCTACCCCTTCGCGATGGGTGACCGCATCACCAAGGCGATGCCCGCAGCGGTCATGGGCAAGGACGTGCCGCTGCAGGAGATCTTCGACCCGGCCCACAAGCGCTACGGCGAGGGCGGGGAGTTCCGCACGCTCTACGACGGCGACCAGGACGTCAAGCGCGTCGTCGACACCGCGATCGGCATCGAGGGGCTCAAGCGTCAGTGGGGCGTCCACGCCGCCGGCGTGATCATGTCCAGCGAGCCGCTGCTCGACATCATCCCGATGCTCAAGCGTCCGGCCGACGGCGCGATGATCACGCAGTTCGACTACCCCACCTGCGAGGCGCTCGGCCTGATCAAGATGGACTTCCTCGGGTTGCGCAACCTCACGGTGCTCGACGACGCCATCAAGAACATCGCAGCCAATCGCGGCGAGACCGTGGTGCTCGAGGAGCTCGAGCTCACCGACGAGGCGACCTACACGCTCCTCCAGCGCGGCGACACCCTCGGCGTGTTCCAGCTCGACGGTGGGCCGATGCGCGCGCTGCTGCGCTCGATGCGTCCCGACACCTTCGAGGACATCTCCGCCGTCGGCGCGCTCTACCGACCCGGCCCGATGGGCGCTGACTCCCACAACAAGTACGCCCGCCGCAAGACCGGTCGCGAGCCGGTCGAGGCGATCCACCCCGAGCTGGCCGAGCCGCTCGAGGACCTGCTGGGGGAGACCTACGGCCTGATCGTCTACCAGGAGCAGGTGATGGCGATCGCGCAGAAGCTGGCCGGCTACTCCCTGGGCCAGGCCGACATCCTGCGTCGCGCGATGGGCAAGAAGAAGAAGGAGGAGCTGGACAAGCAGTTCGCCGGCTTCTCCGCCGGCATGAGCGAGCGCGGCTACAGCGCCGCGGCGATCACGACCCTCTGGGAAACCCTGCTGCCCTTCTCAGACTACGCGTTCAACAAGGCACACTCGGCCGCCTACGGCCTGGTCTCCTACTGGACGGCCTACCTCAAGGCCAACTACCCCGCCGAATACATGGCGGCCCTGCTGACCTCCACCAAGGACGACAAGGACAAGTCGGCCATCTACCTCAACGAGTGCCGCCGGATGAAGATCCAGGTGCTCCCGCCCGACGTCAACGAGTCCTCCAGCAACTTCACCCCGGTCGGCCACGACATCCGTTTCGGCCTCACCGCGGTCCGCAACGTCGGCAGCAACGTGGTCGACGGGATCGTCGCCGTGCGCGTCGAGAAGGGGCGCTACGAGTCCTTCGACGACTTCCTCTCCAAGGTGCCGGCCCCGGTCTGCAACAAGCGGGTCATCGAGTCGCTCATCAAGGCCGGCGCCTTCGACGCGATGTTGCACCTGCGCCGCGCCCTGGTCGCGATCCACGAGACGGCCGTCGACCAGTACGTCGACATCAAGCGCAACGAGGCCATCGGCCAGGACTCCCTCTTCGGTGGCATGGAGGACGAGCCCGGGGGAGGCTTCGGCCTGACGATCTCCATCCCCGACATCGACGAGTGGGACAAGGCCACGCTCCTCGGTCACGAGCGCGACATGCTCGGCCTCTACGTCTCCGACCACCCGCTGCTCGGCCTCGAGCACGTGCTGTCCAACGGCACCGACTGCACCATCGGCCAGCTGATGCTCGACGAGGAGCGTGCCGACGGGTCCACCGTCACGATCAGCGGCCTGGTGACGACGGTCGCGCGCAAGATCACCAAGCGTGGCGACGCCTGGGCGATGGTGACGCTCGAGGACCTCGACGGCGCCATCGACGTGCTGCTCTTCCCCAGCTCCTACCAGCTGGCCAGCGGCTATCTCGTCGAGGACGCGATCCTCACGGTCAAGGGGCGGCTGAGCCGGAGCAAGGACACCCCCGAGCTGCACGGCCAGGAGGTGAGCGTCCCCGACCTCTCCGACGGACCCAGCGGCCCGGTCGTCATCAGCCTGCCCTCGACCCGGTGCACGGCGCCGGTGGTCGAGCAGCTCAAGGACGTCCTCGGGACCCACCCGGGCATGACCGAGGTGCAGCTGCGGCTGCTCACACGCGATGCCACCAAGGTGATGCGCCTCGACGACCGGCTGCGGGTCACGCCCACCCCGGCGCTCTTCGCGGACCTCAAGGCACTGCTCGGTCCCGGGTGCCTCGCCGGATGAGGGTGGGGGCGGTGGATGACCGGCTCGAGCGCTCGAGCGGGAGGCCGGCGGTCGCGCAGGCCGCGGCGGTGCTCGCGCTGTGCACGGCGATCGGTGCCGGCTGCGGTTGGTTGTGGTTCACGATCTGGGACCCGCCGGTCGGGGTCGTCTTCGAGGGCATGTGGTACCTCGACGAGCAGGGACTGCGCGACGAGTTCACGGCGACGGGGTGGTTCGTCGTCGTCGCAGCGGTGGCCGGGCTCCTGCTGGGGCTGGTCTGCGCGCTGGCCCTGAGCCGCTCCGAGCTCGTGACCCTGGGCGCCCTGCTCGTGGGAGTCGCGCTGGCGACCTACCTCATGTGGCAGGTCGGCCTGCTCCTCGGACCCGACGACCCTCGCGAGCTCGCCAAGGCCGCGGCAGACGGGGATCGGCTGCCCGGCCAGATCGAGGTCTCGGGTCGCAGCCCGTTCCTGGTGCTGCCCGGCACCGCCCTCGCGGCCCTGGCCATCACCTACGCCACCGTGCCGAGGCGGATCCGCACTCACGGATGAACGGAACGGCCGTGAGTAGAGTGCCGTCGAAGCAGCACGCGGCCCGGCCCGTAGGCACGACGCTGGACCGCACGTCCGCACCCATCCCCTGGCGGTCACCGTGTCCAGCAACCAGCCTCCTGTCGGGCCCCCCGTCCGGCCCGCCGTTCGGCCCGCCCGCGGGGCCGCCACCGTCCGGCCCACCATCGGGATGGGGCCCGACGTCGGGCCCCCGAGCGGTCCACCGTCCCCGCCCGAATACCTCGAGGCGGGCAGGGGCTACCCGCTGCCCCCCGGCCCGTCCACCGGGTCCGGGAGGCGCAAGAAGATCGTCATCGGTGCCGGTGCAGTGATCGGCCTCGCGGCCAGCGGCACCGGGGTCTGGGCCGCGATGAGCTTCCTCGCCACCGGCTCGCAGCCGGCCGAGGCACTGCCCGCCGACACCATCGGCTACGTCAGCGTCGACCTGGACCCCAGCGGGGGCCAGAAGATCGAGGCGCTGCGCACCCTGCGCAAGTTCCCCGCGTTCAGGGACGATGTCGGGCTCGACACCGACGACGACCTGCGCGAGCGGATCTTCGAGGAGATCCAGACGTCCGGTGCCTGCGAGGGCCTTGACTACGCTGACGACATCGAGCCGTGGCTGGGCGACCGGTTCGCCGTCGCAGCCGTCGACCTCGGCGAGGAGACCCCGACCGCGGTGGTCGTCGTCCAGGTGAAGGACGCCGAGGCCGCCGACGAGGGGTTCGCCCGGGTTCGCGACTGCGCCCTCAGCGAGGACTCGGCGGACTCGGAGGCCCCCGGCGACGTCGGTGGCTGGTCGATCGACGGTGAGTGGGCCGTGATCGCTCAGACCCAGGAGATCGCCGACGACGTGGCCGCCCAGGCGGCCGAGGGGTCCCTCGCCGACGACGATGACTTCCAGACCTGGACCGACGAGGCCGGCGACTCCGGCATCCTGACGGCCTACGCCGCCCCTGAGGCAGGCACCGTGATCGCCGAGGCGATCGGTGGCTTCGGCCTCCCGTTCGGCGGCTCGAGCGACTGCGCCCACGAGGTCGAGCCCTTCGACGCCGAGTCCGGTGAGCTGCCGGAGCTGGCGCCGATCGACGACTACTGCGACGACACCAGCGGCTCGGAGCTGCCCGGGGAGATGATGTCGGTCCTGGAGGACTTCCGCGGCGGCGCCCTCACGGTGCGCTTCGACGGCGGTGCCCTCGAGATCGAGGCCGCCTCCGGCACCGACGCCATCGGGTTGCAGACGCTGCTGGGCAGCGACCAGGGCGGTGTCGCGATGGCGACCTTGCCCGAGGACACCGCGGCCGCCTTCGGGATCGGCTTCGAGGAGGGCTGGGTCGACGAGGTGCTCGACTACGTGAGCTCGACGATGGGCTCCGAGATGGACATCGAGGGGCTCCTCGCCGACGCGGAGGAGGAGACGGGCCTGTCCTTGCCGGAGGATGCCGAGACCCTGGCGGGTGAGTCGGTCGCGGTGTCGGTGAGCCCGGACTTCGACCCCGAGGTCTTCTTCAACTCCGGTGGCGCCGACGTCCCGGTCGCCGTGAAGATCAAGGGCGACGCCGAGGCGATCCAGGACGTGCTGGGCACGCTCGTCGGCTCGGCGTCCGAGTCCGACCCGGAGGCCGCCGATATCTTCGGCAGCGACAGCGGGGGTGACTACGTCGTGATCGGGCCCGACGCCGCTTACCGCGCCGAGGTGCTCGAGGACGGCGGTCTGGGAGATAGCGACGTCTACCAGGACGTCGTGCGCGAGGCGGGTGACGCCGGCTCCATCTTCTTCGTCAACTTCGACGCGGGCGACGGCTGGCTGGCGGGTCTCGCCGGCGACGACGGGGAGGCCCGTGACAACTTGGGGCCGCTCGAGGGTCTGGGCCTGACCGGGTGGCTCGACGACGAGGTCGGTCACATGGTCCTGCGGGTCACCACCGATTGAGGCGCTAACGCACGTCTCGGCTCCGGCCGATCTCGGCCGTGATCGCCCCCGTGATCGCGACGAGGTCGGCCGGAGCCAGCTCCACGTCGAGCCCGCGTCGACCAGCCGAGACGAAGACCGTCGGGTGCATCAGGGCAGACGCGTCGAGGACGGTGGGATGCGCCTTCTTCTGGCCGACCGGGGAGATCCCGCCGGCGACGTACCCGGTGGCTCGCTCCGCGGCCTCGACCTCCGCCATCGTGGCCCTGCTGGCGCCCAGGGCCCGGGCGAGCGCCTTGAGGTCGAGCCGGCCCGAGACGGGCACGATGCCGACGGCGAGCCGACCATCGACGCTGGCCATCAGCGTCTTGAACACCCGGGCCGGGTCCAGGTCCAGCGCGAGGCCCAGCGCCTCGGCGGCCTCGAGGCCGAAGGAGGCGGCCCGCGCGTCGTGCTCGTAGGCGTGGAGACGGTGCTCGATGCCGGCACCGGTCAGGGCGAGGGTGGCCGGCGTGCCGCCGGAGGCTGACTTCTTGGCCATCGTGCCGTGCGGGCTAGTTGGGCGACCAGCGCGTGCGTGCTACCTCGGTGGCGGGCAGCGACGGGATCACGTTCATGGCCTGGAGCTCGGTGCGCAGCAGGTCGGTGACCATCACCAACCGCTCCGTGGCGTCGTCGGCCTCGAGCAGCGCCTGCCGCTCGGGCAGTGGCAGGGGAGCGCAGGCGGCGAGGGTCCAGGAAAGGTAGGACGGGTCGCGCGGCAGGCTGCCGGAGTAGGGATCGTTGGCGATCTCGGACAGGGCCTGGCGGTAGGCCGTGAAGGTGGCCCGCGCCCGCTCGAGGACCTCGTCCGCGACGACGTCGTCGTTCTCCTCGAGCTCGACCACGTGGCCCACGGGGAAGAGCCCGGTGGTGTCGAGGCGCTCGAGCTTGATCCGGTCCAGGCCCACCGCGACGATGTCGAAGGTCCCGTCGGTGTTGGACTCGACCTCGGTCAGCTGCACGCGGCAGCCGACGCGGTAGAGGGACTGGGCCCCGTGGTCGCCCACCTCGTAGCCCTCGCGGATGCCCACCGAGCCGAAGACCCGCTCGATCGGGTCCTCGACGCGCAGCAGGTGGTGGACCAGGGCGCGGTAGCGGTCCTCGAAGACCCGAAGCGGCACGCTGACGCCGGGGAAGAGCACCGAGTTGAGCGGGAACATCGGCAGCGTCATGGTCACGGTCGCCACGGTAGTCGGTGCGCCGAGGACGGTGCGCCGAAGCCGGGAGTGTCCAGCCTCCGTCGCCGATGCGGAGGACGTGGGGAGGGCTTCGTAGGATCGGGGCATGATTCGCCGCATCGACCTTCGAGGGGCGGCCGAGACCGGCCCCGTCGACTACCGGACTGCCGTGCCTCGGGCCGAGTTCGACATCGAGGCCGCGATTCCCGCCGTGCATGCGATCTGTGAAGCGGTGCGCACCCGTGGCCTCGAGGCCATCTTCGAGATGTCCGCGAAGCACGACGGCGTGCCCCAGACCGACATCCGGGTCCCGCGGCAGGCGCTCGTCGATGCGCTCGAGCAGCTCGACCCCGCCATCCGGGCCGGCCTCGACGAGTCGATCCGTCGCCTGCGCGCGACCTGCGCGCAGGAGCTCGAGCGGGACGCCGTCACCGACCTCGGTCCCGGCGCCCGCGTGACCCACAAGAAGGTGCCGGTCGGCCGCGTGGGTCTCTACGTGCCCGGCGGTCTGGCCCCCCTGGTGTCCAGCGTGCTGATGAACGTCGTCCCGGCGCAGGTGGCCGGTGTCGAGTCGATCGCGCTGAGCTCGACCCCGCAGAAGGACTTCGGCGGGCTGCCGCACCCCACGATCTTGGCGGCCTGCGAGCTGCTCGGGATCGAGGAGGTCTACGCCGTCGGCGGCGCCCAGGCGATCGCGATGTTCGCCTACGGCGTCGGGCCGTGCGAGCGCGTCGACCTCGTCACCGGGCCGGGCAGCATCTGGACCGTGACGGCCAAGCGGTTGCTCAAGGGTCAGGTCGGCATCGACTCCGAGGCCGGACCGACCGAGATCGCGATCCTGGCCGACGACACCGCCGATGCCGCCTACGTCGCGGCCGACCTGATCAGCCAGGCCGAACACGACCCGCTGGCCTCGGCCGTGCTCGTCACGACCTCGCAGCGCCTCGCCGACGATGTCGACGCCGAGCTGGACAAGCAGATCTCGACCACCAAGCACGTCGAGCGCATCCGCACCGCGTTGAGCGGGCCGCAGTCGGGCGTCGTCCTGGTCGAGGACCTCGAGCAGGGCCTGAAGGTCGTCGACGGCTACGGCGCCGAGCACCTCGAGATCCACACGGTCGACGCCTCCGCGTGGGCGGCGCGCGTGCGCAACGCCGGCGCGATCTTCGTCGGACCACACGCCCCGGTCTCCCTGGGTGACTACTGCGCCGGCTCCAACCACGTCCTCCCGACCGGCGGCTGCTCGTGCCACTCCTCGGGGCTGTCGGTGCGCGCCTTCACCAAGTCCATCCACGTCGTCGACTACGACCGCGGCGCTCTGGCCGAGGTGGCCGACCACGTGGTCACCCTCGCCGAGGCTGAGGACCTGCCGGGCCACGGCGCGGCCGTGCGGGTGCGCTTCTCGTGATGTTTCCTCCGCTGCGCGAGGAGTTGCGGGGGGTCGAGCCGTATGGCGCCCCGCAGCTCGACGTGCCCGTCCAGCTCAACGTGAACGAGAACCCCTACCCGCCCTCCGAGGCCGTGGTCGACGACGTGGCGCGCTCGGTCGCCGAGGCGACCCGCACGCTCAATCGCTACCCCGACCGTGAGTTCGTCGAGCTCCGCGGTGCGCTGGCGTCCTACCTCGGTCACGGGGTGTGCGCGGAGCAGGTGTGGGCTGCCAACGGCTCCAACGAGATCATGCTCCAGCTCCTGCAGGCCTTCGGGGGTCCCGGGCGCACGGCGCTGAGCTTCGCCCCGACGTACTCGATGTATCCCGAGTACGCCCGCGACAGCAACACCGCCTGGGTGCAGGGGCGTCGTGAGTCGGACTTCGCGCTGGACCTCGAGGTCGCCCGTGAGCTGGTGGAACGGGTGCGACCCTCGGTCGTCCTGCTGCCCTCGCCCAACAACCCGACCGGCACCGCGCTGCCGCCCGAGGCGGTCAGCCTGCTGTGCGAGGCGGTGGGTGAGAGCGGGATCGTGGTGGTCGACGAGGCTTACGGCGAGTTCCGCCGCGCCGGCGTGCCGAGCGCGCTCGAGGTCCTGCCGCAGCACCGCAACCTGGTCGTCACGCGCACGATGAGCAAGGCGTTTGCACTAGCCGGCGCGCGGCTCGGCTACCTCGCCGCCGCGCCGGAGATCTGCGACGCCGTCCGGGTCGTGCGGCTGCCCTACCACCTCTCGGCGGTGACTCAGGCGGTCGCGCTCGCGGCGCTGCGTCACGCCCCCGAGCTGCTCGGCAAGGTCGACCAGCTGCGCGTCGAGCGCGACGCCACGGTGGCCTGGCTGCGCGAGCAGGGACACCAGGTCGCCGACAGCGACGCCAACTTCTGCCTCTTCGGCACGTTCGCGGACCGCCACGCGGTGTGGCGGGGCCTGCTCGACCACGGTGTCCTGATCCGCGAGACTGGACCGGACGGGTGGCTGCGGGTCTCGATCGGCACCGCCGAGGAGATGACCAGCTTCAAGCACGCACTGACCGCAGTGACCGGCACCGCAGGGACGGAAGAGGGACGGGCATGAGCAGGACCGCACGCATCGAGCGCCAGACCAGCGAGTCGAGGGTGCTCGTCGAGGTCGACCTCGACGGCACCGGCCGCCACGACATCTCCACGGGCGTCGGGTTCTTCGACCACATGCTCACCGCCTTCGCCCGCCACGCGCTGCTCGACCTGACGGTGCAGACCTCCGGCGACACCCACATCGACGCCCACCACACGGTCGAGGACACCGCGATCGTGCTCGGCCAGGCACTGCGCGAGGCGCTCGGCGACAAGGTCGGCGTGCGTCGCTTCGGCGACGCCACCGTGCCGCTCGACGAGGCGCTGGTCCAGGCCGTCGTCGACGTCTCCGGTCGTCCCTACTGCGTGCACACCGGCGAGCCCGAGGGCCAGCAGTACGTCCAGCTCGGCGGCACCACGCCGGCCTACCTCGGCTCCCTGACCAGGCACGTGTTCGAGACCATCGCCTTCCACGCCCACATCGCGCTGCACGTGCGGGTGCTGGCCGGCCGCGAGCCGCACCACATCGTGGAGACGCAGTTCAAGGCCTTCGCCCGCGCGTTCCGTGACGCCGTCGCGATCGACCCGCGGGAGACCGGGGTCCCCTCGACCAAGGGCGCTCTTTGAACACCCTGAGCGCGGGGCGGGTGTGACCTCGCGCCGCGGCGCTGACGTCGTCGTCCTCGACTACGGGTCCGGCAACCTCCGCTCGGCCGTGCGTGCGCTCGAGCGGGCCGGGGCGTCGGTCGAGCTGACCGACGACTTCGATCGGGCGCTCGAGTGCGACGGGTTGGTCGTGCCCGGCGTCGGAGCCTACGCCGCGTGCATGTCCGGGCTGCTGGGCATCAAGGGCGAGCGGATCATCGGACGACGACTGGCCGGTGGTCGCCCGGTGCTCGGGATCTGCGTGGGCATGCAGATCCTCTTCGCCCGCGGCGTGGAGCACGGCGTCGAGACCGAGGGCTGCGACGAGTGGCCCGGAGTGGTCGAGCGCCTGCAGGCGCCCGTCGTACCCCACATGGGGTGGAACACCGTCGACGTCCCCGAGGAGACGGTGCTCTTCGCCGGCATCCGCGACGAGCGGTTCTACTTCGTGCACTCCTACGGCGTGCGCGACTGGACGCTCGTGACCAACGACCGCACCCGTGCCCCGCTGGTGACGTGGGCCGAGCACGGCGGCGACCGCTTCGTCGCGGCCGTGGAGAATGGTCCCCTCAGCGCCACGCAGTTCCACCCGGAGAAGTCCGGTGACGCCGGTGCGGCCCTGCTGCGCAACTGGGTCACCTCGTGGTGAGCCCCGGATGGGCCCCCGGTGAGCCCCCGATGAGCCCCCGGTGAGCCCCCGGTGAGCAAGGAGCGGGCCCGGCGCCGGGAGGAGCGCGAGCGCGAGGCAGCGGTGCGGGCCGCGGCCCGAGCCGCTGGTGCTGAGCGCGCCCAGCGTCAGGCCGCGCGCAAGAAGTCGCTCACGTCCGTGCTACCTCGACCGCGCCCCCGTCCGACGGGGGTCCTGACCCGCCGGGCCCGCCACCAGACCTGGGCGACCATCCTGGTCGTGGTCCTGGTCAACCTCGTGGCCTGGGCATTCCTCGACCACTGGGCCGCGCGGCTGCTGGTGATCATCGTGAGCCTGCTCGGCGCGCGCGTCCTGCACACCCTGCTGTTCCGCCGCCGCTGAGCGACGGCTCCACCACCATCACCCCCTGGAGACGAGAAGACCATGAGCGACTACCTCGAGCTGCTGCCCGCCGTCGACATCGCGGGTGGCCATGCCGTCCAGCTGGTGCAGGGCGTGGCCGGGTCGGAGAAGCGCTTCGGCGACCCGATCGAGGCCGCACTGCGCTGGCAGGAGGCCGGTGCGGAGTGGCTGCACCTGGTCGACCTCGACGCGGCGTTCGGCCGGGGCCACAACCGTGAGCTCCAGGCGCAGATCGTCGGCACCCTCGACATCCAGGTCGAGATGAGCGGTGGCATCCGCGACGACGAGTCGCTCGCCGCGGCGATGGCCACCGGCTGTCGCCGGGTCAACATCGGCACCGCCGCGCTGGAGCAGCCCGAGTGGTGCGCCGCCGCGATCGCACAGTACGGCGACCGCGTGGCCGTCGGGCTCGACGTACGCGGGCGCACCCTGGCGGCCCGCGGCTGGACCCGTGACGGCGGAGACCTCTACGACGTGCTGACCCGTCTCGACGCTGAGGGCTGTGCGCGCTACGTGGTCACCGATGTCAACAAGGACGGCATGCTCCAGGGTCCCAACCTCGACCTGCTCCGCGACGTCTGCGCCGTCACCGCGCGCCCGGTCGTCGCGTCGGGCGGCATCACCGAGCTGACCGACCTCGAGGCGCTGATGGGGCTGGTCGACCTCGGCGTCGAGGGCGCGATCATCGGCACCGCGCTCTACGAGGGGCGCTTCACGCTCCAGGACGCCCTGACCCTGACCCTGCCCACGGCGCAGGCGCTGGCATGAGCCTGTCCGTCCGCGTCATCCCGTGCCTGGACGTCGACGCCGGCCGGGTGGTGAAGGGGATCAACTTCCGCGAGCTGCGCGACGCCGGCGACCCCGTCGAGCTGGCCCGCACCTACGACGCGGAGGGCGCCGACGAGCTGACCTTCCTCGACATCTCCGCCTCCCACGAGGGCCGCGCGACCACCATGGAGATCGTGTCGCGCACGGCCGAGGAGGTCTTCATCCCCCTGACCGTCGGTGGGGGAGTGGCCTCAGTCCAGGACGTCGACCGGCTGCTCCGCGCCGGCGCCGACAAGGTGGCGGTCAACACCGCGGCCATCCACCGTCCGGAGCTGGTCGCCGAGATCGCCGACCGCTTCGGCAACCAGGTTCTCGTGCTCTCCGTGGATGCCCGTCGTGCCTCCGGCACCGACTCCGGCTGGGAGGTCACGACCCACGGCGGTCGCAAGTCCGCCGGCCTTGACGCGATCGCGTGGGCCGCTCGCGCGTGCGAGCTCGGCGCGGGGGAGATCCTGCTCAACGCCATGGACGCGGACGGCACCCAGGACGGCTTCGACCTCGACCTGATCCGCGCCGTACGACGTGAGGTCGCCGTGCCGGTCATCGCCTCCGGTGGCGCCGGTGCCACCGAGCACTTCGCCCCGGCCGTCGACGCCGGCGCCGACGCGGTCCTCGCCGCCACCGTCTTCCACTTCGGCACGATGCGCATCCGCGACGTCAAGGGCGCACTGGCCTCCGCGGGCCACCCCGTCCGCTGACGGGACCTTGGTCGGTCGGCGTCTAGGTCGGTGGCGGTGGCGGTGTCGGTGTCGGTGGCGGCGACGAGCTGAGTCAGGGTTTCGCGTCGGAGGGGTGGCGATCACCCGACGGCCTGTTCTTTCGCCGCGACCACCACGGAAGCGTCCCGATCGACACACCACCCGGCGAGACCTGACTCTCGCCCCACCCCCCCATGCCCCGCCGCCGGTCGGGCGATTGGCGCGGCCGGCCACAATCCACGAGGTGCCAGCGGGTCGACCGGGGAGGTTCTCACGCACCCGCTGCGTGACTTCCTCCCCGGTCGGCAGCGCCGACACCGACCGCTCCGACACCGACCGCTCCGGCTCCGCTCCGGCCCCGCTCCGGCCCCGCTCCGCCCCGCTCCGCCGAGACCTGACTCTCTCGCCCCACGCCCCACACCCCGCCGCCGACCGCGGCACCCCGGCGAGACCTGGCTCCACCGCCCCACACCCCGCCGTCGACGGGGGATCGGCACGTCCGGCCCCGCCCGCCTGCGTGGTCTCGAGGCTCCCGATGCCTGCACCGGCCCGACCACCGCACGTCGTCAGTCGGCTGCGCCGCACGCGAAGTCGTCCTGGCAGAGTGGGGGCCATGGAACTGCGCGTGTTCACCGAGCCCCAGCAGGGCGCCACCTACGACGACCTCCTGGCGGTCGCGCTCGAGGCCGAGGAGCTCGGCTTCGGGGCGTTCTTCCGCTCCGACCACTACCTCGCGATGGGCACGCCGGGGCTGCCGGGGCCGAGCGACGCGTGGATCACGCTGGCCGCGCTCGCGCGTGAGACGAGCACGATCCGGCTGGGCACGATGATGACCAGCGCGACGTTCCGCCACCCCGGCCCGCTGGCGATCAGCGTCGCGAACGTCGACCAGATGAGCGGCGGACGGGTGGAGCTCGGCATCGGCGCCGGCTGGTTCCAGGCCGAGCACGAGAAGTACGCGATCCCCTTCCCGGGCACGAAGGAGCGCTTCGACCGCTTCGAGGAGCAGCTCGCGATCATCACCGGCCTGTGGGCCACCCCGCTGGACGGCGACGGCTTCTCCTTCGACGGCGAGCACTACCAGGTCACGGACTCCCCGGGGCTGCCGAAGCCCACGCAGGCCAAGCCGCCGGTGCTGATCGGCGGGGTCGGCAAGGTGCGCACGCCCGCCCTCGCCGCGTCGTACGCCGACGAGTTCAACCTGCCGTTCGTCGACCAGCCCACCACGACGGCGCAGTTCGACCGGGTGCGTGCGGCATGCGAGGCGATCGGCCGCGACCCCGACGAGCTCGTCTACTCCAACGCGCTCGTGCTCTGCGTGGGCGCCGACGAGGCCGAGGTCGAGCGCCGCGCGGCCGCGATCGGTCGCGACAAGGACGAGCTGCGGGAGAACGGCATCGCCGGCACGCCCGAGGAGGTCGTCGAGCGGATCGGGCAGTACGCCGCTCTCGGCAGCGAGCGCCTCTACCTCCAGGTCCTCGACCTTGCCGACCTCGACCACCTGAGGCTGGTCGCGGCCGACGTGATCCCGCACGTGTGACGCGTCACCCGCGAGGCGCCCCGCCGGGGAAGCGGTCGTGGGGCGATAGCCTGACCTCATGAGCGCGAAGCCCCCCTCCTCCCCGGCAACGCCCTTCGGCACGGTCCTCACGGCCATGGCGACCGCGTTCCACGACGACGGGTCCGTCGACCTCGAGGGCACCGCCCGCATCGCGACCCACCTCATCGACCACGGCCACGACGGCGTCGTCGTCTCGGGCACGACCGGCGAGTCGCCGACGACCACGACGGCCGAGGACGGCGAGATCCTCGCCGCGGTCATGGACGCGGTCGGAGACCGCGCGGTGGTCGTCGCCGGGGTCGGCACCAACGCGACCGCCCACTCGGTCGAGCTTGCCGTGCAGGCGGAGAAGATCGGCGCCGACGGCCTGCTGCTCGTCACGCCCTACTACAACAAGCCCAGCCCTGCCGGCGTGCTGCACCACTTCCGCAGCGTCGTCGAGGCGAGTGGTCTCCCGGTGATGCTCTACGACGTCCCGAGCCGCACCGGCACGACCATCACGATGGAGACCTACGCGGCGGCGATCGAGTGGGAGACCGTGGTCGCCGTCAAGGACGCGGTCGGCGACTACGCCCGTGGCGTGCGCCTGATGGAGCTCGGCTACGCCGTCTACTCCGGCGACGACGTCGCCAACCTCGGCTGGCTCGCCCACGGGGGCGCCGGCTTCGTGTCGGTCGCCGGCCACGCGGCCGGCCCGCTGCTGCGCGAGATGTACGACGCCTTCACCGCAGGCGACCACGCCACCGCCCTGGCCCGCTTCACCACGATGCTCCCCGCCATCGACGCGATCATGGGGGTCCCCAACTACGGTGCCACCACCGCGAAGGCGACGCTTGAGCTGCTCGGCGTGCTCGACAACCGCAACGTCCGCGCGCCGCTCGTCCCGCTCGACGAGGACGAGGTCGCCGCGCTCCGGGTCGGCCTCGCGGCCTCCGGCCTGCTCTAGGCGGTCCGCCGCTCCGACCAGCGAGTGGCCGGGTCTCGACCGATCGACGAGCGGGGAGCACGAGGCCCCGCGGGACGGTGTCCGGCGGGGCCTCGTGGTGAGCGTGCTGCTAGGGGGTCAGCGGGTGACGCGGACCCTCACGGTGTCGCTGGCAGCCGCGAAGCGCGGCGTGCCGGTGAAGGTGGCCAACAGGTCGTAGGTGCCGGGCTGGAGGCCGCGGACCTTGATCAGCGCCTTACCCTTCGTCACGAAGCCCTTGCCGACGACCAAGCTGCCCTTGAGCAGCTTGACCGCGCCCCGGGGCGCAGTGCCCTGGGAGCCGTCGCGCTTGACCGTGACGACGACCCGGGGCTGCTTGCCCGCCTTCGGGGTCGCCGAGACCAGGGTCTGGACCTTGCAGATCGACACCTTGATGTCATCGACGTACCAGCCGTCGAGGCCACCGCAACCGTCACGACCCATGTCGAAGCGGATGCGGACGTTCTTGCCCACCTTCGCGCCGAGCTTCTTCAGGTCGATGATCGAGGTGCCCCACGAGCCGCGGTTCTCGCCGCCGTCGGTGCCGGTGAAGCCGTCCTCACCCGCGAGCGGGCTGGTGTTGCCGGGGGCGACCTCCATCTGGGCGCCCGGTGCGTTGAAGGCGTAGGCCTGGGTGGGGATGACCTTGAAGGGCTTGCCGCCCACGCTGTACTTCACGTTGCCACCGTCGTAGCCGTATTCCGTGGCTACGTAGTGCTTGAACGACATCCGCGGCGAGAGGCCCGCCGGGATCGCGAAGGCAGGACTGGTGATCGAGTTGCGGCTCGACACGTCGCCCGCCGTGCCCGAGCAGTCGCCGGCCTCGGCCGGGTCGGGGGCGTAGGCGACCGTGGAGGAGTGGTTGCCGGGCGCGTCCGCGACCGTCTTCCACGAGATGCCCGAGGCGCCGTCGAAGACGACGTCCTCGGTCTTGTCCCAGCCCTTGAGGCCGTCCTCGAAGTTCTCCGACCAGACGGTCCTGGCGCTGAAGCCCTTGCCGCACAGCGACGGGGCGCCCTTGGTCAGCAGCGGCTTGAACTCGCATTGGGCCTTGGGGTCCAGGTTGAGCTCGACCGCGTCGCTCACCAGCGACACCGCGGTGCAGTCGGCGGCGGTGATGGACGTCGCCAGGACCGGGGTGGCCTCCGGCTCCAGGGTCAGCTCGTTGATCTCCTTGCCGAGCAGGTCGGTGCAGGAGGAGACGAGGCTCTCCGAGAGGTCGCTGAAGTCGGCGACCGGGAAGAGGTACTCGCTCTGCGAGCGCCAGAAGATCGCCGCGGCCTTGTCGCGACCGATCGCCGGCACGGTGACGTCGTTGTAGGTGCCGCCGTCGACGAGCAGGGCGAAGGTGTGGTTGACCACGCCGGAGTTGCTGTGCACGCCGCCGCTGTCGTCCGTGGAGCACTTGTACTCGGCGTCGGACACCTTGCCCGGGTCTCCGTAGCAGGTGGGGTTCCACATGTCGCGGATGGCGCCGCCGAAGGCCGGGTCGGCCTCGCCGGAGAGCCAGCGGTAGGAGTTGTCCTTGTCGGCCTGGTCGATGTCCTTGACCGTGACGTTGACCGTGGTGGTCGCCGACTTGATCTTGGTGCCGGTGTCCTGGCCGACCATCACGCCGTAGATGTCCGCGTCGCCCGAGGGGGAGAACGGGGGCTCGGCGACGTTGTTGCCGATCACGATGCCCTCGGCGCCGGCAGCCTCGGCCGCCTGTGCCTTGGCGCCGAACGTGCAGGTGCCACGGTCGACGTAGACGAACTTGCCGGCCATGGTGGCGGCATTGGTGAACGGAGCGCAGCCGTCGAGGGGAGCACCGACGACGACGTCGGCGGTCACACCGGTCTTGTCGAAGACCGGACCGAACGAGGCCGGCGCGGCGTCGCAGTCGCCCGCGACGTTCGCGGGGGTGTTGATGGTCAGACCCACCGCGCCACGCGTGAACTGTGAGCACTGCCCGGTGGTGCGCGGGGTGTTGGGCTGCTCGTTGTGGCGGTCGTTGAGCTGGTCGACGGTCTCGCCCCAGATGTCGGAGAACGCCTCGTTCATGGCGCCCGACTGCCACTGATAGATCAGGCCGGAGGTGTATTCGGTGTAGGCGTGAGCCCACTCGTGCGCCACGGTGTCGTCAGAGCTGACGCCCGCGCAGTAGTTGGTCGTCGAGCCGTTCCAGTTGGCGTTGGGGCAGTTGATCGACGGCTCGTTGTTGACCGTGACCATCGTGGCGCCCTGGTCGTCGTAGGAGTCACGACCGAACGCGTTCTTGAAGAGCCAGTAGGCCTCGCCCGTGCCCTGGACCTCGCTGAGCTGGTCGACGTCGAGGTCGCCTGGGAGGGCGTCGCCCTCCTGGTAGACCAGCTCGCGGTCAGTGGTGTCGTCACTCGGGTCGTCGGGCGTGCCCTGGTCGTTGACGGAGGCCTCGAAGAGCTTGCGGTCGAGCGCGTGCGCCATCATCGAGTAGCGGTTGACGATCTTGCCGCTGTCGGCGTCGAGGAAGACCATGTCGCGCACGGTGTCCGCGTTGGTGACCTCGAGGACGTAGACGAGGACGGCCTCGCCGGTCTCGCCGCGGGTCGAGCCCATGCGGTAGACCATCAGGTCGTTGCTCGCGACCTCCAGACCGGCCATGCGCAGGGTCGAGTCGGGCGTCGCCGACTTGGCCTTGACGATCGCCAGCGCGCGGGTCGCCGCCTCGTCGGCAGTGAGACCCGGGGTGACACTGAGGTCCAGGCCGGGTGCGGCGTAGCCGTTGATCGAGGTCAGGTCGCCGTCCTTGTCGACGTGGGCACGCAGCTGGGAGCCGAAGACCTCCACCCCGCGGTAGCGCTGGGTGTAGTCCACCGTCCAGCCGTAGCGGTCGGCGTTGACGCCAGACTGCTCGAGCTGGGCGGAGGTGGCGCCGAACGCTGCGGCGTACTCGTCGAGGTAGGCGCGGGCCTTGCTCGTGGCTGCGCGCGCCGATGCGCCGTCCAGTCCGGGGAGAAGGTCGCCCTCGCCCCCTGTCGCGCGGGCGAAGCCGACCTTGCCGGTCGCCCTGTCTGCCGTGATCTGCACGGCTCCCGCTGCCTCGCCCGACATGCGCTGGACGAGCGACTCCCCGGCGGGCGCCGGGGGAGCGGCTGAGGCCTGGAGCCCGGGCGTGGCCGCGAGGCCGGCTCCGAGCAGGGCCAGGCTCAGCCCTGTGGTGATGATCTTCACTTGTCGTTCCCTCCGAGTGGAATCAGCGGTGTGTCCTTGTGATCTGGCACACCAGCCTTCGACCCTAGGCATCCGCGGAGCGATGGTCCAGCACTGCCCCGGTTTTGCCGGCAATTTCCGCGTAGCGGGGCCTGTGGGCCGCAGGATCTGCTGGTGCGACCCGGCTGCCGCGCAGCTCGCGGGCGACACGCATGCTGTGATGCAAGTGACGGGTGGGGCTGTGGCCTACTTTGGTCGTATGGCGACCCGTACGTCTTCCCCGCCGGGGTCGCGGAGCAAGAGCACGTCTTCTTCCAGGTCGAGCAGTAGTGGACGAAGCGGTTCGAGCACCCGATCCAGCCGCGCCCGGAAGTCACCCAGCAAGACCCCGACGAAGTCCGCGAGCACGAGCGCCTCCAAGCGTCCTGCCAAGCGTCCGGTGGCCCGCAAGCCGGCGGCGCGACCGGCACCACGCGCCGTCCGCAACGGGACCGGTCCGGTCGCCCGGATGTTCATCGCCCTGTTCCGGGGGCTGAGCGCGGTGTGGCTGGGCATCGCCCACGGCATCGGTGCCACGGCGCGTGGCATCGGCCACACCGCCGGTGAGCTCGAGCCCGAGCAACGCCGTGACGGTGCGGGGCTGTTCCTCTTCGCGGTCTCGGTCGTCGTGGCCGCCGCCGTGTGGTTCCAGCTGCCCGGTGGCGTCATGGAGCTCACCCGGACCGTGGTCGAGGGCTCGGTCGGCAAGGTCGGCTGGTTCGTGCCGCTGCTGATCGTGCTCGCCGGCTGGCGCCTCATGCGTGACCCCGTCAGCACGGGTCCTGCGGGCCGTCAGGTCATCGGCTGGGCCGCCTTCGCCTTCGGTGTCCTCGGCATCGTGCACATCGCCAACGGCAGCCCCCAGCCCGCGGTCGGCGACAGCAGCAACCTCCAGCAGGCCGGCGGCGCCGTCGGCTTCGTGGTCTCCTCGTTGCTGCTCGACCTGCTCCAGTCGGCGTACGTCGTCGTGCCGGTCCTCGCACTCCTCGCCTTCTTCGGCCTGCTCGTCATCACCGGGACACCGCTCTACCGCCTCCCGCAGGCACTCCGCGACACCTGGGACCACCTCCTCGGCCGCCACCTCGACGAGGGCGACGAGCTCGACGCCACCCAGCCGATGCGCACCCGCGGCCGCGCCGACGTCGACCTGGAGCCCGAAGGCGACCCTGCCTACGACACCCCGGTCCTGGAGGAGAAGCCCAAGCGGCGCCGCAAGGCCGCCGACGCGCTGGACGTCGCCCTGGAGGAGGACGCCGGACTCGACATCGTCCGGCCCTCATCGACGCTCGTCGACGTGCCCGAGGACAAGGTCGAGCTCGAGCCGCCGCCGCACACGCCGATCCCGCAGCGGGTCGAGCAGCTCTCGCTCTCGGGGGACATCACCTACACCCTCCCGGAGAACGAGGTCCTCAAGCCCGGGTCGGTCCACAAGGCGCGCTCCAAGGCCAGCGACGAGGTCGTCGGTCGCCTCACCCAGGTCCTGGACGAGTTCGCCATCGACGCACACGTGACCGGCTACACCCGCGGTCCGACGGTCACGCGCTACGAGGTCGAGGTCGGCCCTGCGGTCAAGGTCGAGAAGGTCACGGCGCTGTCCAAGAACATCGCCTACGCCGTCGCCTCGGCCGACGTGCGCATCCTGAGCCCGATCCCCGGCAAGTCCGCGATCGGCATCGAGATCCCCAACCTGGACAAGGAGATCGTCTCCCTCGGCGACGTCCTCCGGTCCAACGTGGCCCGCTCCGACCACCACCCGATGGTGGCCGGTCTCGGCAAGGACGTCGAGGGCGGCTTCGTGGTCGCCAACCTCGCCAAGATGCCGCACCTGCTGGTCGCCGGTGCCACCGGCTCCGGCAAGTCGAGCTTCATCAACTCGATGATCACCTCGATCCTGATGCGGTCGACGCCCGACGAGGTCCGGATGATCATGGTCGACCCCAAGCGGGTCGAGCTCAACGCCTACGAGGGTGTGCCGCACCTGATCACCCCGATCATCACCAACCCCAAGAAGGCGGCCGAGGCGCTGCAGTGGGTCGTGCGCGAGATGGACATGCGCTACGACGACCTGGCCAACTTCGGCTTCCGTCACATCGACGACTTCAACAAGGCCGTGCGGGCGGGGAAGGTCGAGCTCCCGGCCGGCAGCGAGCGCCAGCTGGCGCCGTACCCCTACCTGCTGGTGATCGTCGACGAGCTTGCCGACCTGATGATGGTCTCGCCGCGCGACGTCGAGGACTCCATCGTCCGCATCACCCAGCTCGCGCGTGCCGCCGGCATCCACCTGGTGCTGGCGACACAGCGGCCCTCGGTCGATGTCGTGACCGGACTGATCAAGGCCAACGTGCCCTCCCGCCTGGCCTTCGCGACGTCCTCGCTCGCCGACAGCCGGGTCATCCTCGACCAACCGGGCGCGGAGAAGCTGGTCGGCCAGGGCGACGGGCTCTTCCTGCCCATGGGCGCCTCGAAAGCCGTGCGTGTGCAGGGCTCCTGGGTCACGGAGGCCGAGATCCACCAGGTCGTCAAGCACTGCAAGACCCAGCTCCAGCCGACCTACCGCGAGGACGTCACCGCGCCTGCGGCGGTCAAGCGTGAGATCGACGACGACATCGGCGACGACCTGGACCTGGTCATCCAGGCCATCGAGCTCGTGGTGTCGACCCAGTTCGGCTCGACGTCGATGCTCCAGCGCAAGCTGCGTGTCGGCTTCGCCAAGGCCGGTCGACTGATGGACATCATGGAGAGCAGGGGAGTGGTCGGACCGAGCGAGGGCTCCAAGGCCCGCGACGTCCTGGTCAAGCCCGACGAGATCGACGCCGTGATCATGACCTTGCAGGGGGAGTTGTGAGCGCCACGACAGACCAGGCCGTGCTCCCGGAGGAGTCCGCCGAGCCGAGCCGTACGACGGACCTCGAGGTCCGCCGGCACGTCCCGCTGGCGGCAGGGCTGGGCATCACCGGCTCGGTCCTGGCGATCGCCTACCTGGTGCGTGCGTCCGGCACCGGAGCCCCGCTCGACTGGGCGCTGTGCGCGCTGATGACCGTCGTGGGCGGGCTCAACCTGGCCGCACTGCTCGACGCCCGCTCGCCGTTGCTCGTCGCTGACGCCCAGGGACTGCGGGTGCGGCGCGGTCGGGTCTGGCACGGGCTGCCGTGGTCGGACGTCGACCGGGTCGAGCACCTCGCCCGCCGCGGCCTGCTGCGCGACGGACGCCTGGACGTCATCGGCAACGACGGCACCGACTGGGCTGTCCGCCTGGGTCTCGCGACCCGTGTCGTAGGTGCCGGCGACGACCTCGCCGAGGCACTGCTGGAGCGGTCCGACTGGACCGCCGACGTGGTCGAGATCGACCTGGTCCCGGCCCGCGTGGTCGCCGAGGACGACGAGGGCCACGAGGGCCACGAGGATGAGGCCGCTGCGGTCGAAGCCGAGCCCGTCGGGGTCGACGAGCCCGCGGAGCCGGTCGCCGAGGAGTCTCCGGCGGTCCCCGACACCGACGAGGAGCCGGTCGCCACCAGGGTTCCCGCGTTCGCCAGCCCGACCCCGGGTCCGCTGCGCAAGCTGGTCGACGCCGCCCGCTCCGAGAGCCGTCGTGAAGCAGCACCCGAGCCGGTCGTCGAGGAGCCCCGGCGCGAGACCGTGCACCTGATCGGCGCCGACGACCTGGCCCCGCAGACCGACGTCACGATCGTCATCGACGACGTGGTGTCCGCCCCGGTGCCGGACCCCGTGGTCGGCCCGCAGCTCGCGGCCGCCCGCAGCCGGATCGGTCTCGGCGTCGACCAGCTCGCCGAGCGCACCCGGATCCGTCCGCACGTCATCGAGTCCATCGAGGTCGACGACTTCGGACCGTGCGGCGGCGACTTCTACGCCCGCGGTCACCTGCGCACCCTGGCCCGGGTGCTGGGCGTGGACGCTGCTCCGCTCCTGGCTTCCTACGACGAGCGCTACGCCGACGCCCCCGTCGACCCGCGTCGCGTCTTCGAGGCCGAGCTGGCCACCGGGGCGCACGGCCCGATCCGGGGCACCCGCGGCGGCCCCAACTGGTCGGTGCTGGTCGCGGCCGTCATGGCCGTCGTGCTGATCTGGTCGATCGCCCGCCTGGCCATGGACGGTCCGGTGCAGATGGCCGACACCCCGCGCCTCAACCAGTCCAGCGGCATCAACAACGGCACCAGCAACGCCGGGCCCAAGGTCCCGGTCGTCCTGACCGCGACCGGCGGCGGTGCCGTGGTCGTGGTGCGCGACGGCAGCGGTGCGGTCGTCTTCGACGGTGACGTGGCCTTCATGCAGACCGTCGAGCTCCAGGTCACCCCGCCGGTGCGCGTCCAGTCGACCGACGGCTCGCTGACGGTGAGCGTCGACGGCGAGGATCGCGGTGCTCTCGGCGCGACCGGCCAGGAGTCGCAGAACACCTTCGTCGTGCGCGAGTGAGGCCGCGTCAGACGGTCTGGTAACGACGCTCCGGCCGTCCGGCGCCGCCGTACTGCAACCGCGCGACGACGGCGCCGCGCATCACGAAGTGCTCGAGGTAGCGGCGGGCGCTGACGCGGGAGATGCCCACGTGCTCGGCGCACTCCCCGGCGGAGAGCTCGACGGAGGCTTCCAGGGCGGTCAGGACGGCGTCGGCCGTCTCCTGGCTCAGTCCCTTGGGCAGCGGCTCCCTGCCGCGGCGCAGTGGTGCGAAGACGGCGTCGATGTCCTCCTGGTCGGCCGACCCGACGTTGGCGAGGGCGCGGTGCGAGCGGGCGAAGGCCTGGAGGCGAGTGCGCCTACGTCGACCAGCGCTGGGCCAGCCCCGAGCAGCTCGACGAGGTCCGCGCCGACCTCGAGGGCCGCGGGGTCACCGTCGAGGTGCGCCAGGTGGTGGCCCAGGACGTGGCCGAGGCCGTGCTCTCGGCGGCCCGTGAGGTCGACGCGACCCTGGTGGTGCTGGGGATCCGGCACCGCTCGCCGGTCGGCAAGCTGCTCATGGGCAGCGTCGCCCAGCGGGTCCTGCTCGACGCGGAGTGCCCCGTGCTCGCCGTCAAGCCAGGCAGCCGACCGCGTGTGGCTCGTCACTGACGACCGAGCAGGACCCCGCGTGACGGCGCCGTGCGGGAGCGGCGCATTTCGGGCTCTTGTGACTTATCCGTGGGTCATGGTGGGCTGGGGAGTGCTCGGCCGGGGAGTGCGGGGCGGTGTCCGCCGAGGTTGAGCATTGCGAGGGCGATGAGTGCGTCGGGTGATCGGAATCCGAAGGCGATGCGGGTGATGAGGCGGATCTTGGTGTTGACCGATTCGATGCGTCCGTTGGACAGGCCGTGCTCGATCGCGGCGAGGATCGCGTGTCGGTGTTTCACGATGCGTCGTTGGAGCTCGACGAAGGCCGGGAGCCGGCAGCGGCGGGCCCATCTGATCCAGGCCTCGAGTGCCTCGACGGCTTCGCCGTAGGGGAGTTGGAAGATCAGCCGGGGGCCTTCTTTGAGGAG
>NZ_FOQG01000026.1 GCF_900113685.1 Nocardioides psychrotolerans
CATGCAGGCAGTCGTCGTATCAGGTATTAGACCCCGTTTCCGAAGCTTATCCCCAAGTGAAGGGCAGATTACTCACGTGTTACTCACCCGTTCGCCGCTCGTGTACCCCCGAAAGGGCCTTACCGCTCGACTTGCATGTGTTAAGCACGCCGCCAGCGTTCGTCCTGAGCCAGGAT
Source organism: Nocardioides psychrotolerans (assembly GCF_900113685.1). Taxonomy (GTDB): domain Bacteria; phylum Actinomycetota; class Actinomycetes; order Propionibacteriales; family Nocardioidaceae; genus Nocardioides; species Nocardioides psychrotolerans. Next base: position 177 of record NZ_FOQG01000026.1, read on the forward strand.
CAAACTCTCCGTAGAAAATTCCATCACTGACAAAAAACAAAACTGACAATTGCCAGATCTATCTAATGCCGAAAAAACAACCCAAACTTTGACATAAGGGCATACAAACTAATTCATCGACTATGACACACTGTTGAGTTCTCAAAGATCAGACGCACACCAAGGTTGACGGTTTCCCGTCGCCCCTAGGACACTGGTTCCCACACGACTCTTCCCCGGACTAACGTCGGTGGCTCGAAGCCGGTGACGATCATCCGGTGAAGGATTCTGGTGAGTGTCTACCTCGGGGCCGGGAGCCCGACCTCTCGGTCTTGCTCCCCGCCGCTCCCTGGCGACATGGAAAACATTAGAGGAGTTCCGCGCAAGTGCCAAATCGAGTGGACGTGACGCGGGCCACAATCACGTTTGCGCAGGTCAGGGGTGGTTTGGGGCTGATGGGGCGTGGAGCGCTGCCACGTCAGCGAGCGTGCGGCACCCGCTGAGACGCATCGTCTCGACCACCTGGGCGCCCACTTCCCGATGCATCCTGGCCACGCCTGGTTCACCGTCGGTGAGGGCGTAGAGCGGCAGCCGGCCCAGGAAGACCGCATCCGCGCCAAGGGACAGCGCCGCCACGACATCGAGACCTGAGCGCACTCCCCCGTCGACGTAGACCTGGGCCTGCTCGCCCACGGCGGCGATCACCTCACGCAGCACCGCCGCGGTGGACACCGCGCGGTCCAGCTGGCGCCCACCGTGGTTGGACACCCACACCGCACGCGCCCCCGCCTGGACGCACCGCACGGCATCGTCCGGTCGGAGCACGCCCTTGACGACGACCGGGAGCCCGGTGTGCTCGGCCAGCCAGTCCACGTCGTGCGGACCCAGGTCCAGTGCCTTGTCGGCACCCGGCCGCTCGTCGGTGCCCTTGTCGAAGTTGACCCGGAGGAGTGCGGGGTCGACGACGTCCCAGACGACGCGACCAACGGGGTACTTGGTCCCGACCACCGGGGTGTCGACGGTGAGGACCACCGCGGAGGCTCCGGCCGCCACGGCTCGGTCGAGCATCGGCACCGCTAGCGTGCGGTCCGCGGGCAGGTAGGCCTGGAGCCACCACCGCACGCCTGTCTCGCCGATGAGGGAGAACGGCGTGCCGGCGTTGGAGGACACCACCATGACCCCGCCGGCCTGCGCAGTCGCGCGCGCCATGGCGAGCTCCCCGTCCGGGTGGATGGCCCGTTGGAGCGTCGAGGGGGCCACCCCCCAGGGCACCCCCACGGGCGAACCCAGCAGCTCGGTCTCGAGCCCCACGTCGGTGACGTCACGCAGGACGTGGGGGTGGAACTCCACCGCGGCCCACGTGTCCACGGCGCGGGACGCCGTCTGCCCATCGCGCGCCCCCTGGGCGACGTACTCGAAGACGGGGGCGGCGAGACGGGCGCGCGCCTGCTCCTCCAGTCCGGAGAGCCAGCGCGCGTCCTCGGTCATCGCTCAGACGACCTCGACGCCGGCGAACTTCTTCTTGCCGCGCCTCAGCACCAGCCAGGACCCAGCGACCAGGTCAGCCTCGGTGGGGACCGCATCGGGATCATCGACCCGGACGTTATTGAGGTAGGCGCCGCCCTCCGTGACCGTACGACGGGCCTCGCCCTTGCTCTTGGCCAGTCCGGTCTCGACCAGCAGGTCCACCACCCTCGGGATCCCTGAGGTCCGGTCGACCTGCACCGTGCCCGTCTCCTGCAGGGCAGCCGACAGGGTCGCCGGGGACAGCCCGGCCAGCTCACCGCCACCGAAGAGTGCAGCGGCAGCGGCCTTGGCCTGCTCCATCTCGACGGATCCGTGCACGAGGGTCGTGACCTCGTCGGCCAGGGTCTTCTGGCCCTCCCGGAGGAACGGCTTCTCGGCGTGCCGCGCCTCGAGCGACTCGATGTCCTCGCGCGCCAGGAAGGTGAAGACCCGCAGGAGCTCGCCGATCTTCTCGTCCTCGGCGTTGAGCCAGAACTGGTGGAAGGCGTAGGGCGAGAGCATGCTCGGGTCGAGCCAGAGCGCGCCACCATCTGTCTTGCCGTATTTGGTGCCGTCGGCCTTGGTCATCAGGGGCGTCGCGATCGCGTGGACCTTGTGCCCGTCGGTGCGGCGGATCAGCTCCACTCCGGCCGTGAGGTTCCCCCACTGGTCGGAGCCGCCGAACTGCAACGTCACGCCGTGGTCGCGGTGCAGGTTGAGGTAGTCCATGGATTGGAGCAGCACATAGCTGAACTCGGTGTAGCTGATGCCGGACTCGAGGCGGGTTCGGACGACGTCGCGGGCGAGCATCCGGTTGACCGGGAAGTGCTTGCCGATGTCGCGCAGGAAGTCGATGGTCGACATCGGCGCGGTCCAGTCGAGGTTGTTGACCATGGTGGCGGCGTTGTCGCCCTCGAAGGACAAGAACGGCTCGATCTGGCCGCGCACCCGACCGACCCACTCTTGGACGGTCTCGACGGTGTTCATCACCCGCTCCCCCGCCTCCTTGGGGTCACCGATCATCCCGGTGGCGCCGCCCACGAGCGCGAAGGGCGTGTGGCCCGCGGCCTGGAGCCGCTTGGCCGTGAGGATCTGCACCAGGTGACCCATGTGCAGGCTGGGCGCCGTGGGGTCGAAGCCCACGTAGAACCGCACGCTCCCGCTGCTGAACGCCTCACGCAGGGCGTCCAGGTCCGTCGAGTGGGCGATGAGGCCGCGCCACTCGAGGTCGTCGAGCAGGGAGGGATCGATAGTCACGATCAGCCTTTCGGGTCCGGTGCTGCCGGACACCAGCCTGCCGTATCGACGTACGGCGCGCCCCACGGGTATTCGGCTACTAGGGTTGGCACCGAGGAGGACGCAGTGATCGCAGGCAGGTACTCGCTCGATCGGGAGATCGGGCGAGGAGGGATGGGCGCGGTCTGGCTCGGGCGCGACGAGGTGCTCGGACGTCAGGTCGCGATCAAGCGCATCGGCATGGCACCCGGTGGCAGCAGCCCCGACCTCCTGCGCGCTGAGCGCGAAGCGCGCCTCGCTGCGCGGCTCAACCACCCCCATGTGGTCGCGGTCTTCGACCTCGTCGACGAGGACGACGCGCAATGGCTGGTGATGGAGTACGTCGAGGGCAGCACGCTCGCCGAGCTCGTCCGCAAGAACGGCGCCCTGCCGGTCGACGAGGCCGCGGCGATCGTCGTCCAGGCGGCCGATGCGCTGGCCGCCGCCCACGACGCGGGGATCGTCCACCGCGACGTGAAGCCCTCCAACATCCTGGTGACGCCCGAAGGGCAGGTGAAGCTCTCCGACTTCGGCATCGCTCGTGCCGAGGCCGATGCCTCACTCACCCAGACAGGCCTCGTCACCGGCTCGCCCGCCTACATCTCCCCCGAGGTCGCCTCCGGGCGACAGGCGACCGACCTGAGCGACGTGTGGTCGCTGGGTGCCACGCTCTTCCACGCACTGGCCGGCGCGCCGCCCTACGACATCGGCGACAACGTCATCGGCGGCCTCTACCGGATCGTGCACGAGGAGCCGCCCCGGCTCGACACCGCTGGCTGGCTCGCGCCCGTGCTCGAGTCGAGCATGACCGTCGACCCCGGGGGTCGGTGGTCGATGCGGCAGGTCGTGGACTTCCTCCGCGCCGGCCCCTCGGCGACGCCCCCGCGGCCGGTGCCCGACCGTCGTACGCTCGCGGTCGACACCGGGTCGTCCTCGACGCAGGTCATGTCCAGGGTCCTGCCCCAGCCCACCGCCGACCCCGGTGGCCGACGGGCCCGGCGTCCCGGGCGGCTGCTGCCGATCCTGTCCGGGCTAGCGATCATCGCGCTCCTGACCGTCATCGGAGTGCTGGTGGGGATGAACGCCGGCGACGACGGTGGTCAGGCGGGCGCACCCAACGACGCGCCGACCAGTCAGGCACCGCCCACGAGCAAGGCCCCCGACGAGCCCACGCAGGAGGGCATGGAGAGCTTCATCGAGTCCTACCTGCAGACCGCCAGCAGCGACCCGGCGGTGGGCTTCCGGCTGCTGACGCCGCAGTTCCAGTCCGAGAGCCCGCGCTACGACCAGTTCTGGGGCTCCGTTAGCAACATCCAGCTCCTCAACATCTCCGCCGACCCGGATGCCCTGACTGTCTCCTACACCTACCGCTACGACCTCGACGGCAGTGGCACCACCACGGAGGACATCGACCTGCGACTCGAGTTCGTCGACGGCGACTACCTCATCGCCGGCGAGGCGTAATGGACCTCCCCGAGCTCTACCGCGACATCGTGGAGACGTCTCCTGACGGGATCTGGGTCTTCGACCTCGAGGGCAACACGGTCTACGCCAACGCCGAGCTCGCCCGGATGTACGGCGTGCCCCGCGACGACTTCGCGCGCGTGGCGGTCTTCGACACGCTCGACGAGCCGGGACGCGCCCAGCTCACCGAGCACCTGGCGGGTGTGCGGCGCGGGGAGCTCAACGACAGCGAGGTCGAGTGCCAGTTCGTGCGGCACGACGGCTCCACCACGTGGATCCTGGTGCGCGAGAGCGCCCTGCGCTCCCCCGAGGGCTCGATCATCGCGATCCTGCACCGGATCTCGGAGTTCACGGACCGTCGCGCGACGATCAACGAGCTCGAGGCGAGCCGTGAGCGGCTGGACGAGGCACAGCGGATCGCGCGGGTCGGGAGCTGGGACTGGGACGTCGTGCGTGACGAGATCACGGCCTCGACCTGGCTCACCGAAATCTACGGGCTGACCCCCGAGACCTTTCCTCGCACCTACGAGCGGTTCCTCGCGATGGTGCACCCCGACGACCTGGGGGCGGTGCAGGAGGCTGTGGCGGGAGCAGCAGAGAGCGGTGAGGACTTCGTCTTCGTCGCCCGGATCCGCGGCACCAACGACTGGATCTGGACGCGCGGTCGCGGGATCGTGCGCCGCGACGAGCACGGCGAGGTCATCTCCATGTCCGGGACCCACCAGGACATCACCGAGGTGAAGGAGGCCGAGATCGCGCTGCTCGACCTCGTGAGGCAGAACGTCCTGATGCAGGCCGTGGCGAGCGCCGCCAACGAGGCGCACACTCTCACCGACGTGCTCAGCCAGGCCGGCAGCATGGTGGTGCTGCATGACGACTGGAGGCGGGCACGAGCCTTCACCGTGGCCGACGGTTGTCTCGTGCCGCTTTACATCGACGAGGCCGGCCGCGAGGCCGACCTGCAGACCCCGGAGGAATCAGCTCGAGAGCTGGCGCTGGCCATGCGGGCCTACAACGCCCGCGCCTCGGTGTGGAGCGAGGACCGGCTCACGATCGCGTTCAACGTCATGCACGACGACGTGGTGCACGCGGTCGTGACGATCGCCTCCGACCCGCCGCTCTACCGCCACCAGATGATCCAGGACATGGTCGAGTCGATCGCGCTCCAGCTGGGCCAGGTCGCCGAGCGGGAGCACAACCAGCGCGTGCTCGCGGATGCGCGCGACGACGCGATGGAGGCGTCGCGGCAGAAGTCGGAGTTCCTCGCGACGATGAGCCACGAGATCCGCACCCCGCTCAACGGCGTGATCGGCCTCACCGACCTGCTCATGCGGACCACCCTCGACACCGACCAGCAGCGGCTCGCCGCCGGCGTGCAGGTCGCCAGCCGGGCCCTCATGAGCGTCATCAACGACGTGCTCGACTTTTCCAAGATCGAGGCGGGGCGTCTCGAGCTCGAGCAGGTCGACTTCGAGCTCCGTCCGCTCCTCGAGCAGGTGGCCAGCGTGATGGCAGAAACCGCACGCGGCAAGGGCATCGGGCTCGTCGTGGACTGCGACGACAGTGTGCCCGAGCGCCTCGGCGGCGACCCGACTCGGCTGGCCCAGGTGGTGTCGAACCTGCTGTCCAACGCCGTGAAGTTCACCGCCCTGGGCGAGGTGCGCGCCTGCGCCCGCACCGTCCCGCACGGCGAGGGCTTCCTGCTGACGGTGGAGGTGAGCGACACCGGGATCGGCATCTCCCCCGAGGAGGTGCCTGGGCTGTTTGCCCCGTTCACCCAGGCCGACTCCTCCACCACCCGTCTCTACGGCGGCACGGGGCTCGGGCTGGCGATCTCCAAGGAGATCGTCGAGGCACTGGGCGGCACGATCTCCTACAGCCCCCACGTGCCGAACGGCAGCACCTTCACGTTCACGGCCGCGATGGCGGCGGTGGACGCCGGAGCTCCACGCCCAGCGGTGGCGACCAGGCCGGCGGCGCCCTCCGTGAAGGACCACCGCGGACAGCGCGTGCTGGTGGTCGAGGACAACGTGGTCAACCAGATGGTCGCGAGCGGTCTGCTGGAGTCCCTGGGCTACACCGTCGAGCTGGCCGACGACGGGATCGCGGCCCTGGAGGTGCTGGGTCGGCGTTCCTTCGACGTGGTGCTGATGGACGTGCAGATGCCCCGCATGGACGGCTACGCCGCGACCCGCGCCCTGCGGGAGGTCGAGGGCGGCGGGCGTCGTACGCCGGTGATCGCGATGACCGCCGCAGCCGTCGACGGCGAACGCGAGCGGTGCCTCGAGGCCGGCATGGACGACTATCTGACCAAGCCGGTCGACCCGGGGGCCCTGGGCGACGCACTGTCACGGTGGACCGGAAAGCCTCCTGAGGAGGCTCCCGTGAGCAATGATGAGCTCGTGCTCCCGCCCACTCCGCCCATCGACGGTCTCGACGTCGAGCGACTCGACATGCTGCGGGACCTCGACCCGGGCAACACCAGCTATCTCGACCGGGCGATCAGCAACTTCCGGGCAAACACCCTCGTCGTCGTCGAGACCATCCGCGAGCACGTGCTGTCGGGTGACGCCGACAAGATGCGGCAGGCTGCGCACAAGCTCGCCGGCAGCGCGCTCAACCTCGGCGTGGTGAGGTCGGCCGCGGCCGCGCGCGAGCTCGAGTGGCTGGGCGACGCCGGCACGACCGACGGTGGCGGCGATCTCCTGGGTCCGCTCGAGGCCGCCCTCGATGAGGGCCGGGCGCTGCTGCGCAGCTACCAGGCGACGTACGGCGGCGGGTCCTAGAGCTCGCCGAACCTCACGGCCAGGAGGGCCACGTCGTCCTCGAGGTGGTCCCCTCCCAGCTCGGCCAGGAGCCGGTCGAGGAAGGCGTCGACATCGCCGATCGGAGTCCGGGAGACCAGCTCGCGCAGGCGGGCCAGGCCGGTGTCGAGCGACTCACCTCGACGCTCGACGAGACCGTCGGTGAAGAGCAGCAGCAGCGACCCGGCGGCGAGGCGCACGTCGTCGTCGTGGCGCACCGTCTCGGGCGCCACTCCGAGGAGGGGCGAGGTGCCGGTGGAGCTCTCGAGGAAGCGGGCGGTGCCGTCGGGATCGACGAGCAGCGGCGGCAAGTGCCCGGCATTGCTCCAGCGCAGCTGCCACGTCGCCCGGCCGACCACCTCGATCGCCTCGACGTGGGCGAGGACGGCGCTCGCGATCGTCTCCAGCCCGAGGTCGCGCATGGCCAGATCGAGTCGTTGGAGGTCGTGGGACGGCGCCCCGCTCGACATCCAGGACGCCATGCGGAGCATGCTGCGCAGCTGGCCCATGACGGCGGCGGCCTCGATGTCGTGCCCGATCACGTCACCGATCATCAGGTCCGTCCAGCCTGCGCGGGTCACGACGGCTTCGTACCAGTCGCCGCCGACCTGCTCGCGCGCGCCGGCGGGGCGGTAGCGAGCCGCCAGGTCGAGGTGGGGCGGCTCAGGCAGGCTCGTGAGCATGGCGTTCTGCAGCGTCAGAGCGACGTCGGACCGGTCCTCGAGCAGGATCGCCCGCTGGACCGCCTGGGCGGTGTAGGAGGCGAGCGCCACGATCGTGATGCGGTCCTGCTCGGAGAAGGAACGCACCGTTGGCCAGACCAGCGCGAGCGCGCCATAGGCCCGCCCGCCCGCCCGCCACGAGCGGCACGAAGGCTCGCGCCTCGCCGAGCTGTGCAGGGTTGGCCAGGTGGGGGTAGCGCTCGTTCTGCGCGACCCGGGTGGAGAAGAAGACCGGGCTCTGGTCGATCAGCGCCGCGCCCAAGGGGTTGTCGTGGCCCAGCGGCAGCTCGGCGAACCGGGCAGCGGAGCGCCAGCTCGAGGCGGAGTCCTCGATGAAGGTGAGGGTCTCGCCGATGGTCTTGGCAGCCGTCGAGACGCCGTACGGGCCGCCGGTGCCGGGGCCGACGACGAGCTCGGAGGCGCGTAGCCACATGCCGGCGCGCAGGCAGCCCAGCTGCTCGCGGCTGACAGCCGCAACCGACTCGGCGACGTCGGCCAGCGTGTCGGTCGCGGCCAGCCCGGTGCTCAGGGCGAGCAGTGCGCGGCTCCGCTCGTGCAGCTCCTCGGCGGCGGCCAGCGCCGCGGCCGTGGCCTGCTGACGCTCCCGCTCACCAAGCTCCGCGGAGCACGCGACCGCGAGGTCCTCGAGCGTCGCGAGCTCTTCGGTCGTCCACCTGCGGGGCGTCGAGTCAATCGCACAGAGGGACCCGATGACCTCGCCCCGGACATCGGTGAGGGGCCAGCCGGCGTAGGCGATGACGTCGAGCTCCTCGATCGCCAGGTTGCCCGCGAGTCGCGCGTCGAGACGGGCGTCGGTGATGACCAACGGGCTCGCATCCTTGACGACGTGCTGGCAGAAGGAGTGGGACAGCGGTGTCTCGCGCTCCGCGTCGAGCGCTGCCGGGAGCCCGGCTGCTCCTCGGAAGACCTGGCGGTCCGGCTCGACCAGGGAGACCAGCCCGATCGGCACCTGGAGCAGACGACGGACCAGGCGTGCGTAGTGGTCGAACGTCGGCGAGGTGTCGCCTGAGCCCGGCTGCGTCATGGTCCCTCCTGCGCGGTCCCCTTGACCGTGACGCGTCATCATCTCGTGTCCGGAGCGTTCGCGACGAGTCTTTCACCCCATCGGGTGCCCGCCCGGGTGGCGCTCAGGAGGAGTGGGGCGGGTGGGGCTCGAACCCACGACCCAAGGATTATGAGTCCTCTGCTCTGACCGACTGAGCTACCGCCCCGCGAGGGTCGCCCCTCGAGTGCGTGAGCCTAGCCTCGGGCCAGCTCGACCAGCACCTGTCCCCCGGTCACGGCCGCGCCGGCCGCGACGTGGATCGTCTCCACGGTGCCGCCCTGGGGTGCGGTGATCTCTGTCTCCATCTTCATGGCCTCGAGGACGACGACGACGTCACCGGCCTCGATGACCTGGCCCTCCTCGACGAGCACCCGGGCGACCGTCCCGGAGAGGGGGGCCTGGACCCCGTTGCCGGTGGCTGCCGGACCCGAGGAGGCCGGGGACGGCACGGGCGAGAAGCCGCCGCCCGTCATGAAGATGGCACCGAGCGTGGGCTTCGGCTCCTCCTCGACCTCGACCTCGACGTCGTAGACCACACCGTTGACCGTGACCTTGAGCTGCATGTCGGCTACCTCGACCCGTGGATGTTGTGGCGCCCCTGGACGACGACGCGCCCCTGCTGGGCCCACGCCTCGCCGGTGCGGTAGTGCATCTGCTTGACCTTGGCGCGGTGCCCGAGGAAGGCCGCGACCGCTGCGGAGATCGCGATGGCGACCTCATCGGAGACTGCCGGCGTCTGCTGGCGCTGCTGCGCGACCTCGGCCTCCAGGTGCTCGATCCGCTCCGAGAGTGCACGGACGGACTCCAGGAGCGCAGCGAGCGACTGCTCGGGATTCGTGGCACTCACGTCGGGCCCAGCCCGTGCTTCTTGGCCGGACGGATGGTCCGCTTCGTGACCAGGATCTCGAGCGCTCGCGAGACGTGCTCACGGGTCCGAGCCGGCTCGATGATGTCGTCGACCAGTCCGCGTGACGCGGCGACGTAGGGCGTGGAGAAGGTCGAGCGGTACTCCTCGACCAGGTCGGCGCGGCGCTGCTTGGGATCCTCGGCGGCGTCGATCTCGCGGCGGAAGACGATCTCGGCCGCCCCCTCGGCGCCCATCACCGCGATCTCCGCGGTGGGCCAGGCCAGCACCTTGTCGGCACCGAGGTCCTTGGAGCACATGGCGACGTAGGCGCCGCCGTAGGCCTTGCGCAGCACGACGGTGATCTTGGGGACCGTAGCCGCGGAGTAGGCGTAGAGCAGCTTGGCACCGTGTCGGATGATGCCGTTGTGCTCCTGGGCGACGCCGGGCAGGAAGCCGGGCACGTCCACGAACGTGAGCAGCGGGATGTTGAAGGCGTTGCAGAAACGCACGAAGGACGAGGCCTTGTCGGAGGCGTTGATGTCGAGCACGCCGGAGAGCACCATCGGCTGGTTGGCCACGACGCCGACGGTCCGCCCGGTGATCCGGGCGAAGCCCACGACGATGTTGCCGGCGTAGCCCGCCTGCACCTCGAGGAAGTCGCTGCGGTCGACGACGCGGCAGATGACCTCGCGGACGTCGTAGCCCTTCTTGTCCGAGGCCGGAAGGACGTCGGGCAAGCCCGGGTCGGGGTCCACGACGTAGTCAGGGTCGACGACCGGCGCGTCCTCGGAGTTGTTCTGCGGCAGGAAGCTGAGCAGCTTCTTGGCGATCAGGATCGCCTGCTGGTCGTCGTCGGCGATGAAGTGGTTGACCCCCGACAGGGCCATGTGGGCCTCCGCGCCGCCGAGAGCGTCGGAGGTGACCTGCTCCCCGGTCACCTGCGCGATCACGCTGGGACCGGTGATGAACATGTGGGCCTTGCGGGTCTGGATGACGAAGTCGGTGAGAGCGGGCGAGTAGGCCGCGCCACCGGCGCACGGACCGGCGATGATCGAGACCTGCGGCACGACCCCGGACAGCAGGACGTTGTTGTAGAACACCCGGCCGTAGCCCGCGAGGGAGCCGATGCCCTCCTGGACCCGGGCGCCTCCGGAGTCGTTGATGAACACGAACGGCGTGCCCGTCGCCAGGCTGGCGCGCATCGTGGCCGCGACCTTGTTGGAGTGGATCTCCCCGGCGGAGCCGCCTGCGACCGTGAAGTCCTGGCTGGCGACATGGACCGGCCGGCCGAGCACCGCCCCCTCCCCGGTGATGACGCCGTCGGCCGGGAGCTTGGCCTCGTCGAGCCCGAAGTACGTCGACTGGTGGAGGGCGAACATGCCCGTCTCCTCGAACGTCCCGGGATCGAGCAGCTCCGCGACCCGCTCGCGGGCGGTGAGCTTGCCCTGCGCGCGTTGCTTGTCCTGCTTGGCCGCTCCCCCGCCCTGCTCGACCGCCGCTCGGCGCTCGAGCAGCTCGGCGGTGCGCGCCTCCATCGACTGCTGGTGGTGCTTGTGCTTGCTCACGTGCGTTCCTCAGGCTCGCTCGACGGTGACGGAGTGCGCCTTGCCGTCCATGTTCACGGAATAGCGGATGGGACCGTGCACGGGGCCGCCACCGGACGCGGACGCCAGTCTCTCGGCAGCCACCTCGGCAGGGTCCTTGCCGACGTTCTTGGGACCGTCGGGGCGCTCCTTGAAGAAGCCGGGGGCCACGCCGGGGAACATCGCGTAGGTGAGCACGTCCTCGTCGGTGCCGTCGCAGCCCTCGAGCGCGGTGGCCTCGGAGACCAACCGGTCCCACTCGGGCGGGATCAGGTCCGCGGGCCGCTCGGTGATCGGCTCCTTGCCGGTCTGCTGGCGCGCCGCCTCGACGATCGTGGCGTCCCGCTCGCCCAGCGTGGCGCCGTAGTAGCCCAGCATCAGGTCGGCGAACTCCGCCGTGAGTGCCTTGTAGGGACCCATGAGCACGTTGAAGACCGCCTGGGTGCCGACGATCTGGCTCGAGGGCGTGACCAGCGGCGGGTAGCCGGCCACCGCGCGCACTCGCGGAACCTCCAGCAGCACCTCGCGCAGGCGGTCACCAGCGCCCTGCTGACGCAGCTGGCTCTCCATGTTGGAGATCATCCCGCCCGGGATCTGGCTCTTGAATATCTCGGTCTCCACGCCGGTGATCGCCGACATGAACTGGGTGTACTTCGGTCGCACCGTCGCGAAGTGGTCCTTGATGCTCAAGAGCCGCGCGTCGTCGAGGTCGGTGGAGTAAGGCGTCCCGCGCAGCATCTCGACCAGCGACTCGGTGGGGTTGTGGCCCGGGCCGAGCGAGATCGAGGAGATCGAGGTGTCGACGACGTCGGCACCGGCCTCGATGGCCTTCATCAGGCTCACGAGCGTCACGCCGGTCGTGGCGTGGCAGTGGACGTGGATCCGCACGTCCGTGCCGAGGTCGTCCTTGATCGCCTTGACGATGTCGTAGGCGGCCTGTGGCTTGAGCAGGGCGGCCATGTCCTTGAGACAGAGCGAGTCGCAGCCGAGGTCCATGAGGTCGCGGGCCATCTGCACGTAGCCTTCGATCGTGTGCAGCGGGCTCTCGGTGTAGCAGATGGTGCCCTGAGCGTGCTTGTCCGCCCGGCGCACGGCCGCGATGGCCTGCCTGACGTTGCGCACGTCATTGAGGGCGTCGAAGACGCGGTAGACGTCCATGCCGTTCTCCGCGGACTTCTCGACGAAGCGGTTGACCACGTCGTCCTCGTAGTGCCGGTAGCCCAGGAGGTTCTGGCCCCGCAGGAGCATCTGCAGCCGGCTGTGGGGCAGCAGCTCGCGGAAGGTGCGCAGCCGCTCCCACGGGTCCTCGTTGAGGAACCGGATGCACGCGTCGTAGGTCGCACCACCCCAGCACTCCACCGACCAGTAGCCGGCCGCGTCGATGTCGGCGCAGGCGTCGACCATGTCCTCGAGGGCCATCCGTGTCGCCATCAGGCTCTGGTGTCCGTCTCGCAGGACGAGTTCGGTGACGCCGATCTCCCGGGTGGTCGTTTCTGTCATGCCTTCACCCTTGCGCACCGGGGCCCGGAAACCGAGAGCCAGGGACAAGCGGATGACCAAAGTCCCTCCAGGGCAGGACCTGGGCGAGACGCTCCCGGCGTACGGGACTAGCGCTCGGGCCCGGCCTGCTCGTCAAAGAACCTCACGGAGGCCGCGCGGTGGCGGGCGAGGCGGGGTGTTGTGTAGCCACCCCAGAGCAGGACGCGCAGCAGGAACAGCACGGCGTCAGCTCAGCGATTCACAAGCAGGAGGACGAGCAGCACGAGGGCGCTCATCGCCAGGGAGACGAGCACCGACCCCGCACAACCGAGTCGGTTGCTGAAGAAGAAGAACATCGAGACCTCGATCATCAGGAGCTGGAGTCTCCCGGTGCCCAGGTGGCACGTGGCTCATCGACCCCCAGGCGTGAGCCTGCTCACTCAGCAGCGGTGACGGTCTCTCCGGTCGGCGCGTAGGCGCAGGCGTCGGCGGTCTCCTCGACGTCGTTGGACGGCTTCGGGGCGCCGACCTCGCGCTTCTTGGGCTGGATGGCCTTCTCGACGACCGAGCGCACGTAGTCGTAGTCGGGGTCGCCGGAGAAGAACTGCTCGGAGCCCTTGAAGACGACCGAGCGGACCTTGGCACCCTTGACCTCCAGCGCCAACTCCACGAACGCGGGGGCGAGGTCGAGGGGGATGTCGGTGGTCACGATGTCCTTGCCGGCCTGGGCGAGGTCGAGGTAGCGGCGCAGCAGGTTGGTGGGGTTGGCGGCCTCGACGAGCGCGTCGACCATGCAGCGCTGACGGTCCATGCGGGCGTAGTCGTCGGAGCCGTAGCGCCCGCGGGCGAACCACAGGGCGTGGTAGCCGTCGAGGTGCTGGGACGGACCGGGCTCGAGGTAGCCGACGGGCGGGATGCCGGCGTCGGTGTTGCCCTCGATGGCCACCGGCTCGTTGATGTTGACGGTCACGCCGCCCATGGCGTCGACGATCTCGCGGAAGCCGGCGAGGTTGACCAGCAGGAAGTAGTCGACCGGGATGCCGAGGCTGCCCTCCACGGCCTGCTTGATCGCATCGGCGCCCTCGTTGTCGCTCTTGCCCAGCACGCCGGGGTGCCGCTCGGGGATCTGGCCATAGATCGCGTTGAGCATGTAGAAGCCCGGGTCCTCGGTGCCGCCGTAGCCGTAACCCTCGGGATAGAGGTCGGAGAGCGGACTGTCCTCCGGGAACTCGGCGTACATCATGTTGCGCGGCAGGCTGAACATGACCGTCTTGCCGGTCTTGGTGTTCATGCTGACCAGGATCACCGTGTCGGTGCGCACGCCGGTGCGGCCCTCTCCCCCGTCACCACCGAGGAGCAGGACGTTGACCCGGTCGAGCCCGCCCCAGGGGTCGTCCTTGGTCACGCCCGTGGGCGTCGTGGCGCTGACGTTGTCCTGGAAGACGGTCTCGACCAGGTCGGCCTGGGCAACGGCGTAGCGGGAGGCGTAGGTCGCCGGGACCACCGCGGTCAGGCACAGGACCCCGACCACCAGGTTGCCGGCGATCGTGTGCGCCCGCGGACGCACGCGCGGACGCACCAGGCGGTAGGAGGTGAGGACCACGAACGACCAGACCGCGACACCGACACCGAAGAGCACTGCGGCGATCTTGAGGCGAGTGGGATCGAGCGCGAAGTCGATGGCCGTGCGCAGGTCACGCCCGAAGTACCACGCCACCCCGCCGAGCAGGGCGAGCCAGGCGACCAGGACGAGGGCGCCCAGCGCCCGGCGACCGGCGTAGAGGTAGCCAGAGCCGGGCATCAGGGCTCCGAGCAGGGTCATGCCGAGGGTGCCGGGCAGGCCGTGGGCGCGCCGACGGTCGCTGCGCAGCGCACGGGAGCCCCCGCTGGGGGGCGAGCCGACAGGTCGACGGAGCGTGACCGAACGGCCCGGGCGCTGCGCGCGACGGACCCCGCGGCGCGCTGCGTTGTCAGCCTGGTCAGACATGCGACCCCGTCGAGGAACAGTGGGAGTGGAAGCCCGGTCCCGAGGCGAGCGGACCAAAAATAGCACCGGCGGTGCGCGATCCCCGTCACGTCGTCCCCAGGCGGGGACGATGTCGCGGGTGCATGATCGGGTCATGGACACCCCCGAGCCCCCGACCGAGCCCCTGACCGTCCTCGACGAGACGTGGTCGCGCATGCTGTGCGTCGTCGCCCACCCCGACGACCTCGAGTTCGGCAGTGCCGCCGCCGTGGCCCGCTGGACCGGCCAGGGCAAGAGCGTCGGCTACTGCATGGTGACCAGCGGCGAGGCCGGGATCGACGGGCTCGCCCCCGACCAGTGCCGTCCGGTCCGCGAGGCCGAGCAGGTCGAGTCGGCACGCATCGTGGGTGTCCCTGAGGTGAGCTTCCTCGGCTTCCCCGACGGGGTCCTCGAGTACGGCGTGGGGTTGCGGCGTGCGATCGCCCTCGAGGTGCGTCGCTTCCGACCCGACATCGTGGTGACCGGCAACTTCCGCGACACCTTCGGGGGTCGCAACCTCAACCAGGCCGACCACATCGCCGTCGGTCAGGCCGTGCTGGATGCCGTGCGTGACGCGGGCAACCGGTGGGTCTTCCCCGAGCAGCTCGTCGACGGGCTCGAGAAGTGGGAGGGCGTGCGCGAGGTCTGGGCCGCCGGCTCCCCCGAGGCCACGCACGGAGTCGACACCACCGACACCTTCGACCTCGGAGTCGCGTCGCTGGAGGCCCACCGCGCCTACATCGACGGGCTCGGGTGGGAGCACTTCGACGGCCGGGAGTTCCTGGAAGGCTTCGCTCGTCAGGCCGGCCAGCGTCTCGGCGTCGCCCTGGCCGCCTCGTTCGAGGTGTTCCCTATGGGCTGGGCCGGCGAGGAGTAGGCCCTCGCGGCTTGAGCGCTGGTCAGTTGCATCGAATTCCCCTGGCGTGAGCAGCCGCCCCAGGAGCGCGTGACCTTCATCTGGGCTGCGAGGGACCTTCGCCCCTCTGCATCCTGCTGCGTGGGTGGTCGGGTAGCAGGAGGCGCTCCCCCGTCCGGGGAGCCGCCGTGGCCCATCCCCCCTCTGCTCGGAGATCCCATGCTGTCCACCAGGTCCACCGCCATCGTCAAGACCACGCTGCCGATCATCGGCGCCGCCATCGGCGACATCACACCGGTGTTCTACCAGCGCATGTTCGCCGCGCACCCGGAGCTCGAACGAGACCTGTTCAACCGGGGCAACCAGGCCCAGGGTGACCAGCAGAGCGCGCTGGCGGGCGCGATCGCGGCGTACGCCACCCTCCTGGTGGCGGAGGACGGCCGGGACCCGGTCGAGGTGCTGGCCCGGATAGCCCACAAGCATGCCTCGCTCGGCATCCTGGAGGATCAGTACGCGATCGTCCACGAGCACCTGTTCGCGGCGATCGTCGAGGTGCTGGGCGACGCCATCACTCCCGAGGTCGCCAGCGCCTGGGACGAGGTCTACTGGCACATGGCCGGAGCACTCGTCTCGATCGAGAAGCGGCTGTACGCCGGCGCCGGGGTGGCGGACGGTGACGTGTGGCGCACCCTCGTCCTGAGACGTCGCCTCCAGGAGTCGCCGGACACGGTGTCGTTCGTGCTCGGCACCCCAGACCACAGCACGCTGCCGACCGCACAGCCAGGTCAGTACGTGTCGGTGCAGGTGCGGCTGCCGGACGGCGCCCGCCAGATTCGTCAATACAGCATCACTCGCTCCGCCGAGCCCAGTGAGTGGGAGATCTCCGTCAAGGCGATCCCGACCGGCCACACGAGCGACGGCACCACCACCCCGGCCGGCGAGGTCTCGAACTTCCTGCACGACAACCTCTTCGAGGGCGACGAGATCAGGACCTCGACGCCCTTCGGCGAGCTGGTCCTCGACGACTCCGACCGGCCACTGGTCCTCGTCTCCGCGGGCATCGGCGCCACCCCGATCATCGGGATCCTCCACTACCTCGCGGGCATCGACTCGGCGCGCCAGGTGCTGGTGCTGCACGCGGACCGGTCACCGGGCCGTCACGCCCACCGGCAGGACCTGAAGGAGCTCGTGTCAGCGATGCCGACGGCCTCCCTGCACCGGTGGTACGAGGACCTGGGCGTCCGTCCGACCCGCGACGTCCTGCGGGCGGGACGCATCGACCTCGCGTCGGTGGAGATCCCCGCCGACGCCCAGGTCTACCTGTGCGGCCCCTTGCCCTTCATGGAGCACGTGCGCACGAGCCTCATCGAGCAGAATGTCCGTGCGGCCGACATCCACTACGAGGTCTTCGGACCCGACAAGTGGCTCGCGTCCGCCTGAACGGGCCGGGCTCGGAACCGGCGTCCAGCCGCTTCAAGGGAGTGCGACTTCGGCTTCCCATCGTCGGGCACCCTCCGTTCAAGGTGTTCTGGTCACAGAGCGACGAGGGACCGCGCGTCGAGGCCGGCTTCCCGCACCCCTGAGCACCACCCAACAGGCGCCGCGCATCAGGAGGAGGCCACGGACCTTCGAATCCACAGGGCCTCTGATCTGCGTCTTCGCAGATCAGAGGCCCTTCTCGTGCTCCCCCGGTTGGACTCGAACCACCGAAGAGGACCGCGAGGAGAGCGAAGCTGTCCATGCTCATGCTCCCCCAGTTCTCGTCGCGCCCTGCAGGTTCCGCTCGCCCTGGTGACCCATCATCTGCAAGCCCCTCCGCTCAGCAGAGTCGAAGGGCTGTGCTCCGGCCGTGGCGCGGAGTCGCTCCAACTGGTCGAGCACGACGGATCGCTGGTCCGGTCGCACCCGGTGACTGAGGTCCAACAGGACCTGGAAGATCTTCTCGAGGACCTGTGGTCCGCTGCACCGTAGCGCCGGGGCTGGGACAGAGCCACGTCGACATAGGTAGCGAAGTCCGGGCGGCGAGCCACCACCCTGACCTGCTCGTCCTGGTCCCACGACCGCTCGGCACCGAGATCGCGATCGCGATCGGTGAGCGCACACAGGAACGCCGAAATGTGACCAAGGGCGTGGACCGCGGTGGCGGGGTCGTTGATGCCGGGAGAGCGCCTTGTTCGCGACATCGGTCAGCTGTCGAAGCCCGTAGAGGACATCCTTCGCCGACGTCCGTTCGAACCCGGTGTGCAGACAGCTCGCGACACGGGCGGCAACCCGCTGCGCTCTCTCCTCGTCGAAGCGGCCACCACGAGAAGGCCACGCTGCACCCGTCGGTGTCCCGGCGACGAGGAAGCTGCCCGCATAGACATCGAGAGAGAGAGAGAGAGAGAGAGAGAGAGAGAACACCGCGTGCTCCTCCACGGCCACCTCGAGAAGCTTGCCGGCATCCATCCACGTCACGAAGCCGTTCTCCCTCCCGACCAGCGTGAGGGCGCCTGGCGGGCGCGACGGCTCGCCCCGACGGTGACCGGTTGCGGGTCCCCGCTCGGCGAGGACCGTGCGCATGGTGGTGGAGGCTTCGCGGTGCACGTGGTCAGCCAGGCGAAGCGACAGACCGGGTCGAAGTAGAAGTTGAGGTCGGCATCCATGACTCCACCGCAGGTCGGCCCATCCGAGGCAGGGCCGCCCGGGAGCTCAGGCCCCACGCCGCCGCGCCGCCTCCTCGACCACCGCGATGATCTCCGGACGCAGGTCGGCGGCTGCGATCACCTTGTCGACAGAGCCCACCTCGACGGCCCGGTGGATGTTGTGGATCCCGTCGAACTCGGCCGCGACCTCGCTGATCTTCTCCGCCCTGGTCGCCGCCCGGAGCTCGGCCTGCTCGACGACGAGCCGGCTCCGCTCGGAACCCTGGGCCTCGGCGATGCGAACGTCCAGCGCGTGCATCGCGGGGCTCGAAGCGGTGCGCTTGTCGACCTCGCCGGTGAACACGACAGCCGCCGCGGGCGCGCCGCCGATGACGGAGGCGAACGACCCCTCCAGCGCGAGCACGGTCATGTTCGGGTTGAGCGCCTTGGAGAAGACCACGAACGCACCACCGTGGTAGCGCGAGATGACGCAGAAGACGATCGGGCCGTCGAAGTTGACGATGGCGCGGCCGATCTCGGCGCCGTACTCGAGCTGCAGGTTGCGCATGGAGTCCGGCGACCCGTCGAAGCCGGACAGGTTCGCCAGCACCACCAGGGGCCGGTTGCCGCTCGCGGCGTTGATCGCCCGGGCCGCCTTCTTCGACGACCTCGGGAACAGGGTGCCGGCGGTGTAGGTGTCCGGGCCGTCGGTGGGCGGGAACCCGCGCCGCCGGATCGGCCGCGACTCGATCCCCAGAATGGTGACCGGGTGACCACCGAGGTGGGCGTCCAGGACGACGGAGGTGTCCGCGTCGGCCATTCCCGCCCAGCGCTCGAGGGTCGGGTGGTCCTGGTCGGCCAGCGCCGCCATCACCGTGCGGATGTCGAAGGCCTTCTTGCGGTCCGGGTTGCTGGTCGCCGAGAAGATCTCTCCGACCGTCTGGAAGTCGCTGCCCTCGGCCGTGTGCGGGTAGGGCGAGACGTCGCGGTCGACCGGGTCCGAGGTCGCCGCCTGTCGCGGCCGCTCCTCCCCCGGTACGACGTAGGTGTGCTCGTAGTGCGCCATCAGGACGCGGAACGCCCCGGCCAGGTCGGGCGCCCAGTACTGCGCTTGGCCGTTGGGGCCCATCACGCGGTCGTAGCCGCCGATCCCGTAGTTGTCCTCCGCGGAGACGCCCCCGGAGAAGTCCAGCGACTGCTTGCCGGTGAGGACCATCGCACTGTCGGGGGTCATCACGAGGATCCCCTTGGTGTGCATGAGCATCGTCGCCTCGGCGTTCCAGTAGGGCTGCGCCCCGACGTTGATGCCGGCCACGACGACGTTGATCTCGCCGCCCCGCTGGGTGAACTCCACGATCCGGCGCAGGGCCGACGCGACCCAGTCCATGTTCTCCGTGCCGGAGTCCATCGAGATCCGGGCACCCGCGGAGAGCGCGAACCACTCGACGGGCACCTGCATCCGCTCGGCGAGGTCGAGGGCGGCGCTGATCCGGCGGCACTCGGGCTCGGAGACCGAGCCCAGGGACTTGGTCGGGTCACCGCAGAGCACGACCCGGGTGACGCCCTCGGGCTGGAGCGCCGTGGGCGTGGTGACGACCGCGGCGAGGATGGCGGCCGTATTGAGGCCGCGGGGGCGGTCGACGGGGACCAGCGCGCCGGTCTCGTCGAGGTCGTGCTCGACCAGGGTGCCCCCGGGACCTGCGAGCACGGCCTCCAGCTCGTAGGGGTACACCAGGCCTCGCCGGCGCGCCCGGAGGACCTTGCTGGCGTAGTCGTCGAGCGGCTTGAGCAGCTCGGTCGGCGGGGCCTCGACCGAGGAGACCACGCCGGCCCCCGGCTGGGCACCGAAGCGGACCGTCACGAGGACGGGGTCGCCGTCGGGCACCGCGACGCGCCCCTGCGCGAGAACCTCCTCGATCCCGGCGCCGTCGGTGAGCGGGCGGATCTTGTTGCCGAGCGAGGTCAGCCCGGCGGCGTCGACCTCGACCACCGGCCACACCTGGATCCACACGTGGTTCATGTCGAGCTTGGCGCCGGCCGCGCCACGGGCGACCCGGGCCCGCCGGATCGCCTCCAGGCAGTTTTCCACCGCACGCTCGGCGTGGGGCAGCGCGACGACATTGCCCTCCTCGTCGCGTACGACGGCCAGTTGGCGCACCTGCGCGAGCGCCACGAGGCGTCGGTCGGCGGGGTTCTCCCGGGCGACGCACTCGTAGAGGAGCACGTCCTCGGGTGCTTCGATCCGGGTGAGGTGGAAGTTGCGCAGCCGCCACAGGTTCAGGCGGCGCCCGACCATCGGGTGCACACCGCGGGTCAGGTCGTCCTCGGCCACGTCCCCGTCGTCGGTGGGCCGGAACGCGTAGTAGCCGACCGGTCGGTCGCCACCGGCGCAGACGCCGATGCAGACCCGGCGTACCTCGTGGGCGAAGGGCAGCGCCCGGACCAGCTCACGCAGCTCCGCGCTCACGGTGTCGGCCGACTCGGGGGCCTCCGGCCAGCTCAGGTAGAGGTCGACGACCGCATCGCTGCCGTCGCGGCGCTCCGCGACCCGGGCGGCCACCGAGGCGGCGAGCGGCCCGGTGGGGTCGCTCAGCTCGGTGACCGTGCCCACGGTCGAGACGAGCTGGGTGGGCCGGTCGTCCAGCGTGTAGTCGGCCACCACGAACGGGCGGCCGGACAGGTCGAGGGAGCGCAGGTCGGTGAGGTCGAAGTCGCGGTAGTGACGGCGCACCAGCACCTCGAGCATCGGCTCGTGGGTGAGGACGCCGTGCTCCAGCCGCTCGGCGAGGAAGCGGACGATCTGTTCGGGGATCGCCGCGAGCGCCTCGATGCGCTCGGCGCGGTCCGGGAGGTCGTCGTCCGCGGCGAGCGCGGCCAGCTCGGCGCGCACCCCGGTCAGGACACCGGCCCGGTCCTCGTCGACCGGCGGCTGGTCGAACCAGCGGAAGCGGACGCTGCGAGCGAGGTCGCCGATCACCGGGAACCGCAGCTGGGTGGCGCGGCCGAGGCGTTCGAGGAGTCCCCTGACCTCGGCCAGGTGGCCCGCGGGCGTGGGTTCATCGCTCCAGCGGCCCAGGACCGCCGAGGCGAGCGCCACCTCGGGCGCAGCCCGCTGCTGGGCCAGGAAGATCCGGAAGACCGCCTCCTCGAGCGCGGGGGTGCGCTCGAGGTCGTGGACGCCGTAGTGCTGCAGCACCCGCAGCAGGCGGTCGTGGAAGTGCTCGGGCAGTCCGCCACGCTCGACGTCGAGGCTCTGGAGGTAGGTGTGGAAGTGCTCGCGCGAGCTGTGCACGCGCAGCTCGGTCTGGCGCTCCTCGTCGGCGGGGCGGTTGCGGCTCAGCTCGGCCAGGTCGGCGAAGGTGCCCAGCAGCGCCATCTCGTCGGCCACGACCGAGGTTCCCTCCGCGACGAGCTCGTCACGGGCGGTCAAATAGGCGGCCAGGGCGCCGCCGGAGTCCTGCGGCGGGACGTCGTACCCGAGCACCACGGCGGTCAGCGCCGCGCGGGCGCGGGCCGCACGGATCGCCGGCGTCTGCCCGATCTCGGGATGCGGGAGGTCGAGCGACGGTCCCGTCACCTCGGCGGCGGTCTCCTCGGTGCCGTCACCCAGGGGCTCGAGCCGGACCAGTGGGGTGCCGGTCTCGACCTGGCCGCCGGTCATGACCAGCAGCTCCTTGACCCGGGCCGCGAACGGCGCGGTAAGCACGGTCTCCATCTTCATGGACTCCAGGACCAGGACGGGCGCGCCGGCCTCGACCTCGTCACCCACGGCGACCGGGGTGGCGACCACCAGGGCGGGAGCCGGGGAGCGCAGGACGCCGCCCTCGTCGCGGCTGACCCGGTGGGCGACCCCGTCGACCTCGACCAGGGTGCTGGGCCCGTGGGTCGCGGTGACGACGGGGTGGCGCTGACCGCCGATCACCAGCCTGCGGTGGTAGGCGTCGATCACCTCGAGCTCGACGTCGACGGTCTCCTCGATGCTCCCCGAGGCGACCGTGACGCGGTAGCTCGACGGCCCGGTGTTGATCGTCGACACCTGGTACGTCGTGCCGCGCAGTTTGAGCTCGACCGGACGGCCGGCCCGGTGCTGGGCCTGCGGGCGACCGCCGTGGGCGGTCTCGAGCAGCCGGGCGACCTCGATCTGGAGCTCGTCGACGTAGGCCTCGATGGCCGCGGTGACGACGGCCAGGCCGGCGTGCCGCTGGGCGGCCAGTCGGCCCTGCCCGCGGACCCGGTCGATCCAGCTCGTGTCCGCCCAGCCGCCGGTGCCGTCGACGACCTCGGGCTGGTCGAGCAGATCGAGGACGAAGCTCTTGTTGCTCGCCCCACCCTCGATCACGACCGTGGTCGCCTTCATGGCCCGGCGCAGGCGGGCCAGCGCCTCCTCGCGGGTCGCGCCGTAGGCGATCACCTTGGCGATCATCGAGTCGAAGTCCGAGGGGATCGTGTCGCCCTCCGCGACGCCGGTGTCCACCCGGATGCCGGGACCCGTCGGCAGCTCGAGCCGCGCGATCCGCCCGGGAGCGGGCGCGAAGTCACGGTCGGGGTCCTCGGCGTTGAGGCGGGCCTCGACGGCGTGCCCCTTCTCGACGGGCTTGGCGCCCTCCAGGCGCCCACCGGAGGCGACGTGGAGCTGTGCCTTGACCAGGTCGAGGTCGGTCGTGACCTCGGTGATCGAGTGCTCGACCTGCAGCCGGGTGTTGACCTCGAGGAAGGCGAAGCTCCGCTCGCCGGGGTGGTAGAGGAACTCGACGGTGCCGGCTCCGACGTACCCGACGGCGAGCGCGAGCCGCTCGGCGGACTCCTTGAGCTCGTCGGTCTGCTCGCGGGTCAGCAGCGGCGAGGACGACTCCTCGATGACCTTCTGGTTGCGACGCTGGATCGAGCAGTCGCGGACGCCGAGCGCCCAGGCGGTGCCGTGTGTGTCGGCGATGACCTGCACCTCGACGTGGCGGGCGCCGGTGACCAGGCGCTCCAGGAAGACGGTGCCGTTGCCGAACGCGCGCGCGGCCTCGTCGCGGGTGCGCTGGTAGGCGTCCTCGAGGTCGGCGACGGAGGCGACCATCCGGATCCCGCGACCGCCACCACCGGCGGTCGCCTTGAGCATCAGCGGGTATCCGACCAGCTCGGCGGAGGCGAGCGCCTCCTCGAGGGTCGCGACCGGGCCGCGGCTCCACGGGGCGACGGCCACCCCGACCTTCTCGGCGATCAGCTTCGAGCCGATCTTGTCGCCGAGCTGGCGCATCGCCTCGGCGCTGGGGCCGATGAACGTGATGCCGAGCCGGTCGCAGAGGTCGACGAAGGTCGGGTCCTCGGCGACGAAGCCCCAACCCGGCCAGACCGCGTCGGCGCCGGTCTCGACCAGCGCCCGCTCGAGAACCGCGAGGTCGAGGTACGGACGCGCGGCCGCCGGGCCCAGGTCGTAGGAGAAGTCGGACTCCCGCACGAACATCGCCTGGCGCTCGCCCTCGGTGTGCAGGGCGACCGTCCGGAACGGTCCCGCCCCCGCGGCGTTGAGGTCGCGTACGGCGTGAATCAGCCGCATCGCGGCCTCGCCGCGATTCACGATCGCGATCAGGGAGAACTGCATCCGTACCTCCGTAGGGCAACCCGAGGGGGGCGGTGGCTCAGCCTCCCACCCGCAACCTGTCATGGACCGATGGTTACGGACGAGTCACATCGGTGCGCGGCGCGTCCTGGAGGCTCCCGCGGACGGTCGCCCAGGGAGCAGCACAACGGACAGAAAGTCGGGATCGTGCGGCCGCCCATCCCAGCATGATCGCGCGCGGCGAGGACGGCGGCAACAGCCGATCCGGTCCCCGCACAGCCACTGTGCCGACTCCCCCCAATAGATGCGCCATCACGCATATGCTGTGGGCCCACCCGGCCGGTGGCCGACCACTCGGCGGCGGCGACTCGGCCCGGTCCGGACGCCCTGGAGGCCACCTTGACCATGACCACGCCCGGGCCCCGCCTTGCCCGCGCGCTGCCGTTCCTGCGCTGGCGGTCCCGGGTGGACAGGACCAGCACCAGGTTCGACCTGACGGCCGGGCTGACCGGCGCCCTGATCGTGCTGCCCCAGGGCGTCGCGTTCGCGACGATCGCCGGACTGCCTCCGCAGTACGGTCTCTACGCCGCCATGGTGCCCGCGGTGATCGCGGCGCTCTTCGGCTCCAGCTGGCACCTGGTGACTGGTCCGACCACGGCGATCTCGATCGCCGTCTTCGCGTCGGTGGCCCCCCTGGCGAAGCCGGGTTCGGAGGAGTACCTCAAGCTCGTCCTGACCCTGACCTTCCTGACCGGGCTCTTCCAGCTCGCTATGGGGCTGGCCAGGCTGGGCTCGCTGGTCAACTTCATCTCCCACACGGTCGTGATCGGCTTCACCGCCGGCGCTGCGCTCCTGATCGCCACCAGCCAGGTCAACAACTTCCTGGGCCTGGACCTCGAGCGGGGTCTGCCCTTCCACGAGGTGTTCTACCAGGCTGCGACGCGTCTCGGCGACGCCAACCCGTACGTCGTGTGGGTCGGCGCCACCACGCTGGTCTCGGGAGTCGTGCTGCGTCGGCTCCTCCCCAGACTGCACATGATCCTGGCCCTCGTCGTCGGCAGCCTCACCGCGCTCGTCCTCGACCGTCTCGCGGGCGGATCCGACATCACCCAGATCAGGACGGTGGGCGCCCTCTCGGCCGGTCTGCCGCCGGTCAGCCTGCCCGACTTCTCCCCGGAGACCCTGGGACAGGTCCTCTTCCCTGCCCTGGTCGTCACCATGCTCGGACTCACCGAAGCCGTGTCGATCTCGCGTTCCATCGCGGTCAAGTCCGAGCAGCGCATCGACGGCAACCAGGAGTTCATCGGGCAGGGCCTGGCGAACCTGGTCGGCAGCTTCTTCTCCAGCTACGCCTCCAGCGGCTCCTTCAACCGCAGCGGCGTCAACCATGCGGCGGGGGCACGCACCCCTCTCGCGGCGGTCTACGCCTCGATTTTCCTGCTCCTCATCCTGGCGGTGATCTCACCGCTCGCGGCGTACCTGCCGACCGCTGCCATGGCGGGTCTGCTCTTCCTGGTGGCCTACGGGCTGATCGACGTCACGCACATCAGGTCGATCCTGCGCACCAGCAGGCAGGAGACCGCCGTCCTGGTCGTGACCTTTGCGGGCACCCTGATCGACCTCGAGAAGGGAATCGTGTTCGGCATCATGCTCTCGCTGATGCTGTATCTCTCGCGCACCTCCCGACCCGAGCTGGTGCCGGTGGTTCCCGACCCCGAGCCCGACAGCTTCTACTTCGTCCCTGCCGAGGACCGCGCACAGTGCCCGCAGTACACGATGCTGCGCATCCACGGCTCCCTCTTCTTCGGGGCGGTCAACCACGTCCAGGGCGAGCTGCACCGGATCGACGAACGAGCACCGGAGCGGCGGCACGTCCTGCTGGCAGCCAGGGGCATGAACTTCGTCGACATCACCGGTGCGGAGCTGCTGGTCCAGGAAGCCAAGCGGCGCCGCGCGATGGGCGGCGGGCTCTACTTCTACCGGGTCCAGCCCGCGGTGGAGGAGCTGCTGGAGCACGGCCCGTACCTCGAAGCCATCGGACGGAAGAACCTCTTCCCCACGAAGTCGCACCCGATCGAGGCCATCTATCCGCAGCTCGACTCCGAGATCTGCCGCAGCTGCACGGCCAGGATCTTTGCCCAGTGCCACGTGACGCTGCCCAACGGTGAGGCCCGCTGACCAGGACCGCGAGGGCGCCCTACCGGTCGGCGAGCGAACCGCCGGGCAGGGTGAACTCCGCGCTGACCGCGAACCGGTCGCCCCGGACCAACGTGTGTCGCCACTCGAAGAGTCGGCCCCCCTCGAAGCCGAGCCGCTCGATGGCGAACGCCGCGACGCCGGCGGGCATGTCCAGCAGGACCAGCTCGGCCGGAGTCGGCAGCACGGCACGCAGGTGCTCGTTGCCCCCCGTGAGCGTGATCCCGCACCGATGACGCAGCTGTTCGTACAACGCGGTCTCGGTGAAGTCGACCTCGAGCAACGGAGAGGCCGCCTCGGCCGGCATCCACACACGGTCGAGGGCCAGGGGCCGATCGCTCGCGAGGCGCAGCCGCTCCAGGTAGAACAACGGTGTCGACGCCTCGAGGGACAGCTTCTCGGCCACTACCGCGTCCGCACGGATGTCGCGCAGCCGGACGATGCTGCGCTGGCTCTGTCCGGCCGCGCTCACCGCCGAGAACAGGCTGTAGAGCGTGCCCATCTCCTGGTCGATCTCGGCCGGTCCGGTCAAGCGCGAGGTGCGCCCCCGCTCCCCCGACACGACACCCGTCTCCCGGAGGCCTCGCAGGGCCTCGCGCACCGTGTGCCGGCTCACGGAGTACTCGTCGACGAGGGCGAACTCGCCCGGGAACGAGTCGCTGAACTCACCGCCCTGAACCCGGCGCGTCAGGTCGGCGCGCACCTGTTCCCACAGCGGCGCGGCCAGCTCCCGGTCTACCGCTCGAGGCCCCGGGACGTCGGTACGTCGGCGGGGACCGGTCATCGCGGGCCCACGAGTTTCCTCATGGCAGCGGTTCCCGGAGCTTCAGGGCGTCGATGAGGAACCGGGCAGTGACACCGCCCTCGGACAGGGCGAGCTGGACGGCGTCGGGGACGTTGAGCTCGGTGAGCAGCAGGCGGAGCACCTCGTCGTTCGCTCCGCCGCCGCCGCCGCCGCCGGAGCGGCCCGCAGCCGCGTGCAGCTCCTCGAGCACCGCTGCGGCCTTCTCGAACTCGGTGTTCGCACACTCCCACGGCTGGTCCCAGGGGCGGTTGAGCAGCGCCAGCCGGACCGCCGGCGCATGGTGGCGCTGGAGCACCTCACCGATCAGGACCAGGTTTCCGGTCGACTTGGCCATCTTCTCCCCGGCCAGCTGCACCTCGCCGACGTGCACCACGGCCCGGGCGAAGGGGGTGACGCCGGTGGCCGCCTCGACCATCGCCGCCTGGTAGGCGTGGTGCGGGAAGGTCAGGTCGGCGCCGCCGACCAGGACGTCGACGGAGTTCCCGAGACAGGCCATCGCCATGGCCGAGCACTCCGCGTGCCAGCCAGGTCTGCCCCACCCCCAGGGACTCGGCCACGCGGGGTCCTCCTCCCGCGACGGACGCCACACGGCAACGTCGAACGGAGAGTCGCGGCCCGGGACGTCGTCCTGGTCCCCGAACGCGTGCGAGGCCTCGAGGGCGGCCGCTTCGGACAACCCTGCGGCGGCGGGGACGTGGTCGCCGCGGAAGAAGACGTAGCCATCGCGCTCGTAGGCCGCTCCAGCGTTGAGCAGTGCTGCGGCCAGCCGCTGCACCGGCCCGATGAACCCTCGTGCGTGCGGGGTCAGGTCCGGCGGCGCCGCCGAGAGGGCGCGCATGTCGCGATCGAACTGGAACTCCTGCATCAGCGCCAAGTCGTCGTAGTGCGTGCCCCGGGACCGCGCCGCGGCCGTCAGCACGTCATCCACATCGGTCACGTTGCGACAGGTCAGCGCGTCGACCCCGATGACGTGGGCCAGCGAGGCGATCAGATCGGCCCAGACGAACGTGGAGGCGTGCCCCACGTGCGTGACGTCGTACGGCGTGATGCCGCAGGTGTAGATCCGCAGCGGTCCGGGAGTCAGCAGGGGGCGACCGGCCAGGGTCAGCGGCAGCACCTGCGGCGAGTCGACCGGATAGCGACCAGCCACCCCGACCACGCCGGCGGGGGTCGAGTCAGCGAAGCGAGACGTAGAGAAGGCCACCCCCCGAGTGTGCCACCGTCGGCACGGACGGGGCAGGTGATCGGCGGGTCCGCCCGGTCGAGACCCTTGTCCTGGCCGGAACGACGTCCTACGGTGACTGAAATGTCCGGTCATCTGAGAAGGGTCGGGTACGCCCATGCTGCAGGTCGAGGTCATTGACACCAGCGAGCTCGGGGACCGCAGCTACGTCGTGCATGACGGCAGCACCGCGGTGGTCATCGACCCCCAGCGCGACATCGACCGGGTCCAGGCCATCCTCGAAGAGCACGGCCTCACCGTGTCGGCGGTCGCGGAGACCCACGTCCACAACGACTACGTGACCGGTGGTCTCGAGCTCGCCCGCCAGAGCGGTGCCGACTATCTCGTGTGTGCCGACGACGAGGTCGCCTTCGATCGTCGACCCGTGTCCGACGGCGATGTGATTGCCTACGGCGCGCTCGAGATCCGGGTGATCTCGACTCCGGGTCACACCCACACCCACGTCTCGTACGCCGTCTCGCACCGGGACCACACCGACGACAGGGCGGTGTTCACCGGCGGCTCGCTGCTCTACGGCAGCGTGGGTCGCACCGACCTGCTCGGGGACGAGCACACCGACGAGCTGACCAGGGCGCAGTTCCGTTCCGCCCGCAAGCTGGTCTCCCTCCTCCCCGCGGACACCGGCGTCTACCCGACCCACGGCTTCGGGAGCTTCTGCTCGTCCGGATCGGCAGCCGGTGGCGACTCCTCGACGATCGGAGAGGAGCACCAGCGCAACGACGCCCTGACCGAGGACGACGAGGACACGTTCGTGGCGAAGCTCGTGGCGAACCTCACCGCCTACCCCGCCTACTACGCCCACATGGCACCGCGCAACGCGCAGGGCCCCGGCCCGATCGACCTGAGCCCGCCCGAAAGCGTTGATGCGGATGAATTGCGCCGCAGGGTGGAGGCCGGCGAGTGGGTCGTGGACCTGCGCGCCCGCAAGGTCTACGCGACCGGGCACCTGTGCGGCAGCATCGGCATCGACCTCGAAGGCCAGTTCGCCACCTACCTGGGCTGGCTGATGCCCTGGGGCACCCACGTGACGCTGATCGGCGAGACGGCAGACCAGGTCTCCGCGGCCCAGCGAGAGATGGTGCGCATCGGCATCGAGCGCCCCGCGGGCGCGGCAGCGGGCGAGGTGGGCTCGCTGGTCCCGGCCGGCGAGCTGGCCGACTACCCGGTGGTCACCTTCGAGGAGCTCAGGAAGGCGCAGGCCGCACCGGGCGGCTCCCCCACCGTGCTCGACGTACGCCGCGACGACGAGCGCGCCGCCGAGGCGATCCCCGGGTCGAGCCACATCCCCATCCACGAACTGCTCGACCGCCTCGACGAGGTTCCCCGCGAGACGCTCTGGGTGCACTGCCTCAGCGGCTACCGCGCCTCGATCTGCGCCAGCCTGCTGGCCCGGGAGGGCCACGACGTGGTGCTCATCGACGACGCGTTCGAGAAGGCGGTCGAGCTCGGACTGACCAGGTCAGGGTCCTGACCCGGTCAGATCACCGACAACGCCAACGGGCGTCCCACCAGGCTCCGTCGGACGACGGGCAGCTCGCCGGCGATCCGGCGGATCTCCATGACCGAGGCGGCCGTGGGGGCCGCGACCATCGCCGGCACCCCGGCGTCTCCCGACGTCCGCAGGGGCAGGTCGAGCGGGATCTGCCCGAGCAGCGGCGCATCGATGGTCGCCGCCAGCCGGGCGCCCCCGCCCTCCCCGAAGATCGGGGTCTGTTCGGCGCACGCGGGGCAGACCAGGGTCGACATGTTCTCCACGACTCCCGCGATCGGCATCCGCGTGTCCCGCGCCATCCGCCCCACCCGGGCCGCCACCGTCTGGGCGGCCTGCTGGGGGGTGGTCACGGCGAGCAGCTGGGCATCGGGGATCAGGTCGAGCAGCGTCATGGTGACGTCACCCGTGCCGGGCGGCAGGTCGAGCAGCAGGGTGTCGAGCTCCCCCCAGTGCACGTCGGTCATGAACTGCTCGAGCGCCTTGTGCAGCATCGGCCCGCGCCAGACAACCGGCTCCTCCTCCTCGACGAAGAAGCCCACCGACATCAGGGAGACCCCGTGGGCCTCGACGGGCATCATCAGCCCCTTGAGCGCGACCGGTGAGCGTCGTACGCCGAAGAGCTGCGGGATCGAGTATCCCCACACGTCCGCGTCCAGCACGCCGACCCGCTGGCCCTGCTGGGCCAGCGCAACGGCGAGGTTCGCGGTGACCGACGACTTGCCGACCCCACCCTTGCCGCTGGCAACGGCGTAGACGTTGGTCGACGAGCCCTCGCCGAACTGGTGGGTCCCCTCGACCCGGCCGCCGCGGAGCTTCCCGGCCAGCTGCATGCGCTCGCTCTCGCCCATCGTTCCCAGGGTCACCTCGACCCGGGTCACCCCGGCGACGCTGCTCACGGCCCCGGTGACGTCCGAGACCAGCCGGTCCTTCATCGGACACGAGGAGGTGGTCAGGCGCACGGTGATCCGGACCAGCCCGTTGCGACCGAGCTCGACGTCGCCGACCATGCCGGCGTCGGCGAGCGGCATCTTGAGCTCGGGGTCCTCGACCCGGGCCAGGGCCGCGTGGACCTCGTCCAGGTCGACCGAGGGCCCGGTGCGGTTGCGGGAGAGGATGCTCATGCGCCGGCCCCCGCTTCTTCGGAACGTCCGCCGTCGACGCGGAAGGCCCGTCTGGTCGGCTTGACCGGCCGCATCATGAACTCCGGTCGGCGCAGCCCCGAGGCGCTGGGTCCCGGCCTGGTCGTGTCCATCCACGCACGGTAGATCTCGCGGGACAGCTTGGTGTCCACGACGACGTCGCCGTACTGGTCCTCCTCGCGCGCCTTCTCGAGCCGCACCTTCTGGTGCCAGCAGTGCATGCCCGACAACGGGTCCGGGTGCACCGCGAACGCGAGGTTCTGGTGCACGCCCGGGTCCTCCCAGTCGATGCGCTCGCTGTCGGGGTCGTCGCTCTTGAACGGCTTGATCCCCTCCTTGTATCGCAGCTTCCAGACACCGTCGTCGCTCTTCGTGAGGTCGACCAGCCCCATCGCCCAGCGCGATCCGGCGTGCTCGGAGGTCCGCCAGCGGCCCATGTGGTGCGAGAGCCCGAGGACGCCGGGGCGGATGGCCTCGGTGGCCCAGGCACGGGCCACGAAGTAGCCGATCTCGGTGTTGACGCGCACCAGGTCGCCGGTAGCAAAGCCGAACCGGGCCGCGTCCTGGGTGTTCATCCACATCGGGTGGGTGTTGCTCAGCTCGTTGAGGTACTTCGCGTTGCCGCTCCTGGTGTGGATCAGGGTCGGGATGCGGAACGTCGGCACCAGGACCATCTCGCTGTTGTCCTCGTCGATGGAGCGGTGGCTGACGTGGGACTCGATGTAGCCGGGAGCGGCGTACTCCGGCCACCCGAAGTCGACCATGGTGTCGCTGAAGAGCTCGAGCTTGCGCGAGGGCGTCAGCCAGCCCTGGGTGCGGGAGCCGTCCTCGTGGACGAGGCCCACGGAGCCGGCCTCCCCGACGAGCGGCGGCGTCGAGTCCAGGGTGACCGGCTTGCGCAGGACCCCCCGGGCGTCCGCCGTGGCGCCCTCGACCTCGGCATCGCTCAGCACGCGCTCGTCGACACGGTAGGTGTCCTTGGAGACCTCGAACGCGCCGTACCTGCGCATGTAGGCCAGCGGGGTGAGGCCCTGCTCGGCAGCGGCCTCAGGCAGTCCGGGCACGCTGTTCTCGAAGACCCAGCGGTAGTACTCGTCCACCGTGACCTTCTCGCCCGGGCGGTACGGCGACTCGAAGTACTTGCGGATGCCGAGCGCCCCGTCCGGGTCGATCCGCCAGGAGAGCTCGAACCAGAACTCGTTCTCCTCCCAGACCTCGCCCGGGTTGGACTCGCGCGAGTCCGAGACGATGCGACCCATCCGCTCCATGGCCACCCGCGTCACGGGCTGCCGGAAGCCGAGCCACTTGCCGGCGTACTGCTCGTAGGACTGGGTGTCGTGCCGCTCGGTGCTGTGCCCCATCGGCAGGACGTAGTCGGCGAACGTCGCGGTCTCCGACCAGGTGGGCGTCAGCGCGACGTGGCAGTCGACCAGGGCCTCGTCGGTCAGCGCCTCGAGCCAGCTGAACCCGTCGGGGTTCGTCCAGACCGGGTTGTAGACGCGCGAGAAGTACATGGCCAGCTTGCCGCGGCCGTCCTGGAGCAGGTGCGGCAGCAGGATGGACATCTCGTTGGTCGACATCGGGAACTCGGCCGGCCAGAGCAGCTCGTTCCACGACTCGTGACCGCCGGGGACGTTCGGACCGTGGGCGATGATCTTGTCCCAGCCGTTGGGGCTGGTGCCGCCCTTGGTGCCGACGCTGCCGGTGAGAACGTTGAGGAAGAACAGGGCACGCGAGACCTGCCAGCCGCCGAGGTTGCCGGCGGTCGCTGCTCGCCACACGTGGGCGGACAGGGCGCTGCCGGCGGTCGCCACGATGTGGGCCAGCTCCTCGATCTGCTCCTCGGGCATCTGGGCCTCCTTCGCGGCGTAGGCGAAGGTGTACTGGGCGTAGTCCTCGGTCAGCAGGTCCATGAAGGCGTCGAAGTCGCCGACCGGGGCCTCGGGGTGCAGGTGCTCCATGTAGGTCGACCAGTTGACCCACCGCTTGATGAAGGCCCGGTCGACCTGGTCGGTGCGCAAGAGGTACGACGCCACGGCCAGCAGGATGGCGGCCTCGCTGCCGGGCCAGGGAGCCATCCACAGATCGGCGTGGGAGGCGGTGTTGGACAGGCGCGGGTCGAGGACCACGAGCTTGGCGCCCCCGGACATCTTGCCCTCCATGATGCGCTGGGCGTGGGGGTTGAAGTAGTGCCCCGCCTCCAGGTGGCTCGAGATCAGCAGGATGACCTTGGCGTTGGCGTAGTCGGGCGAGGGGCGGTCGTAGCCTCCCCACAGCGAGTAGCCGAGCCGGGCGCCGGCCGAGCAGATGTTGGTGTGGCTGTTGTGGCCGTCCACGCCCCAGGCGAGCAGGAAGCGCTCGGCGAAGCCGTCCTCGCCCGGCCGGCCCACGTGGTAGACGACCTCGTCCTTGCGGTCCTCGACGATGGCCGCGCGGATCTTGCCGGCGATGTCGTCGAGGGCGTCGTCCCAGCTGACCCGCTCCCAGTCGCCGCCGCCGCGCTTTCCGGAGCGACGCAGCGGGTAGAGGATCCGCTCGGGGTCGTTGATCTGGTTGATCGTCGCCGGGCCCTTGGCGCAGTTGCGCCCGCGAGATCCCGGGTGGGCGGGGTTGCCCTCGAGCTTCTTGATCGACATGTCCGACTTGTCGACATAGGCGAGCAGACCGCAGGCCGACTCGCAGTTGAAGCAGGTCGTCGGGACGAGCATGTACTCGTGGGGCACCTTGCGCGGGTGCGCCTTGGCGTCGTACTCCACGTGGTGGTCCCAGTCGGCGACCGGGGGGAAGTTGCGCAGGCGTTCGTGGGTGCGCTCCCCCGGCAGCACCAGGGGGGTGATCTCACGCTCCGACTCAAGCGTCATGACAAGTCCCTTCGAGGCAGGGTGAACTGACGGGCTGTTCCGGTGTGGTGATCACGACAGGGGCACGTCCTGGCCGGCTCGGACGAAGACGCTCTCGTAGGCCAGGAGGGCCGGCTGGACGAGGAGCCCGGCCAGCGCCAGCAGGACGACGGGGGCGCCGCCCCAGGCCAGGGCGCCGAGCACGACGGCCAGCACGACGGGAAGTACGCCGCCGAGCCAGAAGGTGCGTGCGTAGCGACCGGAGCTGATGATGCGGGCGGCCACCGCGGCCTGCTGGCTGGCGTGCTTGCCGCCGTACTCGACAGCGAGCATCGCCAGGTGCAGGACGGCTCCGATCACGAAGGACGCCGCGAGGAGCGTCCAGGCGGAGTCGGACAGGTCCACGAAGAGTCCGGCCAGGGCCAGGGCCCCGCTGCCGACCATCACGGCCTGGACGAGCAGGTGCCAGAACAGCAGACGGGACTGCCACAGGTCGCGGCCCTCGGCCTGGCCGAAGAGGAAGGCGGTGTAGCCCGCCATCATCGCGCTCGCCGGGATCGACAGCCAGGCCAGCACGGTTATGGCCCAGCCGAGGTCGAGCATCGCGGCCAGCAGCCACAGCACGGCGCCGCCGGAGAAGACGGTGAGCGCGTAGGCGCCGAGCACGAGCCAGGAGGTCCAGTTGGACTTCAGGAAGATGAAGAGGAAGCGCTCGGGACGCTTGAGGTCCCAGACCAGCAGCCCGCCGGTCGTGGCGGCGCCGAAGAGACCCAGCAGCGGCGCGACGTAGTCGCCCACCGGGCCCAGCTCAATCCCGAGGATGTGCGCGAGGCCGGCCAGGGCGAGCGCCCCGGCTCCGACGCCCTTGGTCCACAGGTACGTCGTGACCTTCCATCCCCAGGGACGGGGGTGGGCCGTGTTGAGGGTCGTGTGGGCGTTGCTCGCCGGGTCCCTCGGCAGGTCACCGGCGTTCGCGAGGCGCTGGGCGTCGGGCTTGGCCCAGATGTAGGTGTCCTCGACCGGTGCTGCGAGCGGGTCGAGCACCGCCCGGTCGGCGCCGAGGTAGAAGACGTTCGGCCCGGTGTTCTGCTCGGGCGCACGGACCGTGGTGGCCTGTTCCTTGACCAGGCGGGCGATCCCGCTGGTCGGGTCCTCCAGGTCACCTACCCAGATCGAGTGGGTCGGGCAGACCACGACACAGGCGGGCTCGAGGTCCTCGTCGATGCGGTGGGCACACATGTTGCACTTGGCAGCAGTGCTGGTGTCCTTGTCGATGTAGATCGCGTCGTACGGACAGGCCTGCATACAGCTCTTGCAGCCGATGCACTTCTCCTGGTCGAAGTCGACGATGCCATCCTCGCGCTTGAACAGCGACTCGGTCGGGCAGATCTTCACGCAGGGCGCATCGGTGCAGTGGTTGCACCGCATGACGCCGAAGGAGCGCGTGCTGTCCGGGAACTCACCGCTGTCGACGTACTTGACCCAGGTGCGGAACTGCCCGACCGGGATCTCGTGCTCGGTCTTGCAGGCCACAGTGCAGGCGTGGCACCCGATGCAGGTGCGCTGGTCGATCGCGAAGCCGAGCTGCATGCGTCAGCTCTTCCGGATGAGGTAGCGGTAGATGCCGTCCTCGACCGAGCTGTCCAGCAGCTCGTTGCCCGTGTCCTTGGCCCAGGACGGGATGTCACTCTTCGATCCGCCGTCCGTCGCCTCGACCAGGAGTACCTGACCCGGGCGCAGGGTCTTCAGCTGACGTGAGGCCAGCAGGACCGGCATCGGGCACTTCTGGCCCTTCGCGTCCGCGGTTGCGTCGAATTGCTGGTCCATGGGACTGCTCCGTTCGAATCCGGGCCCTGAGGCCGGGTAGGGGTCAGATGAACAGGTTGATCTGGGACCGGCTCATCTCGGAGAGCGCGGAAGCGGCGCCCACCGGGTCACCCGCGCCCTCGATGAGCTGGTCGCGACGAAGGCCCATCAGCTCCATCGTCATCTCGCACGGCCAGAGGTTCACCCCGAGCTCCGTGCACATCTCGAGCAGCTCCTTGGGGCTGGCCACCTTGTTGTCGCGCGCCAGCTTCTTCATCATCCAGGCGCCGGCGCCGCCCATGTGGAGCTTGGAGAGCTTCATGTTGCTGACGCCGGGAGGGTTCATCCCGGCGAGCGCCTTGGTCATCGCGTTGGTACCGGTGATCCGCACGTCGTCGCGCACCAGCGGGAACAGTCCCCAGAAGGTGAAGAAGATCGTGGTCTTCATGCCGTACGCCGCACCCGTGGAACCGAGGATCAGGGTGGGCCAGATCTTGTCGAGGTCACCGCTCCAGGCGACGATCGTCATGCTCTTCGGGGCTTCGTCTTCCGGTACCGCATCGGTCATGGCAGTTGCCTCCGGCAAGCTACGAGGGGATTGCGCTGTGGTGCGCGTCACATTACATTCGCAGTGCCGCATACAACAACCCTTTGACGCGGCGAGTTGTACGGACATTGACCCCCGACGGGGCCAGCTGACGTCCGTGGGATCACCGCACAGGAAGGCAGAACCACATGGAAGCCTGGACCATCTCTCCCCGCGAGCTCTTCGACGAGCTCGCCCGCGGCGCCGTACCGGAGATCCTCGATGTCCGGAACAGCGACGAGTTCGAGGCGCAGAGGATCGAAGGTCGCCGACCGGTCAGCACCCGTCACGAACCCGTCTACGAGGTGCTGGACGAACCCGAGGCGTACGCCGCGGACACCCTGGACGGCGCGGTGGTGGTGTGCGGGCAGGGCAACGGCTCGGCGTACGTGGTCCAGGAGTTCATCGCCCTCGGCAAGGAGACCCGGTCCCTGGCCGGCGGCATGGACGCCTGGGCGCAGCTGCTCGTCCCGGTGGCGCTCGACATCCTTCCCGAGCCGGCTCGCGCCTGGCAGCTGCAGCGGCCCGCCAAGGGCTGTCTCAGCTACGTCATCGGCGTGCCCGGCGAGAACTGCATCGTGGTCGACCCGGCGCGCAACCACGCGCCGTACCTCGAGCTCGCCGAGGCACACGGGATGCGGGTGACGCACGTGATCGACACCCATGTCCACGCCGACCACATCAGCGGCGGACCGACGCTCGCGGCCGAGCTGGGGGTCGAGTACCACCTCCCCCCGCAGGACAGCCCGGAGGAGATCCCCTTCCCCAACCGCCCCCTCGAGGACGGCGAGGCGCTGAGCCTGGGCGCGGACACCGTCGTACACGCCATGACGATGCACCTTCCCGGGCACACCCCCGGGACCACTGCCCTCCTGGTCGGCGGACGACTCCTGCTGGTCGGGGACACCATTTTCGTGCGTGGCCTGGGCCGTCCGGACCTGACCGGGCAGGCCGAGGACCTGGCCCGCTCGTTGTTCCGCAGCGTCCACGACCGGCTCGAGCCGCTGGACCCGGGGACGGTCATCGCACCCGCGCACTGGTCGAGCCCGGAGGAGTTCAACGAGGCCGGCGCCGTGACGACGACGCTGCGTCACGTCTTCGAGGCCACCCTGCTCAACGAGCGAGCCATCGAGCGCTTCGTCGAGGAGATCGTGTTGTCACTCCCGGCCGCACCCGAGAGCTATGACACCATCCGCAGGGTGAACGCCGGCCAGCTCGACCCGCCCGAGGACGAGTTGATGGTGCTCGACGTCGGGCGCAACCAGTGCGCGGCGTCTACCTCCCTGACGTGACCGAACCGAGGAAGCGAGAGGTCGCCCATGTCATCTGACTCCGCGTCCGGGGCACCTCAGCCGGCGGACGCTCCCGACGTCGTCGACGTGCACCCGGACTATCGCTTCACGCTGGCCAACGAGCGGACCTTCCTGGCCTGGGTCCGCACGGCCCTGGCCCTGACGGCCGCCGGAGTCGCGGTGATCCGCTTCGTGCCGGGTCTGACCCTGATGCGGCACGCGCTCGGGTTCCTGCTGATCGGCCTGGGGGGCTTCCTGTCGTGGATGTCCTACCGCGACTGGCAACGCAACGAGCGCGCGATGCGGCTCGGGCTCCAGCTGCCCGCGTCCTTCGTCCCTCGCCTCGTCGCGTGGTCCCTGGTCCTCGCCTCGCTCGCGGCGCTCACCCTCGTCATCGCTGATCTGGTCGACTGAGCATGTTGCCCCGGCGGCCGCGGATCAGCGACCGCGACGTGCCGCACCACGATGCCGGCCTGCAGGCCGAACGCACGGCGATGGCCTGGCAGCGCACCGCCCTCGGTGTCGGTGGCATCTCGGCCCTGCTGCTCCACGAGACGGGAGGCAAGCTCCTCCAGGCCCTGCCCGGCACGTTGGGTCTCGCGATGGCGACGACGCTCCTGGTGCTCAGCGAGCTTCGCTACGAGCGCACCACGTCCCGGATCGGGACCGGAGCGGCCTTTTCCAGCCCCCGCCTCCTGCTGCTCCTGGCGCTCACCGTGTCCCTGTTGGCGGTGGCATCGATCGGGCTCATCCTCGTGCAGGGCTAGCCTTGCACCCTGAGGCGCAGCCGCGCCCCGCTTGTCCCATCGCCGAGGAGGTGACCGTGAACGAAGCACTGGAAGCAGAGCTGCGTGAGCTGCATGAACGTGTCTGCAAGGCCATCTCCGACCCGAAGCGGCTGTTGATCATCAGCGTGCTCCGCGACGGGGAGCTCAGCGTCGGAGAGATCGCCGAGACCCTCGGAGTCAGTCAGTCCAACGCCAGCCAGCACCTCGCCGTCCTCCGGGAGCGGGGAATCGTGACGACCCGACGCGCCGGAACCACCGTCTACTACTCCCTGCGCAGCCCGAAGATCCTCGCGGCGATCGACCTGATGCGGGAGTTCGTCGCGGAGGAGAACGGGACGCATCTCGAACGTCCCGGACGCAAGCTCACCAGCATCTTCCTCGGCTGAGCCGGGCCGCGGCTGGGGATCTCGGTGGTTCGCGAACCTCAGCTTGTGGCCACGCCGACTGTCAGTAGTACGACCGAGTCCTCGACGGCCTCGAGTGAATGCCGCGAGTCGGGGATGGCAATGAGGTCTCCCGGAGATCCGCTCCACCGGCTCTCCCCCGCCACGAGGGTCACAAGGCCGTGCAGCACCTGGAGCGTGGCCTCGCCCGGACTCTGGTACTCGTCGAGGTTGCTTCCTGCCCGGAGTGCGATCAGGGTCTGGCGCAGCACGTGCTCGTGCCCCCGTACAACGTGTGGGAACTTCGACGGCTCGATGCCGTCCTGGCAATCTCCAGGTGGTGCCGAACCAGCGCGGTCAGTGATTTCTTCTGCATGTGCTCCCCTCCTACTGGGGTGGCTGCGCTTCTTCCGAGGCATCGAGCAGGAAGCTCGGCGACTCGGCGTGAGCCCGGTCGACCGTGTCCCAACCGCTCGCTCCCAGGGTGACCACGGAGACCGGGAAGATCCCGGGGTCTTCGCGTTCGACGTGGACAGCCAGGTCGTCCAGAAGCTTTCTCATCTGTGCCTCGAAGTGCGCGGAGTCGGCATCCAGGCCAGCGACCACAGTCGCGAAGTCGCGATGTTCAACCTCGAGCTCATCGATCTCGTCGATGAATTCGCCTGCCACATGCACGCCCTCATCCAGGCGACACCATGGCCACCAACGACGAAGTCCGGTGGCCCGTGTCGCCCATCCTCGTCACCGTGGATGACGCACACGGCCCGTTCGTCATCACCGAACATGACGCCGTCATCCTCAACCAGCGTGGCGCTCAACAAGGAGCCCGCGAAGACGATGGGGATTGTTCAGCTCGCGAGGGTCCGCTGTCCCTGACCCGCATTGTCAGCAGCGCCAAATACCTTCTGCACACAGGCGGGCTGACAGCGGCCACGAGAAACTGCCCGGAGACGGCCATGAAACTGCCCGCTGGCGGACATGAGAAGTGCCCGGTGGCGGCCATGAGATCTGCCCGACACGACGTCGTCTGCCTCACCGCGTCCCGCGGTTGAGGCCCCTCCTCAGGTGCGCTCAGCAGTGCTGAAGCCGCTGATCGCTCCCTGAGGAGGGACTACTTGAAGTCTGCAGAGGAAATCATGGAAATCTTGGAAGCCTACGATCTGACCGGGTCGTTTCGTGACGCCGCCGAGCTCGCGGGATGCTCGCATCACACCGTCGCTGCCCATGTGACGGCCCGCGACGCGGGTCGTGTCTCGGGCGTGGCTGCGG
>NZ_FOQG01000025.1 GCF_900113685.1 Nocardioides psychrotolerans
TCTTGACAAGCCAGAAACCTAGACAGGGAACGGCGTTCGGCCTTTCAGCCGCGCTCACCGACCCACGGATAAGTCACAAGAGCCGCAATGTTGCACCGCTGAGGTGCGACATTGCGCCGACTCGGCGATGGATCAGACGGGCACGAGCTCCACGGCGCCGACGGCGTAGCGCGCCAGGATCGTGCGGGCCACCTCCGGGTGCGCGCCGAGTGGGGCGGAGACCGCCACCGCGCCGGCTTCGACGGCGAGCTCGGCGGCTCGGTCGGCGAGGAAGCCGGGGGAGAGGAAGAGCGAGGCGACCGCGATGTGGCGGCGACCCTCGGCGCGGAAGGCGCGAACGGCCTCGCCGGTGGCCGGGGGCGCGCTGGAGGCGTAGGCCGCGGTGACCGGCAACTTGTGGTGGGTGCCCCACAGGCGGGCGAGGCGTGCGACGGCCTGGTTGGCCAGCGGGTCGGTCGATCCCGCGGCTGCGAGCACCAGGGCATCGAGCTCACGCACGCGGGAGGTGCGCAGCGCCTCGCGCAGTCGCTCGTCGAGCACCTCCAGGAAACACGCCTCCAGGCCCAGGATCGCGGTGACCCGCACCTGCAGCCCCGGGTGACGCTCGGTCGCGGACGACACGGCGACGGCCACGTCGGCACCGGTCTGTAGGACGTCGGTCAGGTGCAGTGGCACGACGACGATCTCGTCGTAGCCGGCCTTCACCAGACGGTCGACGACCTTCTGGAAATCCGGCCTGGACCGGTCCAGGTACGCCCTCTCGACGCGCAGGTCGGGCCGCATGGCCTTGACCTCCTGGACGAGGGCGGTGATGGTCTTGGCCGACCGCGGGTCACGACTTCCGTGAGCCAGAGCCACCAGTGCAGGAGCAGCCATCAGCGCGGCCTCCTCTCGTGAACGACAGGTGCATGTGAGCCGACGACGGTGTCGGAATGGGGTGCGACGTGGGATCGGGGAGCGTTCATGAGTGGATCCCGCACTCGGTCTTGGTGGTGCCGGCCCAGCGCCCGCTGCGGGGGTCCTCACCGGGAGCGACACGACGGGTGCACGGTGCGCAGCCGATCGACGGGTAGCCGTCGTAGACCAGCGGGTTGACCAGGACGCCGTTCTCGGCGACGTACTGATCGACCTGCTCGTCGCTCCAGCGCGCCAGCGGCGAGACCTTGACCTTGCCCTTCTTCGCATCCCAGCCGATGACCGGAGCGATCACGCGGTTGTGGGTCTCCGCGCGCCGCAGGCCGGTGGCCCAGGCGTCGTAGTGGGACAGCGACTCGGCGAGCGGCTGCACCTTGCGCAGCTTGCAGCACAGGTCGGGGTCGGTCTTGTAGAGGTCCTTGCCGTAGGCAGCGTCCTGCTCGGGGACCGACTGGACCGGGGTGATCGTCAGGAGGTTCACGTCCAGCGTGGCCCCGACGGCGTCACGGGTGCCGATGGTCTCGACGAAGTGGTAGCCGGTGTCGAGGAAGACCACGTCGACGCCCGGCACGACCTTGGCAGCCAGGTGCGCGAGCACGGCGTCACCCATCGAGGAGGTGATGGCGAAGCGGTCCCCGAAGGTGGCGGCAGCCCACTCGATGATGTCCTCGGCCGGAGCCAGCTCGAGCTCGGCGCCCCAGTGGGACACCAGCTCGCGCAGCTCCTCGGGGGAGCGGCCGGCGGTCTCGATCCCGCGGTGGGCGCGCGCGGCTGCCGTGGTCGCGGTCGTCATGCCTTGACCTCCCGTCGCAGCATCCCGAGCATCGTCACGGTGAAGGCGCGCTGGCACGACCGGCACTCCCACGCGCCCTTGACCGACGGGTCCGTCGCCTCGTGGGGCCACAGGTCGTCGTCTGCGCAGTAGGGGCAGTGGAAGGGCACAGCGCGCTCGTTGCTCATGCCTGGCTCAACACCTTGTCGCCCCGCAGCAATTCCTCGTCGGCGCGGGCGACCCAGGTCGCGAAGCGCTCGCCCTCGGTGCGCTCGGTGAGGTAGTTGGTGACGACGGTGGTGACGTAGTCGTCCAGCCCGGCGCTGGTGACCTTGTGGGCGCGCAGCTTGCGGCCGAAGTTGGCGTCGAGGCCGGTCGCTCCACCGAGGTGCACCTGGAAGCCCTCGACCTGCTCGCCGTCCTGCATGACCAGCTGACCCTTGAGGCCGATGTCGGCGAGCTGGGTGCGGGCACAGGCGTTGGGGCAGCCGTTGACGTTGATCGTG
This sequence comes from Nocardioides psychrotolerans, assembly GCF_900113685.1. Lineage (GTDB taxonomy): Bacteria > Actinomycetota > Actinomycetes > Propionibacteriales > Nocardioidaceae > Nocardioides > Nocardioides psychrotolerans. Next base: position 2,194 of record NZ_FOQG01000025.1, read on the forward strand.
ATGGGGGTGTCGAGGTCGGGGAAGCGCTTCTCGAGCTCACCGACCAGCGCGCGGGCGCGCTCCTTGGTGTCGACGATCGCCAGCTTGCAGAACTCGATGCCGGTGCAGGCCATCGTGTTGCGGCGCCACTGCGACGGGCGGGCCGACAGGCCGATCTCGTCCAGCCGGGCCACGAGCGGCTCGACCTTGTCCTGGTCCACGCCGATCAGCACGATCTTCTGGTAAGGCGTCAGGCGGGCGCCCGCGACGCCGTACTCCTCGATCAGGTCGGCGAGCTGGACCAGCAGGGTGCCGGAGACGCGGCCCGCGGTCGGGGCGATGCCGATGTAGGACTTGCCGTCCTTCTGGGGGTGCACGCCGATGTGGTCGCGGTGACCGACGGGGGAGGGCGGTGAGTCGCAGGAGACGAGCTCGCGCCCGAGGTACTCCTTCTCCACGACCTCGCGGAACTTCTCGACGCCCCAGTCGGAGACGAGGAACTTCAGGCGCGCCCGCGAGCGCAGCCGACGGTAGCCGTAGTCGCGGAACACCGAGGCCACGGCAGCCCAGACGTCGGCGACCTCGTCCAGCGGGATCCAGACTCCCATCTTGGCCGCGAGCATCGGGTTCGTCGACAGACCGCCGCCGACCCAGCAGTCGAAGCCGGGGCCGTGCTCGGGGTGCACGGTGCCGACGAAGGAGACGTCGTTGACCTCGGGGGCGACGTCGTGCGCGGGGTGACCCGTGACCGCGGTCTTGAACTTGCGCGGCAAGTTGGAGAAGGCCGGGTCGCCGATGTAGCGCTCGAAGATCTCCTCGAGCGCCGGGGTGCCGTCGATGATCTCATCCTCGGCCACGCCGGCAACGGGGGAGCCGAGGAAGGGGCGCGGTGAGTCGCCGCACGCTTCGACGCTGCTCAGCCCGGCGGCGTCGAGGCGGTCCCAGATCTCCGGGACGTCCTCGACGCGGATCCAGTGGTACTGGATGTTCTCGCGGTCGGTGACGTCGGCGGTGTCACGGGCGAAGTCGACACCGATCCGACCCAGGGTGCGCACGGCGTCGGCGGAGAGGAGCCGACCGTCGGAGCGGACGCGGAGCATGAAGAAATCGTCGTCGAGCTCCTCCTCCGCGAGCATCGCGGTCTTGCCACCGTCGAAGCCCGGGGCGCGCTGGGTGTAGAGGCCCATCCAGCGGAAACGCCCGCGCAGGTCGGCGGGGTCGATCGAGGCGAAGCCGCGCTTGGAGTAGATGTTGATGATGCGCGCCCGGACGTTGAGCGGGTCGTCGTCCTTCTTGGACTGCTCGTTCTTGTTCAGCGGCTCGCTGTAGCCGAGCGACCACTGACCCTCCGCGCGCTTAGGGCGCGGGATCTCGGTGTTGGCCGGGGGCTGGGACGGGAATCGCAGATCGGGCATGAGGGGGACGTGTCCTTCGCTGGGGGCTTCGCGCGGTGTGCGGCGCGGCAAGCTGGTCGGGGGCGACGTGGTTCAGCGAGGCCAACACATCGCGCTGCGCGTACGCCCGAAGTCCACGTGGCGACGTACCACGAGGTAGGCGTGCGTCTCGGCGCTGATCATGTCAAGGAGTCTCACGGTTCGGACGCCGCTCTCACAACCTCAAATCCCATGATGTGGACCCTGCATCCAAGATGCGAGACGTCGATTCCTGGAATCCCGCCTGGCCCCCGCGGTGGTGCGGCGTAGGTCACACCCGGGCTCGCCCACTGGTCCAGTGCGCGGCACCGCTCGTGGAGGGGGTCGGACGCTCGCCAGTAGGCTCTGGCCCATGGCCGACCTCACCTCCCTCACCAGCAGCGCCTACTCCCAAGCCCTCGAGGTCATCGCCTCGGTGGAGCCCCGCATCGCCGAGGCGACGCGCAAGGAGCTGGCCGACCAGCGCAGCTCGCTCAAGCTGATCGCGAGCGAGAACTACGCCTCGCCCGCAGTCCTGCTGACGATGGGCACCTGGTTCAGCGACAAGTACGCCGAGGGCACGGTCGGCCACCGCTTCTACGCCGGCTGCCAGAACGTCGACACCGTCGAGACGATCGCCGCCGAGCACGCCCGTGAGCTGTTCGGGGCGGAGTACGCCTACGTCCAGCCCCACTCGGGCATCGACGCCAACCTGGTCGCCTTTTGGTCCATCCTCGCGCACCGCGTGGAGTCGCCGGCCCTTGAGAAGCTCGGCGCCAGAGGAGTCAACGAGCTGACCGACGTCGACTGGGAGACGCTGCGCCACGAGCTCGGCAACCAGCGCCTGCTCGGCATGAGCCTCGACGCGGGCGGTCACCTGACCCACGGCTTCCGTCCCAACATCAGCGGCAAGATGTTCCACCAGCAGCAGTACGGCACCGACCCGGTCACCGGGCTGCTCGACTACGACGTGGTCGCCGCCAAGGCGCGCGAGTTCAAGCCGCTGATCCTGGTCGCCGGCTACTCCGCCTACCCGCGCCGGGTCGACTTCGCCAAGATGCGCGAGATCGCCGACGAGGTCGGTGCCACGCTCATGGTCGACATGGCCCACTTCGCGGGCCTGGTGGCCGGCAAGGTCTTCACCGGCGACGAAGACCCTGTCCCGCACGCCCACGTCGTCACCTCCACCACGCACAAGAGCCTGCGTGGCCCGCGCGGCGGCATCGTGCTGGCGACCGAGGAGTACGCCCCGTCGGTCGACCGCGGGTGCCCGATGGTCCTCGGAGGCCCGCTCTCGCACGTGATGGCGGCCAAGGCCGTGGCGTTCGCCGAGGCCCGCCAGGACTCCTTCAAGACTTACGCCCAGCAGGTTGCCGACAACGCCAAGTCCCTTGCCGAGGGCTTCATGAAGCGCGGCGCCAAGCTCGTCACCGACGGCACCGACAACCACATCGTGCTTGTCGACGTCTCCGGCTTCGGCCTCACCGGTCGCCAGGCCGAGTCGGCCCTGCTCGACGCCGGGATCGTCACCAACCGCAACTCCGTGCCGGCCGACCCCAACGGCGCCTGGTACACCTCCGGCGTCCGTCTCGGCACCCCCGCGCTCACCACGCGCGGCTTCGGTCACGACGAGTTCGACAACGTCGCCGAGCTGATCGTGCACGTCCTGCAGAACGCCGAAGCCGGCACCACCAAGGCAGGTGGCCCGTCCAAGGCGTCCTACCTGCTGCCCGACGGCCTGGCCGACAAGGTCAAGGCCGCGTCCGCCGAGATGCTCGACAAGCACCCGCTCTACCCGGGTCTCGAGCTGACCTGAGCCCGGACGTCAGGGTTGCGTCGCGTCCAGCAGGTCGAGGCTGAGCCGGACCAGCGCGGCGCGACGCTCCAGCTGCGCGGGTGGCATCGTCTCGCGACCCGGCAGGGCCGAGACCCCGGCGAAGAGGAAGAGGTGCAGCGCGTGCGCGCGCCGCACCACGGCCTCGTCGACGACCCTGCCCTCGTCGCCCAGGCCGAGGGTGTACGCCGTCACGCAGGCTGCGTCGGCTGCCTCGAGGTCGTCGGGGCCGCCGCCGAGCTGGGTCTCGCCTGCCATGAGCTGACCGAGGTCGAAGGCGACGGGCTGGGTCATGAAGAACCCGAAGTCGATGAGCACGAAGTCGTCGTGCCCCGCCCCTGGCAGCAGGTTGTTGGGGCTCGCGTCGCCGTGCGCGCTGGCCCGCGGCAGGGCGTCGAGCTCCGAGACCAGCTCGTCGAGGCGCCCGGCCCCGGCCCGCATCCGCTCCCGCAGCTTCACGCCGAAGGCCTCCATCACCCCCGGCACGCGCCAGGCATCGTCGCCCAGCACCGGCGGCACGACCTCGAAGCGCAGCCGCCCCTCGAGGTAGACCCGAGGGGACCAGTCGAAGTGCCCGACTCCAGCCCGCGAGGCGACGGACGGACTGCCTGCCAGTCGGCCCAGCAGATAGGCGGCCCGCTCGTAGCGCTGCGCGGTCCAGTCGACCGGCGGGTGCGCGACCTCCGGGAGCCAGACCGCTGCGGAGTCGTGCGCGAGGTCGAACACGCCGAGGGCGCGCGGCATCGCGAGGCCGTCCGGGAGGTGCTCGTGCAGGTTCGAGCGGTAGACGAGCGGCTCGATCCGCCACGGGACGCCGGCGGCCGCCAACTCCTGGACCTCCTCGGGCACGTGGGCGAAGTAGGGGGAGTGTCGCCACGACTGCACGTGCTTGACGAAGATCCGCCACGGCCTGACGCCGTCCGGAGTGCGCGCCGTCCCCGACACCCAGTGTCGCGAGACGGTCGTGATCGACGCGACGTCGTAGGCGACCGGCTCGACATGCACGTCCAGGAGGTCCACCGAAGGGTGGCCGAGGAGGTCGGCGACCATCGCGGCGAGGACCGTGTCCTCCACGCTCGCGGGCCCGAGCACAGTGGTGGACCCGGGCGTCGACATCCCACGATGGTGGAGGTGTTCGATCGCGATCGTCAAGGAGACGTCGAGTGACGCCGTTGGCAGGTCCTGGACCCGTCTGGACATGCTCTACGCGTCACTCGACGCCACCTAGACCCAGCGGTACTCCATCTCCGGCCGCCCCGAGGACCCGTAGCGCGGTCGCCGCTCGGCCGAGCCGGTGTCGGCGAGGTTCTCGAGGTAGCGCCGCACGGTGACGCGTGAGGCCCCGACGACGCCGGCGACCTCGCTGGCCGACAGTGCGGCCGCGGAGTCACGGAGGGCGGTCGTCACCTGGCGCATCGTCTCGGGGCTCATCCCCTTGGGCAGGGCGCCCCCGGCGACGGGCCGCAGCGAGCCGAACATCCGGTCGACCTCGTCCTGGACCACCTCGGTGTCGGCGGAGGCGAGGTGGGCGCGGTAGGCGGCGTACTGCTCGAGCTTGGACTTGAACGTCGCGAACGTGAAGGGCTTGAGGAGGTAGAGCACGACGCCCTGCGCGACCGCGTGCCGCACGACGTCGGTGTCGCGCGCCGACGTCACCGCGATGACGTCGCACAGGTGACCGGCCGCACGGAGCCGCTGTAGCAGGCCCAGGCCGTGCCCGTCGGGCAGGTGCATGTCGAGCAGGACCAGGTCGACCGTGCGGTCGGCGGACAGGAAGCGCGCTGCCTCACCGGCCGATCGCGCGGTGCCGGCGACCTCGAAGCCGTCGATCCGGCCCACGTAGACCGCGTGCGCCTCCGCGGCCAGCGCCTCGTCCTCGACGATCAGCACCCGGGTCGTCACGACGACACCACCGGACCAGCGACCGAACCAGCGACCGGTCCGGTCAGGGCAGCAGCGACCGGACCGGTCACGGGAGCAGTCCGCAGCATCACGGCGAACTCCGCGCCGCCGAGCTCGGAGCGCCCGACGCTCACCGCGCCGCCGTGCCTCACTGCGACCTGGTTGACGAGCGCGAGCCCGACCCCGCGACCGGCCACGCCTCCGGCCACGCCCCCGGCCACGCCTCCGGCCGACGCCTTGGTGGTCCAGCCCCGATCGAGCACATGCGCCGCATCCTCCTCCGACAGGCCCGGACCGCTGTCGCCCACCACGATGCGTAGGGCGTCGCCGACCAGCTCGAGCCGCACCCCGACCCGACGCTCGGGCCGATCGACGACCGCGTCGAAGGCGTTGTCGACCAGGTTGCCGAGCACGGTCACCAGGTCACGTGCGGGGACGTCGACACCCTCGGGGAGCTCACCGGTGATGCTCAGGTCGATCCCGCGCTCGACCGCCTCGGAGGTCTTGCCGAGCAGCAGGGCGGCGACGACGGGGTCGCCGACCGCCCCGACCACCCGGTCGGTCAGCAGCTGGGCGATCTGCAGCTCCTCGGTCGCGAAGTCGACGGCCTCCTCGGCCCGGCCCATCTCGATCAGGGACACGATCGTGTGCAGCCGGTTGGCAGCCTCGTGGGTCTGCGAGCGCAGCGACTCGGTCAGCCCGCGCACGACGTCCAGCTCGCCTGTCACCGCCCGCAGCTCGGTGTGGTCACGCAGCGTCACGACGGCCCCCACGGCGCGACCCTCCCAGGCGGCCGGCGCCGACGACACCAGCAGCAGCCGGTCGCCAGCGAGGTAGAGGTCGTCGGCCTGTGTCGTGTGCCCCACGGCTGCGAGAACCAGTCCGGGCGCGAGGCCGAGGGCGTCGAAGTGGCGTCCGATCACGTCGTCGGGCAGGTCGAGCAGCCGTCGGGCCTCGTCGTTGACCAGCTGCACGCGCCCGTCGACGTCGAGCAGCAGCAGTCCCTCGCGTACGGCGTGCAGCACTGCCGAGTAGTACTCGTACATCCGGGTCATCTCACGCTCGCCCATCCCGTGGGTCTGGCGTCTCAGCCGCCGACTGACCAACCCGGCACCGAGCAGCCCGGCCAGCAGGACCAGCAGCGCGGACACCCCGATCAGCACCAGGTCGTCGCGTAGGGACCGGTCGATCGACGCGACCGTGATGCCGACGGAGACCAGCGCGACCACGGCGCCCTCGGCGTCACGCACCGGCACGACCGCGCGCATGGAGGGGCCGAGGGTGCCGGCGTACTCCTGGGTGAAGACCTCCCCCTCGCGTGCGTTGCCGACCTCGCCGACGAAGCGCTTGCCGATGTTGTCGGGGTCGGGGTGGCTGTAGCGGAGCAGGTCCAGCGACATCACGGTGATGAAGTCGACCTCCGCGTCGGCGCGCACCCGCTCGGCGTAGGGCTGGATGGTCGCGCTCGGGGTGGCCGTGGCCAGGGCGGTGACCAGCGTGGGGGAGTCAGCGAGGGTGCTCGCGACGCCGACGGCCCGCTCGGTGGCGTTGAGGCGGGCATCGCGGCGGGCGTCGATGGTGGCCAGTGCCAGCGAGGAGACGACGAGGACCAGCACGACCAGCACCTGCAGGAGCAGCACCTGGCGCGCTACCGAGGGCTCGCGTCGTTCCACGTCGGCATTGTGCCGCACGGCTCACCGCACAAGGCCCCGTGAACACAACGACCACAACGGTGACCGGGGTCACATGCCCCGTGACAGTGGTCACGAGCCGGGCGCAGGTCCCGGGAGACCTTGGAGGACACATGAGCAGCACACCCGAGACCGCACCAGGCGGCACCCCGCGAGCCAGCACCGGGCCCAAGCGCGACACGAGCCACTACCTCTACGTCGGCGTCGTCGTCGCCGTCGTCGCCGGCATCGCCACCGGCCTGCTCTTCCCCGACACCGGCGTGGCGCTCAAGCCGCTCGGCACGGGCTTCGTCAGCCTGATCACCATGATGATCCAGCCGATCATCTTCTGCACGATCGTCCTGGGCGTCGGCTCGGTGGCCTCCGCGGCCAAGGTCGGCAAGCTCGGCGGGCTCGCGCTCGGCTACTTCATCACCCTCTCGACGTTCGCCCTCGCGATCGGCATGGTGGTCGGCAACTTCCTGCACCCCGGTGAGGGCCTCGCGCTGACCGACGACATCGCCGCCGCGGGCCAGGCCAAGGCCACCGAGGGTGCGGAGGGCAAGGAGAGCACGGTCGACTTCCTCCTCGGCATCGTGCCCGACTCGCTGCTGTCCGGGCTCACATCCGGCGAGGTCCTCCAGACGTTGTTCATCGCGCTGCTCATCGGCTTCGCACTCCAGCGCATGGGCAGTGCCGGCCGGCCGGTGCTCACTGGCATCGGCCACGTCCAGCGCCTGGTCTTCCGGGTTCTCGCGATGATCATGTGGGCTGCACCCGTCGGCGCCTTCGGTGCCATGGCGTTCGTCTCGGGGGCCGGTGGTCTGGAGGCGCTCAAGAGCCTCGCGGTGCTGATGATCGGCTTCTACATCACCTGTGCCATCTTCGTCTTCGTCGTCCTGGGCACCCTGCTCAAGCTGGCCACCGGCATCAACGTCTTCTCGTTGCTGCGCTACCTGGGTCGTGAGTTCCTCCTGATTCTCGCGACCTCGTCCTCCGAGTCGGCCCTGCCGCGCCTGATCGCCAAGATGGAGCACGCCGGTGTCGACAAGACGACCGTCGGAGTCGTCGTCCCGACCGGTTACTCGTTCAACCTCGACGGCACCGCGATCTACCTGACCATGGCCTCGCTCTTCGTCGCGCAGGCGCTCGGTGACCCGCTGTCGATCGGCGAGCAGATCTCGCTGCTGGTCTTCATGATGATCGCCTCCAAGGGCGCGGCCGGCGTGACGGGCGCCGGCATCGCGGTCCTCGCCGGTGGCCTGAGCTCGCACCGCCCCGACCTGGTCGACGGCGTCGGATTCATCATCGGCATCGACCGCTTCATGTCCGAGGCCCGCGCGTTGACCAACTTCGCCGGCAACTCGATCGCCACGGTCGTCATCGGCCAGTGGACCGGCGGTCTCGACAAGGCCCAGATGGACCGGGTCCTCAGCGGAGCCGACCCGTTCGACGAGGCCACGATGGTCGACGACCACGGCTCCGACCCCGCCGGGGCCACCCCGTCCCAGGACGTCGACCACGTCCCTGGCATGGAGGTGCGCGAGACCACGCGCGTCTGACCTCCTGCAGCGCAGCGACACCCCCGGCCGTCGCGGTCGGGGGTGCCGTCGTCCCAAGGGGGGAAAGTGTGGGACGTTTTAGCCCCTCACAGCCGCGTGGAGGGTCGAAAACGTCCCGGACTTTCCGGGCCGGGTCAGACCGTCGGTGTCACCCGCTCCACGACGGCGCGCAGGTCGCCACCGTCGAGCGCGCCGAACACCCCGCCGTACGACGTGCCCAGGCGCGAGGCGCAAAAGATGTCGGCCACTTCGGGCGGGGCGAAGCGGACGAGCAACGACCCTTGCAGGCACAGGGCCATCCGGGAGGCGAGCCGCCGGGCGGACACCTCGGACGTCGCGGTGTCGCCGAGCAGCGCCAGGGTGTCGTCGATCGCCTTGTCGAGGCGGGCGTCGCTGCCGCGGGCCAGGCCGACCTCGGTGATCCACGCGTCGAGGACTTCCGGCTCGCGCCCCAGCGCGCGCAGGACGTCGAGCGCGTTGACGTTGCCCGAGCCCTCCCACACGGAGTTGAGCGGCGCCTCGCGATAGAGCAGCGGCATCACCGACTCCTCGACGTAGCCGTTGCCGCCCAGACACTCCAGCGCCTCGGCCACGTGGAAGGGCGTGCGCTTGCACACCCAGAACTTCGCGAGCGGCAGCGCGATCCGGCGCAGTGCAGCCTCATGCCCAATGTCGGCCCCGCTGGCCACGCCATCGACAGCGGCCGCGAGCCGCATCGCCAGTGCAGTGGCTGCTTCTGACTCCACGGCCAGGTCGGCGATGACGTTCTGCATGAGCGGCTTGTCGGCGAGCAGCGAGCCGAAGGCCGAGCGGTGCGCGACGTGCCACGACGCCTCCGACACGGCACGGCGCATCAGCGACGCCGAGCCGAGCACGCAGTCGAGCCGGGTCGCGGCGACCATCTCGATGATCGTGCGAACGCCGCGGCCCTCGTCGCCGAGGCGGAAGGCGAGCGTGCCGTCGAACTCCAGCTCCGACGACGCGTTGGACCGGTTGCCGAGCTTGTCCTTGAGCCGCACCACGTCGAGGGCGTTGCGCGTCCCGTCGGGCAGCATCCGCGGCAGCACGAAGCAGGTCACCCCGCCCTCGGTCTGCGCCAGCACCAGGAACATGTCGTTCATCGGCGCCGACGTGAACCACTTGTGCCCGTGCAGGGTGTACTCACCCTCCACCGACGTACGCCGCGCCACCGTCACGTTGGCGCGCACGTCCGAGCCGCCCTGCTTCTCGGTCATGCCCATGCCGACCAGCGCCCCGCGCTTCTCGGCGACCGGCCGCAGGCCCGGGTCGTAGGTTGTCGAGGCCAGCAGCGGCGTCCACTCCTGGGCGAGCGCGGCGTCGGCCCGCAGCGCCGGGACGGCGGCGTACGTCATCGAGATCGGGCATCCGTGCCCCGGCTCGGTGTGTGACCAGGCCATGAAGCCGGCCGCGCGCCGCACGTGTGCGTGGGGGGAGCCCGCCTCCTGCTGCTCCCACGGTGTCGCGGCGAGACCGTGCCCGACAGCCCGCTCCATCAGCCAGTGCCACGAGGGATGGAAGGCGACCTCGTCGATGCGGTTGCCATAGCGGTCGTACGACGTGAGCTCGGGATGGTGGGCGTTGGCGAGCTGGCCGTGTTCCCTGGCCTCCGCCGACCCGGCCATCCGTCCGATCGCGCTGATGTCGTCGAGCACCTCGGTCGAGCCGTGGCGCAGCACGGCCTCGCTCAGGGCCCGGTCGGCGGTCACGACGTCGTGCCCCACAAGCGGCGGCGCCTGGTTGGCCGTGACGCGGAGCTCACGTCGACTCGGAGCGGCCTGCGGGGGAGCGGCCTGTGGGGGAGCGGCCTGTGCTGGCGGGTTGGAGGGTGCCATGCGTCTACCGTAAGGCCCATGACGGCGGAGACTCAGGGCACCGCCGCGTCCGATCGGACGTGGGCGGCGGGTCGCCGCTTCGCCGACACCCTGTGGCGCCTGGTCGTGACGACAGTCGGCGCCTGCATGCGTTACCGCGTGACGGGCCTCGCGGCCGAGGCGGCATTCTTCGCGGTGCTCTCCGTGCCGCCGCTGGTCTTCGCCCTGGCGGGAGCCATCGGCTACGTCTCCGACCGCTTCAGCGCCGCCCAGGTGGAGGACGTCCGGCAGGCCGTCATCGACCTCTCGTCGTCGTTCCTGACCGACAGCGCCGTCAACCGGGTCATCGTGCCGACGATCAACGAGGTGCTCGACGGCGGCCGCTTCGACGTGATCTCGCTCGGCTTCGTCCTGGCGCTGTGGTCGGGCTCGCGCGCGCTCAACGTCTTCGTCGACACCATCACGATCATGCACGGCCTCGGCGGGCACCGCGGGATCATCAAGACCCGCGCGCTGTCCTTCGTCCTCTACATCATGGCGATGGTGACCGGCGCGATCTCGATCCCGCTGGTCGTGGCCGGCCCCCAGTTCGTGGGCTCCGTGCTGCCGCCGCGGCTCGACTTCCTGATGAGCTTCTACTGGCCGATCGTCGTCGTGCTCTGCATCTGCTTCCTTGCGACGCTCTACCACGTGTCCGTCCCGGTGCGGACCAACTGGAGCTTCAACCTCCCGGGCGCGACGTTCTCCCTCGTCGCCTGGATCCTCGGCTCCTACCTGCTGCGCTGGATCCTCACCGTCACCGCGGCCGACTCCAAGTCCATCTACGGCCCGCTCGCCGCGCCCATCGCGGTCCTGCTGTGGCTCTACATCCTGGCCCTCGCCGTGCTCATCGGCGCAGCTGTCAACGCGGCCTTCGACACCGTCTTCCCGCAGAAGACGACCGCCAGCGCACGGGTGGAGCTGATGAACCGTCTGCGCAGCCGCATCGGCAAGGCTGCGCCGGCCACGGAGCCCGATCACCCCGATCGCCGGGCCTGATCGGCTCGCGCGCCGGCGTCCACTAGATTCGGCCCCGTGCAGCACATGACGGGTGACCAGGGTGGCAGTGCCTTCCGCGGCAAGATCGCTCTCCCGGACGTCGTCCGCTCGCCCTGGTGGGAGCTGGGTCGTCGTTTGTTGGCCGCTGTCGCGATCCTCGTCGGCACCGTGCTGCTGGTCTACTTCGACCGAGGCGGCTACGTCGACGGCAACGATCCCGACAACATCGTCAGCTTCACCGACTCGATCTACTACACGACCGTCACGCTCAGCACGACCGGCTACGGCGACATCGCGCCGTTCACCGACCAGGCGCGCCTCATCAACGCGTTCGTCATCACCCCCGCCCGCATCGCCTTCCTCGTCCTGCTGATCGGCACCACCCTCGAGGTGCTGGCGTCGCAGGGCCGGGACATGCTCCGGGTCTCTCGTTGGAGGAAGAAGATGGGCCACCACGTCGTCGTCATCGGCTACGGCACCAAGGGACGAAGCGCCGTCGAGACGCTGCTCAACAACGGCCTCGACCGCGAGGAGGTCGTCATCGTCGACCCCAGCTCGATCGCGCTCGCCGACGCGCACGCCGACGGCCTCGCGATCGTCTCGGGCGACGCGACCCGGCGCGAGGTCCTGCGCCGCGCGGGGGTGGGGGAGGCCGACCAGATCATCATCACCACCAATCGCGACGACTCCAACGTCCTCGCCGCGCTCACCGTGCGCCAGCTCAACCCCGACGCGTGGATCGTCGCGGCGGTCAAGGAGCAGGAGAACGTTCCGCTGATGCGCCAGTCGGGCGCCAACTCCGTCATCACCTCCTCTGACGCGGTCGGGCGTCTGCTCGGCCTCTCCTCGCTCTCACCGACCCTGGGCTCGGTGATGGAGGACCTCCTGACCTACGGCGAGGGTCTCGAGGTCGCCGAGCGCGACCTGCTGGTCGGCGAGGTCGGCAAGCAGCCCCAGTCGCTGCCAGACCAGGTCATCTCGGTCGTGCGCGACGAGAAGGTCTACCGCTACTTCGACCCCGTGGTCACCCAGCTGGCCCGCGGCGACCGGTTGGTCGTCGTACGCCCCGCCAAGGAGCTGCCGTGGGCACCCCGCCCCGGCACCCACAACGAAGAATTCGCCATCGACGAAGACTAAACCAATCTCGAACAGGCGTTCGATCATGTGAGACGATCGGGCCATGGCGGGCGGTTGGAGCAAGCAGGGGAGCGGCATTCCGCTCGCGGATCGCGTCCGGGCTGGATCGCCGGGCACGCCCTCGCCCGTGCCCGACCCGGAGGAGACCTGTCCTGCCCGGCACTGCTGGGTCGCCGACGCCGTCGACCGGCACGGCGCCAAGCGCCCGGGCCTGCTCGTCGAGTGGCGCCCAGGGGTGACGAGCTGGGAGGGCCGCGTCGTCTACGCCGCCCGCCTGCGCCCGGACGGCTGGCTGCTGGTGGAGGAGTGGGTGCCGGCGGCACTGCTCACACCGGCCTGAGACCGCCGGGGTTGGGGCATGAAAAAAAGCCAGGTCATGAACCTTGCGGACCACGACCTGGCTCGGACTCGTGATCCTGGGGGGATAGGTCCACGAGGCCTGTGGCGAGCGTGGCACAGCGAGAGGGCCATCTCAAATCGACGTGGCGCGCGCCGAGGAGTTGCCCGGAAATAGACCGAACCGCTGGAGTCTCGGGTCACCAGCGGTTCGGTTGCCAAAGAGTACGTGGGTGCGAGCGCCGAATGAAGCCGTTCCCGGCCAACCGGCCAGAAATGGTCATTTATGACTAGGCGCCTGGTCATTTCGAGTGTCGGCGGTCCCATGTGTGCCGTCCCTCCCGATCGGGCTGCGTAAGCCCTGCCGCCCGGGACCGCCGACACCCCCGTTCTATCCCGCGCTCGACGGGCCGCGCTTCATCCAGGCAGGTGACCCTCGAGCTCGGCGATGAAGCCAGGGACGTCCTCGAGCGTCAGCGTGGCGCCGGGGTGCTTGAGGATTCTGGTCGGGTCGATCCCGGCGACCGGCCACCGGAAGCTCACGCAGGCGGCGTCCTCGCCGTTGGTGGTGAAGCTGACCCCGCGGTCGCCGAAAGACAGGTGCGGTGGCCCGGCGGTCTTGAGCCAACCGAAGCCGCCCGTGCGCTTCACGCCGGTCACGTTGCTCAGCGGGGTGCGCAGCGACCACGGTCCGTAGCGCACGGCGAGCTGCTCGTCGTCGAGGTCGACCCAGGTCGTGCGCGGTGTGATGCCGAAGAGCAGGGCGGGTGCCCGGTAGGCAGCGGTGAAGGCGAAGCGGTGGCGGGTCATGGTGTCGAGCGTAGGCCGGGACGGGGCGCCGGAGACCCCTGCGATCCTTGAGGTTTGAGCCATCGGAGGTGGGGGAGGCTCATGAAGGACGAAGACCACCGGCCCGCCTACTGAACCTAGGCGGAGCGGCGGTCACGGTCGTCTGCGACGAAGAGTGCGAGTGGCCCGCTGGTCACCCGACCCGTCCGATCCAACACGAGGATCTTAAACGATCCGCTCAGTCTTGGTCATCTGAATCCACGGTTTCTTCACGCCTCGGCGGCGAGGTCCTCGAGGAGCCGGTCGCGCATGGCCCACGCGACCGCCTGGCTGTGCAGGGTCAGCCCGAGCTTGCGGCAGCCCCGTGCGGATGTAGGTCTTCACCGAGTTGATGCTCAGGTAGAGCTGGTCGGCGATCTCCCTGTTGCTGAGCCCCTGGGCGATGCGCCCGGTTACGTCGGCCTCGCGCACCGAGAGCCCGGTGTCCTGCCCAGCCACGCCGTCGTCGGCGAGGTGTACGCCGCCCGTCCCTGGTGCACCGCCAGGACCACCGCGACGAAGTTTCTCCACGGAGGAGCTCATCGACACGCAGACGACCGTGCCGCGGGCGCTCGCGCGCGTCCCGAGGCCGACCACGTCATAGATCACGACATCGCTTCCGGACCGGACGGTCGGGCTGACGATGACCTGGTCGTCCTGTCAGGAGAGCATCGCGGTGACGCCACCACGGATGAGCTCCTGGGTGCTGATCACGGCGACACCCTCGGGGGGCGAAACCATGCTCACCACTATGAAGAGAGGCGCCCGGGCCGATCAACACCCGTCACCGGTCCGGTGGCCAGGACCAGGGCGAGCCAGGGGAAGCGGCGTGATGCCCTGGCATCGCCGCCGAGGCTGCAGGAGGAACCACCCGACGGTGGGCTCAGGCTGCGAAGGCCTTCACCCGTCCGGAGAACGTCCGGGGAGCGGGCAGCCAGTCGTCCTGCGTCGCGACGCCGCTGGCGGCGACGAGGTGGAACGAGACGCCGAACGACCTGACGTTCCTGTTGATGCAGAGCGGGTTGAACGCGAGGCGGGCCCGGGTCTCGTCGATCGCGGCGCTCAGGCGGCCACAGGTCAGCGGCAGCTCGGCGCCGGTCGTGGTCCAGCTCTTCATCCGGTAGCCGCGGAACTCCGAGCTCACGGCTCCGAAGTAGGCGATCTCGGGCGTGGGGTCGAGGTCGGTGTTGAGGTGGAAGACCACCTGGCTCCCGGCGACGAGACCGTCGGGGACAGCGACGGAGACGGTCGCGCGGCGGCCCTGCTCCGGCGCGGACCGCACGATCATCCGGGTCGCGTCGACGACCTGGGTGTCGCGGTCGCCGCGGTCGTTGACGAGACGCTTGGTCGGGAGGGCGGCTCGTGCGTCAGGTTGGTCGTGGGGCTGGTCCGCACCGGACGCGGTGGCGGGCGCGAGGGCGAGGGCCGCGGCAGCGAGCACGGTGGCGAGGGCAGTAGTCAGAGCGGTGCGGTAGGTCATAGGAGTCCTTCCGAGACCATCTCACCCTAGGCCTGTCGCGCCGCTGCCGCGGCCGGGGCTCAGCCCAGCTCGGGCCAGACCCGCTCGTAGGCCTCGTAGGCCTCGTTGACCTGGGCGGCCGCGATGCCCTCGACTTCTGCATCTCGGTGACGGCGCGCCCACGACGGGGCAGGAGGGCCCCAGTCGCCGGGGTGTCGGGACGGCCCTTCCGGGGCTACCTTGGGAAGGAAGCGGCTCGGCACTTCCTGACCGGTAGGAGTACCGATGTTGAATGACAGCCTGGTCATCGCGAACGTCCCAGCGTCTGACCTCGAGCGGGCACGAAGCTTCTACGCCGACGTGCTCGGCCTCACTCCCGCCACGGAGAATCCGGGTGGCCTGATGTACACCACGAACGGCGGAACGACCTTCTGCCTTTACCAGACCGACTACGCCGGCCAAGCGAGTCACACCATCGCGCAGTGGCACGTGACGGACGTCCCTGATGAGGTCCGCTCCCTGCGGGACAAGGGCCTGGAGTTCGAGCAGTACGACATCCCGGGTGCCACCTGGGACGGCGACGTCGCCACGATCGAGGGGATGGGCAACGCGGCCTGGTTCAAGGACAGCGAGGGCAACATCATGTGCATCGACGACGCCAAAACCGGCTGAGTGAGGATCGGGTGGGCGCCGAAGACATGAACTCACCACCGATGCCGTATCGTTCCTTTCGTTGAAGGGATGGCCCTGCAAGCCGTCCTGGCCGCACACGATGCGCGGCTTGTATCTCGTACTCCTGGTTTTCGGTTCGCTGGACATCAGCACAGAATGGATGTCTTCAGCAGCACGGGGGCACAACGCCCCCGGCACACGAACAAGGGAAAAGATCATGGCTCAGGGCACCGTCAAGTGGTTCAACGCCGAAAAGGGTTTCGGCTTCATCGCGCAGGCTGACGGCGGCGAGGACGTTTTCGTCCACTTCTCCGCTATCCAGACCAGCGGCTACAAGTCGCTCGACGAGAACCAGAAGGTCGAGTTCGACCTCGCCCAGGGCCCCAAGGGTCCCCAGGCCGAGAACGTCCGCGTCTCCTGATCTCATTCGTTGGGCCTCGACCGCTTCTGCGGTCGGGGCCCTTCGTGCTTTGTTGGCACCGGTCGGGCGGCGCTCAGTCCTCGATCTGCGCCGCACCCCGCTGCTGCAACGCCTCCAGGCCGGCCCTCATGGCCAGCACCTTCTCGCTCGAGTGGGCGACCCAGTCGACGAGCTCGCCCACGACGCGCAGCGGCTCGCGGCTGCGGAAGGAATGCGTCGGGTTGCCCGGGAACTTCTTGTCCGTGACGTTGGGGTCGTTCTCGAAGTCGCCCGTCGGCTCGACGACATAGATCCGCCCCCGGCCCCGCCCCTCACCCGCAGCGAGCTCAGCGCCCCAGGTCGCGGCGTCAAGTGTTGCGGTGAAGTAGACGTGGTTCATCACCCGGCCCTCCTCGAAGTTCGACGACCGGCCAGGGGTCACCATCTCGCCAGCAGCGAGCTGCGCCTTCGTGCCGTGGAGGTAGACCCCGGCTTCGTAGACCTCGAAGGGCACCGGCTCATTCGACGCGCTCATGAACTGAGAGTAGTTGTCGCCGACGGCCCGTCCGCGGAAGGCGCTCTCGGCCGTTGGTGCTCCTGCTCGGAAGCGGATGTCCTTCGGACATGGAGAAAGAGAAAGAGGCCCTGAGAGGGCCTCTGACCTGGAGTTACCTGAGTGGGCGATACTGGGTTTGAACCAGTGACCTCTTCCGTGTCAGGGAAGCGCGCTACCACTGCGCCAATCGCCCGCGATGAAGTTTTGATGGTGGAGGTGGGTACGGGATTTGAACCCGTGTACACGGATTTGCAGTCCGTTGCCTCGCCTCTCGGCCAACCCACCGTGACGGCCAGGCCTCCAACAGCACCTCTCCGAGCGGACAACGAGACTCGAACTCGCGACCTCAACCTTGGCAAGGTTGCGCTCTACCAACTGAGCTATGTCCGCCTGTCTCTCCGCGCGGGCCTGAGCTCGCTCGGAAGAACGTGAGAAACGTACCCGATCCCTCTCCGCTGTCCAAAATCGGGTCCACCCGAGCGACGCGATCCGTTCATCTCCGCGCGTCCTGACCGGGTGCCGACGTCCTGGGGCGGGTGTTCCTAGAGTGTCGCCATGCGCGCATGGATCGACGGAGAGCTCTTGACCGACCCGACCGGCCCCGCGGTCGCGGTGACCGACCACGGCTTCACGGTGGGCGACGGCGTCTTCGAGGCCATCAAGGTCGTCGACGGTCTCCCCTTCGCGCTCGACCTGCACCTCGAGCGGCTGGCCCGCTCCGCGGTCGGGCTGGGGCTGCCGCCCCTCGACGGCGAGGCCGTACGACGAGGGGTGCGGGAGGTCGTGGAGGGCCAGGAGCTGCCACTCGGACGGGTGCGGATCACCGTGACCGGAGGGCCCGCGCCCCTCGGGTCGGGCCGCGGTGACCATGCACCGACGCTCGTCGTGGTCGCAGCTGCGATGACCGCGGCCCCCGACACGACCGCCGTGGCGACCGTGTCCTGGCCCCGCAACGAGCGGGGGGCGACCGCCGGGCTCAAGACCACGTCGTACGCGGAGAACGTCATCGCCCTCGCCGAGGCGCAGCGGCGTGGCGCCAGCGAGGCGGTGTTCGGGAACGTGGCCGGTCACCTGTGCGAGGGGACCGGCTCCAACGTGTTCTACGTGGTCGACGGCGAGCTGCGCACGCCGACGCTGGCCAGCGGCTGCCTGGCGGGCGTGACGCGCGGGCTGCTGCTGGAGTGGTACGGCGGGCGCGAGGTTGACGAGCCGCTCGAGGTGGTCGAGCGGGCCAGCGAGGTCTTCCTGGTGTCGACGACGCGCGACGTGCAAGGCGTGCATGCGTGGGACGGACGGGCGCTCGAGGCTCCGGGGCCGGTCACGCGGGCGGCCGCCGCGGCGTGGGCCGCGCGCGAGCCGGAGCTATTCGGCTTCTGACCAGCCGAGCAGGGCGCCCACGAGGCGCTCGAGGTCGAGCTGCTTGCCTTCCTCGCCCGGAGGCACCACGACCCAGGTGCGGTCGAGGAACACGCGCAGTGCGACGGTGCGGGCCTGCGTGCGCAGGCTGCCGCTGGGGGAGTGGAAGTCGAGGACCACGACCGCGTGCCCCTCGTCGTCGAGCCCGGGCCACAGCCGGATGTCGCCGTCGCCGGACGGCTCGGTGAGGCCCTTGAGGAGCAACGAGCGGGCCACGGCCCAGCTGACGTCGCCGCCGGGGATGTGGAAGGTCAGCCACACGGCGTAGGGGTCGTCGGCGCGGTAGCCGAAGGACGCCACGAAGGCGACGTGCTGCCCGCCGTCGTCGAGGCAGTGCAGCGTGATGTCCTGCGACACGGTGGGGGCGGCTGGTGGTTGCGCCATGGTGTTCCTAGTCCGAGAAGGGCGGTGCGACGAGGGCGAGACACAGGTCTCAACACCCTCAGACGCAGCAGGAGCCTAATTGGTTGTCCTCGGACTGGATCTATTGTGGTGAAACACGTCCACACTGTGGTCGCAGGGGTCGCCATGTGAACCCGACGTCGGCATGCGTTAGAGTCTGCGACCGCAGTAGAGGGGCGATTGGCGCAGTGGTAGCGCGCTTCGTTCACACCGAAGAGGTCACTGGTTCGAACCCAGTATCGCCCACCGAGCATAAAACAGCCCCTGACCTGCGGAAACGCAGGATTCAGGGGTTGTTTTAATTGGGCCGCGTGTCCACTACGTGTCCACCAGTTGGCGCTCAGAGGCCAGCGCAGGGCAGCCGGCGGAAAGCCGCTTCGAGCTCGTCCAGACGGATCCGGATGATGCGTCGGCCGCACTGGTTGGCCGGGATCGTGCCGTCGCTGATGCGCCGCCTGATCGTCTTGGCTGACACCGACATCACCTGCGCCGCTTCTTCGACGCTCAGGTAAACCGGCAGCGTTCGCTGCTTGAGATTGTGGCGATTCCGGTGGGTCGCGTGCTGGGTCGTCATGGTGCCTCCTGGGTAGGTGGGTCATCCCTCAGGTGCACCAACTGAACCGGGCAACGGACCAGGCGCCGCTCAGATCGACGCGGGCGGCCACGGAGGTTGCCTTCGGCTTGTGTGGAGCGGCATGGGTGAGCCTTTGCCCGTTCGCGTCATTCGGCCACTTGTGTCGCGGGATCTCCCTAGGCTCCGCTGAAGGCGAGGAGGTCATCGCGACCGTGAGGCGGCCAATGACAGTCAGGGGAGACCGTTCGAGACGGCCAACGACCGAGCGGAGCCCAGCAGAGTCGTGTACGGCGCGACTACCGTAAGCGGGCCGCAGCGCGATCGCGGTAAGGCAGAGGGCACGTCCCGCCAGTCCAAGTCTGCGCGGACCATGCGCAGGCGCGCTGCGCGCGTCAGCGCGAAATGGCAGAGCCGGGGCTGGGAACTCAAGGCTCAGAGCCAAGGTCTGTTCCGAACGACGACGATCTTCAAACGTCCGAAGGTGGCGAGGCGCCGCCGTCCACGCCCAGACACTGCTCAAGCAGGTCGTGCAGACCAGCTGTTTCGGCCAGCCGCATCGTCGGGACCAGGCCGGCTACCGACACCAGATTCGGGTCATCGAAAACGGGTCGGATGCTGTGAGACGCTGGGACTGCCCCCGGTTTGGCGAAAGATGTCGCGCTCGAGGGCGGGGAACCCTGCGTGTCGAGGTTCAGGTCGGAGACGAGACTTACAAGTCCGCCTGACCGAGTTCCTCGAACTCAGATCGAGATCGACGGACCGCCGCGTCCCTGGGGTCGATGCACGATCGCTGCGTGAAGGTCGGCGCGACTCTGGGCCGCGCCGACTGGAGGCGCCTGCCGTGGTGTCGGTTGGGGCCGGAGTTTGGTGTGGACGATGGCCAGCAGGTCGGTCTGAACCGCCGAGGTGATCGGAATGTACCGCTCACGGACGGGCTTGATGAGGCTCTCGGACTGGTCGACCACCCGGGGGAGCTTCACGCGGAGGAAGTAGAGCCGCTCGTTCGCACCGTGCTCAATGATGTCGCTGACTCGGTCGTCGACGCGGGCGAAGAGACGGTCGAGGTGACGTAGCGGCTTCGACACGGGCACAGCGGGTCTCGGGAGTTGTTGGAGGCGTCCGAGGGCGTTGGCGCCCTCGGACGCCGCAAGTCCGCCAGTGCCGAGGTGGCCGCCTAGGTCGCGGCTCTCGCGGACCAAGGCGGTGTAGGTCTCTGAGCGGGCCTGCCATTTGTCGGCGAGTTCGGGGTCAAAGTTGTGGACACGCTGTGATGCCTCGTGGGAGAGGACTCGCTGGGAGTCGAGCACGAGCCGCAGATTGTGGGCGGTTGGGAGCTTGGTCAGGTGGATCAGGAGGTTGTGTGCGGCCTGGAGTACGCCGGGCATGCCCGGCATCGCGGGTCCGTCCACGGTGGTGGGTGATGGACGCCAGCCGAGGTGATCGACGGTGTAGTCGGGGTCGTCGGACGCGGCGAAGGCGGCGCAGCCTTCGGCCGCCCGGCCGAGACGTCCTTGGTCCTTGAGCTTCTCCCAGCCGGGGATGCCCGCGTAGCGCCGGTCGAGCGCAACCAGGCCTCGGGTGATCTCGGCCGCGTCCCTGAGGACGGTCATGCATTCAGCGTCGCTGAGTCGTCCGTAGCCGAGGCCGGCGTCGAAGTCGTGTTCGCCCAACGCGGCAGCGCGCGCTGCCTGTCGCCAAGACTCGAGCATCGCGAACTCCTGCTTCGTGGTCAGTTCGACCAGCGGCGGAAACCCGGCGGTGGATGCTTCAACTGCCGCGGTGAGGCGGTCTCCGAGTTCCTCTTCGGGTCCGCGGCTGCGCCCGCTGGCTCCTTCGAGGTTGATCCGGGGGTTGGCTGCCCGGACGGCTTGTAGACACCAGACGAGAACCGCGTGGCGGTAGCGGCCGATCTGTTCGCCGAGGACCTTCCGTTCCTCGGCGGTAGTCGACTCGGGGACGTTGTGGATGCCTGGTCCGCCGAGCCGCTGTTGGATGCGGTGTTGTCGGAGCAGGGTTGCGAGTTCGGCGCGGAGGAGGCTGCCGTTCTTGCCGTACATCAGGGCACGTCCCTGGCGCGTGCGGCGTCGAGCATGTCGAGGACGAGTTCGACCTGGAGTGCGTCGACACCGTGGTCTGCCAGGTCCTCGATGGCGGACTCTGCGACCGCATACAGGACATCGCGGTCGTCGGTGAGTCCGGTTGTGGCCAGGCCAGGGAACTCGTCGCCATGAATCCAGTCGAGCTGGAGCAGGACGCGCTCGTACTCCACCGAGGCGTCGAAGGTGCGGGCGAGGTCGGCCAGGGCCGCGACGTACGAGCGGGCCTCGGCGAGGGTGATGGCGTGCGCGAGCAACATGTCTGCTCCTTCTCCTGCGGGGCGGGGCGCGGTTGGGCGCGACTTCGTTCACCGTGAGATGACTCCGAGGTTCGGTCGCGATCGAACGCCGAGCCTGTGGACGAGCTCGGACTGCGGAGTCGGTGTGGAGACCTATGACGCTCGGAGGCGGACGCGTTCCTCGATGCGGCGACGTGCGGTGACGTCGTCGAGCACGAACTGGACGAAGTCCGCGTTGCGGTCGGCAATGACCGTCTCTGCTGCAGGCTGAACGGGTGCCTCACCAGGCCACGTGGTCTGCCGGGTTGGGCGGTCGCGGTCCAGTCGGGTGCCTGAGGTCGAGATCCACTCGCGCAGCCGGTTCCTCGCGTCGCCGAAGTCGCGGTGCCACGCGAGCGGCGCCGAGGGCGACCCTTCGGGGTCGTAGGAGTTGAGCCAGTGCTGATGCAGCGCAGAAAGCTCCCAGACCAGTTCGTCGTGCCGGTGCCAAAACGGTGGGATCACCGTGGGTGGCAGCCCGTACGTCGACCGCAGCCAGTTCACCCAGGCGTTTAGGTCAAGCCACTCGGCCTCAGCCTCATCGGAGGTGAGCAAGTTCCAGTTGATCGGATGCTGAGGCTCCTCGTCGTCGTGCTCAGCACAGTCGAGGCTCTCGATGTTCTCGACGCCCTCCCAACTGTCGAAGACCGGATGACGGTCCTCGTCGATGAGGGGCGGCTGGGCCGGGTCGAACTCGGGTGTCATGAGGTCGCCTCGCCGATCACAGACCGACAGCCGGTTGACCGTTGCCGACGACTGACAGCGAGGGCGGCTGTTCGACGGACTGATCGGGCTTCGGGCGGTCGACGCTGTAGCGGGTACGCACCGTGTCGTGTCCGATGCGCCGGGCCACGAACTCCTCGCGGGCCTCAACGTGGCCGTTCTTCTCCAGCTCGTACTCGTTGATGTAGCCCGAGGCAACGAGCTGGTCGCCGACTCGAAAGCGGGCGTATGCACGCTCTGCGGTCGACCTGAACATCACCATGTCGTGGAACGTCGGATCCAGCTTGGTGAACGAGCCGTCCGTCTCCTTGCGGAAGTGCTCGACCCCAACGCGGGCGTAGAAGCGGGCCGCGCCGCTGCCGGTGAAGTTGAGCTGGGGTGCGGTGGCGATGAACCCATGCAGGCTCATCTGAGTGGGAATCGTCATTGCTGACTCCTGCCGTCGTGTGGAGCCTCTGACGGCGTCCACTCTCAGGAGTCAGGTGTGTGAGCAGGAACGGGCAGCCAAGGTTGTTTGGTGCCCGGGTGGATCACGCTGCGAGGGCGTGTTCCCGGTGGCCGTCTCCGCAGTGGTCCATTCCGGCCCACTATGACGTGGCCTTGAACCGACCCATGTCAGGGATGAAAATACTCCGGCCCAGGACACTGGGCGTCGAGGCTTACGCGAGGCTCTGGCTGGGGTCTCCTGTCTGTAGGATCCCAACCATGGTGGCCGAATTGCGCGAGCTCCGACTTCCTGCTTTTAAGAGTGTGCGCGACGCGCGCGTCAAGATAGGACCGCTCACCCTGATCGTGGGCCGCAACGGCAGCGGCAAGTCGAATATTATTGACGGCCTGGCTGTGCTTCAGGCACTCGCCGGTGGGTCGGATCTCCGCGATGCTTTGGACGGAGGACGCAATGGTCCCATTGTCCGCGGCGGATCAGAGGGCTGTGCGCCGATTGGAACTGACTCCTTCACGATCGGTTGCACCGCATCCAAGGACGGGTTGACGGTAAGCCTGGACCTCGAAGTGCAGGTGCGCCCGACGCTTCAAGTCGTTTCCGAACACCTCTGGTCAGTTAGACGCGCCGGCCAGCGTCGAGGAGACCCGTACTCATACTTAAAGACCGACGCTCCTGAAGCGGATTCCGGCGACATCCGGGCGCGATGGGAGAATGAAAAGCGAGGGGTCAATCCGCCTCTTGCGTTCCGCGCCAGCCAACTCTTGACGAGTCAGGTCGCCACTCGAGTTCCTGCAACATCCCAGGCTGGCCGGAAGGTCCATTCCGCCGCTGAGGTGGTCTTGGAAGCGTTGACGGGAGTTTTCATCCTCGATCCAGTGCCGCACCAAATGCGGGAGTACGTGCCGGCAAAGGACAGCCACCTCCGACGGAACGCCGAAAACTTGTCGGCGACATTGGAGCGCCTCATGAGTGACCCAGGACTAGGGCAAGAGATTCTCCGCATGACTAGGCAACTTTCTGAAGCCCAAGTATCTGACCTCAGCACCGTCTCAAGTGATCTTGGGGACGTCATGGTGACGTTGGAGGAGCAGATCGGCGGATCTCTGCGCCAAGTGCCGGCACGGCTCATGAGCGACGGCACGTTGAGGTTTCTCGCGATTGCGGCCGCCATGCTTGACACACCCGCCGATGGCGTTGCAGCGGACGCTGGCCGTCTTCTGGTCATTGAGGAACTTGAGAACGGTCTACATCCATCCCAAGCGGCTTTGCTGCTCAGTCGCCTCAAGGCGACTGCCGCTGAGCGCCGGGTGCAGACTCTCGCTACCACCCACAGCACTGCAATCCTCGATGCGCTCAGCGGCGAGGATCACAAGGCTGTGATCGTGTCCAGCCGCGACGACGAGGGGTGGAGCCACGTCACCAGGCTTACCGACTTTCCTGATTATTTTGAAGTTGTCGGCCGTCATTCGCTCGGAGACAGCGCAGTTGAGGATCAGCTGCGCCCGGGCGTCGAGAAGCCGGTGTCGGCGAGCAGTTCCCTGGCATTTGTTCTCGGGAGGACCCGATAGTGCCCGCAAATCCGGTGATCTTCATCGATACCTCGGTCTTTGCAAACTTGATTGAGGTGAACGGCAACTCGCAGGATCGTGCGAGCGTCTTGGAGCAGTTCGACGCGTTTGTGAATTCCGGCGCGAGGTTCGTCCTCCCCATCACAACCATCGTGGAGACCGGGAATCTGATCTTCTACGCGGGCGGCGACCCGCGGCCAGCTGCCGAGCGGCTAGTCGGGGCCCTATCGGCTGCACAGGAGGTAAACCCACCCTGGACGGTGCGCGCCGTTGATTGGGATCTAGGCTTTGTTGCTGCGTTGATCGACGGAGACTCAACGGGGTCCTCTTTGGTGGACCTGATTAGCGACAAACGGATGGCATCGGGCGACGTGGCGATCCTCGTGGAGCGAGATCGCTTTCGTGACGAGACCGCCTACACGGATGTGCGGGTTTGGTCGCTCGACTCGCAACTGCAGGCCTTCGGCTGAGCCGGGTACGGGGCGCGACACGCGCTGGAGTGATTCGGAGTGCATGATTGAAGCTGCCTCGTGGCCGTCGGCCCTCGTCCCAATCTCCAGGCCGTCGCTACCGACGGTGAAGTTTGGACTCGATGTCAACGCGTTCAGCCTTGAGCATGCTGGCGTCGGGCCGGTTGGTCCACGGCCGCAGGTCCGTGACGATCGGTGGTGCGCTCCGGAGCAGGACTAGAGCTGTCCCGAACGGGAGGGTGCGGATGGTCTCGGGTGGCATGACCGGGACGCGGCGGGTCGAGCGTTGCAGGGATCGGGAGCCGTGGTCGCCGATCGAGATCGTGTCGGTGTTCTCGTCGCGTTCTCCGATCAACGCGGAGAGGTCCTGGAGGTCGCGGGCGGCGGACGTGCCGCCGAGGATGACCTTGACGATGCTTGCGTCCCAGATCGCTCCAGCCGCGTGGTCGCCCCACTTGTCCCGTGCTTGGGACAGTGACTGGAGTACCGGCATCGTGGTGATGCCGGTTCCGCCACCTTCGGCCATCAGCATGGGCAGGGAGGGCAGGGGTGAGAGGTTCCCGATCTCGTCGAGCGCCAGTAGGAGTGGTGGATCGAGACGTGCGCCGGGGGAGCCAGCGGCCAGGTGCCGTGATGTTTCTGCGAGGTCTTCGATGAACGCGGCGACCAGGGGCCAGGACGCGCCCGCCCCGGCTCCGGTGGCGAGCAAGTAGAGGGTGCCGTTGCTGGTGAGGAACTTGCGGGGGTCGAAGTGCTCGCCTGGTCGGGGGGTGACGGCGTCGAGCACCCGCGGATCGGCCAGGCATGACAGTGCGAGGGAGACGCCCATCCAGATCGAGTCACGGGTGCGCGGATCGGAGTGGATCATTGCCTCCAACGAGTCGGACCATCCCGGCGCGGCATTGGGGTGGCTGGACAGGATTGCTACCGCGTCGGCCGCTGCGGACGGCGAGAGCGTCCAGGTGAACAACTCGCTCGGGTTCCGGTTGTCCAGGGCTGCTGCATGCAGGAGTGATTGGAGGGCGGTGCGGGTCTTTCCTTCCCAGAAGCCGCCGGACTCGACGCCGCCGGTCGATAGCCCGGTGGCGGAGGCGAGCCCGGTGGCTCTGATCATTGCGGTGAGCGGGTCTTCGCAGCCGCGGACGGGTGACCAGCGCAGCCCGGCGGGCAGTCCTTCGGCGAGCCGTTGTGGATCGAAGACGGCTACTGGCCCGCGACGCCGCCTGGCAGTGAGGGTGGCGGCGATGTTGTCGGGCCGGGTGGAGGTGGTGATGACCGCGCCGGGTGCGTCGAGAATCGCGTTGATGACGACGTGAAGGCCCTTTCCTGAGCGAGGCGGGCCGAGCAGGAGGATCGAGTCTTCGACCGAGGCCCACACTCCGTTGCTGCGAGAACGACCGAGGAGGTAGCCGACATCGGACGCCTTCGGATGGGCCATCGATGGCCGTAGCGTGCGCCCGCGGGCCAGCAGGGCACGCTCGGACGCTGATGTGGCGACGTCTCTGCCGTTGGCGACCCCGGCCAGTCGGCGAGGGTCGCGTGAGGTCTTGTGTCGAGTGCTCGCGACAAGCCGCCAGCCGATCCACACGGCTACCGCCAGCAGCCCCGCAAGGGCCGCGAGCACCAACCAGTACAGGATCGCCGACAATCCGGGAGCGTCGAGAGCGCGGGCCGGGTTGCCGGGGTCGGCCAGCACCCGGAACCCGCCTTCCAGCCCGCTTGCAGGTAGTCCTGCGCCGGACAGCCATCCCGCAACTGTGCCTGCGGCCCAGAGGACTCCGGCAAGGGCGCCGACTGAGGCGATGAGGATGAGGCCGAGGTTCACCAGGCTGTCATCGACCGAGCTGCCACGGGAGTTCACGCTGTGCCGCCGCTGACGGCGATCTTCCCCGAGGACTGTCCGACGAGGACCACGAGGCCGGACCGACCGGCCAACAAGGCGGGGGGCAACCGGAGCCGCGCGATGCCGTCTGCGTTGGCGACCTGATGGGCGACGACCACGGCGACGGCGACTTCCTCGTCGGGGAGGAACCCATCCCCGGAGACTTCGCCCGTCGAGGTGGAGATACTTGAACGCACGGGCCTCGGCGGCTGTACAGCGCGCTTGGGTTCGAGCGTGATGAAGTCGGTGAAGACCGGCTCATCGAGTTCGTGGATCTCCACCTTCAGCGGCGAGGCGAGGTTGTCGGCGATTGTGTTGAGCAGTCGGTGCAGGGCGTCTCTCGTCAGCGGTCCGTCGGTGTCGTGGGGCTCGCGGTCGACGGTGATGTCAAGCAGCCCGTCCTTGTTGACTCGGACGACCACCAGCGGCAGCACGACCGGAACCCGAAGTTGGGCGGACTGGTCTCGCCGGTACGGAGCGGGCGCGTGCAGGAGACTCATAGTCCGACCACCGCAGATGGCTCCGTCCGAGCAGGCACTTCGACCTTGGCTGCCTCACGTTTTGTCGCGAGTGCCTGGCGGTCGAGCCCAGGCGGATCACCATCACCGACCTGCGGGGTTTCGAGCTGGTCGAGGATGCTCACCGCGGTCCTACGCACCCGCTCGGCGGTCGCTTGCACGACCTCGACTGGGGTCTTGCCGGGCACGCTGCTGGCCCACGAGGTCACGTACGGGATCGTGTAGGAGGCCGTGTCCAGGTCGTGTGCTGCGCCGATCATCAACGCCACAGACTCAGCTTCGACCTCGGCCATCCCACGGTGCATGGCTGCATCCTCGTTGTCCGGACCGTGGAGCATGACGTGCCCCAGTTCGTGCGCGAGCGTCTTGACCTGCGCGGCGGCGTCCATGTCGGAACGCACCGAGACCTCGCGGGTCGGGTAGTCGGTGATCCCGTTCGCGCCACCGATCGCCGCCGCATCCGGCACCTGCCTGAGCGTGAACCCCCGCGCTTCGACCTGCGCAGCCAGCTCGTCCCACAAGCCCTCGGGCGCCATGCCTTGAAGCACGGTCGGCATCGGTCGCTCTGGAATTGGGTCGCCGTCGGTCTGGGAGATGTCCCAGACGTGCGCCGGGCGCACCCCGACCAGCCGAGACCGGACCACCTCGCCCCACTTGGGCTTCTCGCCAAGGCCGAGCCGCCGCCACGACCCGGAGTTCTGCGGGGTCGAGCTGGCGAAGCGGCCGGTGACCGGCGCGAGGATGGCGTAGCCGGACTGGCCCTTCATTACCTGCCGGTTCAGGCTCAGCCACTGCTTGAACCCCGCGACGTACGTCGGCGTCGGCCCGGGCACCCGCCCGGCCTCGTGTGCGGCGTAGTGCTGGACGTAGATCAGCATCGTGTTGTTGAACGACCGTGAACGAAACCGGGCAGCGAACTCGAGCGCCCGGCGCCAGTCGTCGCCGCTCACCAGTGCCGCAACGGACTTCGTCAGCTGGTCATGGATCGCTTCGAGCTTCGCCTCACGCGCCTCGCGGGACTGCGTTTGCTGCCTCATCGGGGACCGCCTCCTGCCTCTCGGACGACAGGTGCACGCTCGGCTCCGCTGGTCATGCGGCCGGTAGTGTCGAACAGTTCCAACTCGGCGGGATGGAGCTGATGCTGCACGACGAAGCTGCGGTCCTTGATCCGCCACAGCCCCTGCCCGGTCCCCAACGTCGGCAGCAGGGACTGCTCGGTGCCGGTCAGCCCGAGCGCGGTCGCCGTCGTGCCGAGTTGGTCGGACTCCTGCCGGTAGACCACGCGGGTCTCGGCATTCGCCAGAAGCGACGAGGCGAGCGCACGCATGGCGGAGCCTTGGTCGCCAACGTTGTCGAGGTCGGAGAGCTTGTGGAAGATGAGCATGTTCGCGATCCCGTAATGGCGTGCGAGCCGCCAGTGTGCGTCCATCCGACGCAACAGAGCCGGGTGCGAC
Organism: Nocardioides psychrotolerans; assembly: GCF_900113685.1. Taxonomy (GTDB): domain Bacteria; phylum Actinomycetota; class Actinomycetes; order Propionibacteriales; family Nocardioidaceae; genus Nocardioides; species Nocardioides psychrotolerans. The sequence goes on from NZ_FOQG01000025.1 coordinate 30,637, forward strand.
ATGAGCCGCCACGCTTCGTCGTAGATCACCCACCGTTGCCCGCCGTTGGGGTCGAGCAGGGCGGACTCCATCCATGCCGAGGCGCACGTCATCAACACCGAGGTCAGCATCGCGTTCTCGGTGACCCGCGACAGATCGAGCGAGACCATCGGCAACGTCGGATCGAACCGCACGGTCGAAGGTCCGTCGAACAGCCCCGCTAGATCGCCCGCAACGAGTCGGCGTAGCGCGTGGCCGGCAAGTCGCCCGTCCTCGGTCAGTCGCCCGTCCTGGTCGTCGGACCTGTCGGGTGCGAGCAGTCGGGCGACCACCATCGGGAGTACCGGTACCTCGGAGGAGCGGACCGCGCCGACCAGCGCAACGTCGATGGCGGTGTGCTCCAGCGGCGTCAGTCGTCGGTCGAGCACGGTCTCGGCGAGCGCGCCCACCAGTTCGCGACGCCGCGATGTCACCTGGCCCAACCACTGAGCGTCGTCCAGACCGCTGGGGCGGTGGCCCTCGTCGAGTGGGTTGAGGCGGTTGCTCATCCCGTGCCCGAGCGCGATGGCCTTCCCGCCCACGGCTTCCGCTACAGCGGTGTGTTCACCCTTCGGGTCACCGGGGACATAGACGCGGCGCCCGAACGGGATCGACCGCGTGTAGAGGCTTTTGGCCAGCGCCGATTTCCCGGACCCGACAATTCCCGCGAGCACGATGTTCGGCGCGGTGATGAGCCCGCGTTGGTAGAGCACCCACGGGTCGTAGACGAACGATGAGCCTGAGTAGAGATCCTGGCCCACGAATACACCGTCGCTTCCGAGCCCGCCTTCGGCGAGGAACGGGTAGGCGCCAGCGAGGGTTGCGGATGTGTCCTGATGCCGAGGAAGCCGCAGGCGTCCCGGCGTACGCAGAGCGGCAGGTCCAGCCTCACCGGCGCGCGGCAGTACGACGGTCTCCTTCCTTTCGGCAACCAGGGCATCGGCCTTCACCTTCGCTGACGCCTTATGCGCAGCCCGGTCCTCAGCAAGCAACGCCTTCGCTGCCCGTTTGCGGGCCTTGCGGTCCCGACGCCGTTCCCGCCGAGGCGACACGAGGACGGCGCTGTGCAGCCTGCCCTCGTCCCAGCCAGTCACAGCGAGAGCCCGTGGCTGGGGGTCGGGCGCGACGGCTCCGGCACAAGCGGGAAATCGCTGCTGGTGTCGTAGGCGATCGAGGCCACTACCTCGTGTGCGTGATCGAGCGAGACAGCAACCTGCCGGAGAATCTCACCGGCCCGGTGCAGCTCCCACGAGATCTGACTTGAAACAGCTCGTCCTGCCCTGTCATCGCCCGTGACCCACGCACGTTTCCGGGCGGGTCCGTCATGGAAGGTCGCGAGCTGGTGCAGCGACTGCTCCAGCGAAGCGGCGGCTGCGGACAGTGATCCGAGCACCGAGTAGACCTGTGTGGGGTCGTCGATGGATCGCGTGGCGTACGCGAGGCCACGCAGCGCCTGCTGGGCTTCGGCCGCATCCGCGGCCGGGTCGTTGAACGTAGGCACCGAATCCTCCTGCTGCTCGACATCGAGTGGTCGAGAGTCAGGTGCGCGATGCCGGCCCGATGGGTGGGCGGGAGGCGGGTGATGGCCTCCTCAGGCGGCGTGGTCCGCGGTCAGTCAGGCGTCGGTCTTCGGCGGATGACGATGCCGTACCCCGCTGCCCCATCCGATCTCCCAACCCTCCGCGTCGTCGAAGTCGTCGGCATACGCGATCGGCAGTGCGCCTTCCCGTTCAACGAGTTGCATCAGTTCCTCGTACCACCGGACGTACCCTGGATCTCGTCGATCGGCACATAATGAGGGGAGTGCGGACAACACGGCATCGGCGACCATATCTGGACTCGTGGCCCCCTTTGCGATTGAGGTGTGATGACTCCTGCTCCGAAACGTCCGCTCATGGCCGAGAGTCGGGCGCGTGACGCGGCGCGGGTGTTCACTAGTTCGGTGGAACCGAGAATGGACCCGACCCGTCTATCGGGCATGAGTTCACGTCTAGTCCTCGCTATCGCCAGCGCGTGCGTCGTGCTGACTGGGTGTGCCTCAACCGGCGGCGGGTTGGCGTCGGACGCGCAGGTGGGCGGCACGGTCGATGTCCCTGTGGACTCAGCCGCCCCGACGACCGAGACAGCAACTGGTCCGCTGACGAGTAGCAGCATGGCGTCCTGCGTAGAGGATTACGCGGCGCAGGGCGTGGCCCGGAGGGGTTTCGCGTTTGACGGCACAGTCGTGAGCATCGCTGAGGGCACGACGAACCGTCCCGGCAAGGGTCGGATAGGCACCGCCGGTGTCACGTTCGCTGTGGGAACTTGGTACGTCGGTGGCTCGACGAGCGAGGTCACTATCGACATGGCATCGCCCGGTGGTGGCCCCCGTCTCGATGAGGTGCCACCGACGTACGAGATCGGAACCCGCCTGCTCGTCAGCGGCGAGTCACGGTGGGGCGAAGGGGTCTTGCAGGACGGGCTCGCATGGGGCTGTGGGTTCACCCGCTACTACGACACCAAGACCGCCGATGAATGGCGTGCCGCCACAGACTGACGTGACCGGGTCCGCCCGACTCTGCCGCAATGCACGCGCACCCCCGGGCGTCCCGTGCCATCACACCTCAATTGCAGAGGGGGGGGGCTCGTGGTGGCCGTGACCTGGCCGCCGGCAAACGCCGCGCCTGCTAATGCCGGGCGATTTGGTGGGTCTTGAAGCCGTCATAGATGAGGGTGCGGATGAGGGCGTTGCTCCAGATGATGGGGCGCCCGAGCGTCCCGTTGACCCGCCCTCACTAGACCGACCGGCACAGCGGCAGGGCAGCGGCCGAGAACGCCTGAGCCTGCTGGCCCCAGAGCCGTCGCGTTTCACACGACGCTTGGATCGCGGCCTGCTCGATGGCTGCGACGGCGCGTTCCAGCTCGTCGGGGTCGGGCGCGCTGATCGAGATGAGTCCGGTGGTTCGCAAGATGCCGTGGCCGGCAGTGAGATCGGCTTCCTGTTGGAGCACATCTTGGAACTCGGCGCGCTGCTGGGCGTCTTCGATCTGTCCGATGCGCTGACGTTGGGCGGCATCGGAGACGTACTCGGTCTTCTTCTTGCGGATGTCTCGGGCGGCCTGGTCGGTGCGCATCGGGGTGTAGAGCAGGCTGAACGTTCGACGTACGCCAGACGACAGGAGGACTGGGGCGAGGAAGCCGGGGAACACAAGCGACCGAGGCCACTCGCTGATCCAGAGGACGCAGTGGTGGGCAGAGTCGCTGCGCAGGCTCGACCAGTTCTCGGAGACGGCGACCGGGCCGGCGGTGGCGAGGTCGCGGCCGAGGTCTCCGTGACGTTCGAGGGCCGAGGCGACCACAGGGTCATAGGCGCCGCGGAGCATGACGGCCAGATCGCCGGGGTCCAGCCACTCAGACGGCGCGAGATCGGCTGCCCGCAGCGCGGCGGTGATCGTCGACATCTCCTGGCGCAGCACAGCGGCCGCGCCGCGGTTTCCACCACCGGCCGCACGAATGGCACGGGAAGCGGTTTTCATGTCCAGAGACAGCGAGATCGTGCTCGCGTGCCGCTCTCCCGCAGGCCCGGCCCGTCCGATCAGCTCGCCGTACGTCGCCGAGGCCCACGAGTCGTCGTGACTGCCGTGTCGCGACCACCACGCCGCCAGTCCCTTGCCGGAGTCCGGCAGCGTCCGCTCCATCACTTGCAGCGCCGCGATCCGGCCGGAACGGCAGGCGGTGGCGAGCACCCGCCCCCAACTGACCACGCGACGTTCTTGCTCGACAGGGTCGAGCAAGATGAACGCCGGATGCGAGACCGCCACGATTGCAGTCAGCGTGGCTTGGTGAGGGTCGTGGACCATAACGGCCCCGGTCTCGACGTCGAGCCACTGCCGCAGCCGCGCAGCGTCGCCGGGCAGAGCAAGCGTCCCGACTGGCCGCGGCTTGACGACTCGACGTCGAAACAGGAGTTGCCCACCGGTTGATCGCCACGTCCACCGAGCCACGATGGGCAGCCACTCGATGAGCTTGCGCCCACCGACACCCACCCAGGCAAGCGCGGCGCACAGCAATATGATCGGCAGCGCGTAGGCGAGGATCATGCCGCCGCCGAGGTAGAGCGCAAAGACGAGCACGACGGCACCGATGCCGACCACGACGAGCTGCGCACCGGACAAGCCGAGGAGTACGCCGCGACGCGCGAGTCGGGAGAACTTCACTGGCCGGAGCTCGTAGTCAAGCGCGGCTGAGAGGGTCCTGGTCATTACTTCTCCTTCGATGAGCGGGACGCCATCGGCGGCGTCGGATCAGCGACCTGTGACGGCACGCTGCTCGACGGACCCGCGGGCTCTTGGGCAGCGTCTGCCTGCTGACCCGCCTGGGAGCTGACGAAGTTCCCCAACTGGGGCCCTGCGGCCGCCGCCTGCTTGGCGACGACAACACCCGCTCCAACGGCACCCGCGCCAGCGGCCGCCCCGGCGCCGCCGGCCGCGGACGCGCCTCCCGCGCCACCTCCCGATGCCGGTGCGGGTGGTGTCGCGGAGCCACCGGAACCGCCCGGCCCGGGAGACGACGCGCCATCTTGGCCGAGCACCTTCGGTGCGCCGCCGCCTTGCCCGCCAACAGGGATCGGCAACGGCCGATTGAGCGCTGACTTGGCCTCCTGCTCAGCCGACATCGCCTGGTACATGTCGAAGCCCATGAAGCTGATGGCCTTGTAGGTCAGGTACGGCGCGAACCCGGCTATCAGCATCAGCACCACACCCGCGATCGCATCACCGACGGACTGAAGGTCTGCGTCAATCGGCGTTGATACCTGTGCGGTGGCGAGCAGGAAGATCACGACCAGGACAACTTTGGAAAGGATCAGCGCGATCACAAACGTCGCCCACTTCCCGACCCATCCCCGGGTCTGATCCCACGTCGCGCCGGCCATCGCGATGGGCGCGAACACGATCGCGATCAGAATCAGGGCCTTGCGTACGAGAAGACTGATCCACACGATCACCGCGCCTCCGATGGCCAGCCCTGCGAGGAAGATGGTCAGGATGGCTCCCGCGCCCGGTGCAGCAATGTTGAGGGTGCCCAGTCCAGCGGCGAGCAACGCGATGCGCCCGCCCATCTCCTCCATGTTCGTTCCGGCGGCGTGGACGATCCCAATGGTGAGCTGGTCGGTGACCTCCAGCGCGAGGGCGAGCAGGGTGATCGCGACGAACGATCCGAGGATCGACTTGGCTAACCCCAGGGCCGCTCGGGACAGGGCTGCGGGTTCGCGTCGGATCATGCCGCCGATGACCTGGAGCATGAAGAAGCCGAGCATGACGAACACGGCGACGCCGAAGAGGATGTTGTAGACCCCCGTGTATTGCGGGCTAGTGATGTCGACCCTCGTGGTGCTGTCGAAGACCGTCCACACCGACTCGAAAATCCATCCGGCTGCGCCTCCCATTGCTTGTGCCAGCCAGTCGAACGGCGCGGTCACGAGGCTCGCGGCGGCATCCCCGGCCCTGTCACACACCGGCGAGATCACGGGTACGTCGCATACGTCGACCATCGAGCTTGTCCCTTCGGTTGATCCGCGCGTCAGACCGATTGGCCGACGTTCCAGAAGAAGTTCACGAGCGCTACCGATGCTCCGGTCACGATCGCGGCGGCCAGTGCGACGAGGACTCCCAGCTTGCCGCGGCCCGCGAGGTGTGGGTTCGACGAGTTGGAGCCGAGCGCCCACACGACGGCGGCAATGATCAGTGCGAGCACCGCGAGGATCAGGCCGACCGTCATTGAGGCGCCGACGATGGTGCGGAGCTGCCCAATGCCGGGCAGCCCGTTCGAGTTGGGTTCGATGTCGACGTCATAGGGCAGTAGGCCGACGATCCGGTTGTTGTGGAGGAGGTCGAACACGACGTGCTCCTGTCTGGTTGGTAGGGATGATGGGCAGGTGCGCCAGCCGACCCGCTTCAGAGGGTCGCGCCGAGGTCCAGGAGCCAGTTGGCCCAGGCGAGCGCTCCGCCCGTGAAGACGGCTCCACCGAGCGCGACGAGCACCCCCGTCTTGGCCTTGCCGGCTGCCTGCCAGCCGCCGTTCGACGAGGCAACCGCCCACGTGGCGGCGCAGACGACAACCATGAGGACGGCAGTCAGGAGCCCGAAGGTGAGCAGCGCACCAACGATCTGGCGAAGCTGCCCGGAGCCACCTACGGCTCCGAAGTCAGGGCCGACGGCCGGAAGGAGGGCGGGGATAGTGGTCATGCCGCGTAGGTGTGCCCACGTGTGCGCCTTACATCAGATGTAAGGGCAACTTCCGACGTTACTCGCGCGCAGTGAAGTGCAGGTGGTCGTAATGACCGCCGGTAACGCTGGTCGGGTCGTGCATCCCGCCGCCGTCGTACGCGCGCCATCCTTCGGAGGATCGCGCGACCGACCAGATGCGGCCCTGCCAGATCAGATACTCCACGCCGAGCGTCTCCGCGTTGGCTTTCATCCAGTTGGTGACCCGCCAGCCCAGGTCGAGCGCTGGGCCTGTGGCCGCGTGGCCGATCGAGTTGCCGAAGGTCCCGTCGCAAGCTCGTCCGAGTGAGTGCTCCGAGTCCTGACCGGGGCGGGGGGACCAGCACGACCATGCCGACGTGGGGAACTGCGCACGAACCTGCGCCAGGACGTGAGCGGTGCGGGCGGTGATCTGCCCGTCGGTGGTGGGGTCGTCGACGAGTTGGCTGGGGTCGCTTCCGTCGTAAGGCGCTGCCTCACCCTCCGGTCCACAGCCGCCGCCATCGTCTGCGCCCGCGGCGTCGAGTTCGACCGCACCAATCGCGGCAAGCCACGGCTCAGGGTCAACCGGTGCAGCGTTCGCCCCGCCCGGCCTGACCTCGAAGTGCAGATGCGGACCGCTCGAGTAGCCCGTGGCGCCTACGTCGGCGATGTGCTGGCCGGCGGTCACCGGGTCGTTGACACCGATCCGGATGCTGGCCGAGGTCATGTGCGCGTATCCAGTCGCGAGCCGGTGTTCATTGACGGTGTGCTCGATCAGGATGAGGTTCCCGTATCCGGTGGCCGGGCCGGCGAAGGCGACCCGACCGTCGGCTGCCGCGAGGATCGGCGTCCCTGAGGGCGCCGCGAAGTCGCCGCCCGTGTGCAGCTTGCGGACGCCGGTAATCGGGTGGACACGGATTCCGAATCCGCTGGTCCGCACCCAGGTGCCCGCCGGGAGGGGGAACACCACCCTGGACGTCTCGGGCACGCCGGCCGTGGCTCCGTTGCTCGATGACGGTCCCCGCGTGAGAGCAGTGAGGATCGTCTCGGCGACTGGCTCGAAGTTCGCGTACCGGTCGGGGTGCGCCGACACCTCAACGGCTTGGGCAGCCGAGCCCTTCGGCAGTTGCTTCCAGCCCGGTATGTCGAGGAGCCCACGGGGCGAGCCATGATTCGGGCCGCTCGGTCCGCCGAAGAACGCGCGCGCTTGGTAGCTCGGGTCCATCAAGTTGGCGACGCTGCCCCAGCCGGTGCTGGGTCGCATCTGGAACAGGCCGAGCGAGTCGTTGTCCCCGCCGTCCCCATCGTTCGGGTAGCTCGCTGACTCGGGGTGGGCGGCGGTGTTGGACAACATCCGCAGGGTCGACTCGGTGAGCGCGGCCATGAGCGCGACGATGACGCCATCGCGGCCCACACCAGCAGTTCGCCCGCCCGTGTTGATGACGGTCGCCGCGTGCGTCAATTGCGCCCTGGTCAGGGTGAACCGGGTGCCACTGCCGGTGGTGACGACGAGGTGGTTCGGGACAGCGCCGACCGTCATCCCTGCCGTTGGCCGGCAGGACGCCTGTGCAGCTGGGTTCAGCAGGACTGCCATCCCCATCAGGCAGGTCGCTGGGCCGAGCAAGAGTGCTGCCAAGCCGACGAGGATCGCCTTCCGCATGGCCGAGGCCTCGGCTCAGCCCAGCGGCTCATCGAGCCGCGAGAGCCGCAACAAGTGACAATCGGGGTACGACGGAGCGCAGACGATGAAGACGGTGAAGGCGACGTCATGCTCACTGGCCACCGGGTCGCCCTCCCACACTCCCGCACGGTGGCGAACGCCGGTGATCGTGAACGCCGTCGTGCCGGGTAAGAAGCCATCCGGCCCGGCCTCGACCTCCGCCTGCGACCACAGGCTCGGCACCTTGGCAGTGTCGATTGCCAGCCACTGACGAGTCGCATAGGTGCGGAGCTGAGACCACGCTGTCGCCGTCGGCAGGTAGCCGGCGACATCGGCCACCAGCCCCGGCGATGACTCGCCGGTCGGATCGGCCACCGTCACCAGTCGATTCGTGTAGTCCGAGAGCGGGACCGCGACAACGGTGTCCCAGTCGAAGATCGCGTGCGCCACCAGCCGTGCGAACGACTCCGGGTCCGCAGTCGGATCCAACTCCGGCAGCACGCCGCTGGTGGGCGCAACGTCCGGCGCAGTCTCCGGCGGGGCGAACACGTCTAGCTCCGAGCTAGAAGACGTAGACGACGAGGGGTTGTCCCGCGAGAGCATGGCGTACGCGCTCGCAGCGATGAGCAGGGCGACGGCGGCCGCGGCCGCCACCAAGATGCGGCGACGGCGAAGCGTGTTGTCATGGGCGGGGGAGTAGCGCATCTGCCTGTGTCCTTGCTTCTCGGGAGTTGGTCAGAAACTCAGGTGCGCGGGTGCGCCCCCCTGACGTCAGGCGGACTTCAGTCCGCGCTCACTGCGGGCGGAGTCGGCGAAGGCACAGGTCTCCTGGACGATGCGTTCGAACATCACCCAGTCGGCGTCGCTGAGCTGCTGCCCGACCTCGACGGCGTCGTAGTGCTCAGTCCAGCCTTGAAGATCAGCCCACATGAGGACGAAGGAGCGCACAGACCGGCGAGCCCGCTCCGCGGCGGCGGCTCGCTTCAGCCGGTTTTCGCGGATGCGTCGGGCACGGTCCTCCTTGGCTCGGGCGAGCGCCGCCTCAGCAAGAGCTTCAAGGGCATCCTGAGAGTCGTCCGGATTCTTAGTAGGTGCGGCCCGCACCGCTGCTTTCACACGCTGATAGCTGGGATCGACGGCGCCGCCCTGACGGATCTGCTCCAGTTCGAACTCCGCAACCTTCCTGAGCGCGGCCGGTCGATCACGATCGGACGCGATCTGCTCCATCTCGCAGATCTGCTCAAGGCGAGTGTGCGAGGCGGTTTGGGTCACGTGCAGTGCTGCCTGTCGTGCACTCTTCCCTTGTCCAAGCTGCGGTGGTCTCGAATCGAGACCACCGGCCGGGCCTTCGGTATCTGGCTCGTCGGCCCCGAACTGTGATGCTCGTTGCCGTCTTGCGGCATCTTCGCTCAACAGGTCCTTCAGCTCGCGATACAGAGCCGCAGCGTCGAGCGGCGACAACGGCTTGTGCATCGCATTCTCATCCTGCTCAGCGAGCAGCCTGGTGAGGTCGTCTGAGAGGCCGACCCGCACCCACACCCGCAGGGTTCTCCAGCCCAGCCGCTTGACTGCTGCCAATCGGCGATGCCCGCAGATGAGCACGCCGTCCGGGGTGATGGTGACCGGTTGGAGAAGTCCTAGTCGCTCGATGGATCGCATCAGTGGCGCGAGATCCTCTTCGGGATTTGTCCGGTGGCGGACGCCGACGCTGATCGACTCCACCGTGCGCTCCAGGTCAATGTGTCCGGTCGTGTCAGACACGAGAGGTACCTCCCCGGGTCGGGGCTGTGGACTCGATTGCTCTGCTGAGTCCAACGTCGGTGGCGATCTCCGACGGCAGGTAGCCCATCATCAGGAGCAGAAGAACCCCACGACCGACCGAGGTGTGGAGGAAGTCGGATTGCTGGTTCCCCAGGACTGCGCGCAGCACTGTCATCCACGTTTCGTGGTCGAGATCGAGGAAGGCTTCGACTTGGTGGTCGCGGCGAAGTGACTCGAAGGCTCCCTCCCGTGATCCGGTCCGGATGAGGCGGGCGCAGATGTACTCGATGCACCCGCGGGCAGCGACGGTGGGCCAGCCGAGCTCGGTCAGGATCTGAACCGCCTGGTCCGCGGCCATCCATGCGTTCGTTGGCTCCTCGTCGGCGTGGGTCTCAATCTCATCCCAGTCCCGGACGTCTTGTTCGGGTTGGACTTGGAACGCGGGATGGAATGCGGCGAGTTCGCTATCACGGTCGCTGAATCGCTCAGCGTCGTGGTTGGCCGAGACTGTCGAGCGCCGGGCTTGGTGCGTCGAGCACAGGAGCCCTTCGGCGCGTGAGTCGTAGATCAAGGTGACCTGTACCGCTCGCGTGATGACTGCCCATGGGTCGGCGGCCGCGCGGACAGCTCGAGTGCGCATGGCCTCGAACGCCGCCACCGCGGCATCTTGTGGTTCCAGGCCGTACTTGCGCGCCAAGGCCCCGTACTTGTTGCTTGCGAACGCGAGCAGTTCGGCTGCCTCAGCGTCGTTCTTCCATGTTCCCTGACCCGAGTAGTGGAGGCGGACTAGCAGGAGACGCAGGCCTTCGGCGGTAGTGAATTCGGTGGTGCTCATAGGTCCAAGCCCTCTCGTGATGCGTTAGCTGTCGTTTGCTCCGGTCGGGCGATGGACGTGCGCGTGATTCGCCGGCCGACGCGTGTCGTTGCCTTGCCAGGAGTGCGTCGTGTCCGACGTGACAGCTCGGCCTGCAGGTCAATGCCACGCCGTGCCCACGGGGCTCCGATCGCCGTGGGGAGATCGCTCGGGCGCACCCACGCGATGCTCGGCCTGGTTCGGCCCGGTTCGGATGTCGAGGCGGACTTCGGTCGCGAGGGGTCGCCATGGACGGCGAGGGCAGAGCGCTCGGCTGGCTGCTCGGTCTGCACCGTGGCCTCGCCGAGGCTCCGATCAGTTCGGCGGTCGTAGGGGTCGGGAGTGTTCACAGTCCCACCGCCTCAACCGCCCGTGTAGGGCGAGCGGCATGCGCCGGACCGAGACGTGTGGCGAAGCGGTACGCCGACCGGATCGTCGCGAGCGCCTCCCGTTCGGTCAGCCCTGCCGAGGAGGCTGCGTCACCGAGCAAGGTCGACGCCGCATCGAATCCATGGCCGTTTTCGGCCATCCGGCATGCCGCCCAGAACAACCCGTGGTTGCGCGCTCCTTCGGGCCGCGATGCCACCCAAGCGGCGAGCCGGGCGGGTCGGGCTCCAACGGCTGACATGTTCACGGGGGAACGGATCGGCCGGGGCGGATCGAGGAACGCCCGCAGCCCTGCCGCGTTGACCGGGCGGGGCTGGTGTTGTGCGACGGCGATCAGCTCGTACTCACGCAGCGCGCCATCGGGCTGGGCGACTCGTGACGGCGGCAGGACGATGTAGCCGCCGTCGCCTCGGAAGTCCACGTGCTTGCCCGGAACCTGCCAGGACCGCTGCTCGCTCGCCGAGGTTCGGAGGAAGTAGGCATGGAGACCAGTCGATGGCGTGCGCACCAGCCAGGACCACCCCTCGACCAACCCCGCAGACCTGGCCCGCTCGAAGGCCGAGTAGCCGTTGCCGCCGAGGTGGACGTCGACGTCGACCACGTCAAGCCCCGACGCAGCTCCGGTGGGCAGCGCGAGGTTGGCATCTGGCCAGCGCCGCCACCAGGCGGTGACCTGCGCGGGGTCGGCGCTCGCGTCGTGGAAGCCGCGGCTCGTGAGCGGCTGCTTGCCTCCTGGGACGCAGGGGAAGACCGGGACGCCGGCCTGCGCGAGGGCGGTTGCCGCGGTGGGTAGGTCCGGCGCTGCAAATGCCTGGAGCGCCGCGGTGGTCAGCAACCGATGCGTGATTGGTGTCGAGCTGCTCATGCACCCGACTGTGGATCGGTAACGTTACCCATTTCGGCGCCAGTGGGATGTTCCACTAGGGGGAACGTTGACGTTTTCGCAGGTCAGACCACGTTCCCCCGAAAGTTCTCGGAGGGGCTTGCGCTGCTGTTCTCAGACCGGACGAACCCTCGGGATGTGTCCGTTTGGGGATCCCCGTGTGGGACGGCCCGGGCAACCGCGTCAATGGCGGTGGAATGGGCTAGGTCGGACTGACACCAGTTCGTGCGGCGGACCCTGGTGCGGTCGCAGCACAGGTGTACGTCGACGGTGTGCCGCGCAATTCGTCGCCTGTGCAGGGGAGGACTCTAGAGGCGCGGCTGACAACTGCACCCGAAGGAAATGTCTCCGAGGCGCTCGGCGCTGATCCTCCCGCAGCGAGAGCACTCGACCCGGTGAGGGTCGTAAGCCATGGACGGGTTGGTGAGCGGCCCGAGGTAGATATGGCCGTACTTCTCGGCGGTGGCTTCTGCCCGCTCGTAGGTAACAGGCTCGTTGTCGCCATACGGTCCGATGGCCGCTCGCTGCTCAGCCCCCCATCCGCGCCAAAAGCAGGCCCGGCAGGTCTCGACGTTCGCGGCGTTGTTGTCCTGCACGTAGACGAATCGGTAGTGCGCGACGTTGCCGCACCGTCGGCATCGGGTGAGCAGCCAGTCCTTCGGATGGGTAAAGGACTCCAGCGGCTCCAAGCCCCCTCTGGCCAGGATCACGTCGATGTGGGCGTAGCAGTAGGTCGGGTTCTTATACGTCTTGAAGGCGGCACCGTTGGTGCAGGTATTGATTGAACAGACTTGGTCAGTGGAAATGGGTTCTCGACGCAGAGGCTTCGGCGGCTTGGGGGGCTTCGGCGGTGTCGGTGTTGGCCGTTCCGCAAGCGGGACCGACCGGAGCCGATCTCGCTTCGGTGGTGTACCCGTCCCCGGGCCGGGCACGGGGAACAGGTCGGTAACGTTCGCGAAGTCAGTGATCGGCTTGCCTTGGATGCATCGCGCGAAGTCGTCCTCAGTCATGACCTCGATGGGTTGGCCTCCGTCCTGTAGGTCAAACGCCTTGCGCGCTTTGCCAGTGACGTTTGAGCCAGGCCGTAGAACGCCGGGATTGATGTCGCCCACCACCAGCACGTGGGTCCGCTTCGTGGTGTTCTGTTCGGGCGTGGCACCGACACGAGCGCACTCCTGTCGTGCAACATCACGGGTCATGGACATCAACGTGCCGGTGAACACGACGACCCGACCGTAGAGGTAGCCGCTCGGGTCCGCGTCCGTGTTGACCTCGATGGGTGTGAAGTTCCTCCCGCCACTGCCGAGGGCGACGCTGCCGGTGTAGGTGCCGCTGCTCATGTGCCCGATGCCCAGACGATGGGCGGCTACTAAGTCCGCGAGCTCGTTGACTCCGGCCTCGTCTGCTAGGCCATTAACGGGACTGCCCAGGCTCTGGTTGACACTCGGGGTGGGTGGTTCTCAGGCAGCGTCTGCTGCTGAGTAGATGGTCTCAAACTCGATCGGGGTCAGT
>NZ_FOQG01000024.1 GCF_900113685.1 Nocardioides psychrotolerans
TCAAAGAAGGCCTCCGGCTGATCTTCCAACTCCCCTACGGCGAAGCCGTCGAGGCACTCGAGGCCTGGATCAGATGGGCCCGCCGCTGCCGGCTCCCGGCCTTCGTCGAGCTCCAACGACGCATCGTGAAACACCGACACGCGATCCTCGCCGCGATCGAGCACGGCCTGTCCAACGGACGCATCGAATCGGTCAACACCAAGATCCGCCTCATCACCCGCATCGCCTTCGAATTCCGATCACCCGACGCACTCATCGCCCTCGCAATGCTCAACCTCGGCGGACACCGCCCCGCACTCCCCGGCCGAGCACCCCCCAGCCCACCATGACCCACGGATAAGTCACAAGAGCCAACATTGCGCCGACTCGGCTAACCGACGAGCTGGTGGAGCAGGTGCTCGAGCTGGCGCGACGGGTCGGTGGTGACGCCACCGTGGACCGGCCCGGGCTGCAGCACGGTGCTCCGGGGCGCCTTCACGAACCCGAAACGCTGGGTGGTCGGCTTGGCGGCCACCACCCCCGCGCGCACGCGGCCGGCGCAGACTGCGTCCACGAAGTCGAGGGCGTCGCACACCTGGTCGACATCGACGCCAGGGTCGAAGGCGCGCAGCCGCTCGGGATCGACGTGCCAGGCAGCGGCGAGGAAGTCGGTGGCGTGGCAGTAGAGGACCACTCCGACGTTGACGAACTCTTCGCGCTCGACGCGCGGCACGCAGCGCAGCACGACGTATTGGTAGGCCAGGCGCTCGGTCATCAGCCGGCCAGCTTCGGCAGCCACTGCCGCGTCCGCAGGCGCGCGGTGAGGAACTCGACGTACGACGCCCGCAGCGCGGCGCTGTCAGCCACTCCCGGGGTCGACTCGGGGTCGAGCCACGCGTCGGGCACCTGGGCGACGACCTCGGTCAGCAGCTCGGGCGTGACCAGCGCGGAGAGTCGACCATCGACGGCCCCGAGGTCCTGGGCTCGGTCCAGCAGCACGTGGTCGGACGGGTCCCACGCCTGGACCGCGAAGCGGGCGGGGTCGGTGACGCCGCCTGCCCAGGCGTGGTGGAAGTAGAGAGCGGCACCGTGGTCGATGACCCACAGGTCGCCATGCCAGCGCAACAGGTTGGGGTTGCGCCAGCTGCGGTCGACGTTGGCGCAGAAGGCGTCGAGCCACAGCACCGTCGAGGCCAGCTCGCCCCCGGTCGGCACGTCGCCGTCCCAGCCGAAGGCACCGGGCAGGAAGTCGACACCGAGGTTGAGGCCGGGGCTGGCGTTGAGGAGGTCCTGCACCTCCTCGTCTGCCTCGTAGCGGGCGATGTCGGGGTCGAGCTCCAGCGCCACCAGCCGGGGGGTATCCAGGCCGATCCTGCGCGCCAGCTCTCCCACGATCACCTCGGCCACGAGCACGCGGATGCCCTGGCCGGCGCCACGGAACTTGCAGACGTAGGTGCCCAGGTCGTCTGCCTCGACCACGCCGGGCAGGCTGCCGCCCTCGCGCAGCGGGGTGATGTAGCGGGTGACGGAGACGGTCTCGATCACGAGACCGGATCCTCATCGACCAACCGCCTGCGCTGCTCGGCGACGTCGAAGTCGGCGGCCGGCCACTGAGGATCGAGCCCCACGAGGGTGTCCCGGAGCAGCTGACCGACGGCCAGGTTGCGGAACCACTTCTTGTCGGACGGCACCACGTGCCACGGGGCATGGTCGGTGTGGGTGCGCTCCAGCGCGACCTCGTAGGCCTGCTGGTAGGCCGCCCACTCGGCGCGCTCGTCGATGTCACCGGGGTTGAACTTCCAGTGCTTGCTCGGGTCGTCGAGACGCGCAAGCAGCCGCTGCTCCTGCTCGTCGGCCGAGATGTGCAGCATGCACTTGAGGATCGTGACGCCCTCCCCGGTCAGCTCCCGCTCGAAGTCGTTGATCGCGGCGTAGCGTCGCTCGATCTCCTCGGCCGGCGCCAGCGAGCGGACCCGGGCGATCAGCACGTCCTCGTAGTGGGAGCGGTCGAAGACCCCGACGTATCCCGCGCCGGGGGCGGCGTTGCGGATGCGCCAGAGGAAGTCATGGGCGCGCTCCTCGTCGGTGGGCGCCTTGAACGAGGTGATGCGGACGCCCTGCGGGTCGAAGAGCCCGATCGTCGAGCGCACCACTCCACCCTTGCCGGAGGTGTCCATGCCCTGCAGGACCAGCAGGACCCGCCGGGTGCCACCGCTCCGGCCCTCGGCGAAGAGTCGTTCCTGGAGCTCGGCGAGCTCAGGGCCGAGGTCGAGCAGTGCCTGCTTGCCCTCGATCTTGGAGCCTTCGAACCCAGGGGCTGCCTCGGTCTCGAACGCGGCGAGGTCGACGGGGCCGGACGGGCCGGTGGCCAGGAGGAGGGGGTGGGCGCTCACGGACGTCATCCTGCCGTGCCGCTCGCCGGCGTGACCGGAGCCTGGCTCGACCAGGGGAAGTCGATCCACCGCTCGGTGCGCCGCCAGACGTAGGCCGGGTGGACGACCGTCCACGGCTTCTCGTAGATGACGGCCTCCCGGGCCTCGGCAACATGGTCGGCGCAGAAGTCCCGGACGATCTCGAGGGTCTTGCCGGTGTCGGCGACGTCGTCGGCGATCAGCACCTTCAGTCCCGACAGCTCGACCGCCGCCGGGGTCGGCGGGAGCATGATCGGCACGTCGAGCCGGGTGTCGATCCCGGTGTAGAACTCGACGTTGACCGCCGAGAGGTTCTTGACGCCCAGGGCGTAGCCCAGGCCCATGCCGAGCCCCAGACCACCGCGGGCGACGGAGAGGATCAGGTCCGGCTCGAAGCCGTCGTCGGCCACCTGCTGGGCAAGCTCACGCACAGCGGTGCCGAACAGCTCGTAGGTCAGGATCTCGCGCTCGTCGGCCACGGGGCCGATTGTGACATCCCCGGGCGCTGGTCAGGCGTCGGGAGCGTCGAGATCCTCACGCTCGGCCGAGCGAAGCTCGTCGCGGACGACCTCGAAGGCCATGCCGGAGCCATAGCCCTTGCGGGCGAGCATCCCGACCAGGCGGCGCAGGGCCGTCTGCTCGTCGACCCGGGTCAGGGAGCGAAGCTTCTTGCGCACCAGCAGGCGAGCGGCGTGTTCCTCGTCGGCCGGGTCGATCTCGTCGAGGGCCTCGCGGGCGACCTCGTCGTCGATGCCCTTGCGGCGCAGCTCCTGCGCCAACGCCCGACGGGCCAGCCCCTTGCCGGGCTGGCGGCTGCCGATCCAGAGGCGCGCGAACGCCTCGTCGTCGATCAGCCCGACCTCCTCGAAGCGGTCGAGGAGGCGTGTCGCCACATCGTCGGGCACCAACTTCTTGGCCAGCTTGGCCCGCAGCTCGCTGCGGGTGCGCGGCTGGCCGGTCAGCTTGTCGAGCAGGATCTTGCGGGCGACCGACTCCGGGTCGGCCTCCGGGACCTGGGTCACGGGGTCCTCGGGGGGTGGGATGCTCCCGCCCGACGCACGCCGACTCGGACGGCGGCCGTCGGACGAGCGGCGAGACGTCCTAGGTCGGGTCTCGGCGCCCGGCTCGACCGACGCGCGACCACGTGTCCACGCGTCCACGCCGACCGAGACGTCCCCCGCCCACGTCGGCGGGGGACGGTCCTCGTCGAGAGACATCAGTGCTCCTCGTTCAGAACGAGTCGACGCCGATCGGCTCGTCGCTCAGCGCGTCGGCGGGGGCGGGGGCGGGGGCGGGGGCGTCCACGGTGGGGCCGATGCCGAGCTTCTCGAGGATGCGCTTCTCGAGCTCGTTGGCGAGGTCGGGGTTGTCGTGCAGGAACGTGCGCGCGTTTTCCTTGCCCTGGCCGAGCTGGTCGCCCTCGTAGGTGTACCAAGCGCCGGCCTTGCGGACCAGGCCCGCATCGACACCGACGTCGATCAGGCCGCCCTCGCGGCTGATCCCCTTGCCGTACATGATGTCGAACTCGGCCTGCTTGAACGGCGGGGCCACCTTGTTCTTGACGACCTTGACGCGGGTGCGGTTGCCGACCATGTCGGTGCCGTCCTTGAGCGTCTCGATGCGGCGTACGTCGAGGCGCACCGAGGCGTAGAACTTCAGCGCCTTGCCACCCGTGGTGGTCTCGGGCGAGCCGAACATGACGCCGATCTTCTCGCGCAGCTGGTTGATGAAGATCATCGTGGTGTTGGAGTTGTTGAGCGCACCGGTCATCTTGCGCAGCGCCTGGCTCATCAGGCGGGCCTGGAGGCCGACATGGCTGTCGCCCATCTCGCCCTCGATCTCGGCGCGGGGCACGAGCGCGGCGACCGAGTCGATGACGATCAGGTCGAGTGCACCGGAGCGGATCAGCATGTCGGCGATCTCGAGGGCCTGCTCACCGGAGTCGGGCTGCGAGACCAGCAGGGCGTCGGTGTCGACGCCGAGGTTCTTGGCGTAGTCGGGGTCGAGCGCGTGCTCAGCGTCGATGAAGGCAACGATGCCGCCGGCACGCTGGGCGTTGGCCACGGCGTGCAGCGCGACGGTCGTCTTGCCGGAGGACTCCGGACCGTAGATCTCGACCACGCGACCGCGCGGGAGGCCACCGAGACCCAGCGCGATGTCGAGGGCGATCGAGCCGGTCGGGATGACCTCGAGGGGGGCGCGGGTCTCGTCGCCCAGGCGCATGACCGAGCCCTTGCCGAACTGCTTCTCGATGTTGAGCAGCGCGGCGTCGAGGGCCTTGTCGCGGGGATCTCCAGCCATGGTGTGTCCGTCCTTCGTCTCTGTGGAGTGCGTGGGGTGTGGGTCCGTGTCGTCTGGGAAGGACGCTAGACCCGAGCACCGACAGTGCTCCGGCCCTGACTGCTGACCTGTGGAGAACGCCCCGGCCGGTGGTGACCTGGGCCTGCTTTCACCGCAGAATCTACCCCGAACACCTGTTCGAGCCAGGACCTGGGGCGGCGTGTCGCCGAGCCGCAGGTCCCGGCTCGCGGATCAGGTCGGCAGCACCACGAGGAAGCGACAACCCGAGCCGGGCGCGGGCTCGACGACGTTCTCGACCGAGACGTTGCCCCGGTGGGCCTCGACGATGCCCTTGACGATCGCCAGGCCGAGGCCGGCCCGGGAGGTGTGCACGTCGGTGAGATCGGGGGTGCGGGCCGCACCGCCCTGCCACGCGACGTCGAAGACACGGGCCCGGTCCTCCTCGGCGATGCCGCCGCAGCCGTCGGTGACGCTGAGCTCGACGCCGCCCTCGAGGGCACGCGCACGGATCTCGACCAGGCCGTCGGCCGGCGTGTGGCGGATGCCGTTCATGATCAGGTTGGCCAGCACCCGGGAGAGACCACCGGGGTCGGCGGTGATCTCGAGACCGTCCTCGACGCTGCCCTCGAGCCGGACGCCGCGGGCGCGCGCCACCGGGTCGGCGCCTGCGATCGCCTCGCTGATGAGGTCGCCGACCGGCACCCGCTCGGGAGCCAGCGGAAGCACGCCGGCGTGGATGCGGGACAGCTCGAAGAGGTCGTCGACCATGCGCACCATCCGGTCGACCTCGGCCCGGATCTGGCGGTGGTAGCGCTCCGGGTCGGGCGCCATCCCGTCCTCGAGCGCCTCGGTCATGGCGCGCATGCCGGCCAGCGGCGTGCGCAGGTCGTGGGAGACCCACGAGACCAGCTCGCGACGCGCCTCCTCCAGCCGCGTCTCGCGGGCGCGGGACTCCGCCAGCCGCAGGGTGGCCGAGGCGAGCTCGGTCGAGAGGTCCTGGAGCTCGCGCGGCCCGCGACGCCGGGGCAGGGGGGCGTCGGTGGAGGGCACGCGGGCGCCCACTCGTCGTACGTCCTCGCGGAAGCCGTGAGACCAGGTCACGATCGCCATGCTCAGCAACATCGCCACGAGCAGCGACACGACGCCGGCCGTGGCGGTCACGATCGTGATGACCTCGAAGTCGTGGTCGGAGATGAACATCTTGCGCGCCACCGCCAGGACGCCGGCCAGGACCGCCAGCACCGCCGTGACGGCCACGAGGCCGAACTGGAGGCGCAGCGAGCGGTGGCGCAGCAACCAGCCGAAGGCGAGCCCGACGACCCCCACGACGACGGCCCACGTGGCGGCGACCAGCACGATCTGGACCTGAGCGCTCACGAGGCTGCCTCCCAGCGGTAGCCGACGCCCCAGACGGTCACGAGCCGCGTGGGGTGGGTGGGGTCGGTCTCGACCTTCTCGCGGAGCCGACGGACGTGGACGGTGACGGTGGACTGGTCGCCGATGGACCAGCCCCAAACCTGTCGGAGCAGGTCGTCGCGCGAGAACGCCGTGCCGGGATGGGCGACCAGGAAGCGCAGCAGGTCGAGCTCGCGCCCGGTCAGGGCCAGGGGGACGCCGGCGCGGGTGGCCTCACGGCGGGTGTGGTCGACGACGAGGTCGCCGTCGCTGACGACGGCGGGCAGCTCGGCCGCTCCCCCACCCGTGCGTCGGAGCACCGAGTCGACGCGCAGCACCAGCTCGCGGGGGCTGAAGGGCTTGGTCACGTAGTCGTCGGCGCCGTGCTCGAGACCGACCACGCGGTCCTGCTCGCTGCCGCGCGCGGTCAGCATGATGACCGGCACCTCGCCGGAGAGTCGCAGCCGACGGCAGACCTCGATCCCGTCCATGCCCGGCATCATCAGGTCGAGCACGACGAGGTCGGCGGGCTGCTCGCGCATCGCGGCCAGCGCGCTCTCGCCGTCGCCGGCCTCGCGGACGACGTGCTCGGCGGCGCGCAGGTAGGACACGACGACCTCACGCACGGTCTCGTCGTCGTCGACCACCAGCACCTGCGCCATTACTCCCCCTCGGGTGCGGCGCCGCTCTGGGCGCCCCGACGTGAGCGTAGGAGGGAGACGGCCACGACCACCACTGCAACCAGCGCGGCGAGCACCAGCCAGCCGGCCACGTAGGGGCGGTCGAGGAGGGTCGGGTTGTCCGATCGGGCACCGAAGCGGCCCAGCACCGGGACCGCCACGAGCGTGAGGCTCCCGAGCACGACGACCCCGACCGCGACCGGCGCGCTCCAGGCGCCGGGCAGGAGACGGGAGCCGAGACCCATCACCACCAGCACGACCGGGACCAGCAGGAAGTCGTGGAGGAGGACTCCGGCGACCAGCCAGGTCCCGGTGGCGATGTTGCCGTCGGTGTCCTGGCGGCTCAGCAGCAGCCACGCGCCGTAGGCACCGAGCAGCACGCCCACGACGACCAGCAGCACCCGGGTCACGTCGCCACCTCGATGGTGGAGACCCACTTGGTCTGGAGCACGCCGGGGCGGTTGGGCGCGATCAGGCGGCAGGGGTAGCCGTGGTCGATGGACAGCGGCTCCCCGTCGAGCTGGAGCGCGAGCAGCGTGCGGTCGTCGTCGGCGAAGTTGCCCTGGAGCAGCGAGTCGCGGAAGGCGCCCTCCTGCTGGAGCGAGCCGATCGCGACGTCGCGATCGCGCGGGGCACCGACGAGGTCGAGCAGGTCGCGCAGTCGCACACCGGTCCACTCGCCGCTGGCGCTCCACCCCTCGACGCAGGCGATCGGCAGCGTCTCGGTGCGCTGGGTCATCGCCGACAGTTCCTCGCGGGTGAGGGTGACGGCGTTGTCGCCGTGGACCACGCTCAAGGAGTACGACGAGCTGGTCGCGGTCGCCGTGACGTCCGCGGCGACCGCCGACTTGTTGATCGGGATGCCGCCCGGGCCGTCGCCGGAGCGGACGCCGAAGATCGACAGGTCGCGCAGCGCCGGGACGGTGCTGCCAGCCGTGGTGAGCACGGCCAGTCCCCCGGCCACCCACGTGGTGGTGAGCAACCCGCGGCGCGAGACCCCGCCGTCGCGCGTCGCGGCTGGATCGTCGTGGGTGGTGTCGTCGACGTCACCACGGAGCGCGTCGCGGATGATCGGGAGCTTCACCGCGATGTGCACGACCAGCGCGCCGATCGCGACCCATGCGACGGCGTAGTGGGTGCGCCGGTAGGAGAACTCCCAGGGGTACCACTGGGCGACGTTGAGGGTGCCGGTGACGAGCAGGAAGATGCCGGCGGAGACCAGCAGCCCGGTGTTGACGCGCTCGAGCACCTCGACGACGACCCGGCGCACGTTGCGCGGCGGACGCTCGAAGAACTTCGGGTAGACCGTCCAGAGCTTGACCAGCAGCAGCGGGATCGCGGCGGTGCCGGTGATGACGTGCAGGCCCTGGGTGACGCGGTAGCCCCATGATGGTGACGTCGGGAACGGGATCGGCTGCGAGACGTTCTGCGCGTAGTGGCTGATCAGTCCGGTGAGGAAGGCGACGCCGAAGCACACCCCGAGCCAGACCCCGACCCGCGCGGCCACGGCCGGGCTGTGCAGCCGCGACGTGAAGCTCGCGGGGGTGGGTGCCTTGAGGGCGGTGGTCACAGGGCCTCCTGAAGTACGCCGAACCAGCGGTCGGCACGGCTCCCGAGGGAGTGGACGGACATCCCGGCTTCTGTGGCCAGGGACGCGATGCCGTCGACCCCGACGACGGACCAACGGAAGGGCCGGCTGCGGGCGTCGCCGCACTCGAGCGTCGCCCAGCTAGTCGTCGTCGGCACCCCGGGAGGCGCCAGCTCGACGACGATGCGCCCGCGGGGGTCGAGCAGCTGACGGGCGCGGCCGATCAACCGGAGCGGGTCGCCGCCGATCCCGACGTTGCCATCGGCCAGCAGCGCGGTGCCCCAGCGACCCTCGCCGGGGATCGGGTCGAAGACGTCACGCTGGAGCGCCGAGACGCCCCGCGCAAGGGTCTGCTCGACCGCCTCCTGGACCACGTCGATGCCGAGCACGACGTGACCGAGATCGGCGAGCGCAGCGGCCAGGCGGCCGGGGCCGCAGCCGATGTCGATGGTCGCGCCGTCGCACTGCGCGAGGATCGCGTGGTCGGCAGCGTCCGCCCCGCGCACCCAGTCGCCGACGGGCAGGCGGGCCGGTGTCGCGTGCAGGCCGACCACGTGGCAGGGGGCGCCGCGCAGAGCGAGGGCGAAGACGCTCGAGAAGGACTCCAGCTGCGTCATGGGGTTGCCCCTGCCGAGACCCAGGCCCGGGCGAAGCGGGTGCCCGGCGCGAGTGCCGCCACCGCGTCGGCGTCGGCGACCGTGTCGACGTCGCGCAGCGCGACGGTGGTGACCACCCTCAGCCCGGAGGCGCGCAGCGCGGCCAGCGTGTCGTCGTACGTCGTGGGGGTGGACATCTCGACCTCGGCGAGCGGAGCCGCGGCGGAGACGTCGCGGCGGACGAGGACCCACCAGCCACCGTCGAGCGCGGGGCCGAGGACCACGTCGTCGCCGCCGAGGGCGTCGGCGGCGGCCCGGAGGTCGGCGGCGCTCGCGTGGGGGGTGTCCATGCCGATCTGCACGACGACGCCGGGACCTGCGTCGAGGTGGGCGTTGACCAGGCGCTCGGCGAAGCCGTCGCCTCGCTGGGGTGTGATCGTCCACCCGGCGAGGGCCTCGCGGAGCTCGTCGCCCCGGACGGCGGCCGCGAGGTCGCCATCGAGCGCGAGGTGGCGGTGATCGGTCGCAGCAGAGCCCGCGGCGATGGTGTCGAGCAGGGCGGCCGCGGCCAGGTCGGCGGCGCGGTCGAGACCGACGTCGGCGCCGAGGCGGGTCTTGACGCGGCCCGCCACGGGGGCCTTGGCGAGGACGAGCACCTTCATCGGTCGAGCACCTTCCAGAAGTCCCGGGCCGCACGGACGGTGCCGACGAAGGATCCGGAGACCTTCGAGCGGGTGCCCTCCGCCCGGGGGTGGTAGGTCACGTCACGCTCGACGAACCGCCAGCCAGCGCGGGTCGCCTTCTGCAACAACTCGACCGGGTACCCGAAACGGCGGTCCTCAACCCCGAGGTCCAGCAGCGCCTGACGGCCACAGACCCGCATCGGGGCGATGTCGTGGGCGTCCATCCCGATCCGGCGGCGCAGCCAGGCTGCGATGACCGCGTTGCCGGCGCGCGCGTGCCACGGCCAGACGCCGCGCGAGACCGGGCGACGGCGGCCGACGGCGATGTCGGCGCGGCCGTCGGTGACGTCGGCGAGCATGGGCAGCAGCTCGGCCGGGTCGAAGGAGCCGTCGCCGTCCATGAAGGCGACATAGTCGTGGGTCGCGGCCAGCACCCCGGCATGCACCGCCGAGCCGTAGCCGGGTCGGTCCTCGCGGACCACGGTCGCTCCGAGGCGCTCGGCCACCGCGGCGGTGTCGTCGCTCGAGCCGTTGTCGACGACGATCACGGCGAAGTCCTGCGGCACCTGCGGCAGCAGCCCGACGAGGGCCAGAGCCTCGTCGCGACAGGGGAGGATGAGGTCGCAGGTGGGCACATCCTCTAAAATAGGGGGCAAAGCCTGACGGCCGGTGCCGCCAGGGCTTACGAACGTGTGACGCCCGGCCTCAGGTGCGAGGACCGGCCGGGTGGCGTCCGTAGGCTCTCCCCCATGTCGACACCTTCCCCTCTGTCGACGCGCTCCGGGCCGACCCGTTCACGCGCAGCCTGGGTCGGCCTCGTCCTCACCGTGCTGCTGATGGCCGCCGCGGTCCTGGTCCCGCTCCTGGGCGGCTGGGACGTGGCGTCTCGTCGCGACGACCTGGACCTCGCGCCGCTGCACGGCTACTGGATGCCGCAGCTCTTCGGTCCCGGCACCGTCCCTGCGTTGCTGATCGCCTTCCTGGGCTGGCGGTTCGGGCCCGATCTCGCCCAGCGGCTCCCGTGGGGCCGCCTGCTGCTCACGTCGTACGTCGTGGGGCTGGGGTGGCTGCTCGCGCTCGCGCTGGTCGACGGCGAGGCGGGGCTGTCGCGGGTGCTGGGCAACCCCTACGAGTACCTCGAGACGGCCCGCGCGACCACCGACGTCGGCGTGATGCTCGGCGAGTACATCGACCGCATCCCGATGGACTCCCCCGACAACTGGGTCACCCACGTGGCGGGCCACCCACCCGGGGCGCTGCTCTTCTTCATCGGTCTGGTCCGGGTGGGCCTCGGTGGCGACCTCGCGGCCGGCGTCGTCGTGACCGCGATCGCCGCGACGACCGCGGTCGCGGTGATGGTGACGCTGCGCGTGCTCGGGGCCGAGGCGCACGCACGCACTGCCGCGCCGTTCCTCGTGCTGACCCCCGCCGCGGTGTTCATGGCGGTCTCCGCCGACGCACTGTTCGCCGCCGTCGCCGCGTGGGGGTTGGCCGCGCTGGCGATCGCTGCGACGTCCTGCTCGCGCGATTCTCGCGATTCTCGCGATTCTCGCGATTCTCGCGGTTCGCGCGGTTCGCGCGGTTCGCGCGGTTCGCGCGGTTCGCGTCGAAGGATGGTCGCGTGGTCCGTGGTCGCGGGGCTGCTGCTGGGCTACTGCGTGATGCTCTCCTACGGCCTGCCGCTGCTCGGTGTGCTCGCGCTGGCCGTGCTGCTGGTCGCCCGGTCATGGTGGCCGCTGCCGCTCGCGGCCGTGAGCGCGGTCGCCGTGGTGCTTGCCTTCGCGGTCGGAGGCTTCGCCTGGTGGGAGGCCTACCCCGTGCTGGTGGACCGCTATTACGAGGGCATCGCGACCGACCGACCGGCGTCGTACTGGATGTGGGGCAACCTGGCCGCCCTCGCCTTCTCCGCCGGTCCCCTGCTCGGCGCCGGGTTGGCGGTGCTGGTGGCTGGAGGCCGACGCAGTGACCGGACGCTGCGGCTCCTGGCCGGCGCTGGGTTCCTGACGATCCTGCTCGCCGACGTCTCGCAGATGAGCAAGGCCGAGGTCGAGCGGATCTGGCTGCCGTTCATCCCGTGGATGACGTTGTCGCTGGTGCTGCTCCCCTATGCCTGGCGGCGCTGGGGGCTAGGACTCCAGCTGGTCGCGGCGCTGTTGCTCCAGCACCTCGTCTACACGTCCTGGTGACCTGATGACCTGTTGCTCGGGGTGCTCGCTGGGGGTGGGGCGTCAGGCGCGCAGCGGCGCGGTCGCGAACTCGTGCAGCCCCTCGGCCGGCGTGACCTCGGCGCTGAAGCCGAGCTCGGCGCGGGCCAGCTCGGGCGAGGCCACGATGTGCCGGACGTCGCCGAGGCGGTAGCCACCGGTGACCTGGGGCGCGATGTCGCGGCCGGTGCCGGTGGCGACCAGCTCGGCCACCTCCCGGATCGAGATCGGGCTGCCGCTGCAGACGTTGTAGGCCGCGAAGGTCCCGTCGGGCTCGGTGACGACGGCCCGCAGCGCGAGAACGTTGGCCCGCGCGACGTCGGCGACGTGGACGAAGTCGCGCATCTGCGCACCGTCCTCGTAGACGCGGGGCGCCTCACCGCGCTCCAGCGAGGAGCGGAACATCGCGGCGACGCCGCTGTAGGGGGTGTCGCGTGGCATGCCGGGACCGTAGACGTTGTGGTAGCGCAGCGCCACGGCCGACGCGCTCGCCTGCCGGACCCACGCGGAGGTGTAGTGCTCCTGGGCGAGCTTGCTGGCGGCGTACGTGCTGCGCGGGTCGAGGCGCGCGTCCTCGTCCACGGTCTCCCAGCCCAGGGCGCGCTCGCAGGTCGGGCAGTGGTTGTCGAAGTCGCCGGCGTCGAGCGCCTCGAGGCGGCGCGGCGGCGGGACCTGGGCGCCGTGCTCGGAGCAGGAGTAGCGCCCCTCGCCGTAGACGACCATGGACGACGCGACGACCAGCCGGGAGACCCCCGCCTCGTGCATGGCGGCGAGGAGGGCGGCGTTACCGAGGTCGTTGTGGGAGGCGTACGCCGGCAGGTCGGACACCGTCACGCCGGCCCCGACGAGCGCGGCCTGGTGGCACACGGCGTCGACGCCGTCGAGGATCCCCTCCCACGACCCGGCGTCGCGCACGTCGAGCTGGTGCGTGCCGGCGGGCACGTGGGCGGTGCCGTGGGCCTGCTCGAGCATCAGGTCGACGCGCACGACCTCGTCACCGGCGTGCTCGAGCTGCTGGGCGACGACGCCGCCGATGAAGCCGGCGGAGCCGGTGACGAGGACCTTCATGCGCGGTCCTGGCCGGGGCCGGGGATGTCGTAGGTGAGGTCGATGCCGTCGGCCCAGGTGGCGCAGCTACACCCGGTCGGGTCGGGCAGGGTGTCGATGGCGCGGGTCAGGAGGCCGGTGAGCCGCTCGAGGTTGGCCTTGAAGAGCGCGAAGACCTCCTCCTGGCCGACGCCCGCACCCGATTCGGCGCCGGCGTCCATGTCGGTCACGAGCGCGATCGCGGCGTAGCAGAGGCGCATCTCGCGGGCCAGCGCCGCCTCGGGCGCCCCCGTCATGTTGATCAGGTCCCAGCCCTGGGCGGCGTAGTGCTGCGACTCGGCGCGCGTGGAGAAGCGCGGACCCTCGATGACGACCATCGTCCCGCCGCGGGTGATGGAGGGGTCGGCGTCGGCGATGGCAGTGGAGACCCCAGGGCAGTAGGGGTCGGCGAACGGCAGGTGGACCGCCCCGGACTCCACGAAGCTGCCGGTGCGGGTCAGAGTGCGGTCGACCAGCTGGTCCGGGACCACGACGTCCCCGGGTGCGACGGTGTCGCGCAGGCCGCCGACGGCGCAGGGCGCCAGCACCTGACGTACGCCGAGCGAGCTCAGCGCCCACAGGTTGGCGCGGTAGTTGATCAGGTGGGGCGGGAAGTCGTGGTGCTGGCCGTGTCGCGGCAGGAACGCGACCTGTCGTCCCGCGACGGTGCCGACGGCGATCGGGGCGCTCGGGGCGCCGTAGGGCGTGTCCACCACATGCTCGGTGGGGTCCTCGATGAAGGAGTAGAAACCGGTCCCGCCGATGACGGCGACCTCAGCAACAGCAGGCATCCCCTCAGCATAGGGAGCGGGCGGGGCGGCCGAGTCGGCGCGATGTCGCAGGGCGTGTCACATCGCGCCGACTCGGCGTTCGTCCGGGGTCAGTGCAGCGGCGCGGACGGCGGCGAGGACGACCGCGGCCGCGAGGGCGGTGGTGAGGAGCGCGAGGACGGGGTAGCCGGCGAGGCCGACGACGAGGCCGGCCAGCCCACCGGCGGAGGCAGCCGTGACGCCCATGACCAGGTCGGCCATGCCCTGGACGTCGGTGCGGGCCTCGAGGGGTGCGTGGTCGGCGACCATCGTCGAGGCCGCGACGGTGGCGAGCGACCAGCCGAGCCCCAGCAGGAAGAGCCCGCTGAAGATCTGCCAGGACGTGCCCTCGGGCGCGGCCGCGCACAGTCCGAGCGAGACGAGCAGGACCACTCCCCCGGCGCCGAGCACCGGCGGTCGACCGAGGCGGTCGGAGAGCAGCCCGACCAGCGGCGAGAAGGCGAACATCCCGAGCACGTGGATGCTGATGACGACCCCGATGATCCGCAGCTCGGCGCCGCCGTGCTCCATGTGGATCGGGGTCATCGTCATCACCCCGACCATCGCGGCGTGTGCGCCCGCGAGCCCGGCGATCGCCAGTCCGAGGACGGGCCGCTCGCGGACTGCCTGACGAGCGCGGCCCCACGAGGTGCCGGAGGGCTCGGCGGCCGGGAGGTCGGCGACCTGGCGCGCCAGCAGCAGCGGGTCGGGGCGCAGCCGGGTGGCGACGACCAGGGCGGCGAGCAGCATGCCGATGGCACCGAGCGCGAAGGGGCCGGTGAGGTCCGGGATGCCGAGAAGGCCGGCGAAGGAGGCGGACGGCCCGGTGAGGTTGGGGCCGGCGACCGCACCGATGGTCGTCGCCCACACGACCGTCGACAGCGCCCGGCCACGGCGCTCGGGGAGCGCGAGGTCGGTGGCGGCGTAGCGGGAGGCGTTGTTGGCGGCCGTGGTCGCGCCGATCAGGATCGCGCCGATGAGCAGCAGCACCATCGAGCCGACGACGCCGGCGACGACCGCGAGCAGTGCGCCGGTGGCGCCGAGGAGGAAGCCGGTGGTGATGCCGACCCGGCGCCCCCTGGCCGACATCAGGCGAGCCAGCAGGTAGGAGGCGATGGCGGCGCCGAGCACCTGGAAGGTGCCGGCGAGCCCGGCCAGGCTCTCGGAGCCGGACAGTTCGCGGGCGAGCAGGCTCGCCGTGGCGATCCCGATGGTGATGCCGATCGCGCCCACGGCCTGCGCGAGCACCAGCGTGCGAACGGTGCGGGCCTGGATGCGGGCGAGGTCGTCGGGCGAAGGAGTCGGGGTGGCCGGCGGGCTCGTCACTGGAGGGTCTGTCATCGCAGGGTCTGTCACTGGAGGGTCGGTCACTGGAGGGTCTCGGGGAGCTCGAGCGCGCGCCATACCGAGGCCCACACCTGCTGGGGCGCGATGCCCGCGTCGAGCGCCTCGGTGGCGGTGCGGCCGAGGTCGCCGATGACGTGCTGGTTGGCCCAGGAGCGGTAGTAGCCGGTGCCGAGCGCCGCCTCCAAGCGCGCCCAGAACTCGGTGTGCCTCATGCGGTGCCCTCCTGCTCGTGCCCCTGCTCGCTGCGGTGCGCGACGACGTTGAGCCAGCTCTCGCCGCGCAGGCCGTCGGCGTGGACGAGGCCGTCGACGCTCCACCCCGCGCTGGTCAGGGTGTCGCGGAGCGGCTGCTCACGCCAGTAGACGAAGCGGCGCGGCGCGGTCACGCTGCCGTGGGTCGACCACCCGTCACCGTCGCCCTCCTTGAGGGAGAGCCGGACCGACCCGCCTGGTCTCGTGGCGGCTGCGAGGCGGGTGAGGACGAGCGGCAGGTCGGCGCGCGCCACGTGGAGGAGGCAGGCGTTGGCCCAGACGCCGTCGTAGGGCTCTGGCACTCCCGGGCGGGAGGGGTCCCTCAGGTCGTCGGTGAGCGGGTCGAGCAGGTCGGCCTCGACGCCGTCGGCGCGCAGGGCGTCGACGAAGGCGGGGGTGATGTCGGTGCGGCGCACGCTGATGCCGTGCGCCTCGAGCGCGCGGGCGTCGCGACCCGACCCGCTGCCGATCTCGAGCACCCGCGCGTGCCGCGGGAGCGCGGCGGCGAAGGCAGCGACAGCCTCCCGGAGCTGGTCGGAAAGGACGTGTGTCTGCTCGCGGTAGCCGGCGGCGGCGACGTCGTAGGCCCCCACGGTCACCGCGCCGCCGATGTCGTGCAGGTGGTGGACCACGTCGTGCAGGTGGTAACGCGAGATCGAGTCGATCGTGAACTCGCTGCCGTTGTCGCCGCCCCGCAGCCCGCGACGGTCCCAGCCGTCGGCGGGGACTCCGTCGTACGTCGTGGCGACGGCGGCAGCCGCCTCGACCAGGCCGAGCGCGACCTCGGCGGGGTCCTGGAGGTCGTAGCGCCGCTCGCGGGCGGTCTCGTCCTGGTCCCAGTCGGCGAAGCGCGGCTCGTCGTGCTCGAGCATCGACCGCACCCGCTCGTCGAAGACCCGGTGGACGTCGCGGACGTGGCAGGCGTACTCCACCGTGGACCAGGTGTCGTCGTGCCGGCGGGTCGCTGGGCGCGGGGCGCGAAGGGCCAGCACGACGTGCTCCGCGTTGGTGCGGATCGTCGCACCGAGCGTGCCCCGGTCGACGGCGGCTGCGTCGAAGCCGCACTCCGGGCACGCCTCGGCCAGCACCCAGGTCCAGTCCTTGGTGTCGCTCGTGACGGGTGGCAGGGGCGGCATGCCCCCATCCTCTCAACCGGCCCTGGCACCCGTCGCCCGGGTTTCTGCCAACGTGCGTGGGGATCCGGTCAGCGCGGCGCCGAGCTTGCCCGAGTTGCCGACCGGGAGGGCGGAGAGACTGGGCGCATGACGACCCCGATCATCCGCCCAGCGACCACGGCCGACCTGTCGGGCATCAAGGCGATCTACGACCACCAGGTCGAGCACGCGATCTCGACCTTCGACGTCGAACCCCCACCGGTCGGCTACTGGGAGGCCCGGCTGGCGAGCACCGACGTCGGTGACCACCTCCTCGTCGCGGAGGACGGGGACAGGCCCGAGGACGGGCCGGGCCCTCACGTGCTCGGCTACGCCTACTCCTCGACGTACCGGCCCCGAACGGCTTATGCGCGGACCCGGGAGACCTCGGTCTACCTGGTGGACGGTGCTGGAGGACGCGGCATCGGTCGTGCGCTGTACGACGACCTGCTCGCGCGGCTGCGTGCCGACCGGATCCACACCGTGCTAGCCGTTGTCGCGCTGCCCAACCCAGCGAGCGAGGCACTGCACCGGGCGTGCGGCTTCGAGCGGGTGGGCGTGCTGCCGGACGTCGGTCACAAGCTGGGTCGGTGGATCGACACGGGGCTGTGGGCGCTGCGGCTCGAGGTCGCCGCCGAGCAGTGAGCTGTGGGAGATGCCGACCCACCGCTCGACCGGACACCACTGCCGGGCGGGTCAGGACAGCGGAGCGGTGCCGAAGGCCACGTTGAACCGGTCGCACCAGATGACCGCCGTGGTCAGCCCGCGCAGGTCGGCATCGGCCGGGATCTCGTAGTTCTGGTTTCCGTTGGTGGCCTTGAGCTCCCCGAGGCGCAGGTAGCGGCCGTCGTCGTAGGAGCCCCACGACCCACCGCTCGGCGCGTCGCTCAGCCACACGTGCAGGTCGGGACCGTCGGAGGTGGCGAGGTCCTCGAGGCGCAGGAACCGCGAGCCGTCGGCCAGCTCGATGACGCGGGCGCGGCCGGTGGTGCCGTGCTCGGCGTCCTCGAACGGCCCGGCCGACAGCTCCACGAGCTCGGGCTCCGGCTCGGGCTCCGGCTCCGACGGCGCTCCCGCGCCCGCGTCGTACGACGGCGAGGGTGACGGCGATCCGGCCACCGGGCTCGCGGCCGCGACGGTCGGGAGCGCCTCGTCGACCTCGCTGCTGGTGAAGAGGCGCCAGGGCTCGAAGGCCCAGAGCCCCACGGCCACCACCATCGCTGCGACAACTCCTGCGACCACTGCCGCGCTCCACCGCACCATGACCGCCACGCTAGCGAGCGGCCGACACCTCAGGTGAGCAGCAGCCTTTCGAGTCTCTTACGGACGACCACCAGCCCGACCAGCCCCATCACCAGCAGGTAGACGACGGAGACGGCCGACGCCCACGACACCGCGCCGGTGGTGAGCTCGCGACACAGCACGACGCCACGGTAGAGCGGGGTGACCTCCACGACCCAGCGCAGCCACCCGTCGAAGGCGGTGATCGGGAAGAACGTGGCGGAGAAGAGGAACAGCGGCAGCTGGACCAGGGTGATCTTGTCGAAGTCCTGCCAGGAGGTCATCCAGGTCGTGGCCGCCATGAAGACGGCGCTGAACGCGAAGCCGATGAGCAGCGCCGCCGGCAGCGCCAGCAGCGCCCACCACGACTGGATCAGCCCGAGCGCGGCCATGACGAGCAGGAACGCCGCCGAGTAGGTCCCGCCGCGCAGCTGGCCCCACGCGATCTCGCCGCGCGCGATGTCGGCGGTCGACAGCGGCGTGGCGAGCATCTGGTCGTAGAGCTTGTCGTACTTGAGCTTGAAGAAGACGTTGTACGTCGAGTCCAGCAGCGCGCCGTTGAACGCCGAGGCCGCGAGCATCGCCGGAGCGACGAACTCCGCGTAGGGGATCGCCTGGCCGTTGAACTCGAAGGTGTCGATCAGCTGGCCGACGCCGATGCCGATCGAGAGCAGGTAGAAGACCGGCTCGAGGAAGCCGGTGAGGAAGAGCTTCCACGCCTGGCGGTAGACGATGTAGTTGCGCAGCACCAACAGTCGCAGTGCCTGCCACGAGCTCAGCGGCGTGACGTCGGACCACTCCGACCCGCCGGTCAGCGCGCTCACGTGACCAGCCGCTTCGTCAGCCCGGAGACCGCCCAGAACCACCCCACCACGAGCAGCACCAGCAGCACCGCGACGTTGACGCCTGCCAGCGCCCAGTCGACCTCGTCGATGGAGAACATCCGCGACAGGTTGACCCCGTGCCACAACGGGGTGAGCTTGGCCAGGAACGACCCGACCGAGCCGAGGTTGTCGACGGGGAAGAACGCACCGCTGAAGAGGAAGAGCGGGAAGACCCCGAGACGGAACAGCACCCCGAAGCCCTCCTCGGAGCGGAGCCGGGCGCTGAAGCCGAAGACGAGAGCGCCGAACACCATGCCGACGAGCAGCTGCGAGGCGAAGGCCAGGAACGGACCCCACCACGACTCGAAGACCCCGAAGGGCACCAGCACCACCATGAAGACCGCGCAGGACGTCGCGAGCCGGGCCAGCACGAACATCAGGTGGCCGGCCACCAGGTGCACCGGCGCGAGTGGCGTCGCGAGCTGGGCGAAGTAGGACTTGTGCCACTTGATGGCACCCATGACGGGGTAGGTCGTCTCCCCCACCGCGGTCTGCATCGCGTGGGCCGCGACCAGGCCGGGCACGATGAACGCGAGGTAGGACGTGGCCCCCTCGAGCTTGTCGGGGTCACCCTCGATGAAGCCGCCGAGCAGCACGCCCATCGCGAGCACGTAGAACAGCGGGGAGACGAACGAGGAGATGATCGAGCCCTTCCAGGTGCGCTTGTAGACGGTCAGCCAGTAGTCGGACTGGCGCCGCATCCCCTCGACCAGCGACAGGTCGGTCGTGGTGCTCATCAGTCGACCAGCGTCCGGCCGGTGAGGCGCAGGAACACGTCCTCGAGCGAGGAGCGACGCACCAGCACGGCGATCGGCTGGAGGCCCCGCTCGTGCACCTTGGCGATGACCTCCTCGCCGTCGTCGCTGTAGACGAGCAGCCGGTCGGGCAGCACCTCCACCCGCTCGCCCAGGTCGGCGATCTTCTCGGCCAGCGCCTCGTGGCCGGCCCCGTCCTCGGCCACCCCGAAGCGCAGTTCGGCGACCTCACGCGTCGAGTGCTCCCGGATCAGCGTGAGCGGCGATCCCTCGGCGACGATCAGGCCCTTGTCCATGACGACCAGCCGGTCACAGAGCTGCTCGGCCTCGTCCATGTAGTGGGTCGTCAGGACGATCGTCACGCCGGCCTGCTTGAGCCGGAACAGCCGGTCCCACAGCACGTGGCGAGCCTGCGGGTCGAGCCCGGTGGTCGGCTCGTCGAGCAGCAGCAGGTCGGGTCGGTTGACCAGGCTGCGCGCGATCGTGAGGCGTCGCTTCATGCCGCCGGAGAGGTCCTCGACCTTGGCCTTCGCCTTGTCGGTCAGCTGCACGAACTCCAGCAGCTCGTCGACCCGCGAGCTCACCTCGCCCTTGGGCAGCCCGAAGTAGCGGCCGTAGATGTAGAGGTTGTCGCGCACGTTGAGCTCGTTGTCGAGGGTGTCCTCCTGGGGGCACACCCCGAGCCGCCCGCGGATCGTCGGTCCGTCGACGGCCGGGTCCATGCCGAGGATGCGCAGCTCGCCTCCGCTGATGGGCGAGACCGCGGCGATCATCCGCATGGTGGAGGACTTGCCGGCTCCGTTGGGGCCCAGGAAGCCGAACGACTCCCCCCGTCGTACGTCGACGTCGATGCCCTTCACGGCCTCGAAGTCGCCGAAGGACTTGCGCAGACCGACCGCCCGGATCATCGACTCACTCACGGGCGCGACCCTATAAGGCCTCGCCGACATCCATCCAGCGCCTGAGGACCGTGGGCACCATGACCGTCCTCCTCGTCGAGGGCACCGCTTCCTCTCCTCCCACTCCAGTCGCAAGCTGCGCTGCGCCGGCCCCCTGGTCGAGGCGCTCGACCTCGATCGGGTACCTCCACGCCGAGTGCCTTGATCGCATCCGTGCGACCAGTTATGGTCATCATGACTGCAACTGGAGGTGAGGAGCGCGCGCATGGATGTCTCGCCAGGACTGCTCACCGACCGCTACGAGCTCACCATGCTCTCCTCCTTCGTCACCGACGGTCGCGTGGACCACCGCGCGGTCTTCGAGGCCTTCTCGCGACACCTCCCCGACGGGCGCCGCTACGGCCTGCTCGCCGGGCTCGGTCGGCTGCTGCCACTGATCGCCAGCTTCCGTTTCAACGCTGACGAGGTCGCGTGGCTGCGCGCCGAGGGGGTCGTCAACGATGTCACGGCCGCCTACCTGCGCGACTTCCGCTTCACCGGCGACGTCGACGGCTACCGCGAGGGCGACCTGTTCTTCCCGCACAGCCCCGTGCTGACCGTCACCGGCACGCTCGGTGAGTGCGTCGTGCTCGAGACCCTCGTGCTGAGCGTGCTCAACCACGACACCGCGATCGCCAGCGCGGCAGCCCGCATGGTCACGGCCGCTCAGGGGCGGCCACTGGTGGAGATGGGCAGCCGACGCACGCACGAGGAGGCCGCGATCAGCGCAGCGCGCGCGGCGTACGTCGCGGGGTTCGCCTCGACGAGCAACCTCGCCGCCGGTCTCCGGCACCGCGTGCCGACCGTCGGCACGGCCGCCCACGCGTTCACGCTGGCCTACGCCACGGAGGCGGAGGCCTTCCGCAGCCAGGTCGCCGCGCAGGGCGTGAGCACCACGCTGCTGGTCGACACCTACGACATCGAGCAGGGCATCCGCGCGGCCGTGGCCGTCGCCGGGCGTGACCTCGGCGCCATCCGCATCGACTCCGGCGACCTGGCCGAGGAGTCCCACCGGGCCCGCATCCTGCTCGACTCCCTCGGTGCCACCTCGACGCGGATCATCGTGACCAGCGACCTCGACGAGTACGTCATCACCGCGCTCGCCGACGCCCCCATCGACGGCTACGGCGTCGGCACCCGCGTCGTCACCGGCTCGGGCCACCCGACGGTGAGCCTGGTCTACAAGCTGGTCGCGGTCGCCGACTCCACCGACGCACCGCTGCGGCCGGTCGCCAAGAAGTCCGCCGACAAGGCCTCGTCGGGCGGTCGCAAGACCGCGCACCGCACCTACGACGGCAGCCGTCTCGTCACCGAGACGTTGACCGTGGCCCCGGACCTCGAGGACACCGTGCAGGTCCCGCTGATGCGTGCGGGGCGGATCGTCCACGAACCCACGCTCGAGGAGGTGCGCGCGCACGCGGCCGCCTCGCTGGCCAGCCTGCCACCGTCCGCGCACGCCGTGAGCAACGGGCCGCCGTACCTCACCGCCCGGACCACCACCGACCCCCAGGAGGCCCCATGACCGTCATCACCCCCGTCCGACGCGCGCTCCTGGTCGTCGACGTGCAGAACGACTTCGTCGAGGGCGGCTCGCTCGCCGTGACCGGTGGGCGTGACGTCGCGACGCGCATCAGCGCCCACCTCGCCGAGCACGCCCGCGACTACGTCGTCGTGGTCGCGTCGCGCGACTGGCACGACGCGGACAGCACCAACGACGGCCACTTCGCCGAGCCGGGCACCGAGCCCGACTACGTCGACAGCTGGCCGGCCCACTGCGTCCACGACGACGTCGGCAGCGACTTCGCACCGGAGCTGGCCGTCGACCAGGTCACCCACCACGTCCGCAAGGGCCGCGGCGAGGCGGCCTACTCCGCCTTCGAGGGCGTCACCGATGCCGACCAGCGGCTCGTCGACCTGCTCCGGTCGGAGGGCGTGACCGATGTCGACGTCGTCGGCCTGGCCACCGACCACTGTGTCCGTGCGACCGCTCTCGACGCGCGACGCCACGAGCTGGGTGCTCGGCTGCTCGACGGCCTGCACGCCGGCGTCGCGGCCGTGCCGACCGAGGCGGCGCTCGCCGAGATGCGGGCCGTCGGGGTCGAGGTGGTCGCGCCGTGACGCACCCACCGTTCGCCGTCGCGGTCGACCTGGCCGTCTTCACCATCCGCACCGACGCGCTCTGTGTGCTCCTGGTCGAGCGCGGCGAGGAGCCGTACGCCGGCACCTGGGCGCTGCCGGGCGGCTTCGTCCACCCCGACGAGGACGCCGAGACCGCCGCGTGGCGCGAGCTCCACGAGGAGACCGCGGTCGAGCGCTTCGCGGGGCACCTGGAGCAGCTGCGCACCTACTCCGCCCCCGACCGCGACCCGCGGACGCGCGTGGTCTCGGTCGCCCACGTCGCGTTCGCGCCCGACCTGCCCGAGCCCGCGGCCGGCTCCGACGCCGCTGTTGCCCGGTGGTGGGAGGTCTCCGCGCTGCCCGGGCTCGCGTTCGACCACGCGACGATCCTGGCTGACGCGCTCGAGCGGGTGCGGGCCAAGCTGGAGTACACGACGCTCGCGCTGGAGTTCGTCCGCGAGCCGTTCACCCTCCCGGAGCTCCGGGCCGTCTACACCGCCGTGTGGGGCCGGCCCGCGGACCTGGGGAACTTCCGCCGCAAGGTGCTCGGGACCGCGGGGTTCGTCGTACCGACCGGGGAGCGGGGGCCGGCCTCCGAGTCCGGCGGTCGCAAGGCATTGCTCTACCACCGTGGTGACGCCACCGTGATCCAGCCGCCGATGTTGCGGCCGTCGCTCTGAGGTGGGCGCCCTGAGGCGGTCTCGTTCGTCGGGGGAGTTCCCCTGGCGACACGCCACCTCCCTCGGGGTGCACGCCGTGGGAAGTGGCGGTTCGTCTGCGTACCTTGATGGAGCGGCCGCCCTGAACCACCCCGGTCGACCGACGAGACGGGACGTTGACCGCCAGTCCCCCCGGGCAGTTCAGCCCGTACGTCGGTCCGCTCACGCTCAGCGCCGGGTCGGCCCGCGCGAACTGCCTGCGCTCCGGAGGTCGAGGCCGCAGTCCGGGCCTTCACCCCGACGGGCGACCGACATGGCGCTGTCGGTGCCGTAGGACAAGATTGGGACGTGCCGACGCCCACCTCCGCCCTCGACCGGTTCAGCGAGCCGACGCGCACCTGGTTCGGTGCGGCGTTCGCCGAGCCGACGCCGGCGCAGGCGGGGGCCTGGGAGGCGATCGGGGCGGGTCGGCACGCGTTGGTGGTCGCGCCGACCGGCTCCGGCAAGACGCTCAGCGCGTTCCTCTGGTCGATCGACCGGCTGCTCACGACGCCGGTCCCCGACGACAAGACCAAGCGCTGCCGGGTGCTCTACATCTCCCCGCTCAAGGCGCTCGCGGTCGACGTCGAGCGCAACCTGCGGGCCCCGCTGACCGGCATCCGGCACACCGCCGACCGCCTCGGCACGCCGGTGCCGGAGCTGCGGGTCGGGCTGCGCAGCGGCGACACGAGCGCGGGTGACCGACGCAAGCTGGTGACCCAGCCGCCCGACATCATGATCACGACCCCCGAGTCGCTGTTCCTGATGCTGACCAGCCAGGCCCGCGAGGCACTGCGTGGGGTCGAGACCGTGATCATCGACGAGGTGCACGCCGTCGCCGGCACCAAGCGCGGCGCCCACCTCGCGCTGTCGCTGGAGCGGCTCGACGAGCTCCTCGACACGCCTGCCCAGCGGATCGGCCTCTCGGCCACCGTGCGCCCGCTCGAGGAGGTCGCCCGCTTCCTCGGCGGCCAGGCGCCGGTCGAGGTCGTGGCGCCACCTGCCACCAAGGAGTGGGACCTCAAGGTCGTCGTGCCCGTCGAGGACATGACGGCCCCGGGCGGCTTCGACGAGACCGCCGGCGCCGAGGAGGGCGCGGGCCGCAACACCAGCATCTGGCCCCACGTCGAGGAGAGCGTCGTCGACCTGATCGCCGAGCACCGCTCGACGATCGTCTTCGCCAACTCCCGTCGCCTCGCCGAGCGGCTCACGGCCCGGCTCAACGAGATCGCGACCGAGCGCGCCGACCTCTCGGCCGAGGAGGACGGCGGCCCGCCGGCCCGTTCGCCGGACCGCCGCAAGCTCCCCGCGCAGGTGATGGCCCAGGCCGGCCTGGCGGGCAGCTCGGCCGACGACCCCGGCACCACCGTCATCGCCAAGGCCCACCACGGCTCGGTCTCCAAGGAGCAGCGCGCGCTCATCGAGGACGACCTCAAGCGTGGCCGCCTCCCGGCGGTGGTCGCCACGAGCAGCCTCGAGCTCGGCATCGACATGGGCGCTGTCGACCTGGTCATCCAGATCGAGTCACCGCCGTCGGTGGCCAGCGCCCTGCAACGCGTCGGCCGGGCCGGCCACCAGGTCGGCGAGACCAGCCGTGGGGTGCTCTTCCCCAAGCACCGCGGCGACCTCGCCCAGACCGCGGTCGCGGTGCAGCGCATGCGCACCGGTGGGATCGAGTCGCTGCGGGTCCCGACCAACCCGCTCGACGTGCTCGCCCAGCAGGTCGTGGCCGCGACGGCCCTCGACACGTGGGACGTCGAGGAGCTCTTCGCCCTGGTGCGCCGCAGCGCGCCGTTCGGCAACCTGCCCCGCTCGGCCTACGACGCCACCCTCGACCTGCTCAGCGGGCGCTACCCCTCCGACGAGTTCGCCGAGCTGCGTCCCCGCATCGTCTGGGACCGCACCACCGGCAGCATCACCGGCCGCCCAGGAGCCCAGCGGCTCGCGGTCACCAGCGGCGGCACGATCCCCGACCGCGGGCTATTCGGGGTCTTCCTCGTCGGCGTCGAGGGGCCGGGCAAGCGGGTCGGCGAGCTCGACGAGGAGATGGTCTATGAGTCACGGGTCGGCGACATCTTCGCGCTGGGCGCGACGAGCTGGCGCATCGAGGACATCACCCACGACCGGGTCCTGGTGACCCCGGCCCCGGGCATCCCGGGCCGCCTGCCGTTCTGGAAGGGCGACACGCTCGGTCGGCCGGCCGAGCTCGGTGCCGCCATCGGCGCCTACACCCGTGAGCTCGGCGCGATGCCCCGCCCCGCGGCAGAGGCGCGGGCGCGGGCCGACGGGCTCGACGCCTGGGCGGCCGGCAACCTGGTCACCTACCTCCACGAGCAGCTCGAGGCGACCAACGTCCTGCCCAGCGACACCACGATCCTGGTCGAGCGCTTCCGCGACGAGCTCGGCGACTGGCGCCTGGTCGTCCACTCCCCCTACGGCGTGCCCGTCCACGCGCCGTGGGCGCTGGCCATCAACGCCCGACTGCGTGAGCGGCACGGCGTCGACGGGCAGGCCGTCGCCTCCGACGACGGCATCGTGATCCGCATCCCCGACACCGACGCCGAGCCACCCGGCGGCGACGTGATCGTCTTCGAGGCCGACGAGATCGAGGACCTGGTCACCCAGGAGGTCGGTGGCTCAGCCCTCTTCGCGGCCCGTTTCCGCGAGTGCGCCGCCCGCGCCCTGCTGCTCCCCCGCCGCGACCCCGGGCGACGCTCACCCCTGTGGCAGCAGCGCCAGCGCTCGGCCGCGCTGCTGGAGGTCGCCGTCAAGTACCCCTCGTTCCCGATCGTCCTCGAGGCCGTGCGCGAATGCCTCCAGGACGTCTACGACCTCCCGGCCCTGCTCGCGCTCATGCGCTCGGTCGACCGACGCGAGGTGCAGGTCGTCGACGTGGCGACCCACAGCCCCTCGCCCTATGCCCGCAGCCTGCTCTTCGGCTACGTCGCCCAGTTCGTCTACGAGGGCGACTCCCCCATCGCCGAACGCCGCGCCGCTGCCCTCTCGCTCGACCAGGGCCTCCTCGCCGAGCTGCTGGGCCGCGCCGAGCTGCGTGAGCTGCTCGACCCCGACGTGCTCGCCGAGGTCGAGGCAGAGCTCCAGCGCCTGGCCCCGGAGCGCCGGGCCCGCGACGCCGAGGGGCTGGTCGACCTGGTGCGGCTGATCGGTCCCCTGTCGACCACCGAGGTCAACGACCGCACCACCGACGGCGCCGACGTCGACGGCTGGCTCGAGGCCCTCACCGACGCGCGACGCCTGGTCGAGGTGAGGCTGGGCGGCGAGCCACGCTGGGCCGTGGTCGAGGACGTCGCGCGGCTGCGGGACGGGCTCGGCGTGCCCGTGCCCGCGGGCACGCCCGACGCGTTCGCCGAGCCCGTCGAGGACCCCCTGGCCGACCTGGTCTCCCGCTTCGCCCGCAGCCACGGGCCGTTCACCACCGGCCAGGTCGCCGAACGGCTCGGCCTCGGCACCGCCGTCGTACGCCACACGCTGCAGCGGCTGGCCGCCCAGGGCCGGGTGCTCGAGGGTGAGTTCCGACCGGCCGGGTCCGGCTCGGAGTGGTGCGACGCCGAGGTGCTGCGCAAGCTGCGGCGGCGGTCCCTGGCCCGGCTGCGCAAGGAGGTCGAGCCGGTCGAGCCCGAGGCCCTGGCGCGGTTCCTCGGTGCCTGGCAGCACGTCAGCGGCTCCGCCAAGCCCGGCCGTGGGTTGCGCGGCATCGACGGCGTGCTCAGCGCGGTCGACCAGCTGGCCGGCTGCCCCGTGCCGGCGAGCGCGCTGGAGCCGTTGGTGCTCGGCTCCCGGGTCCGCGATTACTCCCCCGCCTTCCTCGACGAGCTGACCGCGTCGGGCGAGGTGCTCTGGGCCGGCCACGCCGCGCTGCCCGGCTCGGACGGCTGGGTCTCGCTGCACCTCGCCGACTCCGCCCACCTGACGCTGCCCGACCCGGCTCTCGTCGAGCACGCCGACCTCCACGACCGGGTCCTGGAGTCACTCACCCCGGGCGGCGCCTGGTTCTTCCGCCAGCTCTCCGACGCGGTGGGTTCCACCAACGACGCCCAGCTCTCGGCCGCGCTCTGGGAGCTGGTGTGGGCCGGTCGCATCAGCAACGACACCCTGGTCCCCCTGCGTGCCCTGACCCGCTCCGGCACCCCGAGCCACCGCAGCAAGCGCCCCCCGCCGCGCTCGGGTCGCGCCGGACGCCCGATCCGCACCGGCCCGCCCGAGACCGCCGGCCGCTGGG
Source organism: Nocardioides psychrotolerans (assembly GCF_900113685.1). GTDB lineage: Bacteria > Actinomycetota > Actinomycetes > Propionibacteriales > Nocardioidaceae > Nocardioides > Nocardioides psychrotolerans. The sequence continues at coordinate 27,399 of NZ_FOQG01000024.1, forward strand.
CGCTGCTGCCCGCGATCGACACCGACCCGACCCGTCGCGCCCACGCAACCGCGGAGAGGCTGCTCGACCGCCACGGCGTGGTCATTCGTGGCGCGGTGATGAGCGAGCGGGTCCCCGGCGGCTTCGCGGCCGTCTACAAGGTGCTCTCTGCCTTCGAGGACTCCGGGCGCTGCCGCCGGGGCTACTTCGTCGAGGGCCTCGGTGCCGCCCAGTTCGGCACGGCCGGCGCGATCGACCGGCTGCGCACCTTCTCGGTCTCGACCGGCACCCACGAGGACGGCGTCAAGCCGACCGCCGTCGCCCTGGCCGCGACCGACCCGGCCAACCCCTACGGCGCCGCCCTGGCCTGGGCGCCGTCCACGGGGGTCGCCGACGGCGACCGGGCCGGCCACCGCCCGGGCCGCAAGGCCGGCGCGATCGTGGTGCTCGTCGACGGCGCCCTCACCCTCTACGTCGAGCGCGGCGGCCGCACCCTGCTCACCTGGACCGACGACGTCGACCTGCTCACCCCGGCCGCGGCAGCCCTGGCGGAGGCCGTCGGCCGTGGGTCGCTCGGCCGACTGACGGTCGAGAAGGCCGACGGCGCCGCGCTGCTCGGCAGCGGCTCGACCCCGCTGCGCGAGGCGCTGCACTCCGCCGGCTTCCTCGCGACACCCCGCGGGCTGAGGTTGCGCGGTGCCTGAGGGCGACACCGTCTACCGCACCGCCCGGTTGCTCGACCGTGCGCTCCAGGGCTCGCTGCTGACGAGCACCGACTTCCGGGTGCCCCAGCACGCCACCGCCGACCTCGCCGGCGGGCTGGTCATCGGCACGGTCTCGCGCGGCAAGCACCTGCTGACCCGCATCACCCGCGACGACGAGACCTGGACGCTGCACACCCACCTCAAGATGGAGGGTGCCTGGCGGGTCTTCACGGCCGGTCAGCGCTGGAAGCGACCGGCCCACCAGGCGCGGGTCGTGCTCGAGGCCGGAAGCACGAGCGCCGTCGGGTTCTCGCTCGGCATCGTCGAGCTGATCGCCACCGCCGACGAGGCCGACGTCGTCGGACATCTCGGTCCCGACCTCCTCGGTCCCGACTGGGACGAGGAGGAGGCCGTGCGCCGGCTCCGCTCCGACCCCGACCGCCCGATCGGTGAGGCGCTGCTGGACCAGACGCTCCTGGCCGGCATCGGCAACATGTACATGGCCGAGCTGTGCTTCGTCAGCGGCCTGCACCCCCGCACGCCCGTGGGCCAGGTGACGACGTTGCCGCGCGTCGTGCGACGGGGGCAGCAGATGCTCGTGCTCAACAAGGAGCGCGCGCAGCAGACCACCACCGGCAACCTGCGCGAGCCGATGTGGGTCTACCGCCGCGACCAGGCGCCGTGCCGGCGCTGCCGCACCGCGATCCGGGTGGCCATGGTGGGACCACCCGGTCGCGAGCGGGCGTCCTACTGGTGCCCGTCGTGCCAGCCCGTCAGCGGGTGAGGACGCCCAGCCCCTCGATCCGCACCGGTCGTCGGTCCACGGTCACCAGCCGCACCGTGCCGCTCACGGGCGTCGCGAAGCCTTTGAGCACGAAGAGCACCTGCGAGCGGGGGGCGTCGTCGGTCAGCACGAGCGTCGTCAGAAGCCGCTTGCCCACCAACACCTTGACCCGGCCGTTGCCCGGCGCGGTGCCGGCCACGACGGCGAGCCTCGTCGCACCACGGACCTGGTAGGTCAACCGGGCGTTGCGCGCCTGGGTCCTCAGCGCGAACCCGCGGTAGGCGCCCGCGACCTTGCCACCGCTCCAGCCCGCGGTCGCCCTGGTCAGCGCCCGTGCGCTCTGCGGCACCGTGAAGCGCCGCGACGCCGGAGTGGCGTCGACCTGTCCGGAGGCATCGCGAGCGGCCACCCGGAAGGTGTGCATGCCTGGCTCGAGACCGCTCAGCACGACCCCGGCCGCGCTGCAGTCGAGCGTGCGCGTGTCGATCCGGCACGCGAAGGTCGAGCCCTCAGCCGACGAGGCGTAGCGGACCTCCGGACGACGCGCCAGGACGAAGCCGTGCTGCGGCAGCCCGCCGGTGATCCGCGTCTGCGGCGGGGGCCCTGCGGCCCCCCTCGTGGCAGTCACCTCCACGTCGTCGGCGGCAGTGTCGCGGGCATAGCGCCCGCCCACCACCGTCCCGACGTCGTACGTCGATCCGCTCACCGAGGTGGGCAGCTCCGCGGCGCACTGCGCGGTGCCCGAGAGCGGGCCACCGGTCACGGGCGCGGTGCACAGCGTCGCGCCGTCGGCCCGGTCGACGAAGCGGACCGTGGCGTTGGTGACGACCCCGCGACTGCCGTCCGCGGCGTCGGTGACCGTGGTCCGGAGCTGGACGCTCGCCGTGTCGGAGGGGGCCGAGGCGGCCCGGTCTCCGGTGAAGGCCACCGTCGCGTCCTCGGCCCTGACGGTCACCGGGATCGTCTGCACGGCGAGCCCGCCGCCGGTGCCGGGCTCGCGCACCTCGAGGGTCGCGGTCGCGACCCCCAACGGTGCGGTGACCGGGCCGGTCACGGCGAAGGTCGCCGTCGCGGGCCGGATCCCGTCGGCCGTCGCCGATGTGCGGGTCGCGACGAGGCCGGGCACGCCGGCCACGGTCGCGGTCAGCTGGTCGGCGTCGACGTCGCTCGACGTGGCGGTGACGGTGACCCCGGTGAGGGTGTCGCTGTACTGGACGGCGCCGTCGGGGGCATCGGTCACGGTGAGCGCGCCTTCGATCGCGAAGTCGGCGTCGGTGACGTCGAAGAAGTAGTTGCCCACCGCCTCGATCTTGATCCGGGCACGCGTCGTGGAGACCGACGGCAGCGCGACCGCCTGGGAGCCGTCGTTGGGGGTCGAGGCGGCCAGGACCAGCGGGAACGTGGCGCCCCCGTCGGTCGAGAGCGAGATCTTGACCATTGGAGCGAGGGTCGCGGCAGCGGTGCCGGCCACGTTCCAGGTCACGGTCTCCATCGCCCCGGCCTGCGCCGGGGTGCCGGCCGTCGCACGCGAGGTGGCCAGGAACGGCCCGGCCGCGGTGTTGACGGTGAGGGTGACGTCGTCGGAGCTCGCGCCGCCCCCGGTGGGGAAGCCGTCGCGGGCGGTGAGCCGGAAGTTGAGCTCCGAGCCGAGCAGGGCGTTGCCGTAGTCGGCGGTGGGCAGGAACTCCGAGAAGCACTCCACGACCGGCACGGGCACGGCGACCGCCACATCGGCCGGGGCCGACGGGCAGGAGCCTGTCTTGGCGTTGGTGTTGCCGGCGACGACCTGCGCGAGGTCGGGGAAGGTGCGCGACGGGTTGCCGTCGGCGAGGTTCAGGTCCGGTGAGGGTGACTGGAGCGACTCCTCGCGGCTGACGTCGGCGTAGCGTCCGAAGACCCGGAAGAGCGGTCCGACGGTCTTGGTGTTGTCGACCAGGGACGTGCCCTGGGCCTCCAAGCCCACGTCGTTCTGCTCCCACAGGTAGGTCAGCGTGGTGCCCGCGTCGAGGTCGCTGCCGGAGCCGGTGAGCGTGAACGGCGTCCGGGCGGGGATCGTCTTGTCGGCCGGGGCCGTCGCGGTCGGCGCGTGGTTGGACGTGGTCTGCACCACGTTGCCCCGGTTGCCCCCGGGGCCGCCCTGCTGCTGGACGCCGATGAACGCCGACATCCCCGTGACGCTGAGCACCTCCAGGCGCGGGACATCCTGGCCCGCGCCCACGCCGGGGTTGTCGAAGAACAGCTGGAAGCCGCCGTCGTTGGGCGTCGCGGCACCGTCGTAGCCACCGAGGGTCGGGACCCGACCGGTCAGGGTGTTCATCTTCAGCTGGAGCTGCAGCGCGTTGTAGGTGGAGTCGTTGGTGATCGTGACGGCGCGTCCCTCGAAGCCCAGCGTCACGGCGTCCGTCGGTGCGTCGAAGTCGCGGAACGACACGGTCTGCACCTCGTCGACGGTCGACGGGGTGGCGGTGACCACCGCGGTGATCTCGTCGATGCTCCGCTGCGAGAAGTAGGGGTCCGAGTGCGGCTGGAGGTTGTCCTGACCACAGATGCCGGCGTAGGCCATGACCGAGGAGCCCGAGCCGGGCTCGACCGACGTCGCGCCGTTTCGGTTGGTCAGCGAGCAGTTGACCTGGTTCCCGTCGAAGGTGTGGTTGCCCCCCATCTGGTGACCGATCTCGTGCGCGACGTAGTCGACCGCGTAGAAGTCGCCCTTGGGATCCGGAAGACCGGTGCAGCCCGAGGCCTTGCTCGATCCACCGACGACACCGAGCCCGGCGATGCCGCCACCGTTGATGCCCAGGCCGATGTGGCCGATGTCGAAGGAGTCGGCGCCGACGATCTGCCCGAGGACGAACTCGGTGCGCGTCAGCAGGGCGCCGGTGCACCCACCCGTCTCGGGGTCCAGGTCTGCCGCGTCGTAGCAGCCGTTGAGGCCGCACGGCCCGTTCGGTCCCGTGGCCTTGACGAGGGTGTCGAGATTGAGGTCCGGGGTCTGCTCGATCAGCTGGAAGCGGATGGCGAGGTCGTCGTTGTAGACCTGGTTGACCCGGTTGATCAGGGTGTTCTTGGCTGCGAGAACGTTGGCGCTGCCGAACTCCTCGGCATAGCTCGGGTCCGTGACCAGGGCCAGGCGGAAGGTGCGTCGCTGCACCAGCTCGCCGGCGCGGGCGGCCAGGTCGGTGCCCGGTGCCGTCGACAGGATGTCGGCGGTGTCGCCCAGGTCGCGCTCGACGAACGTCTCGGCGGAGCGCGGGACGGCCGTGCCGAAGTAGCTCAGGTGCTCGGTGACCCCACGACCACGGTAGGCCGGGTCGACGTACCAGGAGCGCGCGCCGAGCGGGCCACGCACGGAGGCGTGGAAGCCCAGCGGGGTCAGGTCGAGGCGAATCGTGCGGGTCGGGTCGGTGACACCGGTGCCGGCGTAGGTGCGGATCTCCGGGTGACGTGCGGCCAGGGCGGGGGCCATGACGGAGTCCTCGACGACCGAGAAAACCTGGCTGCCGCCGGTGGGTGTCGGCACGACCACGCGCAGCGGGTCGCCGGCCACGGACCCGGTCGCGGGCGTCAGCGCCGCCCTCGCCCTCGGGGCGTCGAGCCGGAAGGCCTGGTACGCACGCGGCATGACCGTGACCGCGCGGGACCGGTCGAGGCGGAAGCCGGCGAGCCGGTCGAAGAGCCGGGCGGCCGGACGGTCCTCCGCGCGCGGCGCAGCAGCCGCGGTCGGACCCGCCTGTGCCGGGGCACCCAGGAGGAGCGGCAGCAGCGCGGCGGCCAGGGCCAGGACGACGGCGATGCACAGCGGACGGAGGGCGCGAGAGACCACGGTGAGCCACCTAGGCGAAGGGTGAGACAGGGGCGGGAAAGGTCGACGATGTCGTCGACCTCCCCAACGACACCACGAAGCGGTGCTTACGGACCTCGAAACGGGAGAACCGTCGGGGGACGGCTAGCGCAGGAAGACGCCCAGCCCCTCGATGCGCACCTGCTTGCCGCCGATGGTCCTGATCGTGATGGTGCCGTTGCGCGGCGGGGAGAAGCGCTCGATCGGGATCAGCACCCGCCGGGTCAGCTTCTCGGAGTCCAGCGAGACGCGTCCGATGCGACGGTCGTCGAGGAACACCTCGACGCGCCCGAAGCCCGGACCGGTCGTCGCGACCAGAGCCACCCGTGTGGTGCGCTTGACGGCATAGCGCAGCTGGAGGCCGCTCTTCCTCGTGGTGACGTAGACCCCTCGGTGGGTCTTGGCGTCCTGTTTCAGCGCCCAGCCGGCGTCACGCTTGAGCACCTTGGGGCTCAGGGGCACAGAGAAGAGCCGCTTGGCGGGGGTGCGGTCGGCGCCGCTCGAGCTGCTGGCAGCGACCGTGAATCGGTGCATGCCGGTGGCCAGCTTCGTCAGCGCCACCTGGGCCTGCCCGCACTCGAGGGCCTTGCCGTCGAGGGTGCAGCGGAAGGTCGACCCGGGCGTCGACGACGTGTAGCGCACGGTGGTGCGGTCACCGACGAGGAACCCGTTCTGCGCGACCCCACCGGTGATGGTGGTCTGCGGCACCGTGTCGCCGGGAGTGCCGCCCGTGATCGCGAAGTCCGCGTCGCTGAGGTCGAAGAAGTAGTTGTCGACCGCCTCGATCTTGATCCGCGCCTTGGCGGTGGTGACCGAGGGCCAGGTGATCTCCTCGGCGCCGTCGTTGAGCGTCGAGGCGGCGAGCACCGTCGGGAAGGTGAGGCCGCCGTCGGTCGACAGCGAGATCTTCACGTTGGGCGCGAGGGTCTCGGCGTCGGTCCCGGCGACGTCCCAGGTGAGCTCCTCCTTCTCACCGGCCTTGGCCGGCTCGCTGTCGGCAGCGGCACGCGAGGTCACCAGGAACGGTCCGGCCGCGGAGTCGAGGGTGAGCGTGACGTCGTCGAACGACGCGCCGCCGCCGCTGGCGTTGCCGTCCCGCGCGGTCAGACGGAAGTTGAGGGCGCCGGAGAACTGCGCGTAGGCCGCCGTCGGCAGGAACTCGGAGTAGCAGTCGAGGGTGTCTCCCGTGAGCGCGTCGATCGGCAGGCCCACCGGGAGTGGGCACGCGCCCGTCTCCGCGTTGGTCGCCCCGGCCAGGATCTGCTGCACGTCGGGGAAGGTGCGCGACGGGTTGCCGTCCGCGAGGTTCTGCCCCGGTGACGGAGACTCCAGCGTCGCTTCGGCGCTGACGTCGGCATAGCGGCCGAACACCCGGAAGAGCGGACCGTCGAGCTTGAGGTTGTCGCCCAGCAGCGTCCCGACCAGCGGGTTGAAGCCCGGGTCGTTCTGCTCCCACAAGTAGGTCAGCGACGTCCCGGTGTCGGCGTCCGTGGCGGAGCCGGTCAGCGTGAAGGGCGTCTGCACCGGCAGGGTCTTGTCCGCGGGTGCGACGACGGTTGGCGCGTGGTTCGTGGTGACCACGGAGGTGCCGCCGTTGGTCTCGGGGCCGCCGTTCTGGATCACGCCGACGAAGCCGGTGACGCCACCGGTGCTGGTGCCGACACCGAGGCGCTGCACGTCGGCGGTGCCCACGAAGTCGACGGTGAAGCCCGCAGGCCCGACCGCACTGGCGCCGTCGTAGCCCGTCACCGTGCTGGCCTTGCCGGTGAGCGTCAGGATCGCGGCCTGCAGCCCGGCGGCGTTGTACGTCGTGCCCTGCGTGATCGTGACAGGCGCGACTCCCGGGTAGGTCAGCTGGAAGGTGTCGCCGGCGTCGAGACCCTTGAGGTTGACGACCTGCTGCTCGGCGAGCATGCCGGGAGCGGCAGTGGCGACGGCGGTGATCTCGTCGATGCTGCGCTGGGAGAAGTAGGGGTCGGTGTGGGGCTGGAGGTCGTCGTTGAAGCAGATGCCGGCATAGGCCTGGACCGAGGAGCCGGAGCCCGGCTCGACCGAGGTCTCGGCGTTGCGGTTGAGGCCGGCGCAGCTGCCGTTGGTGCCGTTGAAGGTGTGGTTGCCGCCCATCTGGTGACCCACCTCGTGGGCGAAGAAGTCCACGGCGTAGAAGTCGCCGTCCGGGGTGTCGAGCGCGGTGCAGCCGCCGGCCTTGTCGGCCCCGCCGACGACGCCGAGGTAGGCCACACCGCCCGAGCCGGCGCCGCTGCCGAAGTGACCGATGTCGAAGGTATCGGCACCGACGATCTGGCCGGTCACGAACTTGTTGCGGTCCAGCACGTCGCCGCCGCAGGACTCGATGTCGTCGGCGGCGAAGCAGGCATTGGCCCCGCACGGACCATTGGCGCCGGTGGCCTTGGCCAACGTGTCGAGGTTGAGCTTCTCGCTGCCGTTGACCAGGACGAACTTGATGGCCATGTCGTCGTTGTACAGGTGGCTTGCGCGGTTGACGACGGTGACCTTCTCGGCGAGGACGTCGACGCCCTTGTCGGTGAAGTACTTGGCATAGCTCGGCTCGGTCACCCACGCCATCCGGTAGACGCGCTGGGTGACGACCTCTCCGGCGTCGGCCCGCTGCGCTGCCTCGCCGGCGATGGCGTGGGCACTCTCGTTGACGCCGATCTCGTTGTAGGTCTCCTCGTTGCGCGGCAGGTCGCTCGCGAAGTAGCTCACGTGCTCGGTGACCCCGCGGCCGTTGAAGGCCGGGTCGACGTACCACGCCCGGTTGTGGTCGAGGTCGCGCACGGAGGCGTGGAAGCCGGCCGGGGTGAGGTCCATCCGGATGGTGCGGCTCGGGTCGACGGTGCTGCGCCCGGCGTAGGTCGTCAGCTCGGGATGGCGGGCAGCGAGCGCGGGCTCCATGACGGAGTCGGCCACGACCTCGAAGACCTCCTGGGTCCCCTCAGGAGTGGGTACGGCGAAGCGCAGCGCCGCAGCGCCTCGTGCGGCGGCGCGCTGGGACGGAGCCCCGGCGAGCTCGCGGCGGGCCAGGCCGGCGTCGAGCCGGACGGCGGCGAACGCGGTCGGAGCGACCCGGACGCGGTCGCCGGTCAGGGTCAGGTCTCGCAGGGTGGTGAAGACGGAGTCCGCGACCGGCGCTGGAGCGGGCGCCGGGGCAGGACCGGCCGTGGCCAGAGCGGCCGGCAGCAGCGCGAGGACGGCGGCCACCAGGGCCAGCACGAGGGAGAGAGCGAGGGGACGGGCGCGGCGATCGGACACGAGATGAGCTCCCAGGCAGGGCACGGAGGACGGACCTCGACGACCGAGTGGTCGTCAGGTGTCCCAACGAGCCCGACGGGGGGCGGTTACGCGCAGGTGCGGGTGCGGGTGCGGGTGGACCCTGTCACGCAGCGGAGGCGACGACGTCGCCCTGCGTGGTGCGCACGTGGACCGAGATCGGGGTGGCGACGAGCGCTGCCTCCTCGACGGCGACCGCGAGCGAGACCTCGCTGAGGACCTCGGACAGCGGGGCGTCGAGGGCCGTGCACAGCGAGGCGAGGAGCTCCGAGGATGCTTCCTTCTGCCCACGCTCGATCTCGGAGATGTAGCCCAGGCTGACGCGGGCCTCGGCCGAGACCTCGCGCAAGGTCATGCCGCGCTGCATGCGACGCGCGCGAAGCACGTCGCCCAGGAGCCGACGAAACAGCACCATGCGGGTCCCCTTCGGAAGATCTGTGGCCGGTGAGTAGCCCCAACGCTACCGGAGAGGCGTTTCTTCCTGACGGAGGATCTCAGCAAGCGCCGACAATCCCTCCTCGCAGGTGCGTCGTTGCACGTCCGCACGCTCACCGGAGAGCTCCAGCGCCACCACCTGGACCAGTCCGGGTCCGGCGACCGCGACGTAGACGGTGCCCGCAGGACGCCCCTCCTGCTCCCCCGGACCGGCCACCCCGGTCGTGGCGATCGCAAAGTCGGCGCCCGTCAGGAGCAGCACCCCGCTCGCCATGGCCCGGGCGCACTCCGCCGACACCACCCCGTGCCGTTCGACCAGCTCTCGGGCGACGCCGAGCAGCCCGACCTTGAGCTCGGTCGCGTAGGTGACCACACCGCCGACGTAGGTCTCCGACGCCCCGGGCACGGCGGTGAGCCGGGCCGCGAGCTGCCCGCCGGTCAGCGACTCGGCGGTCGCGAGCGACGCGCCCCGCTCGCGGAGCAGCCCGTGCACGAGCGCCGCCTCGTCCGTCGCTGCCCTGGGTTCGCGTGCCATGTCCTCGATCCTAGGAGCCCCGGACGCGCGACGGGAGCCGACCCCGCAGGGCCGGCTCCCGTCGTACGTCGGGTGGTTCGGTCGGTCAGCGGACCACGCGCACGACGTGGGTCGTCGTGGTCCCCTCCACCTCGTCGTCACCGCTGTAGGTGATCGTCAGCTCCTTCTCGCCCGCGCTGGTGAACTCCGCCAGCCGGACCGTGGCCGTGCCGCGCTCGAGCTGCACGGTGACGGGGTCGCCCTCGGCGCCGCTGACGGTGATCGTGCCGGTGGGTCGGAGGCTCCCGGCGTCCACGGTGATCGTGAGCTTGGTGCGGGTCTTGTCGACCTTGGCCGTCGGGGGCGTCTGCTTCACCGAGACCGTGGCGGGCAGCAGGACCGGCTCGTCGACCAGGTCCATGCCGACGACGACGGGGTCGTGGTCGGAGGACCGGTAGGGACCGGGCTCGTGGAAGTCCGTCGCGTGGTAGTCGAAGCGGCTGTACTCCAGGGCGACGGACTCCCCCGAGTTGATGTTCCAGATGTCGGAGCCGGTGAAGCTCTGCTGGGCCGCCGCGTTGAGCAGCACGTGGTCGAGCGAGCCCGACAGGCCGCTGAACGAGTAGGAGTACTCCTCGTTGCCGCTCAGCTGCTCGCTGTCGGCATAGCCGGCGCCGTAGAGCACCTGCATCGGGTCCTCCATCGTGTAGGCGTTGAAGTCACCCACCAGCAGGACCGACGCGGTGCCGGTCTCGTCCTGGATCGTGGGGACCCACGCCGCCAGGGCGTTGGCCTGAGCGACCCGGTCCGGGTTGGCGTTGCCCTGGCCGGTGCCGTCGTTCGCGCCGGAGCCCTTGGACTTGAAGTGGTTGACGACGACCATGAACTTCTCGCCGCCGCCCACGGGCGCGAAGGCCTGGGCGATCGGCTCACGGGCGTTGCCGAAGGCCTGTCCGTCGGCGCTCAGGGTGCCGAGCGCACGGGCCTCGCCGAGCCGGGTGAGGGCCGCGGTGCGGTAGATGATCGCGTTGGTGATCACGTCCTGCTCGGTGGGCGCGGGCAGCTCGGTCGAGGACGGGTTGGCCGCCCAGACCGGTGAGCCGGCCGCGGCGTTGAGCGCGGCGACCAGGCTCTGGGTGGCCTCGTCGGGAGTTTCCCCCAGGGCGGCGGAGTTCTCGATCTCCATCAGACCGACGACGTCGGCGTCGAGCGCGTTGATCGCCGAGACGATCTTCTGCTGCTGGCGCTGGAGGTCGACGGGGTCCCAGGCGCCGCGCTGGTCGCAGCCCCCGGCGACGTTGGTGCCGTCCCCGTCGCGACCGTAGTAGCCCTTGCAGCCGGCGTCGCCGACGTTGTCGTCGTCGGCGTCACCCAGGGTTGTGAAGTAGTTGAGGACGTTGAACGACGCGATCTTGACGTCGCTGGTGGCCTTGGCGTCGATGAGCGCCGCGTCAGGTGCGGAGGTGCGGGTGTTGACGAACGTCGTGGGCGAGGTGGTGTTGTCCGGCCCGACGACGGTCGCCGTCGGCTGGAACCGGTAGGTCGGCGCGGACGGCGAGCCGCCCTGGCTGAGGATCACCGGCGCCGTGATCGTCGTGGGTGCTCCTACGCGGACCGGCTTCGTCGTCGAGACGTACGGCGGCGTCAGGTCACCGTTGAGCAGGCAGGGCGTGGGGCGGGTGCCGCACACGCTCGCGGTGAACGACTGGGCGGTGTAGTTGGTCGACGCACCGTCGTCCAGCGTGATCGCGCGGGCGGCGTTGTCGGCTGCCACGGCGGTGGCCTCCGCCGAGCCGGCGTCAGCGACCTCGGTCGGCTGGATCAACGGCTTGTCGCCGAGCGCCAGCCCGACCTCGCCGTACTGGTTGGTGGAGAAGGTGTTGGTGACCGTGAAGCCGGTCCCGGTGGCGTAGAGCATGCCCTCGAGCGACTCCTTCTGCGCGTCGGTCGCGGGCCAGCCGGCCGTGGTGGCCGGGGTCGGTGCAGCGGCCGCTTCGGTCAGCTCGACGATGTCGGCCGCAGCGCTGACGGTGACCTGGGTCAGACCGGCGTACTCGCCGGCGACCCCGGTGACCTCGACGTGGTCGCCGGGGGCGACGGTCACCGGACCGGCGGTGCGGTCCTGGTAGACGAAGAGGCCGTCGGAGGCGGTCTGCGTCGCGAGGTCGCGGACGCCACCGGTGCCGGGGGTCTGCAGGTAGAAGCCGAAGAAGCCGCCCGAGGGGTAGGCGGCGGTGACGACGCCGGAGGTGATGACCGGGTCACCGGCCAGCGGGGTGGCCGCTCCGGTGCCTTGGATCTCGGGGATCGTCTTCTCGGTCGGCTCGGCCGGCGGCGGCTCCTCGGGACCGGAGCCACCGTTCTGGGGCGCCGGAGCCCCGGTGGTGAACTCGTCGGAGTTGTCGTCGTCGTCGGCCTTGGTCCGGGCCGCCGAGGTGGTGTTGCTCAGGACCGCGGTCGGTGCCGTCTCGAAGGACGCTGCGCCGCCGAAGCCCACGAAGTCGACGATGCCGGCACCCGTCGGCACGCTGCCGGCGGGCGGGGTGAGAGGAGCGATCGCGTCGGAGAGCCAGACCTGGCCGGCCGTGCCGCTCATCGCGATCGTGCCGGTCGCGTCGGGGGTGGGCAGCGCCTGGGTGCCACCGGCACCCTTGGCCTGCTGCACGAGGTAGTAGCCGCCCGGCGCCACGGTGCCGCTCAGGGTGGTGACCGCGCCGGCGCCGGCGCCGGCGGACGAGCGGTACTGAACCGACCAGCCGTCCACCGAGACGGGGGCGGTCGTGGGGTTGTGGATCTCGATGAAGTCGTTCGTGTAAGTGGCGCCGGAGTTGCCGCCGCCGCCGTAGACCTCGCTGATGACGAGGCTGGGGCTGACGGCCTGGGCGGGGGTCGCGATCGCGAGGCCGGTGGCGGCCACGGCGAGGCCGACGGCCGCGCCGAGAGCGCGACGTGGCGTGGACCTGAGCCTGATGTTTTCGGGCATGACGAAGCCTTCCGAGAGATGGGGGGAGGTGCTGACCGAGGTGAGCAGACCGAGGGGCCCACCGGGTCACCGGCGAGCCCCTCGGGTGGTGCTACTTCTTGACCGGCACGACGCGGATCGTGATCTTCTGGAACACGCTCGACGTCGTGGCGTTGCCGAGGTACTTGATCGCGACCGTGACCACGCCGGGCTGCTTGAAGATGCCGAGCTTGGCCGACAGGACGCCACCGTCGAGCTTCTTGGTGACGGACGTTCCGCGGTAGGTCATCTTCACGTTGCCGTTGGCGGGCATGCCGGCGGCCTTGACGACCACCTTGACCAGCGCGGCCTTGAACTGCTGGACGCTCCCGGGTGCCGTCACCGTCATCGTCGGCTTCGACTGCGGTGCCGCAGCGACCGTGACCGGGACCTCGACCTCGGTGCCGGTGGCGGCACCCTTGACGACCAGCTGACGCACGCCGGCGCCGACCGAGGCGGGCAGCGTCACGCTGACCGACGCCGTGCCGACCTCGTCGTAGATGGTGGTCTTCGGGTCCTGCCCCTCCACGAGTGCCGGCAGGGCGCTGTCGACCGGGAAGGTGCCCAGCGTGGCGCCACCCAGGGACACCGTGACGTTCTCGTCCTTGACGTCGGTCGCGTTGCTGAACGAGAACGAGGAGAGGTCGAAGGCAACGGTGTCGCCGGGCGCGTAGGCCGCCGGAGCGGCGTCACCGAAGTCCACGCCCACGGCCCGCTGGGCGTAGTCGACGGCCAGCGGGGCGTCGGCCGCGAACTCTTCGAGGTAGTCGACCATCGTCTGCAGGTCGATCTTGCCGGTGTCGCGACGGGCCGTGCCCAGGGCGAAGGCCCCGAAGTTGTCGCCACCGGAGGCGAGGAACGAGTTGACCGTGACCGAGAAGGTCTCGGCGGCGCCGATCGGGTCACCGTCGAGCGTCATGGTCGACACGCGGCTGCCCTCGGGGGCGGTCGGGTCGTAGGTGTGCTCGAAGCCCTTCGAGGCACCCAGGCGCAGGAACGGTCGCGAGGCGGTGGCCGGCTGCCACTGCTGCTCGAGAGCCTGCTTGATCTGCGCACCCGTCATGGTCATGTTGACCAGCGTGTTGGCGAAGGGCTGCACGTTGGCGGCCTGGCGGTAGGTGAGTGCCGCCGGGTAGCCGTTCGTGTTGTTGCCGAGCAGGTCGGCACGCAGACCACCGGGGTTCATGAACGCGATCTGTGCGTCGGTCTGGGAGCGCTGCACCTCCGCGACCAGGTTGCCGACGGTGGACTCGCCGCCGCGGTTCTCCACGAGGGCGGGGGCACCCTGGGCGTCGCGGCCGTTGGCCTTGGCGCGGCGGAAGTCGCCGGCCAGGTCACCGAGCTCGACGGCACCGAGCACGTTGGCCTCGGCGACCGCGGCGGACACGATGTCGGCCGTGGCCTTGTCGGGCGCGTAGGCCGGCGTCTTGACCATGGGCAGGATCGCGGTCGTGAGGCCGTCGATCGAGCCGTCGGCCGGGTCGACCTGGAAGGTCAGCTGGTTGAGGTTGACGCCGTACTGGCCTGCGGAGACGACCGGACGCGCCTTGACCGCGCGGGTGGCCCAGCCGGCGACGGGGACCTTGCAGTCGTAGGCGAGGTGCGTATGGCCCGAGACGATGGCGTCGACGTTGTCGTTGACGCCGGTGACGATGCTGCCGAAGGCCGAGGCCGGGTCGGCGGCCATCGTGGCGCAGTCGGTGGTCGGAGCACCCTCGTGGACGAGCAGGACGACCAGGTCGGAGCCCGCGGCCTTGAGCGCGTCGGCCTCTGTGTTGGTCGCCTCGACGATGTCGGTGACCGTGATGTCGGAGATGCCGGTCGGCGAGACCAGCGAGGGCAGCTCCTCGGTGACGGCGCCCACGAAGCCCACCGTGACCGCGGCGTCACCCGTGCCGAAGGTCTTGCTCCACGACGGGTCGAGGACGGGCGTGGCGGCCGGGGCGGTGGCCTTGACCTCGACGTTGGCGCCGAGGTACTTCCACATCGCGCCGCCGTCGGGGTTGCTGGCCGACTCGGCCGCGATGACGCGCTTCATCAGGTCGTCGTAGCCACGGTCGAACTCGTGGTTGCCCACGGCGGAGACCTCGAGGCCGGCCTCGTTGAGGGCGTCGATCGTCGGCTTGTCGTTCTGGATGAACGAGTCGAACGTCGACGCACCGATCAGGTCACCGGCGGCGGCGAAGACGGTGTTGGGCTGCCCCGCACGGATCTGCTTGACCGCCCCGGCGAGCACGGCTGCGCCGGCCTCGGTGCCGTTGGCCGTGAGCCGGCCGTGGAAGTCGTTGATGCCGAGGATGTTGATCGTGACCGGGTCGGCTGCGTTGGCTGCGGGGGTGGCGAGCGCCAGCGGAGTCGCGACCAGCCCGAGACCTACACCTGCCGCCAGCACGCGCGAGCCGAGACGAGCCCGAGAACTGAAGTGCACGAGGTGACCTTTCGAAGGTGAACAAGAGTGACTTTCAGCACCCTAGCCCTCGAAAGGAAGCACGACACCCCCCGGATCCTGCCCGCACGTTAACTCGCGGTGAAGTCCTCGAGCAGGAGATCGTCCGGCGAGATTCTCAGGAGGCGGCGTTGGCCGATCGCTGGCGTCGTACGTCGCGGAAGAACTCGTAGCCCGACCACATCGTCATCGCGACGGCGCCGGCGAGCAGCACCTGGGAGACGTAGAAGAGCACGTCGCCGGGCACGTCCAGCGCCCCGTCGACCTGGCGCAACGGCAGGGTGAGGAGCCCGAGGGCCAACGCCTGGAGCGTGGTCTTGACCTTGCCGCTCTGCGCGGCCGCGATCACGACGTGCTTGAGGACCGACAGGCGCAGGATCGTGACGCTCCACTCGCGCAGCAGCACGATGATGGTGACCCACCACCAGATGTCGCCGACGATCGAGAGGCCGATGAAGGCCATGCCGGTGATCGCCTTGTCGGCGATCGGGTCGGCGATCTTGCCGAAGTCGGTCACCAGGTTGCGTGCCCGGGCGATGTCACCGTCGATCTTGTCGGTGAGCATGGCCAGCGCGAAGATCACGTAGGCCACCGTGCGCCACAGCACCGAGTCGCCGCCGTCGACGAGCAGCGCCCACCCGAAGAACGGGACCATCACGATCCGCAGGGTGGTCAGGGCGTTCGGCAGGTTCCAGTTGGAGCCGGTGGACATCTGTGGGTCGACGGCGCTCATCGGGCGCTCCTCTCGACAGGAAGGGCCTCGGCGACGAGGTCGACGCCGTCGGTGGCGACCACCTCGGCAGCGACAAGGTCGCCCACGCGGGTGCCGGCAGGCAGGTCGGTGACGGTGGTGGTGCCGTCGACCTCGGGGCCCTGGTGGGCGCCGCGACCCTCGGCGACGACACCGTCGGCGTCCTCCTCGAGCGACTCCACCAGCACGAGGACCCGCTCGCCGATGCGCTCCTCCGCCCGCTGGGCGTTGAGCTCCTCGACGAGGCCGCTGACGTGCTCGACCCGGGCGCGAACCTCGTCCTCGTCGAGCTTGTCGTCGTAGGACGCGGCTTCGGTGCCGTCCTCGTCGGAGTAGCCGAAGACACCGGTCACGTCCATGCGGGCGGCAACCAGGAAGTCGCAGAGGGTCTCGAGGTCGTCCTCGGTCTCGCCGGGGAAACCGACGATCACGTTGGAGCGCACCCCGGCCTCCGGCGCGTACGAGCGCACCTGGGCGAGCAGTCCGAGGAAGCTCTCGGTGTCACCGAAGCGCCGCATGCGACGCAGCACCGTGGCACTGGCGTGCTGGAAGGAGAGGTCGAAGTAGGCCGCGACACCGGGCGTCGTCGCGATGGCCTCGACCAGGCCGGGGCGGGTCTCGGCCGGCTGGAGGTAGGAGACGCGGACCCGGTCGATGCCGTCGATCGCGGTCAGCTCCGGCAGCAGCGTCTCGAGCAGCCGCAGGTCACCGAGGTCCTTGCCGTAGGACGTGGAGTTCTCGCTGACCAGGAACACCTCGCGGGCACCCTGCTCGGCCAGCCAGCGTGCCTCGCTGATCACGTCGCTGGGGCGGCGGCTGACGAACGAGCCGCGGAAGGCCGGGATCGCACAGAACGAGCAGCGCCGGTCGCAGCCGCTGGCCAGCTTGAGCGCCGCCATCGGACCAGCGTCGAGGCGACGTCGTACGGCGCGCGGGCCGGTCGCGGGCCCGCCCAGGCCGACCGTGGTGACGTCGGCGACGTCCCCGTGGCCGGGGACCGCGGCGGTGGACGCCGCTCGGTCGACCGGTGAGATGGGGAGCAGGAGCCGGCGGTCCTGGGGGGTGTGGGGGTGGTGGACCTCCCCCGCGACGATCGAGCGCAGTCGCGCGGCGATGTCGGGGTAGTCGTCGAAGCCCAGCACGGCGTCGGCCTCGGGCAGCGACGCGGCCAGGTCCTTGCCGTAGCGCTCGGCCAGGCAGCCGACGGCCACGACGGCCTGTGCGCGCCCGCCCTGGTGGGCCGAGGCCTTGAGGTCGGCGGCCTGGAGCAGGGTGTCGACGGAGTCCTTCTTGGCGGCCTCGACGAAGCCGCAGGTGTTGACCACCACGGTGTCGGCCATCGCAGGGTCGTCGACCAGCAGGAAGCCGTCGGCCTCGAGGCGGCCAGCCAGCTCCTCGGAGTCGACCTCGTTGCGGGCGCACCCGAGGGTCACCATCGCCACGGACAGCACGGGCGGGGTGGGAGCAGCGGAAGTCGTCTCGGTCGTCATAGTCGTCTCCGAGTATGACGACCGAGCGGGGGCGACGCGAAATGCGGCTCTTGTGACTTATCCGTGGTCTTCCGAGAAGGCGACGCCCCATGGCTCGACGTCTCCTCCCAACGCGGACACCAGCACCTGATCGTGGTCGTCGATCACGACACCGGCCGCCTGGTCTGGGCAGCCGCCCTGGAGGCGTCCGATGAAGGTCGCTGCGCCCAGATCACCCAGCGGTGCCCGGCCGCCCAAGACCCACGGACCAGTCACCCGAGCCGCACTCCCTGCTGACGCGGCCGATGCCGCCGACGCGCGAACCCTGTGGAGGGCCGAGCGCCGCCAGCCCGTCCCGTGGTGACATCGGAAAGAACCCCGAGAACCGCACCGTGCACCAGCAGGTCAAACTCGACTGGATCGCTAGGACCGACCCCCGCCTGGATCAGAGAGTCACGCCGCTGCCGGTGCCCGGCCTTCGGATTCCGATCACCCGACGCCCGCCCCGGCCGACCATGACACGCGGATCAGTCACAAGAGCCCGAAATGCGGCTCTTGTGACTTATCCGTGGGTCGGTGAGCGCGGCTGAAAGGCCGAACGCCGTTCCCTGTCTAGGTTTCTGGCTTGTCAAGAGTCAGGAACTGCAGAGCAGGAGAACGGCGTGCGGAACGCCAGCCTATGGCGCGCTTTGGTGGGCGTCGATACGAGTGTGGTCATCGAGGGTGTCGAGTTCGATCAGGACGCTGATCAAGGAGCGGGTGTCCTCGTCGTTCATGTCCGCCCGCGGCGGGCCCGGCAGGGTCGTTGCGGGGTCTGTGGGGTCCGGGCGAGCTGGTACGACCGGGGCGAGGACCGGCGGCGCTGGCGTGGGCTCGACCTGGGCACCA
>NZ_FOQG01000028.1 GCF_900113685.1 Nocardioides psychrotolerans
TCACCATCCGCCCCGTCATCAACCTCAACGACCACTGCAACGGCAGCGAAGACACCGGCCACCACGGTCACCAGGGGCCAGACCCCTACGTCCCCACCTTCCTCACCGCCGAGAAAGTCCGCCTCCGCAACCCCACCTGCGTCTTCCCCCACTGCACAAAGAAGTCCAGGTCCTGCGACCTCGACCACCTCACCGCCCACACCAGAACCGGCATCACCTGCGAATGCAACCTCGCACCCCTATGCCGACACCACCACCAGCTCAAGACCCACGCCGGCTGGACCTACCAACAACTCACCCCCGGCACCTTCCTCTGGCACGAACCCCACGGCCAAACGATGCTCGTCACCCCCAACGGCACAAGCGACCTCACCGACCCCTGAACCCTGATCCACCGATGATCGCCGGGATCCTCGCCAGCGCCGAGGAGCCCGCCGGCTGGGCAGGGTGACCCTGCGGGACAGGATCACTAGGACCCAAGCCCGGGTCGCGTCAATGGTCGGCGCGGGTCCAGCAGCCGGCATCTGGATCAGGGCTCAGGCAAGCACCCGTTCGCCACGGATGTCGTCGACGTGCAGGGGCGATCCACTGGGGAGCCCGGGCAGGGATCCAGGGAGAAGGGCGACCGGCCGACCAGAGCTCCGCCACGGTGGAGGAGTCCTCGACGCGATGTGCCGTTCGGCTACACACGACGGCCCAGCCCGAGAATGTTCCCTGGTCAAGGTCGTCCGCCTCCTGCGACGCAGCCTGCCCGGAAGTACGCCGTCTCGCCGTCGGCCCATGGAGCCGCTGCGTCCCGTGCCCTGGCTGCCGACGAGCCGTCAATGCCTCTCGGCGTCGAGCCGCTCGAAGGTCCGTGAGTCCCGGACCGAGGCGCTCAACGGCCCCCGGGGTGGTGCGGGGACAATAGGGACGAGTCATCTCCCTGCGCCCACTGAGGACCTGTCATGAGGCTCCGCCCCCTCGTCCTTTCCAGCGCCGCCCTGATCGCCGCGATCGGGCTCGGCGC
This sequence comes from Nocardioides psychrotolerans, assembly GCF_900113685.1. Classification (GTDB taxonomy): domain Bacteria; phylum Actinomycetota; class Actinomycetes; order Propionibacteriales; family Nocardioidaceae; genus Nocardioides; species Nocardioides psychrotolerans. Next base: position 1,010 of record NZ_FOQG01000028.1, read on the forward strand.
GTGCTCCGGCTCCGCCGACGAAAATAGCCCCGCCGATCCGGCGGACATCCAGGCGACCAAGTCGATCAACATTCCGGGCGTCACCCCGACGGAGCCCGCCGGGACCGACGAGTCGACGGTCCCGCCGACCAGGGAGGCGCCGTACGAGGCTGACCTCGAGATCGTCATCGCGGGCGACGAGATGGCACCGAATGCCGTAGAGATCTCCGTCGGTCGCGGGGAGACCGTCCTGATCTCCTTCGACTCCGACCGCGCGGGCGAGCTGCACGTCCACTCCAAGCCCGAGCAGTACGTCGAGTTCGCGGCGGGTACGTCCCAGCAGGAGCTCATCATCGACGTCCCCGGGCAGGTCGAGGTCGAGGACCACGAAACCGGTGCGGTGGTCGCGGTCATCTCGGTCAGGTAGCAGCTGTCGCAGCCCAGCCCGCTGACCGGCAGGGCAGAGTGCTCTCGCGCTCTTGGCTCCGGTCTTGGCGATGTCACCCGGTGTCCCGACGTGCCCTCAGGGCCGAGCCGCGCCCTCGCACCCGCCGCGGCGGGGACGTCCGACTGTCGTCACGGGACGTTAGGCCCTGATCGCGTCCCGTGGGCAGTGCTTGCCTGGGAAGAGGCGGAGGACCTCCTCCGTGGACAACGAGCACCGCTGCTCGAGCCGAGCAAGACAAGGGAGTGATGACGTGGAGATCCAGATCAACACCGACAGGCACGTCGCCGTCGATGACCAGCTCCGTGACCGCATCCAGACCGAGGTGGACAGCATGCTCGAGCACTTCGAGCACTCGGTGACCCGGGTCGAGGTCCACTTCCGCGACGAGAGCGCCGGCCGGACCGTCGGCGACCACATCAGGTGCCTGCTGGAGGCGCGGCCCTCTGGCCAGGAGCCCCTGACCGTCGAAGCCGGCGCCGGCACCGCCACCGAGGCCCTCGTGGGCGCAGTCGACAAGCTCGACGCTCGTCTACAGCACACGTTCGACCGGCTGGCAGACATGGGGCTGCGGGCCACGATACGTGGCCGCTAAGGGTGCGGCAGAACGTTTCGGGACGAGTCGGCCAGGCCGTGAGCGAGTGCTCGCCGCCCGCCCACTGACGGGCGGCGTCGAGAAGGACGCTGCATGGCCGGCTCGGCTGACAGGCTGTCCCCATGACCCGGGTCTCGCTGTCGCGCCTGCCGGGGGAGCGCGTGCTGGTGGTCGAGGGTGCCGAGGAGCGCGTCCTGGAGGCGCCCGACCTGCCGGCGTACGTCGGCGCGCGCGAGGTCGAGGGCCCCGACGGCCCGCGCTGGGTCTGGGACGACACCGCGCGGTGGGCGCCGATGCTCCTGGCGGCCGGTGTGCGGGTGCAGCGCTGCCACGACCTGCGCCTGTGCCACCACCTGCTGCGGCGCGCGCCGGCCGCGGACGACCGGCTGTTGGAGGGGGAGCAGTCGGAGCACTGGGACCGGCTCGGGCCGAGCACGCCGTCTGACCCCGCGCTGTTCTCGGTGGACGATGCCGCCGAGCACCTGCGTGCCGACCTCGAGGACTCGCGGCAGCTGGCTGCCGTGGCCGCGTCGCAGGAAGCGTCCCGGTTGGGGCTGCTGCTGGCCGCCGAGTCGTCGGGCGCAGGGGTGGCGGCCGAGATGTCCCACGCCGGGGTGCCGTGGCGCGCCGACGTGCACGATCGGCTGCTCACCGACCTGCTGGGGCCACGTCCGCCGCGCGGGGGCCGGCCGCAGGTGCTCGAGGCGCTGGTCGCCGAGGTGCGTGCCGCGTTCGGCGCCCCGGCTCTCAACCCCGACTCGCGGCCCGAGCTGCTGGCGGCGCTGCGTCGGGCCGGGCTCGACGTGACCGACACACGGGCATCGTCCCTGCGGGGGCTGGACCACCCGGGCATCCCCCTCCTGCTGCGTCACAAGCAGCTCTCCCACCTGTTCCAGACCAACGGGTGGGCCTGGACGGACCGCTGGGTGCGTGGCGACCGGTTCCGCCCGTCCTACCAGCCGGCGGGCTCGACCACGGGCCGGTGGTCGAGCAACGGCGGGGGAGCGCTGTCGTTCCCCGTGCAGGTCCGGCCGGCGGCCGTGGCGGACGACGGCTGGACCTTCGTGGTCGCCGACGTCGCGCAGCTCGAGCCGCGCGTGCTCGCCGGCATGAGCGGCGATCGCGAGCTGGCCCGGTCGGCCCGCGGCGCCGACCTCTACCGCGGCATGGTGGAGGATGGCGCCGTCGCGAGCCGCAACGACGCCAAGCTCGGCCTGCTCGGCGCGATGTACGGCGCCACGAGCGGGGAGAGCGGTCGCCTGGTCGCGGGGCTGACCCGGCGCTATCCCGACGCCTTCGGACTCGTCGAGGAAGCCGCCCGTGCCGGTGAGCGTGGGCAGGTCGTGCGCACGCTCCTGGGACGTGGCTCGCCGGGGCTGGGGGAGGTGTGGGACCGCGACCCCGACGACCCGCCGGCCGATCCCGACAGCCAGACCCGCTACCGACGTGCCTACGGCCGCTTCACCCGCAACTTCGTCGTGCAGGGCACGGGCGCCGAGTGGGCGCTGTGCTGGATCGCCGACCTGCGCAACCGGTTGTGGCGCCTGGGCGGCACCGGCTCCCTCATCGAGCGGCCGCACCTGGTCTTCTTCCTCCACGACGAGGTCGTCGTCCACACCCCGGTCGCTCTCGCGGACGCTGTGGCTGAGCAGACCAGGCAGGCCGCCGAGACGGCCGGCGGCCTGCTGTTTCGCGACCTGAGCATCGACTTCCCGCTCACCATCTCGGTCGTGCGGTCCTACGCGGAGGCGGGCAAGCCGGGGGCTGCCGTCAGCCCCGCATGAGCCCCACGACCTCGCGGCTTCCACCAGCATGGCGTCATTCGTGCGGCCCGGGGACGACGTGGTCCCGGAGGGGACATCGGGTGATCCCGCGCCGACGGAGAAGGTGATCTGCGCGGTGACCGGATGCCCGTCCTCGGAGACCGCGCGCACCGCGGTCGTCCAGGTGCCGTCCGGTCCGCCGGGCCGCACCTCCTGGGTGACCACGGTGCCGTCGACGGCCGGTGTGACGACGGCGGCAGCGGCGCTCCCGTCGGGAGCGGTGACCACGACGTACGCCGGCGACACCATTGGCTCGCTGAACTCGAAGGAGACGCTGGTAGGCCGTGACCGCACCCGCGAGCAGGGAGGTCCGGTGCACCGGAGCAGTCACAGCAGCGTGCTCCAGTAGTCCCAGAACCGCACCAGGGCCAGCACGAGGACCAGCACCAGACCGCGATCGGGATCGTCACGCCCCAGACGACCAGGCACCACGGGCACAGGGCGCCGATGCGATAGAGGCTCTGGAACGCGAGCCAGTACACCAGCGCCACGGGCCCCATGCGGACCTTGCCGGGGAAACCGAGGTCGTCAGCGAGTTGATCGCAAGTGCATCAGTTCACTCCTTGACATGCCCCGCTTCCCATCCGGCGTCCGAACTGTCACTGTGGGGGAGTCACGTCGCCTGGGGCGACCGTCCTCGAGGCCGGATCACCACTCGTTCGTGCTTGTGGGTCATCGTTCCCGTCCAGCGAGGCGGGGACGGTGGTGCCGCAGTCGGGATGGCCAGGTCGAGGCGCGGACGAACCGTTCGAGTTCTCCACCATCGGATCCCCGCACCGCTAGGATTCGCCCCTGATGTCGAGCCGCCCGGTGCGTACCCTGATCGTCTCTGATCGGGACCTGATCTTTCACGGTCTCGTGGCGCTGCTCGCTGCCCACGGCGACCAGGTCGAGCTCCTCGACCGGCGCCACGGCCTCGACGCCGACGTCCACGTCATCGTTCTCGACGCTGTCTCCTACGGGGGGCCGCAGCTGTTCGTCCCGACGTCGCCGGCGGGCCCGCGTCCCGCCGTGGTGGTGCTGGCCCCGCACGTGCATCGCGTTCCTGGCGGTCGGGGCCGGGCCGCGCCCACCGGCAGCGAGGGCGTCGTCTTTCTCACGGTGACGAGCGAAGAGCTCGTGAGCAAGATCCGTGCTGCCGCGCTGACTCCCGAGGACGACCGGAGCGTCGGTGCGCTGGACGGGCGCCTCCTGCTCCTGCACCGCGGTGGCGGCCTGAGCGCGCGCGAGGTCGAGGTCATCGGACTGATCGCGCTCGGCCTGAGCAACCAGGAGATCTCCGCGCGCCTCTACCTCAGCATCAACTCGGTCAAGACCTACGTGCGCACGGCCTACCGCAAGATGGGGGTCGGCACCCGTAGTCAGGCCGTGGGCTGGGCTCTGTCGCGGGGGTTCCCCACCCGATCGGCGGAGGACGACGCGTTGACCTCGGCAAATACTTAACTTTGCGATAGTTCAGGTATAAACTGAACTCGTGCCCGTCCTCTATCCCCTCATCGGTGACGTCGTCGGCTCCCGCTCGATCGCCGACCGTGCCGGCTTCCAGCGGCGGCTCGCCGAGGTGCTCGACGACGTCTCGGGTCTGCTCTCCCCGGTGCAGGCGCTCGAGACGACCGTCGGTGACGAGTTCCAGGGCGCCTTCGCAGGCGTCGCGGACGCCGCCCTGGCCGCACTCCTGGTCCGGCTCGCCCTGCTTCCCGACGCCGACGTGCGCTGCGGCCTCGGCCACGGCGAGGTGACGGTGCACGGTCAGGAGCGACGCCCGTTGCTGCAGGACGGTCCGGGCTGGTGGACGGCACGTGACGCCCTCGACATGCTGGGCCGGCCCCGCCGCGCCGCGCAGCGGACCTGGTACGTCGGTCCTGACGACGGCCGCGTCAACGCCTTCCTGCTAGCCCGTGACGCCCTGGTCGACCGCCTGGGCGAGCGAGGCTGGCGACTGCTCGCGGCGGCTTTGTCGGGGGCCAGCCAGACCGAGATCGCAGCAGCAGAGGGGATCAGCAAGTCGGCCGTGAGCCAACAGTTCGCCCGCGGTGTCGGTGCCGTGCGCGATGCTCATCGCAGCTTCGCAGCGGACCCTGCCGACGGGGCAGCTGCTGACGCTGATGAAGCGGAGGGGGAGACGTGAGCCTGGTGCTGCTGGGCCTGTGGCTGGCCGCGATCGGGGTCGGTGACCTCCTGCGCGCCTCCCACGACGTGGTCACGCTGCGCCGGCTCGGCGCCTGCCTGGGGGCCGCCGTCGCCGTGTTGTTCCTGGGTCTGGTGCTGCTCGCGCCCGGCTTCGCGCGCGGGCTGGTGCTCCTGGTCCTGCTCGGCGCCTTCGTGGCGGCCTGGCTGGCGGCCTCCACCTGGGCGCTCGACCCGCGGCGCAGCGGTCGCGAGCGTGACCTGGCGCGGGCAGGGGCCTTCACCGCGCTCGCCATCGGTGCGCTGACGGCGACGCTCGGCGTCCAGCTGATCGACTCACCGCTGGTCTGGCCGGACGTCGTGGACCGCACCATCACGTCGCGCTGGCCGGCCTCCGACCTCGTGGTCGCGCTCGGCGTCGTGGCCGCCCAGCTGGTGACAGCCAACATCGTGGTGCGGCTCCTGCTCGACGCCGTCGGCGTGCCGGCGACGACCAACGAGAAGCAGCTCAAGGGCGGTCGCGTCCTCGGCCCGATGGAGCGCATCTTCATCGTCGGCCTGGGATCCCTGGGCGAGCTCACCGCGGCCGCGATCGTGGTCGCCGCCAAGGGGCTGCTGCGCTTCCCGAGCTGCAGCGCGCCCAGCAGCAGAGCCTGCCGGTCGACGGGCCGAGCGACGTCACCGAATACTTCCTGATCGGCAGCTTTGCCAGCTGGCTGCTCGCGCTCGGCGGGGCTGCGCTGATCTACCTCGCGTGACGCCCGCGTCGAGCCGGGAACCGAGCCGCCCTAGACTCGCCGCCCATGACGTGGAAGCGGCCGGTCCCCCTCGTCGGAGACCGTACGACGGCAGCCGAGCGGGCTGCCGACGTCGCGGCCTGGGCGTTCTCCGAGGAGGCGCGCGGGTCGTTCTACGAGGTGCTCGCCGCTCGCCGCGACATCCGCCGCTTCCGACCCGACGCGGTCGACCCTGACGTGCTGGAGCGGGTGCTGTCGGCGGCACACGCAGCACCCTCCGTGGGCCACAGCCAGCCGTGGCGCTTCATCGTCGTGTCCCGTCCCGAGACCCGCGAGCGGGCCGCCCGGATGGCCGACGAGCACCGGCTGCGCCAGGCGCGTGAGCTCGACCCCGACTCCGCGCGACGACTCCTCGACCTGCAGCTCGAGGGCATCCGGGAGGCACCCCTGGGCGTCGTGGTGGCCTGCGACCGGCGCACCCCTGCCGCGGGCGTGCTGGGCCGCGCCACCTTCCCCGACTCCGATCTCTGGTCCTGCGCGACCGCGATCCAGAACCTCTGGCTGGCGGCCCGCGCCGAGGGGCTCGGCGTCGGCTGGGTGACCCTCTTCGACCCTGTCGAGCTCGAGGGCCTGCTGGGTCTGCCGGAGGGCGTGGTGACTCTCGGCTGGCTGTGCCTGGGCTGGCCCGACGAGCGCCCCCCCGCCCCGGGTCTCCAGCGTGCGGGCTGGTCGCACAAGCGGCCGCTCAGCGAGGTCGTGCTGGCCGAGCGCTGGAGCGAGGACGCTTCCGCTCCGCCCGAATCCCACCTGCGCGCGCCCGACCGGAGCGAGGTTGTGGGCGTCCGTGACGAGGCGGATGTGCTGCTCACCCCACCGGGGTCGCTCGGGGTGCTGGACCGCTACGTCGACCGGGTCGAGGCCGTCCTGCGACACCGCGTTCCTGGGGGCACGAGCAACCAGGACCGCGACCAGGGCCAGGACGGGGACAGGAACGGGGACCGGGGCCCGAGCGGCGCGCTGCTCCTGGCCGTCGGACGCCACCCGGTCACCGCCTGGGGTGTCTCGGCCTTCGCCGACGACGTCACCGACGAGGTGCTGGCGGCCAGCCTGGTGGGGGAGTCGGTCGGGGCCGCCACCGCGCGATCGACCGGCCTGGAGCTCCGGGTGTGTGACGCCGGCACGTCCACCGGCGACCTGGTGCACACCGATGCCCTCACCCCGGCCCGGGTCGAGGAGCTGCTGGGCCACGGCCGTCGCCTCGGCGCCGAGATCGCCCGGCACCATGGGGTGCTCGCGCTGGGCGAGGTCGGCATCGGCAACACGACCGTCGCGGCCGCCCTCACCGCGGCCTTGCTGGACCTGTCGGCGACCGAGGTGGTCGGGCTGGGCGCCGGCGCCGACTCAGGGATCCTCGACCGCAAGACCTGGGTCGTCGACCAGGCCCTCGCCCGGGCACGGGACCAGCACGCCGGCACCCGCCGGATCGGCGCCACGGAGGCGCTGGCCTGTGTCGGCGGCCCCGAGACCTGCCTCCTCGCCGGTGCTGTGCTGGGCGCCGCGGCCCACGGCACCGTCACCGTGCTCGACGGGCTCGCCACCAGCGTCGCCGGCCTGGTCGCGGTCGAGCTCGAGCCCGGCGCCGCGGCCTACCTCGTTGCCGGCCAGCGCAGCCGGGAGCGCGCGCACGCGGCGGTGCTCGAGCACCTGGGGCTCGAGCCGCTCCTCGACCTGCGGATGCGGGCCGGCGAGGGGGTGGGCGCTGCCCTCGCGGCCGGGATGCTGCTCACCGCGATCGACGTACGACGCCGCACGGGTCGCACGACCTCCACCGCCGACCGCTGAGGCCGGCCCCATGGCGGCCCCATGGCGGCCCGGGAGTGGATGTCGCGGCGGGCTGGTCGTGGGTCAAGCCGTGATCGCGTCGCCCTTATCGTCGAGCGTCGTCGCGCCCAGGAGCACGTCGCGCCGCGCGACCAGCGCGGAGACGGTGTCGAGGAATCGCACGGTGCTGTCACCGACCTGGAGGTCGTCGAAGTAGTGGTGCCGCATCGCCACCCGGGCGAGGTGGTGCTCGTCGTGGTCGAGCCGGGCCGCGACGAGGGCCGTGAGCGCGGCCTGGTCCTGCTCGTCGATGACGTCGGCGCAACGGCTCACGGGCACGTCGCGGCGCAGCCGGTCGGCGTCGTGGTGGCGGTCGGTGATGAAGATCGGCTTGTCCGTGCGCAGGTAGAGCCAGTCGAGACCCACGGACGACACGTCGGTGACCATGGCGTCGCAGTCGGGCATGATCGCCAGGATGTCACCGACGGTGACGGCCACGTGGCCGCCGTCGGGATCGCGACGGGCTGCGTCGCCCACCAGGGCGAGGATGTCGAGGTGAGCCGTGCGCACGGCAGACGTGGTGCTGGTGACGACCTTGGGGTGGGGCTTGTAGACCAGTCGCACGTCGGGGGCGTCCAGGATGGCGCGCACGAGTTCGACGCCGCGGGTGTCCACGGAGGTGTAGTCGTTGTAGTCGGCATCGCCCTCCCAGGTGGGGGCGTAGATGACCGTACGACGGGTGCTCGGCACCAGCAGCGGCGTCGGGCGCAGGTCGAGCTGGGGTCGTCCGATGCGCACCAGGCGGCTGGTGTCGAACTCCATCAGGCCCAGGACATGGCGCTCGACAGCCGCCTTGCCCGCGACGAAGACGCGGTCGTAGGCCTTGGCGTTGTTGCTCGCCATGGACTGCTTGTCGCTCTCGCCGTGGTTGATGTGCACGTGGAGCAACCGGGCGTCGATCAACGACTGGAAGTTGAGGATCGAGTTGTTGCAGTAGAGGACCAGCTTGGCGTCGAGTCGTGCGTAGAGGTCCGTCAGGTCGGGGAACGACGGGGCCTCGAAGACGGGCAGCGTCGTGCGGGTGCGAAGGACGACCGCGGACTCGGGGTCGCGGACGACGATGCCCACCGGGTGGGCAGCGTGGAGCACCTCGAGGACGGGGAGCCACTGGACCAGCTGGTAGGTCCGGGTGGGGTCGTCGGCGAAGTAGGCGATGACCGAGACTTCGTGCACTTGAGAATTCTACGCCGCGACGCGTCAGGACGTCCTCGCCCGGGTGGGTGGGACGCGGTCGGGACCACCGACCGCTTCGATCGCCGCCCTAGCATCGGGACATGCCCCCACGCTCCCCGCTACCGCCGCGCCACGGGCTCAGCGCTGCCTGGGTGCGGACGCCGGACCGCGAGCAGCCCGGCGGGACTCCCGCGCCGTGGTCGACGATGGGCGAGTGGCTGGGCGCGAAGCTGGGTGGGCGCACGGAGGTCGTCGCCGAGATGCTGTCCGAGGCCCGCTTCGTCTACGACGACCTGCGGTCCGTGGCGGGTGAGGACCCCTACCTGCCCCACACGTTCGTGTGGTTCCACCGGGACCTGCGCGACGAGGTGGTGGTGCCGGGCGAGATCCGGGTCGTGCACCGCGACGAGCGGATCCTGGTCATCGACAAGCCGGCCTTCCTCTCCACCATCCCGCGGGGCCGGCACGTGCAGCAGAGCGTCGTGGTCCGGCTGCGCGACGAGCTGGGCCTGCCCGAGCTGTCGCCCCTGCACCGGCTCGACCGCATCACCTCGGGCCTGCTGCTCCTCGCGACCGAGAAGCGCTGGCGCGGCGCCTACCAGGTGATGTTCGAGCACGGCACCGTCCGCAAGACCTACCGGGCGCTGGCGCCGTGGCGCGCCGACCTGGAGCTGCCCCAGACGGTCCGCGACCACCTCCGCAAGGTGCGGGGCACGTGGCAGGGCGAGGTCGTGCCCGGTGCTCCCGTCAACGCCGAGACCCTGGTCGAGCTCGAGGAGCGGGTGCCCGACGACGCTGAGGTCGACGAGGACGGGGACCTGGCCGTCTACCGGCTCACGCCGCGCACCGGGCGCACCCACCAGCTGCGCCTGCACCTGCACGGCCTCGGGATCCCGATCATGGGAGATCCGCTCTACCCGGTCGTGCGCGAGACGTCGCTCGACGACTTCAGCCGCCCCTTGCAGCTGCTGGCCGCCGAGCTGGCCTTCACCGACCCCGTCGACGGGAGCGCGCGGTCCTTCGCCAGCAGCCGGAGCCTGCCGATCCCGCCACCCTGATCCTCCTCCCTGATCCGACTCCTGGCCCCGCCTTCCTGGGCGACGAGGGTCGGGCGCCATGACCTGGACCCATCGGCTTGCCCTCGACGGGTTGCGGAGCATCGCGGTCTACCTGGTCCTGCTCTTCCAGCGGGTCTCACCTGGTTCGAGGGCGGCTTCATCGGGGTCGGACCTCTTCTTCGTCCTGTCCGGGTTCCTGGTCGCCTCGATCCTGCTGACCGGCGGTGGGGGACCAGATCTGGGAGCGGCTCGTCGCGACCGGACTGATGACCGGGTGAGCGGCTCAGCCCAGGAGCGCCGCGACCTCCGGCGAGGCGTAGAACGGTGCGAGCTGCTCGCGCAGCAGCCGCTCGAGGTCGCCGGACTCCTCGAGCGCGGTGAGCACGCCGGGGGCGATCCGGACCAGGTCGGCGACCAGGTCGGCCCGGTCGAGGTCGAGCTCGGCGAGGAGTTCGGTGGGCGTGTAGCCGCCGAAGCGCTCGAAGAACGCCTCGACCACCGCGTCGGACAGCCGGGCGACCCGCTCGTGCACCAGGGTGCTGATCGCCAGGTCGTGCACGGCGTCGACGACGCCGGAGACCTCCTCGGTGCTCACGTGCTCGCCGAGACCGCCGATCGGCTCCTGGGCGACCAGGTCCCACACCTGCAGCATGGCCTCGCGGGTGGTCGGGTCCTGGAGGGTCTCGACGATGATCCGGTTGAGGCGTCGTACGGCGAAGGTCCCGCCCTTGCCGACCGTGTCACCGATGAGCCCCTCGAGCTGCTTGTCGGCCGCACCGACCATCTTGCTGGCGGCGCTGGTGCCGAAGGACATCAGCGAGCCGAGGCCCGGGACCTTGTCGGCGACGGCCTTGTTGGCCTGGAGCACCTCGGCGACGACGCGGCCCATGAAGCGCGAGGCCATCGTGCCCACGAGCGGGCTGGCGGTGAGGTGCTCGAGGGCCCGCTCGAGCACCGGGCTCAGCGCAAGCAGCTCGTCGAGGAGGACCTCGACCTGGTCGCGGTCGACCACGTCTCCGAGCGGGTAGGCCTCCTCGGGGCCGTCGTGGACGACCTGGACGGCGAGCTCGACGATGGCGCTCACCGCGGCGCTGCTCGGCACGGTCGCGAGCGAGCGGGTGACGATGTCCTTGACCGCCTCGCGGTCCACGAGGCCGTCGATCTGCTGGGTGCCGGAGGCATCCAGCAGGCTCTCGGCGAGGCCCGTGACCGTCGCGTCGAGCTGCTCGCCGTGGAGCCGGTCGAGGTGGAAGCGCACCTGCGCGTCGAGCAGCTGTTGGGCGAGGGTCTCGGCAGGGGTGGGCACGAGGAGAACCTACGGGACCCTCAGCAGGCCGTCCCGCGGTCCACCGAGAGGACGGCGCCGGTCACCGAGGCGGCGGCGTCGGAAGCGAGGTAGGCGACGGCGTCCGCGATGTGGCGCGCCGGCATGAAGCCGTAGCGCGCCCCCGCAGTCTCGCTGAGCAGGCCCCAGTCGAGCACGGTGTCGGTGTGCTCTGCCGCCGCGGCCATGGGCAGGTCGGTCTCCACGCCGCCGGGGCACACGGTGTTGACCCGGATGCCATCTGCGGCCAGCTCGAGGGCGAGCGACTTCATCAGCATGATGACGCCACCCTTGGAAGCGCAGTAGGCGGCTTGGTAAGGCTGGGCGCGCAGCCCCGCGATCGAGGCGATGGTGACGATGGCGCCGCGGCTCTCGCGCAGGTGGGGGTACGCCGCGTGGCTCATCAGCATGGGTCCCGTCAGGTTGACGCCCAGGTGACGCTGCCAGGTCGCGACGTCGAGGTCCTCGAACCGTCGGAACTGGTCGATGCCGGCCACGTTGACCAGCACGTCCAGGCCGCCCAGCTGCTTGGCGGCGGCGTCGACGGCCGTGGCGACCGAGCCGGCGTCGCTGACGTCGCACGGGTGGACGCCCTCGGCCTCGCGCAGGTCGACGCCGACCACGCGGCCGCCCTCCTCGGTGAGCAGGTCCACGGTCGCGCGACCGATCCCGCCTGCCGCGCCGGTGACCAGCACCCGCTTGCCCTCGAACCGTGCTCCCATGTCCTGCTCCGTCCGCTTGTCCTCGACGGTCCTCGTCGGGACCGCGAGGCATCCTCGCAGGACGGTGCGGCAGGCTGGTGGCATGTCCGGCCACGACGCACCGCTCAGCGAGCGTCTCGCCTCGTGGCTCGAGGACCTCGACCTCACCGGTCAGCTGACCGCGGCCGGGTTGCCCACCTTCGTGCGCGACGCCCCCGACGGGCTCGCGGTGTGGACCGACCCGCTGACCGGGTCGCCGCTGGCAGCCGACCAGCTCGAGCAGCTGGACCGGCTGCTGCGCGAGGAGGGGACCGAGCCCGAGCACGCCGTGCCGGTCGCCCTGGTGCTGATGGCGCGTCAGGCACGGCTGCGCGAGGAGCTGCTGGCGAGCCCGTGGTTGGGCTACGAGGCGCTCGCGCAGGTGCGGGGGGCGTCGGTCAACGCGACCCGCTTCGCGGTGCACAAGGCGGCGGGGGAGCACCGGTTGCTGGTGGTCGCGACCGAGCTGCGCACGGTCGTGCCGGCCTTCCAGCTGGACGCGACCGGCCAGTCGAGACCCGATCTTGCCGGCGTGCTCGCGCCGCTCCTGGCCGCCGGCATGGACCCGTGGCGGGCATGGGCGTGGCTGACGCAGCCCGCTGCGCTCCTCGGCGGCCTCGTGCCGGAGCAGGCCGTGCTCGACGCCGAGGACGCCGCGCTGGTGCGGCACGCCGCGGTGCGGCTGGCCGAGCGGGTCACTGCCCGCCCCTGAGTCGCCCAGTCCTTCGATCGCCCAGTCGCCTGGGCCGCGCCGGCCCGTCAGACGACGACGGCGCCGGGCGGCAGCACCGGCGTACGACCGAGCTCGCTGCGCGCGATGGAGCGCAGGTGCACCTCGTCGGGGCCGTCGAAGAGGCGCATGGCGCGGTGCCAGCCGTACATCGCAGCCAGGGGGGTGACGTCGGTGATCCCGGCGCCGCCGTGGACCTGGATGGCACGGTCGATCACGGCGGTGGCGGCGCGAGGCACGGCGACCTTGGCCATGGCGACGAGGTCCTTGGCCGCCTTGTTGCCCTCGGTGTCGATGACCTGGCAGGCGCGGTAGCAGAGCAGGCGGGCCTGCTCGATCTCCAGGCGCGACTCGGCGATCTGTTGGCGTACGACGCCCTGGTCGGCGAGCGGGGCCCCGAAGGCGACCCGAGACCGGGCCCGCTCGACCAGCAGGGCGAGCGCGCGCTCGGCAGCGCCGAGGGCCCGCATGCAGTGGTGGATCCGTCCCGGACCGAGCCGGGCCTGGGCGGCCGCGAAGCCACCGCCCTCCTCGCCGATGACGTTGGTGACGGGCACTCGCACGTCCTCGAAGGTGACCAGGGCGTGACCGTGCTGGTCGTGGTGGCCGAAGACCGGCAGGTCCCGCACGATCGTGACACCGGGGGTGTCGCGCGGCACGATGACCATCGACTGCTGGCGGTGGGTGGCGGCCTCGGGGTCGGTCTTGCCCATGACGATCATGACCGAGCAACGCGGGTCCATGGCGCCGCTGGTCCACCACTTGCGACCGTTGATCACGTAGTCGTCACCGTCGCGCTCGATGCGCGTCGCGATGTTGGTCGCGTCGCTGCTGGCGACGTCGGGCTCGGTCATCGCGAAGGCGGAGCGGATCTCACCCGCGAGCAGCGGCTCGAGCCAGGTGGCCTTCTGGTCCTCGGTGCCCAGCAGGTGCAGCAGCTCCATGTTGCCGGTGTCGGGCGCCTGGCAGTTGATCGCCTCGGGGCCGAGGTCGTTGCTCCAGCCGGAGAGCTCGGCGATCGGGGCGTACTCGAGCTGCGTGAGCCCGGACTCCGAGGGGAGGAAGAGGTTCCACAGCCCGAGCTCGCGGGCCTCTGCCTTCAGCCGCTCGATGACGGGCGGGACGGTGTGGCCGTCGGGCCCGTCAGCGGCTCGGTGCGCGGCGTAGTCCGCCTCGGCAGGAAGGACCCGGTCACGCATGAACCCCTCCATCGCCGTGCGGAGCTCGAGTGCGCGGGCCGAGGGCGAGGGAATGGTGTGGTCGGTCACCGGGGCAGTGTAGGGCTCAGCCGAGAGGGGCGGTGAGCTCGAGGTTGATGTCGTCGGGGTCCTGGAAGGAGAGGATCGCCAGCCCGGCGTCCTCCAGCACGCTGACCTCGCCGTGCGGGATGCCGGCTTCGTCGAGAGCGGCCGCAGCCTGCTTCAGCGCGTCGAGGTCCGCGACGATGAAGCTGACGTGGTCGAGGCCCGTGCAGCTCGAGTCGAAGCTCTGCGAGCCGACCGGGCGCAGGCCGAACAGGGTGCCCTGCGGGGTCTGGTAGACGACGCCGCCGTAGAACTGCTCCTGCGACTCCGTCACACCCGGCTCGTCGACGTGCTCCGAGGTGTCGATGGCGGCCGGCCAGCCGAAGACGGTGTCGTAGAACTCCTTGGACCGCTTGATGTCGGTGACCGTGAGACGGACGTGGGCATAGCCGTTCGATGCGATGAGTGCCATGCCTCGACGGTACCCACGTGGTCCTGCGTCACGCGGTGAGTCGTACGTCGCGCAGCAGCCACCGTCGTACGGCCTCGGCCAGGGAGCGCTCGGTGAGCTCGTCGAGCGGGACCACGAGTCGCGGGGGTGCGGCCCGGCCGGGAGTCACGAGGAGCGTGCCCTCGAGCCAGGCTCGGTGGGCGGCGACGCGCTCGCCGGGTGCGACGGTGTGGTCGTTGTGCGTGACCACCTGGACCTCGCGCCCGTCGCTGAGCTCGCCGGTCAGGGTGGTGTCGATGGCCGTCCACGTGTCGTGGGTGCGGAAGGAGATCGTCGTGGTGACGGTCAGGGGGTGGGGGTCCATGGGTCCGCTCCTCGGCTCGACGTCATCGTCATCGTGGGTGACGCGGGTGTCGTGACCTCTACGTCACGGTGGACATCGGCACACCGGGCCCCGAACTGAGGGATTCCTGGCCCCCTCGGGTCGGGAGCTCAGATCGCGACGACGGCGTCGTGGCAGTCGCAGAAGGACGGGATGACCTCGTCCGGGGCGAGCTCGTAGGCGCACAGCAGGGGGAACGAGACGTCGCGGCGCAGCTCGTTCCAGCAGGCCTCGAGCTCCAGGGCGAGGTGGTCGTCGCCCCGACGCGAGTAGAGGTCGACGCTCTCGCCGTAGACGCGCACGGTGCGCCAGCGCCTGCTGACCGCGCGGACGGGCGCCTCGATCAGGGTGGCGAAGCGCTCGGGGTCGATGTTGTCGCGGGGGGCGAGGTCGCGGTGCAGCTCATCGGCGTCGAGCGCGACGTACTGCCCGGAGGCGATCGCCCCGTGCGGGTCGATCCCGAGGGCCGTGAGGCCCGCTTGGAGAAGGTCGTGGTGGGCTGGGGTCGCGGCGACGACGACGGCCTCGCCGGCGACGAGGCCGTGAGCGACGTACGTCGTGAGGTCGCGCGCCATGCAGTCGGAGACGGTCCAGAAGGCGACGGAGTGGCCGACATACGCCACGTCACGGCCGGTCACGGGCGCATCCGAGGTGGGCAGTGCGGCGAAGGTGGCGGTGAACCGTGCCCCGCCGTCGTGCGTGTAGGACACGCTGCCGCCCATGGCCTCGCAGAGCTGGCGGGCGATCAGGAGCCCCAGCCCGCTGCCGCCCAGACCAGGGGAGGAGGCGCCCCGGACGTAGGCGTCGAAGAGGGTGTCGACGAGGTCGTCGGGCACGCCGGGTCCGTCGTCGCTGACAGCAAGGTGGACGACGCTGCCGGCCCGGGTGGCGCTGACGCGCACCTGGGCGCCGCCGTAGCGCAGGGCGTTGGTCACCAGGTTGTCGAGGACCTGGGTCACGCGCAGCGGGTCGGCGAGCGCGACGGCGTTGTCGTGGAGGTCCAGGACGACCTGGGTGTCGCCGGGCAGGTCGCCCCCCTCCAGGGCGTCGCGGCACAGGGTCGCCAGGGAGACCGGTTGCAGCGACAGGGCGAGGTCGCCCCGCTCCACCTGGTGACTGGTCGTGAGGTCTGCCAGGAGGCGCCCCAGCATGTCGCTGCGCCGGACGAGCATGGCCGTCAGGTTGGCGCGCATGGCAGGCGGCAGCGACTCGTCGTGCTCGTGCAGCTGCTGCGCCGCGCCCCGCAGGACCAGCGCGGTGTTGCGCATGTCGTGGATCAGCTGTGCTTCGTGATCTTGCATGACCGGGGCTCCTCCCCTGTCCACGACCATCCTCCCGCTTCACCAGGCCGGCATCCCCCGAAGGTGCGAGGGCACCTGGCCCGATGTGACTAGGCCGAGTCGGCGCGATGTCGCAACCGCCCGCTGCAACATCGCGCCGACTCGGCTCTGAGACGATGACCCGCATGAGGTTCACCGAGCACGAGATGACGGTGGCCGTCGACACGGTGGCCCGACGGCTGCATGCCGCCACCCGCCCGCCGTGGCGCCGCGGTGACGCCGTCGCGGCGTACGACGGGCTCGAGCGGATGAAGAAGTGGCGCCTCAAGGTGACCGCGGGCGAGGTCGTCCTGCCGGTGCTGACGGCCCTGCCCGAGCGCCCGACGGTGGGGGCGAAGCCGGAGTTCACCGAGGCCGAGCTCACCGCGGCGGCGCAGACCGCCGGCCGCGACGTGATGGAGCACCGCAAGCCCGGTGCGTGGGACGCGATGCCGGCCAAGCGGCGCGATCGCGTGCTCGCCACCGCCGTCGAGCTGACCCGGGTGGCTGTGGACGGGATGCCGGTGCGTCAGGACCCGGACGCGCTGATCGTCCCCGATCACCTCTAGGCCGTCGGTAGGCCGTCGGTAGGCCGGTCGCGCGCCGGTCGGCTCACAACCCGTCGAGGTGCTCCTGCATGCTCTTCGCGACCTTGTCGGCGAGGACCTTGAGTCCGAGCGGCATGAGCGGCTCGGCGAGCTTGGCAGCCCCGTGCAGCTCGAACTGCGCGTGGTAGGTCACGGCCGTCCCTGCCGCGTCGCGGGCGAAGGTGATCGTGTCGAGCAGGCCCAGCGAGTCGCCGGCGTCGCCCTTGAGCTGCAGGCGTTCCAGGGGCACGCACTCGGTGACGACGTAGTGCACCTCGCTCTCGTGGCCGAGGAACGTCGAGACGTTCGTGTAGGTCGTGCCCACGCCGCCGTCGCCGGCCGTGCGGGTGGTCGTGACGGTGGGCGGGTCCCACTCCTCGGTCGTGGTGAAGTCGGACAGGTAGGCCCAGACCTTCTCGATCGGCTGGTGGGTCGTGATGGTGCGTTCGACGCTCGGCATGCGGTGTCTCCCTGGGGTTGGTGGGCTGCCTGTTCCGGTGACCCTTCACCGATGGGGCAAACTCGTCGTGCGAGATTGGGCGGTGTGTGGGAGATCTCGACGACCGAGCGCCCCCGCGCCTTCGTGCTCAGCCACGACGGGCGCGACCAGTCGCACGTCGACCTCGACGACCCGATCTACCTCGCCTTCGACTACGTGCGCCGCATGGGCGACGTCGTCGACGCCGCCGCGCCGAGCGGGCAGCCGCTGCGGGTCGTGCACGTCGGGGGAGCGGCGATGACCCTGGCGCGCTACGTCGCGGCGACGCGGCCGACGTCGGCACAGGTCGTGCTCGAGCCCGACGTCGAGGTGACCGAGCTGGTGCGCGCCGAGCTGCCGCTGCCGCGCCGCAGCGGGATCAAGGTGCGCCCCGTGGACGGGGCGTCCGGGGTGGCGGCGCTGCGCGACGGGCAGGCGGACCTCCTCGTCCTCGATGCCTACGCCGAGGGGCAGGTCCCAGCGGACCTGGTCACGGTCGCGCACTTCGAGAAGGTCGCGCGGGTGCTGGCGCCTGCGGGCCTCTACCTGCTCAACCTCTCCGACCGTGCTCCGTTCGCGCACTCGCGTCGGGTGGTGGCCGGCCTGCGCGCCGTGTTCGCCGACATCGCCCTCGGCGCCGAGACCCCGACCCTGCGCGGCCGCCGCGGCGGCAACCTGCTCGTGCTGGCCTCCCGCGCGCCGGTGCCCGTCGCGGCCCTGAGGGCGCAGGCGGCGCGCTCGCCGTCGCCGTACAAGGTGCTCGACGCGGCCCAGGTGAGCGACTCGTTCGGCGGCGGGACACCGTTCGGATGAGCGCGGCCGGGAAGAGTGAGGACCCTCACGTCGCGGTCGAGACGCTCCGACCACTACGGTTAGCCTGTCCTAACGAACCACCGGATAGGAACCCCCCTGTGAAGCGCTCCACTGTCGTCGTGTCCCTCCTGCTGCTGACCTCGGTCGCCGCGAGCGGGTGCTCCGGCGACGACGGTCCCTCCATCACGGTCTACAACGCCCAGCACGAGCAGCTGCTCGAGGAGATCGCGCCGCTCTTCGAGGAGGAGACCGGCATCGAGGTCGAGCTCCGCAACGGCAAGGACGCAGAGATGGCCGCCCAGCTGGTCCAGGAGGGCGACGCCTCTCCCGCCGACGTGTTCCTCACCGAGAACTCCCCGGCGATGTCCGCGGTCGAGAGGGCCGGTCTCTTCGCCGAGCTCGGTGAGGAGGCAACGGCAGCGATCCCCGAGCAGTACCGGCCCACCAGCGGTCTCTGGACCGGCTTCGTGGCGCGCTCGACGGTGCTCTTCTACAACCCCGACCTCGTCGACGAGGCAGACCTCCCGGAGTCGATCCTCGACCTCGCGGACCCGGCGTACGACGGCCTGGTCTCGTTCTCGCCCACGGGAGCGGACTTCCAGGCGATCGTCGCCGCCGTCCTCGAGCTCGAGGGCGAGGACGCCACCCGGGCCTGGCTGGCCGGGCTCCAGGCCAACGGCACGGTCTACGACGGCAACAACGTGGTGCTCGAGTCGGTCAACGCCGGTGAGTCCGCGATGGGCATCGCCTACCACTACTACTGGTACCGCGACCAGGCCGAGAGCGGCGAGGTCAGCGACAACACCGAGGTGCACTTCTTCGGTGACCAGGACCCCGGAGCGTTCCTCAGCGTCTCCGGTGCCGGCGTCCTCGCGTCGAGCGACAACCCGACCGAGGCCGAGCAGTTCGTGGAGTTCCTCACCAGCGAGGAGGGCCAGCAGGCCCTGGCCGACAGCTATGCCCTGGAGTACCCGCTCAACCCCGCGGTCCAGCTCGCCCCTCCGGTCAAGCCGCTCAGCGAGCTCCAGCCGCCGGTGATCAACGTGTCCGACCTCGACGGTGACACGGTGGTCGACCTGATGACTGAAGCCGGGTTCCTCTGAGCCTGGTCGAGCCCCCGGTCCGCGAGACCCGCCCCACGTCCCGCCCGGTCAGGCTCCGCCCCGCCGACCAGGCCTCCACCCGGGCTCCGGTCTCCCTGGTCCTGACCTGCCTCGTCGTGGCCGGGCTCAGCCTGATGCCCCTGGGATTCGTGATCGTCTCCTCGGCCCAGGTGCCGCCCAGCGAGGCGATCGACTTCCTGGTGCGACCGCGCATCGGCGAGCTGCTGTGGAACACGACCCGGCTCCTGGTCGGCGGGGTGCTGCTGAGCGCCGCGATCGGCGTCGGCGCCGCGTGGCTGGTCGTCCGCACCGACCTCCCGCGGCCCGGGCTGTGGCACGGCCTGCTGTGCGCGCCGCTCGCCGTGCCGGCGTTCGTCAACGGCTTCGGCTGGGTGTCCACCACCCACGCAGTGCAGAGCTTCCCCGGCGCCGTCCTGGTCGTCAGCCTGTCCTACTACCCGCTGGTCTACCTGCCCGCCGTGGCCGCGCTGCGCCGTCTCGACTCCAGCGTCGAGGACGTCGCCGCCGGGTTGGGCCACCGGCCGGTGTCGGCCTTCTTCCGTGTCGTGCTCCCGGCGATCAGCCCGGCCGTCCTGGGCGGTTCGCTGCTGGTGGGCCTGCACCTGCTGGGGGAGTACGGCGCCCTCCAGCTGCTCAACTACCCCACGCTGACGACCGCGATCCTGGCGCAGTACGCCTCCACCTTCAACGGCCCGGCCGCCACGTTGCTGGCGCTCGTCCTCGTCGCGTTCTGCCTGGTGCTGCTCGGCCTCGAGCTGCTGGTGCGCGGTCGCCGACGTCACGCCCGCGTCGGCGCCGGCGTCACCCGCACCCCGACGCGGCACCGCCTCGGGGTGCTGCGGCTGCCCTCGGTGGGGGCGCTGGCCCTGCTGCTGGTGCTGGCGCTCGGCATCCCGATGCTGAGCCTGACCCGCTGGATGGTCCGCGGCAACTCCACCACCTTCCCGGCCGGCGACCTGTGGGCCTCGGCCACCTCGACGCTCGGCCTCGCGGTCGTCGGCGGCGCGCTCGCGACCGCCGCTGCGGTCCCGGTGGCGTGGCTGGCCGTCCGTCACCGACGCCCGCTCGGCACCCTGGTCGAACGCTCGATCTACCCCGCCAACGCCTTGCCGGGCATCGTCGTGGCGCTGGCGCTGGTGACGATCTCGATCCGGGTCGTGCCGGGGCTCTACCAGACGCTCCCGGTGCTGCTCCTGGGCTACGCCATCCTCTTCCTGCCGCGTGCGGTCGTCAGCGTGCGCTCCACCTTCGAGCTGGCCCCGCCCGTGCTCGAGGACGTCGCCCGGTCGCTCGGCTGCTCCGGGCGCCAGGTGGCCCGCCGCGTCACGCTGCCCCTGCTGCTCCCGGGGCTGACCTCCGGCATGGCCCTGGTCTCGCTGGCGATCAGCACCGAGCTCACCGCCACGCTCCTGCTCGCCCCGACCGCTGTCTCCACGCTCGCGACCGACTTCTGGCAGCGCGCCGCGTCGGTCGCCTACGGTGCCGCGGCGCCGTACGCCGTGCTGATGATCCTGCTGTCCCTCCCCGCGACGGTGCTGCTCGCCCGCGCCGCCACCCGGGAGGTCCAGTGAGCGAGCTGAAGGTCACCGGGCTGACCAAGTCCTACGGCGCCACCCGCGTGCTCAACGGAGTCGACCTCACCGTGCCGGTCGGCATCACCTCGGTGCTCGGCTCGTCGGGCTGCGGCAAGACGACGCTGCTGCGCATCATCGCCGGGTTCCTCGACCCCGACGCGGGCTCGGTCCGACTCGGCACCCGGGCGCTGGTCGGCGAGGGTCGCACCGTGCCGGCGCACGAGCGCCACATCGGCTACGTGCCGCAGGAGGGTGCGCTCTTCCCGCACCTCGACGTGCGTGCCAACATCGCCTTCGGGCTGCCTCGTCGCGAGCGCAAGAACAGCAAGGTGGGGGAGATGCTCGAGCTCGTCGAGCTCCCGTCCTCTGCCGCGAGGCGCTTCCCGCACGAGCTGTCCGGCGGCCAGCAGCAACGCGTCGCTCTGGCCCGCGCCCTCGCCTCCGATCCCGCGGTCGTGCTGCTCGACGAGCCGTTCTCCTCGCTCGACGCCTCGCTGCGGGAGGACACCGGTCGCGCCGTCGCCCGCGCCCTGCGCGCGCGCAACGCCACCGCCCTGCTGGTCACCCATGACCAGGGCGAGGCCCTCTCGCTCGCCGACCAGGTCGCGGTGATGGCTGCGGGGCGCTTCCTCCAGGTCGCCTCGCCCGACGAGCTCTACCTCTCGCCGGCCACCCCGGGCGTCGCCGCCTTCGTCGGCAATGCCGTCCTGATCCAGGCTGACGCCACCGGCGACACCGCGACGTCGAGCCTGGGGGTGGTCCGGCTGCGCACCCCGGCGACCGGTCCGGTGCTGCTGGCCATCCGCCCCGAGCAGGTCCAGGTGCGCCCGATCGGCGACGCGACGGGCCCGGCAGTGGGACGGGTCGTCGAGGTGAGCTACTTCGGCCACGACGCCACCGTGCGCACCTCGGTGGGCGACCACGGTGCCGTCGTCACCGCGCGGGTCACCGCCGACGGCGTCCCCGTGGTCGGAAGCCGGGTCTCGCTGACTGTCTCGGGTGCGGTGATCGCCTTCCCTGCGGGGCAGGCGACGTGACCGCCGACCTGACGGGGCAGCTCCTGCCCACCGAGCTCGCTCGCGTCGACGCGCTGCCGTTCCTGACCGGCCCCGACCACGCGACCGCGCTCGTCGCCATGGGCGGCGACGTCACCTACGGGGAGCTCCGGCGCCGCGTCGAGGCGCGCGGCTGCGAGCTGGGCGCCGTACGACGCCTCGTGCTGCTGGAGGCCGCCCACGACGTCGACAGCGTCGTGACCTACCTCGCGGCGCTGGCCGGGCGGCACCCGTTGCTGCTGCTCGGGCCGGGTGAGCTGGAGCGCTCGGCCCACCTCGTGACGACCTACCGGCCCGACGTCGTCCAGGACGGAGCCGGCCTGCGGGAGCTGCGGCAGGGCACCGCCCACGACCTGCACCCCGACCTGGCGCTCCTGCTGAGCACCTCCGGGTCGACCGGCTCGCCCAAGCTCGTGCGGCTCTCACTGACCAACCTGGAGGCCAACGCCCGGAGCGTCGCGGCCTACCTCTCGGTGCGCGCGAGCGACCGCGCGGTCACCTCGTTGCCGCTGCACTACTGCTACGGGCTGTCGGTCCTCAACAGCCACCTGCTGGTCGGCGCCGGGGTCGTCCTCACCGACCTGTCGGTCGCCGACGAGTGCTTCTGGGACCTGGTGCGGGCGCACGACGTCACGAGCCTGAGCGGGGTCCCGCACACCTTCGAGCTGCTGGAGGCCAGCGGCTTCGAGCGTCGCGAAACGCCCACCCTGCGCTACCTCACGCAGGCCGGCGGCCGGATGGACCCCGAGCGGATCCGCGGGTTCGCCGAGCTCGGCCGACGTCGCGGGTTCGACCTGTTCGTGATGTACGGCCAGACCGAGGCGACGGCCCGCATGGCCTACCTGCCCAGCGACCTGGTCGCCGAGCGACCCGAGGCGATCGGGGTGGCGGTGCCGGGTGGACGTCTGTGCGTGGAGCCGGTCGAGGGGCTCGGGGAGGGGATCGGCGAGCTCGTCTACGAGGGTCCCAACGTGATGCTCGGCTATGCCCACGACCCCGCCGACCTGGCACGGGGCGCGACCCTGACGCGGCTGCGCACCGGTGACCTCGGCCGGCTCGCGGCCGACGGCCTGTTCGAGGTCGTGGGGCGGCGCAGCCGCTTCGCCAAGGTCCTCGGCCTGCGGCTCGACCTCGACCGGGTCGAGCGGCTGCTCGAAGATCAGGGTCTGGTCGCCCGGCTGGTCGCGGACGACGCGGTCATCTGCGCGTTCGTCGACCGACCGCGGGTGCAGACCCGGGTGCGGGAGGCGCTGGCCGAGATCACCACCCTGCCGCCGGGAGCGCTGCGGGTCGAGCGGCTGGGGTCGCTGCCGCTCACGTCGACCGGCAAGCCTGATCGCGCGAGCCTCACCGGCCACCTCGCACGGCTGCGCTCCGAGGAGCCCGCCCCGGCGCAGCCCGGGGGAGCGACACCGGCCACCGCCTCGCCCGAAGCGGTGCGCGACCTCTACGCCGTACTGCTCGGGAGGCCGGAGGCCTCGAGTGCCGACAGCTTCGCCGCGCTCGGCGGCGACTCGCTGTCCTACGTCGAGGTGTCGATGCGGCTCAGCTCGCTGCTGGGGGAGCTGCCGACGGGCTGGGCGCACCTGACGCCGACGCAGCTTGCTGCCTCGGCCAGGCGGCCGAGACGCTTCGTGGTGCGCGTCGACGCCTCCGCCGTGCTCCGGGCGGTCGCGATCCTGCTGGTGCTCATCACCCACGCCGACCTGGTGCTGGTGGCCGGGGGAGCTCACGTCCTGCTGGCCGTCGCCGGCTACAACCTGGCGCGCTTCCAGCTCGGGCTCACCGACCGGGGCGACCGGATCCGCGGGGTCCTGCGCGGTGCGTGGCACGTCGCGCTGCCGGCCTTCTGCTGGATCGGTGCCGTCGCGGCCGTGACGAGTGCCTACGACACCTCCACGGTCTTCCTGCTCAACGGCTTCCTGGGGCGCGACACCTGGGACGACAACTGGCAGTTCTGGTTCATCGAGGCCGTGGTGCTGGGCTACCTCGCGCTCGCCGTGCTGCTCGCGGTGCCGGCGCTCGACCTGTGGCAGCGGCGCGCGCCGTTCGGCTCCGCCCTGGTGGTGCTCGCGGTGACGCTGGCGGTGCGCTACGTGACGGTCGGGGTCGAGGCCGGGCCCACCGAGCGCTACTCGGCTGCGGTCGTGCTGTGGTGCGTGGCGCTCGGCTGGGCGGCTGCTGCTGCCCGCGGCCGTCTCCAGCACGCGCTTGTCGGCGTGCTCGCCGTCGTCGCCACGGCAGGCTTCTTCGCCGACGGCCAGCGTGAGGCGATCGTGGTGGCCGGCATCCTCGTCCTGCTGCTGGACCGACCCGTGCCGCTGCCACGCGCCGTGGGCCTCGCCGTCGGGGTCGTCTCGTCCGCCAGCCTGTGGATCTACCTGACGCACTGGCAGGTCTACCCGCTGCTGGAGGCCGCCGGGCACCCCTACCTCGCAGTGCTGGCGTCACTCGTCGTCGGGATCGTGGCGCACGCGGTCTACACCCGGCTCGGAGCGCGACCGGGGAGCCTCGGGCGAGGATTTTTCAGGACGCTGCGGGCACGGAAGCCCCGGGCCTGATGTCGCTGGCGACGTCCAGGATCCAGGCCACGGGGTCCTCACCCGACTCGAAGCCAGGGGCGCGGCGCCAGACCTCGTGGAAGACCGCGACGACCTGGTCGGCTCTCGCGTCGCCGCGGCGCTGGGGCGCCACGGTGGCAAGCACGAGGGCGTAGAACAGGTCGACGAGGGTGCCGAGCGCCTCGGACTCGCCGTCGGCGCAGCGCAGCACGAGGACGGAGATGAAGCCCGCGCACGGGTCGAGGGGTGGCACGGCGCGCAGTGGGGGCTGAGACATCAGACCTTCTCGGTTGATTCGTAGGGGCACAGGTTCAGCGTGGGGGGAAGCGCTCACCGACGACAGGCCCAAACTTATGCAAGTTGCGGTGGGAATTGCACAAGACCGGATCTGATGAGCCAATAGAGGGGGCCTCCATCGGTCGTCCAGGGGCGGGGGGGCAGTGTGAGCACGTACGAGGGCGACCCGGTGCCGGAGGGCCTGGCGATCCAGCAGGTGAGTGACCTGCTCGGCGTCCCCGCGCCCACCCTGCGGTCCTGGGAGCGCCGCTACGGGATCCCCGTGACCAGGCGCAGCGACGGCGGACACCGTCGCTACTCGGCCTCCGCACTGCACGAGCTGCGGTTGATGCGCGACGAGGTGGCCCGCGGGAGGAAGGCCTCGGACGCGGCACGCTCGGTCTGGGCGCTGCTCGACACCGAGGGCCCTGCCCAGGCACGGATCCAGCGGCTGCTCACCGCCTCGCGCGAGCTCGAGCCCCGCGCCGTGCGCGAGGTCCTCGAGGACGCACGGAGCGACCTCGGGCTCGGCCCCGCGCTGGACGAGGTGCTGATGCCGAGCATGCGCCAGATCGGCAGCTGGTGGGAGAGCGGCCACTGCGACATCGCCCAGGAGCACCTCACGACCGAGGCTGCGCGCGCCTGGCTCTCCTGGCTGGTCTCGATCGCCCCGCCACCGGTCCACGAAGCCCCGGTGCTGCTCGCCTGCGGCCCCCGCGACCTGCACACGCTGGGCCTCGAGGCGCTCGCTGCGCTGCTGTCCCACGATGGCCTGGCCACGCGACTCCTCGGCGCCCGGACACCTCGGCGCACGCTGGTCGCCGCGGTCGCGGCGACCGAGGCCCCTGCCGTCGTGGTGGTCTCCCACCTCTCGACCCAGCGTCGCCCCGCAGTGGACGCGCTGGTCGCGGTCGCCGGGACCGGGCCGCAGGTCTTCTACGCCGGCAACGCGTTCCTCTTCCCCGACTCACGTGAGGGCGTCCCGGGGACCTACCTCGGCGCCTCGCTCTCCGGGGCCGCTGCGGTCATCCGCGAGCGGCTGCTGTCCACCTGAGCAGGACCAACGGCCCTACCGGGGAGCCGGGGTCGGGACGACCCTGGAGGTCCACCCTGAGGAGGTTGTCGTGCTGGATTCCATCGAGATGTCGCGCCCGGAGGCCGAGGCGCTGCTGCGGATCGGCGTCGTCGGCCGTGTCGCGCTGTGCACCGAGGACGGACCGCACGTCGTCCCGGTCAACTACTCGGTCGTGGACGACCAGATCCTGCTGCGGACCACGTCCTACAGCGCGCTGGGTCGACTCGCGCGCGGCAACCTCGTTGCCTTCGAGGTCGACCATCTCGACCTCGAGCAGCACCACGGCTGGAGCGTCGTGGTCCGTGGCCGCGCCGAGGTCGTGAGCGATCCCGCCGAGCTCGACCACATCGAGGCGGTCTGGCCACCCCGCCCCTGGGCCGGCGGCAACAGGCCGCTCGTCATCCGGATCCCGTGGAGCGAGGTGACCGGACGGACGCTCGGTCGGGGCTGGGACCCGCAGGCGCAGGCGGCCTACCGCCGCACGCTCGCGACGTGACAGTCCTCCACGCTCCGACGACGGGGCCCTGAGGCATGCGCCTGGTCGTCGCGCTCGGCGGCAACGCGTTGCTCCGCCGCGGGGAGAAGCCGGACGCCGCGATCCAGCAGGAGCACGTCGCCGAGGCGGCGCCCGCGCTCGCCCGCATCGCCCGCGACCACGAGCTCGTGCTGGTCCACGGCAACGGCCCCCAGGTCGGGATGCTGGCGCTCGAGAGCGCCGCGGACGCCAACCTCTCGCGGCCCTACCCCTTCAGCGACCTGGTCGCTGAGACCCAGGGCGTCATCGGCTACTGGCTGCAGCAGGGCCTTGCCAACGCCGGCCTCGCGACCCCGGTGGTCACCCTCGTGACCCAGACCCTCGTCGAGGCCGACGACCCGGCGTTCGACGACCCGACCAAGTTCGTCGGCAGCATCTACGACGAGTCCCGTGCCCGCGAGCTCGCCGAGGCCGGCAGGTGGTCGGTGAAGCGGGACGGCGCCGGCTGGCGTCGGGTCGTCGCCTCGCCACGGCCCTGTGGGGTCGTGGAGATCGAGATCGCCCGCTCGCTGCTCGAGCAGGGCACCACCGTCGTGCTCGGCGGCGGCGGCGGTGTGCCCGTCGTACGCACGCCCCGCGGGCTGCTGGGGGTGGAGGCGGTGGTCGACAAGGACTACGTCGCCGCGCTCGTGGCCGAAACGCTCGGTGCCGACCTGCTCGTGATGCTGACCGACGTGAGCGCTGTGCAGGAGGGCTTCGGCACGCCGCAGGCGCGGGCGCTGCACCGGGTGTCGATCGCGGAGCTCGACGGACTCGACCTGCCCGACGGCTCCATGGGGCCCAAGGTCGAGGCGGCCTGCGCCTTCGCCACGCGGACCGGCGGTCGGGCCGCCATCGGGTCGTTGTCCGAGGCCGCCGAGGTCGTGGCCGGCACCGCCGGCACCCAGGTCCACGCCGACTGAGCCCTGGCTGGATCGCTGGCTGGGGTGGGCCGAGGTCACTGCCGCCAGGGACCTTCGGCTCTACGACACGGCCGCGCCGGGGGCCAGAGTCGAGCCATGGTCGACACCTCAGAGTCCCGCCCCGTCCTGGTCGCCGTTGCCGGCGACGGCTCCGAGTCCGCCGTGCGCTACGGCGTCGCGGAGGCCGCGCGTCGTCGTACGACGGTGCACCTCGTGCACGTGATCGACCTGGTGCCGTGGCGCGAGCCAGCGGTGCTGGGGGTGGCGGAGCGGCGCGCCCGCAAGGGCGAGGAGACACTGTGGGACGCCGTGGCCTACGCGCGTTCCCTGGCCGGTGAGCGGGTGGTGGTGACCAGCGAGCTCTTCCACGGCGAGGTGATCTCGGGCCTGCTCGAGGTCGGCCAGGAGGCTGCGCTGCTGGTGCTGCGCCGTCGTCAGCCCCTCGTGTCGGCCGGGCAGGCCCAGGCGGTGTGCCTCAAGGTGGCCGCCCGCTCCCGTGTGCCCGTCGTCTGCGTTCCCCACGACTGGCATGGCGTCGAGGGCGCCACGACGGTCACCGTCGGTGTCGACCACGCCGCGACCAGCGGGGCGACCCTGCGCGAGGCACTGGCGGCCTCCAAGCGCCGCGGCGCCGGGCTGCGCATCATGTGCGGCTGGTGGATGGCCCGCGACAACGATCACGCCGGAGCGACCCACGGCATCGACCCGCGCTCGGTCCGCAGCGACCTCGAGCGGGTCGTCGCCACGATCGTGGCCGACGACGACAGCCTGGCCACCGTGCCGGTGACCATCGAAGTCCTGCACGCCCGGCCCGCCGACCTCCTCGTGGACGCCTCGCACGGCACGGACCTGCTGGTGGTCGGACGTCATGACCCGCTCGTGCCCAGCGGATCGCGCATCGGGCCCGTCGCCCGCGCCGTGGTCGCGCGCGCCTCCTGCCCCGTCCTGCTCCCGGTCCCGGGTGAGGCGCCGCACCTGTGGCACGGTCCCGCCCAGCACCACGCCCCGCAGCTGCGGACCGGTGCCCGTGCTTGACGTACGACGCGACCTCACCGCGATCACCGACGAGGAGGTCGTTGCGCTCGACGCCTGGTGGCGGGCCAGCCTCTACCTCACCGTCGGCCAGATCTACCTGCGCGACAACGTGCTCCTCCGTGAGCCCCTGCGTCCGGAGCACATCAAGCCGCGCCTGCTCGGGCACTGGGGGACCAGTCCCGGCCTCGCCTTCGTCTACGCGCACGCCTCGCGGCTGATCCGCGAGACCGGTGACCGCGCCATCTACCTCGCCGGTCCCGGCCACGGCGGCCCCGCGCTCGTCGCGGCGTCCTGGCTCGAGGGCTCCTACACCGAGACCTACCCGCGGGTGACCCAGGACGCGGAGGGACTGCGGCGCCTCTGCCGACAGTTCTCCAGCCCGGGCGGCATCCCCAGCCACGTGTCCGTGACGACGCCCGGCTCGATCCACGAGGGGGGTGAGCTCGGCTACGTGCTGGTGCACGCCTTCGGTGCGGTCATGGACAACCCCGACCTCCTGGCCCTCGCGGTCGTGGGGGACGGTGAGGCCGAGACGGGCCCGCTCGAGGGCTCCTGGAAGGGCATCTCCTTCCTCAACCCCGAGCGCGACGGTGCCGTCCTGCCGGTTCTGCACCTCAACGACGCCAAGATCAGCGGTCCGACGGTGCTGGGCCGCAAGGATCGGGCCGAGGTGCGCTCGCTCTTCGAGGGCCACGGCTATGAGGTCATCGAGGTGGAGGGCTCCGACCTGCCCGGGATGCACCACCGCTTCGCCGCTGCACTCGGTGGGGCGTGGCAACGCATCCGCGAGATCCAGGACGACGCGCGCAGCGGCGCGTGGACCGGCGCACGCCCGCGCTGGCCGATGATCGTGCTGCGCACCCCCAAGGGCTGGACCGGTCCGGACGTCGTCGACGGCGTGCAGGTCGGCGGCACCTTTCGTTCCCACCAGGTCCCGCTGTCCGGCGTACGGGAGAATCCCGAGCACCTGGCCCGGCTGGAGTCCTGGCTGCGGTCCTACCGCCCCGACGAGCTCTTCGACGACCTGGGCCGGCCCACGACGACCGCCTTCGGCCCGCACGGTGCGCAGCGGATGAGCGCGTCGCCGCACGCGAACGGTGGGGTGCTGACGCGGGACCTGGTCCTGCGCGACTTCCGCGACTACGCCGTCGACGTCGCGAGCCCCGGTGTCGAGCGGGCGGAGTCGACGCGGCGCCTGGGTCACCTGTTGCGCGACGTCTACAGCGACAACCCGGACACCTTCCGGCTGTTCTGTCCCGACGAGACCAACAGCAACCGCCTCGGCGACGTGTTCAGCGTCTCCGACCGCGCCTTCATGGAGCGGGTCGAGCCCGTCGACGACCACCTGTCGCGGCACGGGCGCGTCATGGAGGTCCTCTCGGAGCACAACTGCCACGGGTGGTTGGAGGGTTACACGCTGACCGGCCGGCACGGACTCTTCGCCACCTACGAGGCGTTCGCGATGGTGAGCGCCTCTCAGACGGTGCAGCACAGCAAGTGGCTCGAGGAGGCGCGGTCCCTGCCCTGGCGGGCCCCGGTGCCGAGCCTCAACATCCTGCTGACGTCGACGGCCTGGCGCAACGACCACAACGGCTTCTCCCACCAGGGCCCCGGCCTGATCCAGGTCATGCTCACGCACCGCGGCGACGTCACGCGTGCCTACTTCCCGCCCGACGCCAACTGCCTGCTGTCGGTGGCCGACCACTGCCTGCGCTCGCGCTCCTATGTCAACCTGATCGTGATCGACAAGCAGCCGCAGCTGCAGTACCTCTCGATGGATGAAGCCATCGCCCACTGCGCTGCTGGTGCCGGGGTCTGGGACTGGGCCGGCAACGACGACGGCACGGCGCAGCCCGACATCGTGCTCGCCTGCGCGGGGGACACCCCCACGCTCGAGACGGTCGCTGCTGCGCAGATCCTGCGTGAGCGGGTGCCCCAGCTGCGCACGCGGGTCGTCAATGTCGTCGACCTGATGGGCCTGGTGCGCCCGCGCAGCCACCCGCACGGGATGAGCGACCTCTTCTTCTCCGAGCTGTTCACCGACACCGCGGACGTCGTCTTCGCCTTCCACGGCTTCCCCGGAGCCATCCACCAGCTGGTGCACGGTCGCCCGGACGCGGACCGGTTCCACGTGCGCGGCTTCATCGAGGAGGGCACGACGACGACACCGTTCGACATGACGGTGCTCAACAAGATCTCGCGCTACCACCTCGTCATGGACGCGCTGAACAATGCCCGTACCACCCCGCGAGGCGCCCAGGAGCTCCTCGGGTGGTGCCAGGACCAGCTGGACCTGCACCACGCCTACGTGCGTGAGCACCTGGAGGACATGCCGGAGATCAGCGACTGGCGCGTGGGCTCCCGCTGACCCACGGCCACGGCCACGGCCCACGTCCCAGGGCAAAGGCCCGGGCTGCTGGGGTCCTTGGACCCTGCACCCGGCTCGCTGCTCCAGGCACGATCGGAGCATGACCTCTCACGTGAAGCACTGCATCGTCGTCGGTGTCGACGGCTCGCCCGCCTCGGACGCGGCCCTGGACTGGGCTGCCGCGGAGGCGGTCCGACGCCGGCGTCGGCTCCACCTGTGCGGCGTGGGGGAGCGCGAGCTGCCCGGCGGCGACGCCGCGATGTACGTCACCGAGATCCTCGAGCTTGCCGAGACCGATGCCGTCGCACGGGCGGAGGCTGCCCTCGACGCCGCCGCCGCGCGGGTGTCCGAACGCTGGCCCGGGCTGGAGTTCACGCGGGAGAGCGTCCTCGGCAACCCCGCGGGCGTCCTCGTGGAGCACTCGGCGCACGCGGAGTCGATCGTCCTCGGCCACCGCGGACACGGCGTCATCGTCGGAGCGCTGCTCGGCTCGGTGGCCCACCAGGTCGCTGCCCACGCCTCGTGCCCGGTGGTGGTCGTCCGCACCTCTGGTGCTGGCGCCACAGCCCCCGGGACCACCTTCCAGCCCGACCCTGAGGTCCTCCGGACCGGTGGCGTGGTCGTGGGCGTCGACGGGTCCGCCGGGTCCGAGGAAGCCGTCGGCTACGCCTTTGATGAGGCGGCCGTCCGCGGCTGCGACCTCCACGTCGTGAAGGCGTGGTGGACCTCCACGGCCGGCCTCTCCCGCAGCCTCAAGCTCGACTTCCAGAACGCCGAGCGCCTGGCCGCGTCGGAGACGCTGGTCGGATGGGCAGACAAGTACCCCGACGTCACCGTCCACGTGACCGTCCCCATGGCACCGACGGTCGCCTCGCTCGTGCGGGCCGGCACCGGAGCAGAGCTCCTGGTCGTCGGCAACCGCGGACTCGGTGGCTTCCGGCGCCTGCTGCTGGGCTCCGTCAGCCACGGCGTGCTCCAGCACGCCACCTGTCCCGTCGCCATCGTCCGGAACGCCGAGTCCGCCTGATCCGGCGCCGCCGGCCACGAGCGGCACTGGGGAGGATCCCACCGCCCGCGGAGCGCGCGCTCCTCACTCCCGCCTGTTGAAGGAGATCTTCCGGCCCGGGTGGTGCGTGGTGTCGTAGGACGGGTGGTGTGCGAGGTGGTGATGTCGCGAGCACAGCAACCGGCCACCCTCGACCGAGGTGCCACCACCACGGGACCACGCGACCTCGTGGTGGGCTTCGCACCACGACGCGGCCCGGTCACACCCGATGGTCGTGCACCCACCGTCACGGACCCCGAGCGCGACCCGCTGGACCTCGGAGTGAAAACGACGCTTCCGCCCCACGTCGAGGACCTGCGAGCCACCGCCCAGCACGACCGGGATCACCCCCGCCTGACACGCCAACAACCGCGCCAGACCAGGACTGATCATCGTGCCCGTGTCGAGGTGGGCTGCCTTCAGCCCACCCAGCAACGTCTCGTAGTCCATCGTCACCACCACGCTCGCGCTCACCCCACCAGCGTGGGGGAGCTTCTCGGCCGGGTAGCGGGTGACGTAGTCACCGAACGCCTGACCCATCCCCTCCGGAGTCGCACCACCACCCGTGCGGCGGGGGGGGACGCGTGGGCCTGCAACGCCTTGCGCAGGAAGTCGGCCTTCCACGTCGGCAGCGTGAACCGCCCGTAGGTCCTGCCGTGACCGTCATCGGACATCGTGAACCGCTGCGCCGCCTCGGCCGCCTTCTCCTCCGCGTCGAGCTGCTGGGCGAGCTGGGCCTCACCGGCCTCGGGGGCCACCACGTCCAGGACCCGCTTGCCGAGGACCCGCAACGCTTTCGCGTCATGGTGAGCAGCCTCGGCGAGCAGGTGCTCCCGGGCCTGGGCCCGCACCGCCGGGTCCACCTCGTCGGGGAGCGCATCGACGGCCCACACGATCTCGTGGGCCTGCCCGGCCCGCAGGTCACCGGCCACCAGCGCGGCCTCGACCGGGCCGTGGCGTTCCTCCACTGCGACCGCGTGCTTCACCCTCCGGTGTGCCTCCACGGCGGTGACCCGGGTGTGGTGCGCCAACCACGACGCGACCGATGTGGCGCCCACCGAGTCAGCCGCACCCGTGCGGTGCGCATGTGCGAGGACCCGGATCCCGAGCCCCTCGAGCTGCGACCGCACCCGCGCGTCAGCCAACAGCGCCTCACGCGCCTCGAGGTCGCCCATCGACCACGCCGGGGACTGCGCCACACCCGCGAGCACCGCCTCGAGCTGCGCATAGGCAGCAAGGATCGGGTGCTCCCGATCGACATGCTGCCCGGTGGTGGTCATGAATCCATTGGATCAGGGCCTACCGACACTGGGACCCTCAGAGCCAGGCCGAAATGTCCACATGGGGGATAACCCCCAAGAAAAGTTTTCGGGACCCGTTTGGCGGGGCGGGGTGGGTGTGATGTCTCAGGACATCGGTGACACTCGACCTCTGAACCCTGATCCACCGACGGATGTGGTGTTGTGAGCGTGGCGTAGAACGAGAATGCCCTTGCTGGGCGGGAGAATCGGAGTTACCAGACAACGATT
>NZ_FOQG01000023.1 GCF_900113685.1 Nocardioides psychrotolerans
ACCCGCTGGCGTTCAGCGTCGGTGAGCGCGTTCGGCGGCGTCGGCCGCGGTCCACGCACGGGTGCGGGTTCGGGCCCGAACGGCAACCCCGCACGCCGCAGAGCTTCGGCCTCGGCGCGGTAGTGACTGGCCCGCGAGCGACCCAGCAACGCACACGCTGTCGCGATGCTCATCAACGCGGCGAGCTCGGCGACCAGCGGCACGATCACCGCTTCGACCGCCTCTCGTCCACCTTGGCCACCGGGCCGGCCAGGTCCGCGCTCTCGGAGAGCGTCTCCAAGAGCGCGTGTGCTTTTCCCATCAGGTCCAGCGCCGCCTTGTGCTTGGCGAGCTCAGCCTCGGCCTTCTCCGCGCGCGCCCGCAGCTGGGCGACCTCCCGGTCGCGTTCACGCTCACGCCGGTCCCGGGTCGCCGGGGCGAGCCCGGCGGCGGCACCCGCCTGGGCGGCCCTGCGCCACTCGATGATGTGCGAGGAGTACAGGCCTTCGCGACGCAGGATGCTCCCGCGCACACCACGATCAGCTGCCTCGTACTCGGCGAGAATCTGCGCCTTGTACTCCGCGGAGAAGCTACGCCGTTTCGGTCGATTAGCCCTGGGTCCCATGACCCCATCATCGCTACTGCTGCCAGCCACATCGGCCGTCGTCATCGTCATCGTGCTCGTCTCGCTTCTCACCCCGTGCAAGGGAACGAACTCAGAGGAGGTGTCTCACTCAACTCTGACGCACAGGGGAGCCCTGCTGCATGGCTTGGCGCAACAGGCGTCGCACCAGCGCGGAGGTAGGGATGTGCTCGTCGCTAGCCCTCTGACGCAGTTGCTGCGTCTAGCTCACTGTCGATGCGCAGGTGCATCGGTACGTCCAGCGCGGCGGTCTTCTCGACCGCTTCAGCCTCTGCGGCCTCGGCTTCTTCACCGGCGACTTCCGCGAGGATCGCATCGTGGCGCGTGCGGCGCGCCACCTGCTCGGGGTTAGTCATCAGTTGTGTCCTTTCGATCGAGGTAGTCCCGCAGGTCAACGCCGCGGGTCTTCCAGGCAGTCACGCCGGAGAGGTCGTGCGGGTCGATGATCACGGTGAGGACGAAGCCCGCGGCCGGCGAGTAGCCGATGAGCCGTGTGTAGGCCGCCTTGCTCTTGGGGTCAGGGTTGCGGGCCACCAGGGCGGGATCGGCCGCCGCCTGCAAAGTCCACTCCGGCTCGATGTCCGTCGCGCCGGGACAGCGGGTCGAACGGCTACGGATGTGAGCGGCGTCCCGGGTCCCACCACAACTCCACCAACACACCCCGATTGTGGCGCATTGCGCTACACACGCCGCGCATTGTGGGCCTGGCCGAACAGCAACAGACCCGTGCGCGAGTCCTCGGCGGCGCCGGCTTCTCCTGGGGCGATCCCGCACACGCTCCGCCGCGCGGATTGCGACCCTGTTCCATCTCGGCACTCCGACCCGGTGAGGACCGCGTGGGTCTATTTCGAGGGCGACAAGTCCGACCGCGCGATCCACCTCTGACCCGGCCGAGTTACCTACTTTGTTACCTACTTTGAGCCTCAACGGCACTGATTCGCCATGACCCGAGATGAGACGTACTGAAACGCACTGCGGACAAGCGAGAGGTCGCAAGTTCGACTCTTGCCTGGGGCACCACCGTGTCGTGTGCAGGTCAACGCGCCCGTGCAGTCGCGTTCATCTGGACAGCCGGCTCAGACGGCGAAGTCCGCGTAGACGAGGTCGAGCCTGATCGATGAGGTGACGAGAAGCCCCACGGCCGGGAGACCGGGTCGCTAGGCTCACGCGACCCTCGACGGCTCAGGCCGCTGCCTCCCGCGCACCTGCGTGCGCCCCCCACCCAGGAGCCCTCATGCGACACCACCCTCTCCCCCGTCCGCTCCAGCTCACCGCGGCGGCCCTCCTCGCCCTCGTGCTCGCAGGCGGGCTCTCCGCCTGCGGCGGCGACGACGCGGGCGAGACCTCCACGACCTCCGAGACCACGGACGAGGCGGACGAGCCGACTGAGGACACCGCCGACACCACTGACACATTCGTGGCCGACGCCAACGCGGTGTGCGCCGGCCTCTACCCCGACATCAACGCCGTCGGGGCCACCCTCGACCCCGCCGACCCCACCACGGTCACCACCGACTTCCTGCCCCTGGTCCAGGAGCTCCAGGACGAGCTGGTCGTCCTGACCCCTCCCGAGGACCTCGCCGCCGACTACGACGCCGTCCTCGCCGAGCAGCAGGTCAACCTCGACGCCATCACGGCCGATCCCGCCGCCCTCTTCGAGATCGACGGAGGCGCGACCAACGAGGCGTTCGACGCCCTCGGCCTCACCACCTGCGGCAGCGGCAGCGCCGGCTGACCGCGTCCCGGGTCGCCATCGGCGACCGATAGCCTGACGCCGCCCCAGCACGGACGACGCCAGGAGACCCATGGGCCACGGACACGGTCATTCCCATCGAGCCGGCGGTGAAGGCGACTTCGAGGTCGACCGGACCCCGCGCCTGGTGCTCCTGACTGCCCTGGCCCTCGTCGCCGTCGTCACGCTCGCGGGGCTGGTGCTGCTCTGGCCGGACAGCGACGCCGCCGACGAGCTCCAGGGGTCGGTGGGCTTCGCGGCCGAGGGGGTGACCTTCCCGGAGGCGGTGGTGCGGGAGGTCGAGCCCGCGTGCGCACCCGACGCCGACGCCGACCCGGCGGCGCAGGCCTGCGGGCGGATCCGCGCGATCGTCGACGAGGGGGCGAGCGAGGGCACCCAGGTGCTCGTCAACGTGCCCCCGCAGATCAGCGACTCCGGTCTCGACCCCGGCGACCGGATCGAGCTGGTCCGCCAGCCGCAGGACGGAGAGGGCCAGTTCGGCTAC
Organism: Nocardioides psychrotolerans; assembly: GCF_900113685.1. GTDB lineage: Bacteria > Actinomycetota > Actinomycetes > Propionibacteriales > Nocardioidaceae > Nocardioides > Nocardioides psychrotolerans. The sequence goes on from NZ_FOQG01000023.1 coordinate 2,860, forward strand.
TTCGGCACCGAGCGCTCCGGTCCGCTGTGGATCCTGAGCATCCTCTTCGTCGTGGTCGTGCTGGGCATCGCCCGGCTGCGCGGACTGATGGCGCTGCTGGGCCTGGCGTTCGCCGGCGTCGTGGTGCTCGGCTTCGCGGTCCCGGCCCTGCTCACCGGCGAGCCCGGCATCCCCGTCGCGCTCGTCGCGGCCACCGCGATCATGTTCGTCGTCCTCTACACGACACACGGCTTCTCGATCCGCACCAGCACCGCGCTCGCCGGCACCCTGGCCGGCCTCGCGATCACCGCCGTGGTCGGCTGGTGGGCGGTGCATTCGACACACCTGTCGGGCATCGCCGACGAGGGCGGCGGCTTCCTCACGACGTTCGCCAGCGAGATCAACTTCCAGGGCCTGCTGACGGCAGCGGTGATCATCGCCGGGCTGGGCGTGCTCAACGACGTGACCATCACCCAGTCGTCGGCCGTCTGGGAGCTGCGCGCCGCGTCGCCGTCGATGAGCCGCACCGAGATCTTCACCAGCGGCATGCGGATCGGGCGCGACCACATCGCCTCCACGATCTACACGATCGTCTTCGCCTATGCCGGCACCGCGCTCACGCTGCTGCTCGTGCTCCAGCTCTACGACCGGCCGATGACCGACCTGATCGGCACCGAGGAGATCGCCGAGGAGATCGTGCGCTCGCTCACCAGCAGCATCGGCCTCGTGCTCGCCGTGCCGATCACGACGTTCATCGCCGCCCTCACGGTGCCTCGGGCACGCCGACCCTGAGTCAGGCCAGGTCAGGCCAGCGCCTCGAACGTGATGCCCTGGGCGTGGAGGCGGGCGAGGAGGTTGTCGCCCATCGCCTGGGCCGTGGTGACCTGGCCGGAGGTGGTCGGGTTGTCGTCGAGGACCAGGCACAGCGCCGCCTCGGCGAGCATCTTGGCGGTCTCCCCGTAGCCCGGGTCACCCCCGGAGACGCGGGTGTGGATGGTGCGACCGTCGCCTTCACCGATGAAGTCGACGGTGAACCACGACTTCTCGCGCTTGGCCGCGTCGGGGCCCTCGCCCTGCTTGACCCGGCCCAGCATCAGGTTGCGCAGCGGCTTGACCTGCGCGGCCAGCGCGATCACGCCGACCCCGGCGGCACCGCCCGCGGCATAGTGGAGCGTCTTGGTGCCGGCGTAGTGGGTGTAGCGGAACTTCGGCCCGTACGACGCCAGGGCAGCCCCCGAGCGCTGGACGACGAACGGGTCGATCGTCGGCATCGGCAGCAGCCAGAAGCCGAGCTGCTTGTCGCGGTGGGGCTTGCCTCCGACCGAGCGCGAGGAGCGTCCGTCGGCCGGCTCCGGCTCGACGCGGCGACGGGCGGTGGAGGCCTCCTTCATCTGCTGGGGTCGCGACATCGCGGTCATCGCGGAGTGGAAGGTGCCGCCGGAGAACATGCCGCTCGCGCGGACCACGCCGCGCACGGAGACCGGCCCGGACGCGGCGAGCTGCTGCACGGTGTACATCGCGCCCAGGTCGTGCGGGATGGAGTCGAAGCCGCAAGCGTGCACCAGCCGGGCCCCGGAGGCGACGGCGGTCGCGTGGTGCGCGACGTACATCCGGTCGACGAACTCCGGCTCACCGGTGAGGTCGACGTAGTCGGTGCCGGCCTCGGCGCACGCGGCGACGAGCGGCTCACCGTGGGTGAGGTAGGGGCCGACGGTGGTGATGACGACCTTGGTGCGCCCTGCGACGTCGGCCAGCGAGGCCGGGTCGGACGCGTCGGCCACGAGCAGCGGGAGGTCAGCCAGCTCGGGCCGGTCGGCCGCCAGGTGAGCTCGCACGCGCTCGAGCTTCTCCTTGCTGCGCCCGACCAGGGCCCAGCGCAGTCCGGTCGGGCCGTGCTCGGCGAGGTAGGCGGCGGTCAGGCCGCCGGTGAAGCCGGTGGCCCCGAAGAGGACCAGGTCGAACTCGCGGGAGGTGTCATCCATGGAGTCATCGTGGCACCCCCGCACGTCGTGCTGCGACGTAGTCTCGTCGCATGTGCCGCAACATCCGCCCGCTCAACAACTTCGAGCCCCCGGCCACGCGCGTCGAGGTCACGGCCGCCGCGCTGCAGTACGTCCGGAAGGTCAGCGGCACCGCCAAGCCGTCGCAGGCCAACCAGGCCGCCTTCGACCAGGCAGTGCGCGAGATCGCGCACCTCACCCAGCACCTCCTCGACGACCTGATCACGACCGCTCCACCGAAGGACCGCGACGTCGAGGGCGCGAAGGCCCGAGCCCGAGCCGAGCTCCGCTACGCCCGGTGAGCCAGACCCCGGACACCCAGGTCTCGGTCGACCACCGAGACGCCGCGCTCGCCCTGCTCGTCGGCCGCACCCTGGTCGTGCTCACCGGGGCCGGGCTGTCCACCGACTCCGGGATCCCCGACTACCGCGGGCCGGGCTCCCCGTCGCGGACGCCCATGACCTACCAGGAGTTCGTCTCCGGCCCGGAGGCTCAGCAACGTTACTGGGCGCGCAGCCACCTGGGCTGGGGCCGCATGCGGCGCGCCGAGCCCAACGCCGGCCACCGGGCACTCACGGCTCTCGACCCGAGCCTGCTGATCACCCAGAACGTCGACGGCCTGCACGAGGCGGCCGGGTCACGGCGGTTGGTCGCGCTCCACGGCCGGATCGCCGACGTCATCTGCCTCTCCTGCCGGGAGACCACTTCTCGCCGGTCGCTGCACGAGCGACTGGCGGCCCTGAACCCGGGCTTCGACGAGCGGCACTCGAGCGTCGAGACCCGTCCGGACGGTGACGTGGACCTCGAGGAGACCGCGGGCTTCGTGGTGCCCGGCTGCGTCGACTGCAAGGGGGTCCTCAAGCCGGACGTGGTGTTCTTCGGCGAGAACGTGCCGGGGCCCCGCGTCGAGCGCTGCTACGCCGCCGTCGACGCCCTGGCCGACACCGGCGGGGTGCTGCTGGTCGCGGGGTCCAGCCTGACCGTGATGAGCGGCTTCCGGTTCGTCCGCCGGGCGACCAAGCTGGGGGTGGCGGTGGTGATCGTCAACCGGGGAGAGACCCGCGGCGACGACCAGGCGACGTACAAGCTCGAGGTCGGGTGCAGCGACTTCCTCGAAGGACTGGTCGCGATCAGCTGACGAACTGGATGTCGACGAGGCCCTCGGGGGTGTCCGAGGCGCGGTTCCGCACCTCGCCCAGCAAGTCGGCCACCTCGTGCACCTGGCTGCGCTCCACCGACATCGGCGAGCCCGAGAGTCGCTGGGCGGCGAGGTCGGCCGGCAGGCGGACACCCATGCGCAGCCGGTAGGTGGTGTCCTCCAGGGTGAAGCCCACCTCGTCGACGACGGCCGCGTGGAAGCCGCCGTCGGCGTCGAGGATGATGACCGACTCGTCGTGGTCGAGCCCGCGCTCGAGACGCGTCTCGCTGTGCAGCACCTCGACGCACACGCACTTGGACAGCGCCCGCGCATTGATGGGGACGGCGATCAACTCCATGGTGCTACCTCCTCTGGGAGAGGCCCCCCGGCCACTCCCCCTGAGAACGCGCGACGATGCGACGCGGTTACGGTCTCGAGACCAATGGTCTATCCCGGGGGCATAAACCTCAAGTGCCACGCCCTGCTGTCGAACAAGGGGGATTAAAGTCCCTCCACCTGGCCAGACCCGCGAAACAACGCGGAACCGGCGATCAGAGGCGCCGGACGAAGATGTGATCGGCCGCGTCGTGCGCGATCTCGGCGGTCTCGCCGCCCGAGCCGACGAGGACGCCCTCGCCCGTCGCGATGATCGTGACGGTCTTGTCGGGGATGGCCCCGACGCGCCGCATGGCGCTCATCAGGGGCTCGTCCTTCTGCGTCTCCTCGGAGATGCGGCGCACCAGCACGCGGACCTCCTCGGGCCCGGCCGCCTGGGACAGGGACTCGAGCCCGTCCATGAAATCCTCTCCGCCGGAGCTCTGACCGAGCTCCTCGAGGCCGGGGATCGGGTTGCCGTAGGGCGACTCGGTCGGGTGGTCGAGCAGCTCGAGGAGCCGGCGCTCGACGGTCTCCGACATCACGTGCTCCCAGCGGCAGGCCTCCTCGTGCACGAGCTCCCAGTCGAGCCCGATGACGTCGATGAGCAGACGCTCGGCCAGCCGGTGCTTGCGCATCACTCGCGTCGCGAGCTGGAGTCCGACCTCGGTGAGCTCGAGGTGTCGGTCGCCCTCGACGGTGAGCAGCCCGTCGCGCTCCATGCGGGCGACGGTCTGCGAGACGGTGGGTCCGCTCTGGTGGAGACGCTCGGCGATGCGTGCGCGCAACGGCACGATGCCCTCCTCGACCAGCTCATAGATGGTCCGGAGGTACATCTCGGTGGTGTCGATCAGGTCGCTCACCCGCCCATTCTTACCCATGCCTTCCCTACTCCCGTCTCCCCGGCCTGGCAGGCTGGAGGCGATGCCTTCCGTGATGTGGTTCCGCCGCGACCTCCGCCTCCGTGACAATCCCGCGCTCGTCGCGGCGGTCGCCGACGGTGACGTCCTCCCCCTCTTCGTGCTCGACCCCGCCCTGTGGGACCCCGCGGGTGCCGTGCGCCGCGCCTACCTGGGCGCCTCGCTGCGCTCCCTCGCCGAGGACCTGCCGCTGTGCGTGCTCCACGGCGACCCCGTGAGCCAGGTGGTGCGGGCCGCGCGCGAGGTCGGGGCCGCGCGGGTCCACGTCGCGGCCGACTTCGGTCCCTACGGCCATGATCGCGACCTACGGGTCGAGGCCGCCCTGGCCGACGCCGGGATCGAGCTGGAGCGCACCGGGTCGCCGTACGCCGTGGCCCCCGGCCGCGTCACCAACGGCAGTGGGGCGCCCTACAAGGTCTACACGCCCTTCTCCAGGGCCTGGGCCGACCACGGTTGGCGCGGCGCGGTCGACGCCCCGAGCGACGTCACCTGGCTGCGCGTCGAGGACACCGTCGACCTCCCCGACGACACCGCGCCTGAGGGCGTAGAGCTGCCGGAGGCCGGCGAGGCCGCAGCGCACGCCCGCTGGAGCGACTTCCTCGACCGGGTCGCGGACTACGACGAGGATCGCGACAAGCCGGGCGTCGAGGGCACCTCGCGGATGTCGGTGCACCTCAAGTGGGGCGAGATCCACCCCCGCTCGATGCTCGCCGACCTCGCGCCGCTGCGCAGCGCCGGCGCCGCGACCTACCGCAAGGAGCTGGCGTGGCGGGAGTTCTACGCCGACGTGCTCGCGGCCCAGCCGCACACGGCGCGCGACTACCTGCGACCCGACTATGCCCGGATGCGCTACGACGAGCCGGGCGCGCAGCTCGACGCGTGGCGCGAGGGTCGCACCGGCTTCCCGGTCGTCGACGCGGGGATGCGCCAGCTCCGCGCGACCGGCTGGATGCACAACCGGGTGCGGATGATCGTGGCCAGCTTCCTGGTCAAGGACCTGCACCTGGAGTGGCAGCACGGGGCGCGGCACTTCATGGAGCGGCTCGTCGACGCAGACCTGGCCTCCAACCAGCACGGCTGGCAGTGGACCGCGGGCAGCGGCACCGACGCGTCGCCCTACTTCCGGGTCTTCAACCCGACCAGCCAGGGCAAGAAGTTCGACCCACGCGGCGACTACGTGCGTCGGTGGGTGCCCGAGCTCGCCGACGTCGCGGACCCGCACGACCCGAGCGCCGACGACCGCGACCGCGTCGACTACCCGTCGCCGCTCGTCGACCACGGCGCCGAACGCCAGGAGGCGCTCGCGCGCTGGGAGGAGATCCGATGACCGACCTCGTCGTGCCGAGCCGCTTCTGTGGACCCCCCTCGTCAGGCAACGGCGGCTGGACCGCGGGCGCCCTGGCCATGCTCGTCAACGGGCAGACCGAGGGCGCCACGGTGACCGTCTCGTTGCGCCAGCCCCCGCCCCTCGACACCCCGATGCCGGTGAGCCAGGACGACGGCTGGACCGTGGCGTCGTACGACGGCCGGCCGGCCGTGCGGGCCCGCCTCGACCAGCGCCCGCTCACCCCGGTGGAGCCGGTCGGGCTCGAGGAGGCGCGCGCCGCGGAGACCCGCTATCCCGGCCTGGTCCACCACCCCTTCGCCACCTGCTTCGCGTGCGGCACCGCACGCGCTGAAGGAGACGGCCTGCGGATCTTCCCGGGCCGTGTCGACGACGTCGACGGCTTCACCCGTGCGGCAGCCACCTGGAGGCCGCACGCCAGCACCGCCGACCCGCTCATGATCGAAGGCGAGGACGTCGCTTCCCTGCCCGCGACCTGGGCCGCCCTCGACTGCGTCGGCGCCTGGGGTGCCGACTTCGGCGAGCGGCTGATGGTGCTGGGCTCCATGACCGCCAGGATCGACGCACGACCGAGGATCGGAGAACCCCACGTGGTGATCGGCAGCTCGCGCGGCCAGGACGGCCGCAAGACCTTCACGGCCGCGACCCTCTACGACAGGGACGGCCGGGTGGTCGGCACCGCCGAGCACCTCTGGATCGCTGTCGACGCGGCGGCCTTCGCATGAGCGGCGCCTCAGGCATCGGCACGGTGGGGACGGAGTGGTGGCGCCACGCGGTCGTCTACCAGGTCTACGTCCGCAGCTTCGCCGACGGCGACGGCGACGGGGTCGGCGACCTGCCCGGGATCACCTCCCGGCTGCCCTACCTCCGCGACCTCGGTGTCGACGCGGTGTGGCTGACGCCGTTCTACCGCTCGCCCCAGCACGACCACGGCTACGACGTCGCCGACTACACCGACGTCGACCCGCTCTTCGGCTCGCTCTCCGACGCCGACGACCTGATCGCGACGGCCCACGACCTCGGGCTCAGGGTGATCGTCGACCTGGTCCCCAACCACACCTCCGGCGACCACGTGTGGTTCCAGGCGGCGCTGGCGGCCGAGCCCGGCAGCCCCGAGCGTGCGCGCTACCTCTTCCGCACCGGCCGCGGCACCGACGCGAGCGAGCCACCCAACAACTGGCGCTCGGTGTTCGGTGGACCGGCCTGGACCCGCGTGGGCCATACCGACCAGTGGTACCTCCACCTCTTCGACACCAGCCAGCCCGACCTCGACTGGCGCAACCCCGAGGTCGCTCAGATGTTCCTCGACGTGCTGCGCTTCTGGCTCGACCGCTCCGTCGACGGGTTCCGCGTCGACGTCGCGCACGGACTGCTCAAGGAGGCGAGCCTGCGCGACCAGCGCCTGGTCGGCGAGGCGAGCGACATCTTCGAGGTCGGCGGGCACGAGGACGACGAGCCCATGTGGGACCAGCCCGAGGTTCACGACGTCTACCGGCAGTGGCACGCGGTGCTCGCGGACTACGACGGCGACCGGATGGCCGTGGCCGAGGCATGGACCACGACCGTCGAGGCCAATGCCCGCTACGTCCGCTCCGACGAGCTGCACCAGGCCTTCAACTTCGACTGGGTGATGGCGTCGTGGTCGGCCGCCGCGTTCGCCGCGGTCGTCACGACGACCCTGCCCGCGATGACGGCGGTCGGCGGGGCGCCCACGTGGGTGCTCAGCAACCACGACGTCCACCGCCACGCCACGCGCTACGGCGGCGGCGAGACCGGCCGTGCGCGGGCCCGCGCCGCGACGCTGGTCTCGCTCGGGCTGCCCGGCTCGGCCTACCTCTACCAGGGCGAGGAGCTCGGGCTCGAGGAGGTCGACGTCGCCCCCGACGACCGGCAGGACCCGTCGTGGTTCCGCACCGGCCAGCCCGGTCGGGACGGCTGCCGCGTGCCGATGCCCTGGTCGGGCGACCACCCGCCGTACGGCTTCGGACCCGGGACGGGACAGCCCTGGCTGCCGCAGCCGGACGCCTGGGCGTCGCTCACCGTCGCGGCACAGCAGGGTGTCGAGGGTTCGACGCTGGAGTTCTACCGTGGGGCGCTGGCAGCGCGGCGGAGCCTGACCGACGCACCCAGCGAGGTGAGCGTCGAGGTCTCAGGCGACGTGCTGACCGTGGTGCGCGGCGACCTGACGATCGTCCTCAACTGCGGTGCGTCACCGGCGCCCCTGCCGGCAGGCACCCTGGTGGCGGCCAGCGGCCCGGTCGGCGAGGACCTGCCCGCCGACACCGCGGTCTGGCTCACTCCGACTGGCTGAGTGCCTGGTTGTAGCGGCCGAGCTCCTCGACGAAGTCGGCGAGCTCGGCCGCCGACCAGTCGCCCAGCTGCTCGTCGAGCCACTTGCGACGATGCTCCGCGACGTCGGCCAGCCGACGCCGGGCGTCGTCGCTGGCGGAGAGCAACGAGGCGCGGCCGTCCTCCGGGTCCTGGGACCGGTCGACGAGACCGAGGTCCACGAGGTGCTGGACCTGGCGGCTGATCGCGCCCTTGTCGATCGCGAAGATCTCGGCCATCGCCGAGGAACGGGTCGGGCCGTGCTCCGCGAGGTAGGCCAGCATCAGGTACGACGACGGCTGCATCTCCTCGTGCACCAACCGGGCCCGCACCCCGATCACCCGCTTGACGCGGCGCACCAGGACGCCGACCTCCTGCTCGAGCTGACGCAGTGAGTCGGCGCGGTTCATGCCTGAACCGTAGCGGTGTCGGCGCCCTCGCGGTCCTCGTCGGGGACGTAGTTGGTGGTGCGCAACGGCACCTCCTTGATGAACAGCACGCAGACCAGCGCGACGACCGCGAACGGGGCGGAGACCAGGAACAGGTGGCCGACCGCGTCACCGAAGGACGACTCGTAGAGCGCGCGGACCGGCGCCGGGAGGGTGCTCAGGTCCGGGATCGTGTGGCTGCGGTGCGAGGTGGAGGGGACGCCCATCGAGTCGAGACCGTCGCGGACGCTGGTGGCGACCTGCGAAGCGAGCAGCGCACCCAGGGCAGAGACCCCGATCGAGCCACCCATCGAGCGGAAGAAGGCGACGACGGAGCTGGCGGCGCCCATGTCCTCGATGCGGGTGTTGTTCTGCACGGCGAGCACGAGGTTCTGCATGGTGGCGCCGAGGCCCAGGCCGACCAGCGCCATGGAGGCGCCGACCAGGACCAGGTCGGTCTTCTCGTCGATCTGGCCCAGCAGCGCGAGGCCGACGATGACCAGGACCATCCCGCCGACCAGCCAGCGCTTCCACAGACCGGTGCGAGTGATGATGCGACCCGAGAGGATCGAGGAGACCAGCAGGCCGCCGACCATCGCGATCGACATCAGTCCGGCGTCGGTGGGGCTCATCCCACGGGCCAGCTGGAAGTACTGGGAGAGGTAGACCGTCGCCCCGAACATCGCGATGCCGACCATGACGGAGGCACCCGTGGCGAGTGCCGTCGTACGGTCCTTGAAGAGGCGCAGCGGGATGATCGGGTCCTGGGCGACGCGCCCCTCGACCCAGAGGGCCGCGGCGATCACGGCGGCGCCGCCGATGAGCATCACCGCGGTGGTGGCGGAGGCCCAGGCGAACTGCTGGCCCGCGAGGGAGACCCAGATCAGCAGGATGGAGACGCCGGCGACGATCAGGGTCGCGCCGAGGTAGTCGATGCTGACGTCGCGCCGGGTGACGGGCAGATGCAGCGTGCGCTGCAGGACCACGAAGGCCAGCGCCGCGACCGGCAGACCGACGAAGAAGCAGCCGCGCCAGCCCAGCGGGCTGTCCACGATCAGGCCGCCGATGAGCGGGCCGCTGACCGTGGCGAGCGCGAAGACGGCGCCGATGTAGCCGGAGTAGCGGCCGCGCTCCCGGGGGCTGACCATCGTCGCGATGACGACCTGGACCAACGCGGTGAGACCACCGACGCCGATCCCCTGGACGACGCGGGCGCCGATGAGCACCCCCATGTTGGGCGCGAAGGCCGCGACCAGCGAGCCGACGGAGTAGATCACCAGCGCCGACTGGACGAGCAGCTTCTTGCTGAACAGGTCGGCGAGCTTGCCCCACAGCGGGGTCGTGGCGGTCATGGCGAGCAGCGTCGACACCACGACCCACGTGTAGCCGGTCTGGCTGCCCTCGAGGTCGGTGATGATCCGTGGCAGGGCGTTGGTGACGACGGTGCTGGAGAGCATCGCGACGAACATCGCCAGCAGGAGACCACTGAGGGCCTCGAGGATCTCGCGGTGCGTCATCTGCCCCGCCTGCTCGGCGCTGGGCCCTGATGCGGACGGCCCTGATGCGGACGGGGTGACGACCTGCGACACGGAAGCTCGATTCATGATCACTAGAAGGTTGACTTCCGCAACCATATTCCCAGTTCGTTGCTCCCGGCAACCAGATGTGTCCCACCCCACCCGCGCCCCCCATGCCGAGTCGGCGCGATGTCGCATGCCGAGTCGGCGCGATGTCGCAGATCTCTGCGATGTCGCGCCGACTCGACCTGCTAGACGGTGAAGCGGCTGACCAGCTCCTTGAGCTCCGTGGCCATCGTGGCCAGGTCGGTGGCCGACTGGAGCGTGTTCTGCGCACCCTGGCGGGTGTCGTCGGCGGCGCTCGCGACCTGGGTGACGTCCGCGGCGATCTCGTTGGCGCCGGCAGCCGCCTCCGTGACGCTACGGGCGATCTCGTTGGTCGTGGCCGTCTGCTCCTCGACCGCCGAGGCGATGGTCGTCTGGATGTCGTTGATCCGGCCGATCACCTCGGCGATCTCGCTGATCGCCGAGACGGCACCCTGGGTGTCACCCTGGATGGCGACGATCTTCTGACCGATGTCCTCCGTGGCCCGCGCGGTCTCCTTGGCCAGCTCCTTGACCTCGCTGGCGACCACCGCGAAGCCCTTGCCGGCGTCACCGGCCCGGGCCGCCTCGATGGTGGCGTTGAGCGCGAGCAGGTTGGTCTGCTGGGCGATCGAGGTGATCACCTTGATGACCTGACCGATCTCGGCGCTGGACTCACCGAGATTGGCCACGGTGCCCTGGGCCGAGCTGGCCACGCCGACCGCTCCGGTGGCGACCGAGGCTGCCTCGGTGGCATTCTGGGCGATCTCGCGGATGCTGGCCGTCATCTGCTCCGCGGCACTGGCCACGGTCTGGATGCTGGCCGACACCTCGACCGAGGCGCCCGAGGCGCTCGCGGCACGGTCGGAGGTAAGCGTCGCGCCCTCCCCCATGCCCTGCGAGAGGATCGTCAGCTGCTCGGAGGCGACCGCGAGCGAGTCGGCGGTCTGACCGATGTTGATCATGCTCTCCCGCAGCGTCCTGATGAGCGAGCTGAGGCCGCCAGCAAGCTGGCCCACCGCGTCGTCGCCGGTCACGTCGAGCTCCTGCGTGAGGTCACCCGCACTGGCGGCGCGCACGACGGCCAGCACGATGTCGACCTTCGCAGCCATCTCGGCCGCCGAGGCCCGCTCCAGGCTCTCCTTCTCGATGCGCTCGAGAGCAGACGACACCAGGCGACCCACGTTGCGCAGCGCGTCGAGACGCTCGACGCTCGGGCTCAGGGTCTCGGTGGCGAAGAAGTCCATCGTCGCCACGACCTTGCCCCCGATCATCACCGGGAAGCACACGCCGGACTTGACCCCGACCCGCTGGGCGACCGGAGCCCGCACGCAGTCGGTCATCTCCCCGATGTCCTGGATGAAGAACAGGTCCTCGTTGGCCCAGGTGCGACCCGACAGGCCGACCCCCCGGGCGAACGACGCCTCGAGGGTCACCCGACGGAACTCGGCGCCGGCATCACCCGACTCGACGCGGAACTTCAACACGTTGTCCGAGGAGTCGATCGCCCAGTAGGACCCGTAGGCCCACCCGAACTCCGCACGCACCGTGTCCAGGGCGATCTGCACCGCCTGGTCCACCGAGCTGGCAGCGCTGAGGCTGGCCAGCACCTTGTTGACCGCGGCGTTGTCCGCCACGGACTCACGTGCCTCGTTCTCCTGGGCGAGCCGCTCCAGCGCACCGGAGACGAGACGACCCACGTTGCGGAGCGCGTCGAGACGCTCGACGCTCGGGCTCAAGGTCAACACAGCCGGACTTGACCCCGACCCGCTGGGCGACCGGAGCCCGCACGCAGTCGGTCATCTCCCCGATGTCCTGGGTGAAGAACAGGTCCTCGTTGGCCCAGGCGCGACCCGACAGGCCGACCCCGCGGGCGAACGACGCCTCGAGGGTCACCCTGCGGAACTCGGCGCCGGCATCACCCGATTCGACGCGGAACTTCAACGTGTTGTCCGAGGAGTCGATCGCCCAGTAGGACCCGTAGGCCCACCCGAACTCCGCACGCACCGTGTCCAGGGCGATCTGCACCGCCTGGTCCACCGAGCTGGCGGCGCTGAGCCCCGCCAGCACCTTGTTGACCGCTCCGGAGTCGCTGACGGACTCGGCGAGCCGTTGCTCGGCAGCGAGCTTGTCGGTGATGTTGTCCCACGTGGCCATCGCGCCGACGTACTGGCCGTTCTCGTCGCGGATCGCGTGCACCGTCAGGTCGAGGGTCTCGGGACCCACCTGGATGTTGGCGCGCCGTGGGAGGTCGCTGCCGTCGCGCAGGAGCTGGCGCTGGTGCTGCGGGCGCTGGTGGAAGATGTCGATGTTGGCGCCGACGATCTCGTCGATCGAGATCGGGATCCAGTCGGCGAGGCGCAGCAGACCCTCGCGGGTGGCGTCGTTGGCGTAGGTGATGTTGAGGTCGAGGTCGCAGAGCATGACGCGGGTCGGGATCGCGTCGAGCACGCCGGGCAGCGACCTGAGGTCCACCCCCTGGGGGGCCGCCGCGGCCCTGGGCTTGCTGCGGCCGTTGACGCTGGGCCTGGTGTCCATCTCGGTCACGGTGTTCCTCCGGGTGTGGTGTTGGTAGCGATAGCTGGGGAGAGGGCAGGAGCGGGAGTCTCGGGGGCGGTGCTCACGTCGACCGCGCGGTCGGCATCGACGACGAGGAGGATCGATCCGTCGAGCGGCATCACGCCGCGCACGACGTCCTGGATGCTGCCCGGCAAGTTGGCCGGGGTGGGCTGGAGCTCGGCCCCTGCGATGTCGATCACGTCGCCGATGTCGTCGACGAGGAGGGAAACCACCTCGCCACGGCTGCGCACGATGACGTTGGCGGGCAGCTCGCCCTCAGGACGGGGCGGCAGCCCGAGACGGCAGCGCAGGTCCAGGGCGGTGACGATCTGTCCTCGCAGGTTGATGAGGCCGTGCACGGCCTGCGGCGCGCGTGGCACGGCGGTCATCCGCTGGTAGCGCAGCACCTCCTGCACCTGCTCGACCGGCACGCCCAGGAACAGTCCGTCGACCCAGAACGTGCAGCACTGCTGGCCGGGCGCCATGACCGCGCGGGTCGTGCTCGTGGCAGTCATGAGATCAGCTCCAGAGGTCGTACGACGGCGTCCAGGTCGACCAGGTCGGTCACTCGGTCCTGCACGACTGCCGAGCCCAGCACGCCGGCGCGCCGGCCCACATCGGTGGTGACGATGGCCTCGTCGACCACGTCGAGCACCCGGTCGATGACGATCCCGACCCGGCGACCGTTCTCCTCGTGGACGACCACGGAGATCTGCTCGCGCTCACCGGGGGTGTCCTGAAGGCCGATGGCTGGAGCGAGTCGGAGGAGCCGGAGGATCCCGTCGCGGTACTGGACGACCTCGCTGGAGCCGGAGCGCTCGATGCGGGAGGAGTCGAACTCCTCCAACCGCGAGACCGCGGTCAGCGGCAGGGCTGCCCGGCGGCCGTTGGCGACCTCCAGCACCAGGAGCGCCTGGCTGCCGACGTCAGCGCTCACGGTCGAGGTGTCGGTGAACTCGGTGGGCGTCAGCGCCCGGACGCGGGCGATGCCGCCCACGTCGAGGATCAGCGCCACCTGGCCGTCGCCCATGATCGTCGCGCCGGCGTAGACGGGCAGCGCCTTGAGCTGGCGACCGATGGGCTTGACCACGATCTCCTGGGTGTCGTGCACCTCGGCGACACAGAGCCCGAAGCGGATGTCGTCGGCCTGCACGACCACGACCGTGAGGGCGTCGGTCTCCGGGCGCTGCCCGGTGAGGGTCTCACCGAGCGAGACCAGCGGCAGCAGCCGACCGCGCAGACGCAGGACAGGGGCGCCGGCCAACGTCTCCACGCTGTCGCGCAGGTCCTGGCCCTCGAGGCGCACGAGCTCGACGAGGTTGGCCTGCGGGATGGCGTAGCGCTCGCCGCCCTCGGCGACGACGAGGGCCGGGATGATGGCCAGCGTGAGCGGGATCCGCACGCGGCAGGTGGTGCCCGCTCCGACGGTGCTGAGGATGTCGACGCTGCCGCCGATGCGCTCGATATTGGTGCGTACGACGTCCATGCCGACACCTCGTCCGGAGACGTTGGTGACCGCGGCCGCGGTGGAGAAGCCGGCGCGGAAGATCAGGTCGAGCACCTCGCGGGGCTCCATGCGGGCGAACGCCTCCCGGGTGATGACGCCGCGCGACACCGCCGCCTCGCCGATCTTGACCGGGTCGATGCCGGCCCCGTCGTCGTCGATCTCGACGACCACCTGGCCGCTCTCGTGGTAGGCGCGCAGGTGCAGGCGCCCCGCGGGTGACTTGCCGGCCGCCACCCGTACGTCGCGCGGCTCGAGGCCGTGGTCGAGTGCGTTGCGGACCAGGTGCGCGAGGGGGCCCTTGAGCGCCTCGAGCAGCGAGCGGTCCAGCTCGGTGTCGTGGCCCTCCATCTCGAGCTCGACCTCGCGACCGAGCTGGTGGGCGAGGTCCCGAACGATGCGCGGCATCTTCGACCAGACCTGGGCCATGGGCTGCATGCGCGTGCGCATGACGTCCTCCTGGAGCTCGCTGGCCACGAGGTTCAGTCGTTGCGCGGCGCGGACGAGCTCGATGTCGTCGGAGGCCTCGGCACGCTGGAGGATCTGGTTGCGGGTCAGGACGAGCTCGCCCACGAGCTGGACGAGGCTGTCGAGGAGCTCGATGTCGACCCGTACCGAGGAGTCCACGACCCCCCGCTTCTCGGTTCCGTCCGCCGGCTCCTCCGCCACGGCGGGGGCAGGGGCCGGGGCAGCGGCCGGCTCGGCAGCCACCAGCGGCAGGCGGTCCTCGACCACCTCGGGCTCAGGCTCCGGGGTCAGCTCGACGACGGGCTCAGGCTCCGGGGTCAGCTCGGCGACGGGGGCCGGAGCGGCCTCGCCGTCGAGGACCCGCTGCAGGGCGGCGACGACCACGTCGACGTCCACGGTCGGGTCGGTGTCGAGCCCGTTGCGCTCGACCCCCTCCAGGAGGGCCCGGACCGTGTCGACCATCGACAGCAGGACATGGGTGACCTCGACGTCCATCGTCATCTTGCCGTCGCGCAACTGGGACAGCAGGTTCTCACCGACGTGGGTCAGGCTCTCGAGGCGGTGGAACGCCAGGAAGCCGCTGGTCCCCTTGATCGTGTGGATGGTGCGGAAGACGCTGGAGAGGAGCTCACGCGATCCCGGGGAGCGCTCGAGCTCCACCAGGTCACGGTCGAGGTGGTCCAGGTTCTCGTGGCTCTCCACGAGGAACTCCTGGATGATCTCGGCGTCGTCGTTCATGGGTCCTCCCCCTGCGCTCGGAGCGCGTTGGAGGTCCCATCGGCCCCGGCAGCGGGGAGTTGAGCGATCCGGGGCGGCCCTCGGACGGAGGGCCGGGCTGGTCTACTCCGGACGGTTGCGCAGCGCCTCGGCGAGCGACGCGACGGCCTGCTCGCTGGGCGACGCGGCGTCGCGGTTGCTGGACTCCAGGGCCTCGAGCAGCTCGGCGCGGTGGACCGCGACCGAGCGGGGCGCGTCGATCCCGACGCGCACGACGTCGCCTCGGACCTCAAGGATCGTGATGGTCACGTTGTCCCCGACGACGACGCTCTCTCCGGCGCGGCGACTCAGTACCAGCATGGCGCCCACGCTACCGCTCAGCCGGGCGTACGGCGGGCACGTCCCGCACCGCCGTGCGTCACCGGGCGCGTCCCGGGCCGGATGACGGGCCGGATGACGGGCCGGATCAGCCGAGCAGCGGGGTGCTGACGGAGAGCGCCGGGTCGTCGAGGATGACCTGGCGCGCCTTGCGGGTGACGGTGTTGACCAGCACGGGGGCGGCCAGGTTGGCGGTGGTGCTTCCCAGCGAGTCACCGGCGTTGAGCACGACCAGCACGAGCACGTCGTCGGCGGAGGTGATCTCCAGCTCGGCGACGGTCGCGTCGTCGACGACGGGGGCGTAGTCAGGGAAGAACGCCGACGGCGGCAGCACGAGGAACCTCAGGTCCGGGTCCTCCAAGGAGCGCAGGGCACAGAGCACGCTCGCGGCGCCGGACCCGGCCTCGGACCCGCCGACGCTGTCGAGCTGCACGAGCGCGAACTGCCGCAGGTCCGGGAAGCCCGGCAGCGGCTGGACGAGCTCGATCACGGGGATGTCGGGCATGGGTCTCCTGAGGGCGGTGGCAGCACTCCGGATCATCGCAGAAAGTCCAACAGGCTCGGCTGCATGACGCGGGCCGTCGCGGCGAGGGCCGCCTGGTAGGCGACCTCCTGCATCCTCAGGTCGACCATCGCCCGGGGCAGGTCGGTGTTCTCCACCTCGGAGAGTGAGGTCGTGAGGTCCAGGACCGCGTCGCGGCCGCGCTGGGCGGCCTGCTCGATCCGGGAGTAGCGGGCACCCGCGGTGGCCCGGGCCGAGCCCAGGTCCTCCAGCCGGCCCTCCAGGGCACCCAGACCCGAACGGATCCCAGGCGTGTCACCGGTGCGCAGCGCGAGGACCAGCGCGTCGAGGTCGTCGAAGAGCGACGCACCGTCGGGGCCCACGACGTCGGTGCCGAGCACGTCGACCCGCACCTTCACGCCGTCGGCGATGGTGCGGTTGACCGCCCCCGGCACCCCCACGAAGGCACCCGAGGCGTCGAAGGCCGACGACCCGGAGGTCACGCCCCCGAAGATCGGGCGGCCGAGGTAGGTGGTGTTGCCGGCCGAGACGAGACCGTCTCGGATCTGCTCGACCTCCGTGGCAAGGGCCTCGCGGGCGGCCTGCGAGGTGGTGCCGGAGCTCGCGCCCTGGAGGCCGAGCTCGCGCGCCCGACGTACCTGGTCGGTCATGCCGCCCAGGGTCGCGTCGACGACGCCGAGCCAGCCGACGCCGTCCTCGGCGTTGCGGACGAACTGCGTCTGGTCGGCGATCGAGGAGCGCATCCGCATGGCGGCGGTGGTCTGCGTGGGCGAGTCGGAGGGACGGTTGAGCACCCTCCCGGTGGAGATCTGCTCCTGCACCTTGGCCAGCCGGGAGAGGCCGAGCTGCAGCGAGCCGACCGAGCGGTCGCTGAGCATGTTCTGGGTGACGCGCATGGTGGTCATCAGCGCAGCAGTCCTGTCCTGTTGATGAGGGTGTCGAGCACGGAGTCCATGACGCTCATGACGCGTGAGGCCGCCTCGTAGGCGCGTTGGGCCTGGAGCATGGAGACCGTCTCCTCGTCGAGGTTGACCCCCGAGAGCTGCTCGCGGGCGCCGTCGACCTGGTTGGTCAGGAGGCTCTGCGAGACCGCGAGCCGCTGCACCGAGGCCACCTCGGTGCCGAAGCCGTTGACGAGGCGTTGGTAGTCGCCGTCCGCGGGACCGGTCACCCCGAGCAGGTCGGCGTTGGACCCGTCGAGCCCTCCGCCGGTGATGCCCGACGCGGCCACCGAGGCCGGGTCGGTCAGCGCGACCGTGATCGTGCCGGCCGCATCGGCCGCGTTGTAGGAGAAGAGTGGCTGACCGGCGGTCCCGCCGAGGTCGTAGCCGGCCGCGTGCTGGGCGTTGACCGTGTCGGCCAGGGTGCGGGCGACGGCGCTCAGCCCGTCGGCGTACGCCGGGAGCGTCGTGGTCAGCAGGTCGGCGACGGCGCCGACCTCGCCCCGCAGCCCGGTCGGCACGGGGACGCTCGTGGCGCCCGTGACGACGGTGAAGCCGACGGGCTGACCGTCGTCGCCGCCGCTCGGGGTCACGCCACCGGAGATGACGAAGGCGCCCGCGTCCTTGCCTGTCACCAGGGCGACCCCGCCGACCGTGACGTCGAGCCCGCCGTCGGTGCGCACGGTGGCGACGGAGCCGGTGAGCTCGGAGAGCCGGAGCGCGAGCTGGTCGCGCTGGTCGAGCAGGGTGCCGGCGTCGGTGCCGTTGAGCTTGGCGACCGCGACGTTGGCGTTGGTCGAGGCGAGGTCGGAGGCGACGGTGTTGACCTCGCTCACCATCGCCTGCAGGCGGAAGCGCTGGTCGGACTGCTCGGAGGCGATGTTGGTGGCCTGGTTGCGCAGCGCCCCGGCGAGGGTCTCGGCGCGGGCGAGCAGCTGGCCGCGGGCGGCGTCACCCCCGGGGTTGTTGGCCAGGTCGTGCCAGCTCGAGCGGAAGTCCGCCATCGCGGCGGCCACCCCGTTATCCCCGGGCTCGCCGATGCCGCTCTCGACCCGCTGAAGCACACCGGCGCGCACGTCGAGATAGCTCTGGGCGCCGTGCTCCCGGCGCGCGCGGGCGTCGAGGAAGCTGTCGACCATGCGCTCGGTCGCGCCGGTCGCGACCCCACCACCGACGCCGTCGTAGCGCGACCACATGGCCGGCTGGACCGGGGCACCGATGGCTTCGCCCCCGACCCGCCGCCGGGCGTAGCCCTCGGTGGTCGCGTTGGCGATGTTGTTGGCCGCCACGTCCATGGCGACGCGGTTGAAGCGCAGCGCGGTCAGCGCCGTGTTGAGCGAGGACAGGGTCCCGGCCACGTCACAGCCTCCGATCGACCAGCCGCCGGGCCGGCGCACTGACGACTGCGGACCCGTCCGGGCTGTAGCTGTCGGTGGCGTCACCGATGGTCAGGAGCGCCTCACGGGCGGCCCGATAGCCGCTGGTGATGAGGTCACGATTGGTGTCGGCGAGCGCCTCCACCTCGGCCGTCATCTTCACGAAAGCATCACGGTGGTCGATGAGGATCGAGCGCCAGGGCTCGTCGACCGACTCGGCGAGGGCGCGCAGCGACGGGCGGGAGGACAGCCCGGAGGCGGCAGCCGCCTCGTCGGCGGCGACCGCGCGCAGGACCTCGGTCTCGCGCAGCAGCTCCAGCACCGACTCCACCTCCTGGGCGGCACGCATCAGCCAGTGCGAACGGGCGTTGGCCAGCACCATCTGCTCCACCTCCAGCTTGTAGAGCAGCAGTCCGAGCAGCTCACGCTCACGCCAGAGGATCAAGGAGAGCTTTTCCATCGCGACCGCGCCTCCTTCCTCACCTGTAGCGGAGTCCGACAGCACTCCTATCGGCTGCCTCCCCGCCAGGTCTGAGGACTTCCCCGGATCGGCCTCACCAGTGCGTGGGGGGCACGAAACCAGTGCCGATGTACTACTAAGAGCCCGTTTCTGGGGTGGCTCCTAGTCATATCGGGCCACTCCGGGTGGGCCCGGTCGTCACGACCTTCATGCCCGTCTTCACACTTCCTTCATCCTCCACGCAGGGTCAGGATGAGCATGTGAGCCAGACAACAGCCAGCTACGAAGCAGCCGACGCCCTTGCCGTCGAGAACATCGCCCTCGTCGGTCACATCGTCCGCGAGACGATGTCACGCGTGCCGTCCCACGTGAACCGCGAGGACCTGAGCTCGGCCGGCATGATGGCCCTGGTCAAGGCGTCGCGAGCGTTCGAGGCGGACCGTGGTGTCCCCTTCGTCCGCTACGCCGCCACCCGCATCCGGGGCGCGATCCTCGACGAGCTGCGGGGCATCGACTGGGCGTCGCGCGCCGTGCGCCGTCGCAGCCGGGACCTGGACTCCACCCGCGCGCAGCTGGCCGTCGCCCTCGGCCGCAGCGCCTCCAACGCCGAGGTCGCCTCGGCCCTCGGCATCCCGATCGCCGAGGTGGAGGGCAACGACGAGGACATCGCCCGGGCCAACGTGCTCTCGCTCCAGGGCACGACCGAGGCCGGCCTCGTCGACACCCTGGTCAGCCCGACGGCCGGGCCCGAGGACATGCTCGAGCACCGCGAGCGCCTGCAGTACCTCGTCGAGGCCATCGACGAGCTGCCCGATCGGCTGCGGGTCGTGGTGACCGAGTACTTCCTCGCCGAGCGCCCCATGGCCGAGATCGCCGCCGAGCTCGACGTGTCGGAGTCGCGGGTCTCGCAGATCCGGGCCGAGGCCCTGGTCCTGCTCCGCGACGCCCTCAACACCGCGCTCGACCCGGCCCTGGTGGCCCCCCACCCGCGCCCCGAAGGATGCGCGGCCCGTCGTCGCGACGGCTACTTCGCCGCCGTGGTCGAGCGCCACGCTGCCGGCCCCCAGCGCGGCGGCCTGAAGCAGCGCCTCGACGCCACCGGCTGACCGCACCTCCTGCCCACCGGCTCACTCACCGACCCGGCCCGCTCCTCGATTCCGAGGCGCGGGCCGGTGCTCGTTGCGGGCCGGCCAATAATCGGTAGGGGTTTTCCTCAGGCCCGGGGGGCGGGGGTCGATCTGGATGCCACGGAGTCCACGGACGGACTCCAGTAGGACTCATACCAGGAGGGAACATCATGAGCCTTCGCATCAACCAGAACATCGACGCCTTCAACTCGTACCGCAACCTGTCGGTCACCCAGGGGCAGATGTCCAAGTCACTCGAGAAGCTGTCCAGCGGCTTCCGCATCAACCGTGCCGCCGACGACGCTGCCGGCCTGGCCATCTCCGAGGGCCTGCGCTCGCAGGCCGGCGGTCTCAAGGTCGCCGTCCGCAACGCCCAGGACGGCATCTCGGTCGTGCAGACCGCGGAAGGCGCGCTGACCGAGGTCCACTCGGTCCTCCAGCGCATGCGTGACCTGGCCGTCCAGGCCGGTAACGACACGAACAACGCCGACGCCCGCACCGCGATCGCCGGCGAGGCCACGCAGCTCCAGTCGGAGCTGACGCGGATCTCGGGTGCCACCAACTTCAACGGCACCAAGCTCCTCGACGGCTCGGCCAACACCCTGGAGTTCCAGGTCGGTGCCGGCTCCTCGTCGGGCGACAACACCATCTCGTTCAACTTCGACACCGCCGACGTCGCCGCGGTCGCCACCGCCCTCTCCACGGGTGGCGGCAACGAGTACGCCGTGGTCACGCCGACCGCGGTCACGGGCAACTGGACGTTCACGACCACGGGCGTCGCTGCGACGTCCACGGTCGCCATGGGCGCGGCCGGCAGCCTCGACACCGTCCACCAGGTCGCGGACAAGCTCAACGGCGACTCCGGCTTCGCCGCCAGCTTCCGGGCGACGGTCAACCAGGACAACGAGCTCGTCGTCAACGCCACCAACGGCGGCACGCTGGCCACGACCGCCCCGGGCACCGGTGGTGCTGCGGGCGCGGCCGTCGCCGGTGGCATCTCGTTCAACACCGCCTCCAACGCCCGCAACGCGATCGACGCCATCGACACGCAGATCAAGGCGGTCTCCACCGCTCGCGCCAACCTGGGCTCGGTGCAGAACCGGTTCGAGCACACCATCAACAACCTCAACGTGGCCATCGAGAACACCTCGGCCGCCGAGAGCCGGATCCGCGACACCGACATGGCCCAGGAGATGATGCAGTTCACCCGGGCGCAGATCCTGTCGCAGGCCGGCACCGCGATGCTCGCCCAGGCCAACTCTGCCCCGCAGAGCGTCCTGAGCCTGCTGCGAGGCTGATCGCACGGCCCCGGACCATCGGTCCGGGGCCTCTGCGGCAGCACCGCACCATCCATCGTCCGGGTGAGGGCGGGCACCCCCCCAGCTCGCCCCCACCCGGAACGCCACATCTGCAGGGCAGGAGGACATCGTGGCTACCACCAGCATCAGCGGCCTCTCCAGCGGCCTCGACACCGCCAGCATCATCGACCAGCTCATGCAGCTGGAGGCGATCCCGCAGAGTCGGCTCAAGACTCGCGTCGCGACGGAGCAGTCGCTCGTCACCACGCTCCAGACGCTCAACACCAAGGTCGCCGTCCTGTCCAGCAGGGCAGAGGCGCTGGCGAAGCCCGCCGCCTGGGCACCGCTCGTCTCGTCCTCGTCGGACAGCGACGTCAAGGTGACCACCGGGAGCAACCTCGCGCCCACCAACCTGACCGTGACCGTGACCGCCGTCGCCAAGACCCACCAGCTGGGCTTCGCGACCTCGGCCGCGCTGACCGACCAGGTCACCGGCGCCTCGAACATCGTGCGGCTCGACCGCTTCGACGGCTCCCCCGTCGACATCGACTCCGGGGACGGCACGCTCGCCGGCCTGGTCGCCGCCATCAACGATCCCGACAACGCGACCGGCCTGCGCGCAGCAGCCGTCCGCGTCTCCGACGGCCAGTACCGGCTGCTGGTCGAGTCGTCGGCCACGGGAGCAGCCCAGGACTTCACGCTCACCGCCCAGGACCTCAGCCCGTTGCTTGGCGGCGCCACGGTGCGCAGCGGCACGGACGCCGCCATCGACATCGGCGCCGGCATCTCGGTCGGCTCGACCACCAACACCTTCACCGACGTGGTGCCCGGCCTGACCCTGACGGTCGCTCCGGACACGACCATCGGCACGGTCTCGACGATCAGCGTCACGCGCGACGCCGCCGGCGTCAGCAACTCGGTCAAGGCCCTGGTCGACGCCGTCAACGCTCTGCTCACCGACATCGACACGCAGTCCGCCTCGGGCTCCGCGACCAAGGCCAAGGGCCCCCTCATGGGCGACGCCAACGTGCGGTCCCTGCGCAGCACGGTCCTCGACAGCGTGTTCCCCACCGATGGTTCCTCGATGGCCGACCTCGGCATCGAGGTCGACCGCTTCGGGAAGCTCACCTTCGACTCGGCCACCTTCGCCGGCGCCTACGCCGCCGACCCCGCCGGGGTCGCCGAGCAGTTCACCACGGCCGGTGGTGGCTTCGCCGAGCGCGTCGCCACCGTGACCAAGGGTGCCAGCGACCCGATCGACGGGACGCTGACCGCCGCCATCACCGGCCGCAACTCCGGGATCACCCGGATGAAGGACAGCATCGAGGACTGGGACCAGCGCCTCGAGCTGAGGCGCATCTCCCTCACCCGCCAGTTCACCGCGCTGGAGACGGCACTCAACCAGATGTCGAGCCAGTCCTCGTGGCTGGCCGGGCAGCTCTCCTCGCTGCCCACCAACAGCTCCGGCTGACCTCAGACGGCACCACCGCACCACCGCTCCACCTGTCCGCACGGGAACGCTAAGGAAGGCAACCCCATGAACACCACAGCGCGCGCCGCATACATGGATGCATCGGTCGCGACCGCCAGCCCTGCCCGACTCCTCGTGATGCTCTGCGAGCGCCTCGTCCTCGACGTACGTCGTGGGCTCGAGGCGCAGCGCGAGGGCTCGATCGAGGAAGCCAACCGCCAGCTGATCCACGCCCAGGAGATCGTCTTCGAGCTGCGCAGCAGCCTGCGCGTCGACGACTTCGAGGGCGGACCGGGCCTGGCCTCGATCTACGACTTCGTCCACACCCAGCTCATCCGCGCCAACATCAGCAAGGATCCCGCGATCACCGAGGGGTGCCTGCACCTGGTCATGGACCTGTGCGCCACCTGGTGCCAGGCCGCCCAGCAGTCCGTCCTGGCGGGGTGAGGTCGTCGTGTTCGTCGACCGCGGAGGAATCGTGCGCCAGATCGACACGCACTTCGAGAGCTGGCAGCTGGAGCTGGACCGCCTCGAGCTCGACGTGATGCGCGCCGAGCGGGCCTTCGCCACCGACGGCCTGCTGCGCACCGACGGGTGGGAGGTCCCGAGCCTCGCCGGCCCGGTCCCCGAGGACCTGCGCGGGCGAGCGACCGAGCTCCTGACCCGCCAGCAGGAGCTGCTGGTGAGCCTGACCGAACGCCTCGGCGCGACGGGCCGCCAGCAGGCACTCGCCGAGAACGTCGGTCGGGTGTCGACGCGCGACCGGAGCCGGCCGGTCTACTTCGACATCAGCGCCTGAGCATGCCGGCCATCAGGGACGTGAGCCGCTGGGCGATCTCGCCGAGCGGCACAACCTCGTCGGCCAGGCCCGCGTTGGCCACGGCGCCCGGCATCCCCCACACGACCGAGCTCGCCTCGTCCTGGACGAGGATCCGGCCCTGGTGCTCCGCGATCTCACGGCAGCCGGCGAGACCGTCGTGACCCATGCCGGTCAGCACCAGCGCGCCGACCCCGTCTCCGAACGTTTCGGCGGCGGAGCGGAAGAGCGGGTCAGCCGCCGGCCGGCAGAAGTTCTCCTTCGGCCCGTCGTCGAGCCGGGCCCGGACCATGCCTGCGACCCGCGAGATGCGCAGGTGCCGGTCCCCCGGAGCGACGAGCACCTGGCCGGCCACGACGAGGTCGCCGTCGACGGCCTCGCGCACGGACAGGGCGGAGACCCGGTCGAGCCGGGCGGCGAACATGGTCGTGAAGACCGGTGGCATGTGCTGGGCCACGAGCACCGGCACGGGAAAGTCGCCCGGCAGGGCGCCCAGCACCTGGGCCAGCGCGTCGGGACCACCGGTCGAGCTGGCGATCACCAGCAGCCGGCACGGCGCGTGGCGCGGCACCGGCTGACGTCGTACGACGGGGCGCGCGGCGCCGACCCGGCGCACGCCGGCCAGCGCCTTGATGCGCGGCACGAGCTGCTCGCGCACCTCGGTCATCGACTCGGCCATGGAGCCGGTGTTGCTCGGCTTGGTCACATAGTCGGAAGCGCCGTTGGAGAGGGCCTCGAGCGTGCTCGCGGCACCGCGCTCGGTGAGTGTGGAGAACATGATGATCGGCAGCCGGGGGTGGCGCGGATGGATGACCGCCAGGGCACCGAGCCCGTCGAGGCGAGGCATCTCCACGTCCAGGGTCACCGCGTCGGGCAACAGGGCATCGACCATCTCGATCGCCTCGAGCCCGTCGCGCGCGGCTCCCACGACCTCGATGGCGGGGTCCTGCGACAGCACCGAGGTGATGAGGCGGCGCAGCACGGATGAGTCGTCGACTACCAGAACTCTGATCACGAGGGGCAGATCGGCCCACCGGTGCTCCGACTGAGGACAACACCCAACTCCCACCCCGATACGTCTCAGGATGGTCGAGCGGATCCCGATGGGTGGCTCGTGAGCATCGCAGAGTCCAGCTTCCACTACGTGGCCGACCTCGTCCGTCGGGAGACCTCCATGCTCTATGAGCAGGGCAAGGAGTACCTCGTCGAGGCACGACTCCTCCCCCTCGCTCGTGAGGCGGGGGACTCCGACGTCGACGTCTACGTGAGTCGCCTGATGACCGATGCCGCCGAGCGCCGCAAGGCGATCGACGCCCTGACCATCAACGAGACATCCTGGTTCCGCGACAACGCGCCCTACCAGGCCTTCACCGACGTGCTCCTGCCGCAGGCCATCGCCGCGCGGCAGGCCACGCGCAAGATCTCCATCTGGTCCGCGGCCTGCTCGAGCGGTCAGGAGGCCTACAGCCTCTCGATGCTGCTCGACCAGCACCTGCCCCTCGGCTGGACCGCCGAGATCCTCGCCACCGACGTGTCCACGGCGATGCTCGGACGGGTCAAGGCCGGGCGCTACAGCCAGGTGGAGATGAACCGCGGCCTGCCGGCCACCCACCTGGTGCGCTACTTCACCCGGGTCGGCAGCGAGTGGGAGGTCTCCGCCGACCTGCGGCGCATCGTCACCACCCAGCACCTCAACCTGGCCACGACGTTCCCGCCGCTGCCGACGTTCGACATCGTCTTCCTGCGCAACGTCCTCATCTACTTCGACCTCGACACCAAGCGGGACATCCTGCGCCGGGTGCACGCGCGGGTCGCCCCTGGGGGCTCGCTCCTGCTCGGCTCGTCCGAGACGACGCTCGACCTCACCGACAGCTGGGAGCGCGAGGCCGTCGGCCGCGTGCAGGTGCACCGCCCGGTCCCAGCGGCAGGGGCCTTCGGACTCACCGCACCGACGAGGGCAGCCGTATGACCCTCCGGATCCCCTTCGCCACCGACACGACCGCCGCCACCCCCACGGCAACCCCGACAGGAGCCTGACCCCATGCACGCGCTGATCATCGACGATTCCCGAGCCATGCGCTCGATCTTGCGACGCATCGTCACGGACCTCGGCTACGACACGACCGAGGCCGAGCACGGCCAGGCCGCGCTCGACCACATGGAGGGCGGCTTGGTGCCCGATCTGTGCCTGATCGACTGGAACATGCCGGTGATGGACGGCTACCAATTCGTGCAGCGAGTCCGCGACGACCCGCGCTGGCGCGACGTCACCTTGATGATGGTCACGACCGAGAGCGAGCACGGTCAGATCGTGCGCGCCCTCGCCGCCGGTGCCCACGAGTACGTCATCAAGCCGTTCACCCCCGACGCGATAGTCGACAAGCTCGAGCTCCTCGGCCTCCTGGTGGCGGAGGTGCCGGCATGATCCTCGAAGGCCCCACCTACACCGACCTGCACGCCGTCGTCGACGAGGTCTGGTCGGCGTTCCTCGGCCCCGAGGACCCGCTCCTGCCCGCCCTTCCGGACACCGGGCTGGGCGACGGGGTGACCTGGTCCGCAGCCACCAGCGTGACCGGCGCCTGGAACGGCGTCGTGACCGTCGAGATCCCCGACGTGGTCGCCCAGACCGCGACCGAGCGGATGCTGGGCCTCGCGCCCGGTGAGGACCTCAGCACCGAGGACGTCGCCGACGCGGTCGGCGAGCTGGTCAACATGATCGGCGGCAACGTCAAGAGCCTGATGCCGGGGCCGAGCGCCCTGTCGCTCCCGCTGGTCGCCCGGGGCACGATCGCCTCGCCCTCCGACCTGACCGAGGTCTCCTGCCTGGACCTCACCTGGGCCGGGTCCCCCCTCCGCGTCTCCGTGCTCGCCCGGCGAGACGTCCCCGCCCGCGCCACCGACAAGCAGGAGTCAGCATGAAGATCCTCGTCGCCGACGACAGCCGCGTGATGCGCCAGATCGTCATCCGCACCCTGCGTCAGGCCGGCCGCGGCGGTCACGACATCGTCGAGGCCCAGGACGGTCAGGAGGCGCTCGACCTCGTGCGCAGCGAGGCACCCGACCTGGTGCTGTCGGACTGGAACATGCCGGAGATGAACGGCATCGACGTCCTCACCAGCCTGCGCGCCTCCGGCTCCCAGGTCGCCTTCGGCTTCGTCACCTCCGAGGGGTCGGAGGAGATGCGCGCCCGCGCCGCGCAGGCCGGCGCCGCGTTCCTGATCGCCAAGCCCTTCACGCCCGAGGCGTTCGGCGAGGCCCTCGCGGGCATCGGGCTCTAGACCGATGACGACGACCGACACGCACCTGCCGGTGACCAAGGACGTGCGCGATCTGTTGGTCGGGCTCCTCGGCAAGGACGTGACGCTCAGCCCCATCGGTCCCCTCGCTCCCGGACCCGCGACGCCCGCGAGCGTCGCGCTCTACACCGACGACTCGCTGCAGCTGCGGGCCGTCATCGCCTGCGACCTCGGGTTCTCCGCCCGGGCCGCCGCGGCCCTGGCCCTCATGCCTCCCAGCAGCGCCGACGCCGCGCTCGAGGAGGGGGCCCTCGACGAGACGCTGCGCGACAACCTCTACGAGGTGCTCAACATCGCGGCCTCGCTCTTCAACGTCGACGACGCACCGCACGTCAAGCTCTACGACCTGCACCCGGCCGGCCCGCCGCTCCCACCCGACGTACGGGTCAGGACGCTGACGCTGGGCCGTCGCGAGGACCTCGCCGTGGAGATCGCGGGCTATGGCACGGGACGGCTCTCGATCGTCCTCTGCTGAGCCCCCGGTCTGGGCCCTCACGGGATCTTCACGGATTCCCTCAGGTCCCCCACCCCGGGACCGATCAACCCTGCGAGCACGGATCGCTCGCCCCGCCCCACGCCGACGGACCGGCACCCACTCGACCACCTCGAGAGGCTCGCTGTGTCCGTCCCCGCCTTCTCCGCGTCCGATGCCGTCTCCTCGGTCCTCGGCGCCGCACTCGACGGCCTGTCGATGCGTCAGCGCGTGATCGCCGACAACATCGCCAACATCGACACCCCCGGCTTCCGGGCCACCAGCGTCGACTTCGAGAGCTCGCTGCGCTCCGCGATCACGTCGGGTGACCCCAGCCAGGTCGGGGTGGCCACGACGCCCACCGACACCCCGGTGGGGCCGGACGGCAACAGCGTCGACCTCCGCAAGGAGACGGTCGCCGCGATGCAGTCGCAGTTCCAGTACCAGATGATGACGCGAGCGGTCAGCGACCGCTTCGACATCCTGCGGATCTCGGCCGGTGCGTGATGGGCGCCTTCGACCTGCTCGGCATCGCCGGCTCCAGCCTCGGCATGCACCAGACGTGGCTCGACTCGCTGGCCAACAACATCGCCAACGTCAACACCGTCGTGGCGACCAGCGAGAACGCCTTTCAGGCCCAGATGGTCACCGCCGCCCCACGTCCCGGCGGCGGCGTCCAGGTCTCCGGCATCGCCCTCAGCGACGCGGCCGGCATGGTCGTCAACGACCCGGACCACCCGCTCGCCGACGCCGACGGCAACGTCCGGGCACCTGCCGTGGACATGTCGAGCCAGATGAGCCAGCTGATCATGGCCCAGCGCGGCTACCAGGCCTCGGTGCAGATCACCAAGTACGCGCAGGAGACCTACTCCAGCGCCCTGTCGATCGGGGGTCGATGATGAGTGTCTCCGGCATCGAGGCGATGGGCTTCACGCCGTACGTCGCCCCGCAGGTCCCCAGCACCCCCGCCGGATCCGGCGGGGTCGGTGGGGCCGGCAGCGCCGCTGGCGTCCAGGGCGCCTCCTTCGGCGACCTGGTGCTCGACGGGCTCGACCGCCTCGAGGGCGTGCAGGACCGCAGCGACCAGCTGGCCGTCAAGGCCGCCACGGGTGACCTCCAGAACCTGCACGACTACACGATCGCGGCCACCGAGGCCACCGTGACCACCCAGATGACCGTCGCCGTCCGCAACAAGGCCGTCGAGGCGTTCACCGAGATCATGCGGATGCAGGTCTGATGAAGCAGCAGCTCGGTCGCACGCTGGCCAGGTACCAGCGCACCTTCGCGACATTCACCACCGGCCAGAAGGCCATGGCCGTGCTCGGCACCGCCGCGCTCCTGCTCGCCGGCTTCATGGTCTTCAAGTGGGCCGCCACGCCCAGCATGGCGCCGCTCTACTCCAACCTCTCCTCCGCTGATGCCTCCGCGGTCATCGACCAGCTCGAGACCAGCGGCGTCCCCTACGAGCTCGGCGGCGGCGGCGGCACCGTGATGGTGCCGCGCGACCTGGTCTACTCGACCCGCATCGACCTGAGCGGTGAGGGCCTGCCGACCAGCAGCGACGACGGCTACTCGCTGCTCGACAGCCAGGGCCTGTCCACCTCGCAGTTCCAGGAGCAGACCGACTTCAAGCGGGCCATGGAGGGCGAGCTCTCCCGCACGATCGAGGCGATCGACGACGTCGAGACCGCGGTCGTCCACCTTGCGCTGCCGCCCCAGCAGGTCTTCGCCGACGAGCAGGACCCGGCCACGGCCTCGGTCCTCGTGGCCACCCGCCCGGGCACGACCCTGGGCGCCGACCAGGTCCAGGCCGTCGTCCACCTCGTCGCCTCCAGCATCGACGGCCTCGACCCGACGAAGGTGACGGTCGCGGACTCCACGGGACTCGTGCTCTCCGCCCCCGACGGCTCGGCCGCGGCGGCCTCGAGCACCCGCACCCAGCAGACCGAGGCGATGCAGGACCAGCTGCACGGCCAGCTCCAGTCCATGCTCGACCGGGTGGTCGGCGTGGGCAACTCCACCGTGCAGGTGACGACCGACCTCGACTTCGACCAGTCGGTGGTCGAGACGACCGACTTCTCCGTCGACGACGACACCCCGCCGCTCTCCGCGAGCAGCAGCAGCGAGACCTACACCGGCCCGGACGCCACCACCCAGGTGGGCGGCGTCGTCGGCCCGGACGGCCAGATGGACACCACCGCTTCGGGCGGCGACGCCTCGAGCTATGTCAAGGAGCAGTCGGCGGAGGACAACGCAGTCGACAGCACCGTCGAGCGCCGCGAGACCTCGCCGGGCTCGATCCGCTCGATGCACGTCAGCGTCGTGCTGGACACCGCCACCACCAAGCAGATCTCGCCCACCGACATCCAGGACCTGGTCGCTGCCGGCGTCGGGATCAACCGCAAGCGCGGCGACACCGTCCAGGTCACCTCGCTGCCCTTCGACCGCACCGCCGAGCTGGCGGCGGCCGAGGAGCTGAAGGCCGCGGCTGCTGCGAACACCAAGGCAGAGCAGACCACGCTCTACCGCAACATCGGCCTCGGCGTGCTGGTCGTGCTGATGCTGCTGCTGGCCTGGATCACCGGACGCAAGCGGGCCAAGGCACGCGACAAGGCCACGACGTACGTCGTCGAGCAGCTGCGCCAGGAGTCCTCGGCCCGCACCTCGGCGCTGGAGATGCCGCCGGCGGCGCTCGCCCTGGAGCAGGCCGAGCACGACCAGACCCTGGAGCTGCGCGAGGAGCTCAACTCCCTGGTCGAGCGTCAGCCCGAGGACGTCGCGGCCCTGCTGCGCGGCTGGCTCGTGGAGCGTCCCTGATGACCACGACCCTCGCCGGCCTCGGCGTGCGCAAGGCCGCCATCCTGCTGGTCCAGCTCGGTCGCGACCGGGCGGCCGCTGTCATGAGCAAGCTCGACGACAGCGAGGTCGAGGCGATCTCCGCCGAGATCGCCCGCCTCGACTCCATCAGCGGTGGCGAGACCGAGTCGGTGCTCACCGAGTTCCGCGACCTGATGACCGCCCGGGCCCACATCGCGCAGGGTGGCCTCGCCTTCGCCCAGCAGCTCCTCGAGCAGTCGCTCGGCAGCGAGCGCGCCGCGGAGATCATGGAGCGGCTCAACGCGGCCGCCGTGCAGATGCCCTTCCAGTTCCTGCACCGCGCGGACCCGGCGCAGCTGCGCTCCTTCATCGTCGACGAGCACCCGCAGGTGATCGCCCTGGTACTCGCCCACATGACGCCCGACAAGGCCTCGCTGCTGCTCTCCGGCCTCCCGCCCGAGCAGCAGGCCAAGGTCGCCCACCGGATCGCCGTCATGGACCGCACCTCACCCGACATCGTGCGCGCGGTCGAGGCGACCCTGGAGCGCAAGCTCTCCTCGATGCTCCAGCCGTCCGACCTCTCACGCGTCGGCGGCCTAGACCCCCTGGTCAACATCATCAACCGCTCCGACCGCTCGACCGAGCGCCAGATCGTCGAGGGGCTCGAGAGCCTCGACGCCGCCCTGGCCAACGAGGTCAAGAGCCGGATGTTCATGTTCGAGGACATCGTCGACCTCGACGACCGGTCGATCCAGCAAGTGCTGCGCCAGGTCGACACATCCGAGCTCGCGCTCGCGCTCAAGGGTGTCGCGGACCAGGTGCGAGACAAGATCACCAGCAACCTGTCCGAGCGCGCCGGCGTCACGCTGGTCGAGGAGATCGAGCTGCTCGGGCCCGTGCGTCTGACCCAGGTGGAAGAGGCCCAGCAGGCCATCATCCGCACCATCCGACAGCTCGAGGAGCAGGGCCAGATCATGGTCCGGCGAGGGAATGACGATGAGTTCGTCGACTGAGGCCCGCCCTGACACGGGGCCGGGCGCCGGGGCCGCGGTCCTGCGCGGCGCGAGCGCCGACGCGGCCAGCTCGATGGGCACCCCCGAGCTGCGCTCGGGCTCGTGGACCCGCTTCGGGGACCGCTCGGTCCTCGGCGACGCGGTCACCGAGCAGGTCCTGTCCGGTCTCGCCGAGAGCACCCGCACGGCCGCCCGCAGCCAGGGGTACGCCGTGGGGTGGGCCGAGGGCCGGCGCGAGGCCGCCGTCGAGGCGGCCGCCGTCACCACGGTGGCCGAGGAGCAGCGCTGCATCGCCGAGGCACACCGCGAGACGGAGCACCGCGCCGCGGTCGAGGCTCTCACCCGGGCCGCCGCCTCGCTCCAGCACACGCTCGCCGCGGTCAGCGCCCGGGTCGAGGACCAGGCACTCCTGCTTGCCCGTGAGCTCACCGAGGCCCTCGTCCAGCACGAGCTGCGACTGTCCCCCGACCTCGGCGGGGACGTCGTGCGGCGCGCGCTGTCGGTGCTGCCGGCGGGCCTGCCCGTGACGCTGCGCCTGCACCCGTCGGTCACCGACGCGGCCGCCGTCCGAGAGCTCTCGGAGCAGGGCGTGCGCGTGGTGGGCGATCCTTCGCTGCAGCCCGGTGACGCGGTCATCGAGGCCGACGACCACGTGGTCGACCTGTGCATCGAGACCGCCCTCGCGCGGCTCCGCGAGGTGCTGTCGTGACCGCGCTCCTGGACGCCGGGCTCGTCGATCGCGCCCGCGCCTCGATGCTTCCCCTGCGGCTGGGCCGCGTCAGCGAGATGGTCGGCCTGCACCTGCGGGTCACCGGCCTGCGCGCCGCCGTGGGCGACCTGCTCGAGATCCTGGCGCCCACCCCGGTGCTCGCCGAGGTCGCCGCCAGCAGCACCACAGGGCTCGTCTGCCTCCCGCTCGGTCACACCGCGGGGCTCGAGGTCGGCGCCCCTGTCCGCCACACCGGCGGTCCCCTGCAGATCCACGTCGGCGACCGGCTGCGTGGCCGGGTCCTCGACGGTCTCGGTCGCCCGATCGACGGGGGACCCGCCCTCGGCGACCTGCCCGTCGTACGGGTCGAGCAGGCAGCGCCCGACGCCCTCGCCCGCCCCCGCATCGACCGCCAGCTCGGGCTCGGTGTGCGGGCCCTCGACTCGCTGGTGCCCTGCGGCACCGGGCAGCGGCTCGGGATCATGGCCGGCTCCGGGGTCGGCAAGTCCAGCCTGCTGTCGATGATCGCCCGCGGCACCGAGGCCGAGGTCTCCGTCATCGCCCTGGTCGGCGAGCGTGGCCGCGAGGTGCGCGAGTTCATCGAGAACGACCTGGGCCCCGAAGGCCTGGCCCGTTCCGTCGTCGTCGTCGCCACCTCGGACGCGCCGCCCGTCGAGCGCCTGCGCGCGGCCTTCGTGGCGACGCGGATCGCGGAGTGGTTCCGCGACGACGGCAAGCACGTGCTGCTGATGATGGACAGCCTGACCCGCGTCGCGATGGCCCAGCGTGAGATCGGCCTCTCGGCTGGCGAGCCGCCCGCGACCCGCGGCTACCCGCCCAGCGTCTTCGCCCTGCTCCCCCGCCTGCTCGAGCGAGCCGGGACCTCGCCCACGGGCTCGATCACCGGGCTCTACACCGTGCTGGTGGAGGGCGACGACATGCAGGACCCCATCGGCGACACCGCCCGCTCGATCCTCGACGGCCACGTCGTGCTCACCCGTCGTCTCGCGACGGCCGGGCACTTCCCGAGCATCGACGTGCTCGAGTCGATCTCGCGGGTGACCTCCGCGGTCACGACGCCCGAGCAGCGCGAGGCCGCGATCCAGCTGCGCCGGATGCTCGCCGCCCACCGCTCGGTCCGCGAGCTGGTCGAGATCGGTGCCTACGTCTCGGGCACCGACCCCGACGCCGACGCGGCCATCGCCCGGATGCCGGAGATCAACGACTTCCTGCGCCAGCCGATGGACGCCGCCACCCCGCTCGACGAGACCTGGGCGCGCCTCCAGGGACTGGTGGCACCGTGAGCGCCGCCGAGGACCGCGGGCTGCAGGCCGTGTCGCGCGTCCGGGCAGTCCGCGAGCGCGACAGCCGCCTCGGGCTGCAGCAGGCGATCGTCGAGCAGCGCCAACACGAGCAGGCCGTGGCCGACCTGGAGCAGAGCGTGCGCGAGCACGGCAGCCGGGTCGTCACCGATGCCGCGCAGTTCGTCGCGCTGCGCGCGTCGCTCGCCGCGCTCACCGACGCCGCGAGCCATCGACGGGGCGAGGCCGACCAGGCCGCCGTCGTACGCTCCAGCGCGGACGCGCACTGGCATTCGCACAAGACCCGCCTCTCGGCCGTCGACAACCTCCTCGAGAGCCGCGTCGACGAGCGCCGGGCCGTCGACGCGCACGACGAGGCACGCGAGCTCGACGAGGTCGCCGGGCGCCTGTGGCTCCGTCGTACGGCGGGGGGGCGCTCATGAGCGTCTCCGACGTCACCAGCCGGATCTCGATGATCCAGAGCCAGCTCGCGCTGCTCGCCCCGCCGAGGCCCGCCTCGACCGCCTTCAGCGGCGCGCTCGCCACCGCCGGCACCGCGGCACTGGCCGGCATGACGACCACGCCCCCGCTCTCCAGCACCGCACCGACCACGGGTGGCACGGCTGGCGCGGGCGTCGGTGGGGAGGCCGTCGTCGCCGAGGCCCGCAAGTACCTCGGCGTCCCCTACCTCTGGGGCGGCACCGACCCGCAGAAGGGCCTCGACTGCTCGGGGATGATCCAGCTCGTCTACAAGAACCTCGGCATCGACATCCCCCGCGTCTCCTACCAGCAGGCCACCGCCGGTCGACCCGTCGCATCGCTCGCGGAAGCCCAGCCGGGCGACATCCTGGCCTTCAAGTCGCCGGTAAGCCACGTGAGCATCTACATCGGCAACAACCAGATGATCGAGGCACCGCGCACCGGGCTCGACGTGCGTGTCATCGACGTCTACGAGACCCCCGTGGCGATCCGCCGGATCCTGCCCGAGGGCGGGGCGGCTCCGGTCAGCCGCGCCGGAGCACCGACGGGCGGTGCTGTCGGTGGCGTCCCGTTCGCCGAGCTCTTCAACGGCGCCGCGCAGAAGTACGGCGTCTCACCCGCCCTGCTCTCCGCCGTGGCCAGGCAGGAGTCGGGCTATGACCCGACCGCCGTCAGCCCAGCCGGCGCCCAGGGCCTCATGCAGCTCATGCCCCGCACCGCCCAGGGCCTCGGCGTCACCAACTCCTTCGACCCCACGCAGGCCGTCGACGGCGCCGCCCGCCTGCTGCGCGACCTGCTCGACCGCTTCGGCTCCACCCCCCTCGCACTTGCGGCCTACAACGCCGGACCCGGCGCGGTGCTGCGCTACGACGGCATCCCGCCCTACCCCGAGACGCAGAACTACGTGCGCTCCGTCATGTCGATGCTGGAGGCAGCCTGATGACGATCGCCCCGATGTCGCCCCCCGTCGTCGCCCCCGGCGCCCCCGGCGCCCCCGGCGCCCCCGGCGCCGCAGGTGCCGGTGCTGCGGCCACCACGGCGGCCACGCCCGAGGGGCTGGGCTTCGGCGCTCTCGTGGCAGCGCTCGTCGCGGACGCCGGCACCCCCGTCGAGCCGACGCCGAGTGTCACCGCCGAGCCGACGCCCGACGACACCACCGAGCCTGCCGAAGAGGACAAGGCCGAGTCGGCGCAATGTTGCACGACGATGCCGCCGGTCCTGCTCGCCGGTCGCCTGCCTGTCCCGCTTGCGATCTCACTGCCGGCGCCCACCGGCCCGGTGACCACCTCGACCGGCACGGCCGACGCGCTCGTGCGACAACGCGCCGACTCGGCGCTCACGCCCGAGCCGCTCGTCACGGACCCGGCCACCCCCACCCCCGACGTCGTACGACGACCCGAGGGCGACGCCGCAGACGCACCCGCCGCTGCGGCCGAGGCCACGAGCACGGCCAGGACGGAAGCCACCGTGCAACAACGCGCCGACTCGGCGTCCCCGGCCCCCGCCACCGTGCAACAACGCGCCGACTCGGCCAGCACCCCCACGCCGACCGCCGACCCCGGCGCAGCAGCAGCGGCCGGCGTCACGGGCACCAGCCCGACGGCAGGGGCCTCGGCCGAACGACCTGCCGCTCCACCCGCCACCGCAGCAGTCACGCGCCAGGTCTTCCCCGAGGTCACTCGGCTCGCCTCTTCGGGCCCCGGCACCCACCACCTGACGCTGCGCCTCGACCCCGGCTCGCTCGGCGAGGTCCGGGTGACCCTCACGGTGCGCGCCGGAACGGTGCGGGTGAGCCTGGCGGCCGGCCAGGAGGCGCGCGACGCCCTGCTCCACAGCTCCCCCGACCTGCGCCGACTCCTGGAGCTGGGCGGCGCCGACGCCACCGTCACCATCCGCGACCTGGGTGCCGCCGGGACGAGCGGGCTGGGTGGCCTGCTCGACCGCAGCACCAGCCGCGACGACACCGCGGCCGCCTACGCCCGCGCCGCTGGGGAGCAGGTCCCCTCGGGGAGCGACCGCCCCGGCGCCGGCGACTCCGGGCCCCCACGAGGGTTCGGCCACGATCACCACGCACGGACGCGTGAGGACACCACCGCCAGGGATGGCAGCCCGGACCCGACGACCCCGTCGAGACCGGTCGAGCTGCGCACGTCACGCGGGCCCTCGGGCCTGGACGTGTCCATCTAGGAGGAGGAACGCGTTGTCCATCCCGGCAAT
Source organism: Nocardioides psychrotolerans (assembly GCF_900113685.1). Classification (GTDB taxonomy): domain Bacteria; phylum Actinomycetota; class Actinomycetes; order Propionibacteriales; family Nocardioidaceae; genus Nocardioides; species Nocardioides psychrotolerans. The sequence goes on from NZ_FOQG01000023.1 coordinate 38,918, forward strand.
CGAAACCATGGCGCCGCCCACAGGCATGCTCGCCAGCACGTCCACGACGGGCACGGGCTCGGCCGACAAGGAGATGTTCCTGCAGCTCCTGGTGGCCCAGCTGCGCTACCAGGACCCGATGAACCCGAGCGACACCAGCGAGTTCCTGTCGCAGTCGGCCCAGTTCACCGCTCTCGAGAAGATGCAGTCCGTCGCCGACCAGACCGGCGCCCTGCTCGGGGCCCAGATGGCCTTCGGTGGCGCCCAGCTCGTCGGCCGCCAGGTCACCTACACCCTGGGCGACGGCACCGAGGGGAGCGGCCTCGTCAGCGGCGTGACCTTCGGACCCTCAGGCCCGGTCCTCGACGTCGGTGGCGTCGAGGTCCCCATCTTCCAGGTCCAGTCCGTCACCGACGGCACCACGACCACCCCGACCACCCCGACCACCCCGACCACCCCCACGATCCCATCCCTGGCAGTTCCGGCCCTCTGAGGGCCCGAGAGGACATCCCATGCTTCGCTCACTCTTCGCCGGCATCAGCGGCCTTCGCGTCAACCAGACCATGCTCGACGTCACCGGCAACAACATCGCCAATGCCAACACGATCGGCTTCAAGTCCAGCACCGTCGTCTTCCAGGACACGCTGAGCCAGATGCTCACCGGTGCCTCCGGCGCCAGCGCCAGCCAGGGCGGCACCAACTCGATCCAGGTCGGCCTCGGCGTGCAGGTCGCCGCGGTCGCCTCCAACCTGCTCCAGGGGTCGGCCCAGATGACCGGTCGTGCCACCGACCTGATGATCCAGGGTGACGGCATGTTCGTCCTCCAGGACGGCAACCAGCAGATCTTCACCCGCGCCGGTGCCTTCACCTTCGACGAGACCGGCGCGCTCGTCAGCCCCGCGGGCGCCCGGGTCCAGGGCTACGCGCTCGATGCGGCGGGGGTGGCCACCGGCGGCCTGGTCAACGTCACGCTGGACACCGCCGGGCTCACCCCGGCCGTGCCCGTCGGCACCGAGCTCACGTCCTACGCGATCGGCACCGACGGCAAGATCCGCGGCGTCTTCTCCGACGGCGTGCAGCGCGACATGGCCCAGCTGGCCCTGGCCGACTTCAACAACCCCAACGGCCTCGAGCGGGTCGGCGAGACGTCGTTCCGGGAGTCCGCCAACTCCGGCACTGCGGAGATCGACATCCCCGGCGCCGGCCAGCGCGGCACCCTGATCGGCGGCGCCCTGGAGATGTCCAACGTCGACCTGGCCGCGGAGTTCACCAACCTGATCCTCGCCCAGCGTGGCTTCCAGGCCAGCTCGCGCGTGATCACGACCTCCGACCAGGTCCTCGAGGACCTGGTCAACATCAAGAGGTAGCAGCAGACGTCCGTGCGTCGGGCTGCCCGAGTCGCTGCCGCGCAGCCCGTCGTACGGATCCCTCAGGTCTATACCTCCCCTACCGATGAGACCTCTGACCGCCACGGATGGCCGTCGAACACCCGCACTAAGGATGGTGCTCCCCCCATGATCTTGCTGACCCGTCTCTCCGGCTCCGCGTTCGCGCTCAACTCCGAGCTGATCGAACGCGTCGACAGCACGCCCGACACGGTGATCACCCTCATCGACGGCTCCAAGTACGTCGTCGCGGAGGGCCTCCACGCCGTCATCAACGCGATCCGTCACCACCGTGCCGAGGTCATCGCCCTCAGCGCCCACGTGCAGGTCGGCGAGGTGGACGTCTGGCCGGACGACGACCGGGTGTCTCCCGAGGCGGCCCGCACCCGCCAGGACGTCCCTCCCCCTGCGGACAGCGTGCCCCGGCTCGCGTCCGTCACCCCCCACCCCTCCTTGCACGTGCACGAGAACCGGTCGGAGGGGAAGTTCTGATGGACCTCGCGACCCCCATCGGCATCGGCGTCGGCTTCGGCGTCGTCTTCGCCTCCCAGATCATGGAGGGCGGCAACCCAATGAGCCTCATGCTCCCGGCGCCGCTGCTCCTCGTCTTCGGCACCACCATGCTCGTGACGCTCGCCGGCGGCACGATGCAGGACGCCAAGAACTCGATGGCCGCCCTCAAGCGCGCGTTCACCGGCAACATCACGCCGGCCTCGGACGTGGTCCCAGCCGTGGTCCAGCTCGCTGAGCGGGCTCGCCGCGAGGGGCTGCTGGCCCTGGAGGACTCGCTCAAGGACATCGACGACGAGTTCCTCGTCAAGGGCGTGACGCTGGCCATCGACGGCACCGACCCCGACGAGGTCCGCGAGATCCTCGAGTCGGAGATGATCGCCAAGAAGCGCTCCGACAAGCAGTCCGCCAAGTTCTTCGCCGACGCCGGCGCCTACGCCCCGACCATCGGCATCATCGGGACGGTCATGGGCCTGGTGCACGTCCTGGAGAACCTCGCGAAGCCCGAGGAGCTAGGACATCTGATCGCTGCGGCCTTCATCGCCACCCTGTGGGGCGTCATGTCCGCCAACGTCATCTGGCTGCCGCTGGGCAGTCGCCTCAAGCGGCTCAGCGAGCTCGAGGCCGCCCGCATGGAGATCGTCATCGAGGGCGTCGCCGCGATCCAGGCCGGCTCCAACCCGAGAGTCATCGCGCAGAAGCTCACCTCGCTGCTGCCCGTGGGTCAGACGGTCCCCGAGGCGGCCTGAGATGTCGACAAGGCGACGCCGGCACGAGGAGCCGGAGGAGCACGAGAACCACGAGCGCTGGCTGGTGACCTACGCCGACATGGTGACCCTGCTGATGGTGCTCTTCATCGTGCTGTTCGCCATGAGCCAGGTCGACCAGAGGAAGTTCAACGCACTCAAGGACGGACTCGCGGCCGGCTTCGGCCAGTCGACCTCCGTGCTGGACGGCTCGTCCTCCATCCTGGACCAGGCCGGGACGACCTCGATGGCACCGGTGGCACCCGCGCTCAACTTTCAGGAGCTGAGCGAGGTCGAGCTCGCGTCGACCTCCAACGGGGTGGCCGAGGCGATGCAGGACGCCGTACGCCGGCGCCAGGACGCCGAAGCCGAGGTGACCCGGTTCGAGGAGCTCCAGGAGCAGGTGCTGAGAGCCCTGCGCAAGAAGGGGCTGGCCGACGACGTGCAGGTTTCCTACGACGAGCGCGGCCTGGTGCTGAGCCTGGTCTCGCGCCACGTCGTGTTCGAGGCGGACCTCGCCACGCTGAGCACCCGCGGCCGTGACGTCGTGGACACGCTGGCCGATGTCCTGGCCGGCGTCGACGAGCCGCTGCAGGTCGACGGTCACACCAACCAGGTGAAGGTGAGGCCGAAGTACTTCGCCACCGACTGGGACCTCTCGGCGGCCCGGGCCCTGACGGTGCTGCGTCGGCTGGACGAGGTGGGTGGCCTGCCCGGCAGTCGGCTGATGCTGGCCGCCTACGGCCACGAGAAGCCCCTGGTCGACCCAGACCTGCCGGGCTCGCAGGAGGTCAACAAGCGGGTCGACGTGGTCGTCCTCTCGTCGCTGCCGCCCGAGACCCGGGCGATGCTGGACGACGTGGCGGCCGCACGGGAAGGAGACGGCTCATGAGCACCAAGACGGCTCCGGCTCCGAGCGACACGGCTTCCGACGACGAGAAGGCGAAGGGGGGCGGGAAGAAGAAGATCCTGCTGATCGTGCTGGTGCTCGCCCTGCTGGGCGGCGCCGCGTGGTTCTTCCTGCTGCGACCCTCCGGCGAGGCCGAACCGGAAGCCGTGCCGGGTGAGGTCCTGGTCCTCGAGCCGGTGCAGATCAACCTCGCGGAGAGCCACTACCTGCGCATCGGCGTGGCCCTGCAGCTGATCGAGGGCGCCGAGGAGCTCGACGGCAGCAAGGCGCTGGACGCGGTCATCGAGATCTTCAGCGGGCGGAGCGCCGAGGAGCTGACCAAGCCGGCCGGACGCCACAAGCTCAAGAAGGAGCTCAGTCACGCGCTCGAGGAGAGCTACCACGGGGAGGTGATGGGGGTCTACTTCACCGAGTTCGTGACCCAGTAGTCGCCGATCGCCCGGATCCACCCCGGGGATCCACCCCGGGGGATCCACCCCGGGTCCACCGGGAGCCGTCACGGGCGTTTCGCTCAGGTGCACCAGCAGGGGGCCGATCCCCCTCACGTGAGCCTGCCGCCGTCGACCATCGCCCAGCCCCGCACGGGCACCGCGAGCGGTCGCGGGCGGCGTCGTACCCGGACAGCGGACCCCGTTGCCTACGACTTCCGGCGACCGATCCAGCTGTCCCGCGAGCACCAACGCATCCTCCAGCTGGGCTTCGACGGCTTCGCCCGCCAGGCCACGACCGTCTTCACCTCCGCCCTGCGCAGCGTGTGCGCGGTGTCGGTGGTCGGCATCGACCAGCGCAGCTATGCGGAGTACGTCGACTCGCTCGGCGCCGCGACCTACATGACCAAGTTCTCCGCGGACCCGATGCCCGGGGTCGGGGTGCTCGAGATCCCGCTGGACGCCACGATGTCCTGCGTCGACCACATGCTCGGCGGCCCCGGCTCGGGCGATCAGCCCCAGCGGCCCCTGACCGAGATCGAGAGCGGCGTCATCCGCGGCCTCATCGACCGGCTGCTCGCCGAGATGCGCTACTCGCTGTCGGGCATCGTCGGTCTCGAGCCGACCGTGGTCGGTGTGGAGTACAGCCCCCAGTTCGCGCAGGTGGCCGGTGCCGCGGACGTGATGGTCGTGATGCGACTCGAGCTGCGCATCGACGACCGGGCGCACCGGATGACCGTGTGCCTGCCGTTCAGCGGCCTGCTGCCGCACCTGACCGCCGCCGCCGCCCCGGCTCCCGTCTCCAACCGCGAGCGCGCCCAGCGCGCCCAGGCAGCAGCCCTGCTCCAGGAGCAGTTCCAGACCGTTCCCGTCGACGTCACCGTGCGCTTCCGTTCGACGAGCGTCGACCCTGCCGTCCTCACCGACCTCCGCCCCGGGGACGTCCTCCGCCTCGCCCACCCGGCCTCCGCACCCCTCGACGTCACCGTCGAGGACACTACGTTCGCCCATGCGACCGCCGGCGCCCAGGGCCCGCGCCTGGCCGCCCTGATCGTGAGCACCCCGAAGGAGACCTCATGACCACCTCCCCTCTCCCCTCCGACCCGAACGACCTGGCGATCGCTGCCGGCGAGGCTGCGGCCGAGGTCCTGCCCGCTGCGACCCCGCTCGTGGCCGGCGGCGCCCAGCCGGGCACCGAGCACGTGGTCTCCTCGTTCGCCGGCGCGGCCGTCGCCGCGGTCGCCGGTGGCCGGATCGCGGTCCTGGTGGGCGACGAGCTCGTCGCTGCGCTCGAGGCAAGCCCGCTCGGCGGGCTCGACCTCGCCGCTGCAGTGCAGCCGGCGCTCGACGCCGTTGCCGCCGTCCTCGGCGCCTCGGCGCAGGCCGCCACCCAGGTCGAGCTCACCCTGGTCGTCGCCGACCTCGGTGGTCCCTTCACCGTCGTGCCCCTGATCGGCAGCGGCATCGCTGCAGCACTCCTCCTGCCCGACGCCCTCCTGGCGCCCGGAGCGGCCGCGGGTGGGACCTCGGCGGGGGCCGCACCGGTGGCGTCCGGTGCGGCCACCGGCGAGGCGGCATCCGTGCGGGACCTCGGCGCCACGGCGCTCGGCGGGATCAGCGGCTCCGGCTCCGGCTCCGGCTCCGGCGTGATCCCACTGGTCCACCGCGGCATCGAGATGCTGCACGGCGTGGACATGGAGGTCACCGTCGAGCTCGGCCGCACCCGCATGGCCGTGCGCGACCTGCTCGCCCTCGCTCCGGGAGCGGTCCTCGAGCTCGACCGGGCCGCCGGGAGCCCCGCCGACCTGCTGGTCAACGGCCGGCTCATCGCCCGCGGCGAGGTCGTCGTCGTCGACGAGGACTTCGGCCTGCGCGTCACCGAGATCCTCGACGACCAGGCCGCGAGCTGACCTATGACCGAGCTCGTCGTCCGACTCGTCTTCTCCCTGGCCGTGGTGCTGGGGTTGCTCCTGCTCACCGCTCGCCTCGGGGCCCGGCGCTTCAAGGGCCGTGCCGGCTCACCGGTCCGCGTCCTGCACCGCCAGGCCCTCAGCCGCACCTCGTCGGTCACCGTCGTCACGATCGGGTCCCGGGTGCTGGTCCTCGGCACGACCGAGCAGCAGGTGCGCGTGCTCGCTGAGCTGGACCCTGACGAGCTCGAGGGCCTCGGCGACACCGACCGCCACAGCGAGGTCGAGATGGCCCCGATCGCGCACCTGGTGAGCGCACCCAGCGCCTCGGCCCCCGGCTTCGCGGCGCTCCTGCACGACCAGCTGGAGGACGCGCCTGCGGCCGCGACGCCTGCGCCCGCCGGTCGCCACGCGGCTCCCCGCAGCCGTGCACCCCGCCGCGCCGATCCTGCGGCCGTGTCCGTGCCCGCCCACGGCGCCCTCGCCGGCTCCGTGCTCTCGCCCCAGACCTGGCGCCAAGCACTCCAAGCCCTCTCGAGGAGAGCATCGTGAGTCGGCCGGGGGGCAGGACAGGACGAGCCCTGGGGAGGGTGCTCGTGCTGCTGGCCCTGGGAGTGACGATCTGGCTCGGCCTGAGCGCACCCGCCTCGGCGAGCGCCGCCCACGGCGCGACGAACGCGGCCTCCGGCGTACGCCTCCAGGAGACGCCGACCCCGTCCGATGCTCCCACCAACGGGCCCACCGACCGGCCGACCAACGGGCCCGGCGTGGACGGCCCGCAGGGGCCGACAGGTCCGACCGGCGCCCAGGGGGACCCGGGCTCGGTGACCGTGGACTTCGGCGGTCTCACCGACAAGCCGAGCACGTCGGTGGTGCTGCTGGTGGCACTGACGTTCCTGTCGCTGCTGCCCGCGATCCTGCTCACCTGCACCAGCTTCACCAAGATCCTGGTGGTGCTCGGGCTGACCCGCAACGCGCTCGGCCTCCAGCAGACCCCGCCCAACCAGGTGCTCGCCGGGCTGGCACTCTTCCTCAGTCTGTTCATCATGGGCCCGGTGCTCTCGGAGATGAACGACGTCGGCGTGCAGCCCTACCTCGACGGCGACAAGACCACGACGCAGGCCTTCGACGACGGCATCGTGCCGCTGCGCGAGTTCATGCTCGACCAGACCGGTGACGAGGAGCTGACGCTGCTCACCAACGTCGCCGACCGCGAGCTGCCCGACAACCGCGACGAGGTGGGCCTCTCGACCCTGGTGCCGGCGTTCGTGCTGAGCGAGCTCAAGCAGGCGTTCATCATCGGGTTCATCATCTTCATCCCGTTCCTGGTCATCGACATCGTCGTTTCCGGGGCGCTGATGGCACTCGGCATGATGATGATGCCGCCGGTGATGGTGTCGCTGCCGTTCAAGCTGTTGCTGTTCGTGCTGGTCGACGGCTGGGGACTCGTCATCAAGTCGCTCGTGGCGAGCTACGGGTAGCAGCCGATGACCGACACCGAGATCATCGAGATCGCCATGCAGACCATGATGGTCGCGCTCAAGCTCTCCGCCCCCGTCCTCGCGACCGCCCTGGTCATCGGGTTCACCGTCTCGCTCTTCCAGTCGATGACCCAGATCCAGGAGTTCACCCTCGCGTTCGTGCCCAAGCTGGTCGGCGTGGGCGTCGCCCTGCTGATCAGCGGCAACTGGATGCTGCACACGCTGATGACGTTCACGACGCAGCTCTACGAGCGCATCCCGGCGCTCCTCGGCTGATGACCCTCACCTTCGCCGGCGAGCCGCTGGTCGCCTTCCTGCTGGCGTCGGTGCGGGTGGTCGCCTGGCTCGCGGTCGTGCCCCCGTTCTCCTCGCGGGCGGTGCCGGCGATGGCGAAGGTCGTGCTGTCGTTGGGGCTCTGCTTCGCGGTCGCACCCGTGCTGGCCGAGTCCGAGATCCCGCTCGACGGCCCGAGCCTGCTCCTGACGGTGCTGACGCAGGCGCTGATCGGCATCTCGATGGGCTTCGTGACCTCGATGCTGCTGGGCGCGATCGCCGCCGCCGGCAGCCTGGTCGACGTCTTCGGGGGCTTCTCCCTCGCCCAGGGCTTCGACCCGCTCGGGATGAACATGAACTCCGTCTTCGGGACCTTCCACCAGATGCTGGCCACGATGCTGCTCTTCGCCAGCGGCGGGCACCTGCTGGTCATCGGCGGTCTGCTGCGCACCTTCGAGCTGCTGCCGATCGGCGAGACTCCGGAGGTCGACGGCTCGGCCAGCGTCCTGACGAAGGCGTTCCTGATGTTCTTCGTGACCGCGGTGCAGATCGCGCTACCGATGATCGCGGTGCTCTTCATCTCCGACCTGGGCCTGGCCCTGCTGACCAAGATCGCGCCGCAGCTCCAGGCGATCAACGTGATGTTCCCGGCCAAGATCGGGCTCACCCTGCTCCTGGTCGGGCTCTCCTTCCCGGTCCTGCCAGGCGTCATGCGCACGATGGTCGACATGGCGCTCCAGGCCATGGACGCCATGGCCGGCGGATCCTGAGGAGGTGGGATGAGTGAGCAGCGGTGACGAGAAGACCGAGAAGCCCACGGCCAAGAAGCGCAAGGAGTCCCGCAAGGAGGGGCAGGTCCCCCGCACCCAGGAGCTGGGGGCGTGGGCCGCGATGCTCCTGGCCGGGCTGGCGATGCCGGCGATGATGAGCCGCGAGTTCGACGCGATCAAGGGCCTGATGATCGACTCCCTGCGCACGATCGAGGACCCCACCGCCTCCGAGGCGCTCCAGCTCCTCGGGCAGGGGTCCGCCCACGCGTTCAAGGCCCTGGTCCTGCTGGGAGCTGCCGTCATGGTCGTCGGGGTCAGCTCCGCGCTCGCGCAAGGTGGTTTCTTCCTGGCCACCAAGACCGTCCAGCCCAAGTGGTCCAAGCTCGACCCGATCAAGGGCGCCAAGCGCATCTTCGGCATCCAGGCGCTCTGGGAGGGCGCCAAGATGCTGCTCAAGTGCGCTCTCGTCGCCGTGCTCGTCAAGGGCGCCATCACCTCGATGATGCCGCTGATCGGCGGCATGGTGCCGATCGACTTCATGCTCCGCCAGACCGGTGCCGAGGCGCTGTCGCTGATCCGCAACGTCGCGGTCGCGGGGCTGGTCATGGCCGGCGCCGACTACGCGATGAACCGGCGCCGGATCGGCAAGCAGACCCGCATGACCAAGGAGGAGGTCAAGCAGGAGCACAAGCAGCAGGAGGGCGACCCGATGCTCAAGGGCGCGATCCGCTCGCGCCAGCTGGCGATGGCCCGCAGCCGGATGATGGCCGACGTGCTCTCCGCCGACGTGGTGCTGGTCAACCCCACCCACGTCGCCGTGGCCCTGCGCTACGACGCCGAGGCTGGCGCGCCCACCGTCGTGGCCCGCGGGGCCGGGACGATCGCGGCCCGGATCCGCGAGCTGGCCGGCGAGCACGACGTGCCCCTGGTGCAGGACGTTCCCCTCGCCCGCGCGCTCTACTCCTCCACCCAGGTCGGCCAGGAGATCCCCGCAGAGCTCTTCTCTGCCGTCGCCCAGGTCCTCGCCTTCGTGATCAGCCGCCGCAACACCGGCCGCGTCGGCGGCACCCACCGCAGCCCGCGCCACGAGACCGACCTCGAGCCGGTGCCCGTCGCGGGTCGCCGCCGGATCCCCTCAGGTCCCGTGCTCGCCACCCGATAGGCACTGCGACGCCAGGACGGTGTCGCGCTGCGCCAGGGACGGCGGGATCCGCAGCCGACCCTGAAAGGCGCACCCGATGCCCCTCAAGCGACTGACCCAGCTCGGGGTGCCGGTCGGCATCGTGATGATCGTGGTCATGCTGGTGATCCCGCTGCCGGCCGTCATCCTCGACCTGCTGATCGCCGTCAACATCACTGGCGCGCTGCTGATCCTCCTCACCGCGATGTACGTGACGAGGCCCCTGGACTTCGCGGCGTTCCCCGCCGTGCTCCTGGTGATGACGCTCTTCCGCCTCGCGCTCAACGTCAGCGCCACCCGCCTGGTGCTGCTCGACGGCTACGCCGGCAAGGTGATCGACACCTTCGGCCACTTCGTGGTCGGTGGCTCGTTGATCGTCGGGCTGATCATCTTCGTGATCCTGCTGATCATCCAGTTCGTCGTCATCACCAACGGCGCCGGCCGCGTGGCCGAGGTCGGCGCCCGCTTCACCCTCGACGCGATGCCCGGCAAGCAGATGGCCATCGACGCCGACCTCAACTCGGGACTGATCGACGAGGACGAGGCACGACGGCGCCGCTCCGAGGTGCACGCCGAGGCCGACTTCTACGGCTCGATGGACGGCGCGTCCAAGTTCGTCAAGGGCGACGCGATCGCCGCCATCATCATCACGATGGTCAACCTGATCGGCGGCTTCGCCATCGGGATGACCCAGAAGGGGATGAGCCCGGGCGACGCCGTCTCGACCTACAGCCTGCTCACGGTGGGCGACGGCCTGGTCTCCCAGATCCCGGCCCTGCTGCTCTCGGTCGCGACCGGGCTGATCGTCACCCGTGGCGTCGGCGACCAGGACATGGGCTCCGACATCATCCGGCAGGTCACCGCACGGCAGCTGCCGCTGCGGATCGCCGGCATCGCCGCGCTCGCGCTCTGCCTGATCCCGGGCCTGCCCAAGATCCCGTTCATCCTCACCGGCGGTGTGCTGCTGCTGATCTCCACCCGCGTCGAGCAGGACTCCGACGACGCCACGGTGACCACCCACGCGCTGGAGGCGGCCGGCCCGTCCAACGACTCCCCCGAGCACCTCGCCGCCGAGATCCGGGTGGACCCCCTCGGTCTGGAGCTGTCGGCCGACATCATCGACCTCGTCGACGCCGGCGCCGGCGGTGACCTGCTGGAGCGGGTCAAGGCACTACGCCGCAAGATCGCCACCGAGATCGGCATCGTGATCCCGCCGGTGCGCACCCGCGACAACCTCGAGCTGCCGATGAACACCTACGTCGTCAAGGTCTTCGGCATCGAGGTCGCCCGCGGCGAGGCACCGCCAGGCACAGTCCTGGCCATCGGCGACCACCTCGGCTCCCTGCCCGGTACGCCGACCCGCGAGCCCGTCTTCGGCCTCGACGCCACCTGGATCGCCGCCGACCTGCGCGGCCAGGCCGAGCTCAGCGGCGCGACCGTCGTCGACCGGTCGGCGGTGATCACGACGCACCTCGCAGAGATCGTGACCGTCCACGCGTCGCGGCTGCTGGGACGCGAGGACGTGCGGCTGCTGACCGACGTCGTCAAGCGCACCCACCCCGTGGTCGTCGACGAGCTGACGCCAGCCCTGCTGAGCCTCGGCGAGGTGCAGCAGGTGCTCCAGGCGCTCCTCGACGAGGGGGTCTCGGTGCGCGACCTGGTCCGGATCTATGAGGCACTCTCGCTACGCGCCCCCTACGGCAAGGACCTCGACAGCCTCGTCCACGCCGTGCGCGCCGCACTCGGTCCGGCGATCGTCGCTCCCCACATCGTCGACGGCGCCCTGCACGTCATCTCCTTCGAGCCGCAGCTCGAGCAGCGCATCCTCGAGTCGCTGCGGCCCACCGAGAGCGGCATGACCGTGGTGCTCGACCCGGCCACCGCCCAGGCCGTGCTCGGCTCGCTGTCGCAGCTGCTGGTCGACGCGGAGAACCGCAACATCCGTCCGGTGCTCGTGTGCGCCCCGCAGGTCCGGGCGGCCGTGCACCGGATGGTCACCTTGGCGGTCGACCGGCTCCCCGTCCTGTCCTACTCCGAGCTCAACGGCAACGCGCAGATCCGGTCGGTCGGCATCGTGACCGGTGAGCGCATGATGGAAGTGACCGCATGAGACTGCTCTCCCTGCCCGTTCTGGTCGCGGCAGGTGTGCTGGCCTCACCGGCCCTGTGGCATACCGCCATGACCGGGACCGTGCCCTTCGACGTCGCCGTCATCCGCTACCTGGCGGCCGTGGTCGTCACCTGGGCCGCCCTGTCGATGGTCGGCTCGCTGGTGACCTGGGGGCCGGCAGAGGCACCGGCGCCCGGGTCCGACGTACGAGCTGGTGGCGGGCAGCCACCTGGTTCGGACATGGGACGACCCGCAGGCGTGGCCTCCGGAGAGACCGCTCCGGCGGACGTGTAGCCGGATCACCTGCGGGTCGGGTAGCTGCTAGGAATTCGCCAGCAGCAGGTCGGGCATTCCGGCCCGACATGGTGCATGGCTGCTAGCGGGCAGCCACCTCACGCGTCCTCAAAGAAATCATTCTTTGGACCACCTCCTTTTCCCGTGTGCCACAACGGTAGGTCGGCGGGGCTCGCGGTTCAAGAGGTTTTTCACCGGGGCCGGTCACGAGTAGCGTCAGCGCAAGATTCGGCATCACGACAACGCCGGGGTCGAGCTGGTGGCTGGTCGCCGACCGGGGTGCGACGGCTCGGCTTCATGACGACGTCGCGGCCGCTGTCGTTGCCTTCGCTGTACCTCCGCCGGCTCCTACGCTCGCTGCCCAGCCCAGGTCCTGCGGTTCAGCCCAGGGACTCGAGAAGCGAGCGGTAGGTCTCAGCCACCTCGCCGTCGGCGCTGGCGATCACGACCGCGGCGGGGCGCTGCGGCAGGAGGCGTTCGAGCGCCTCGTGGGACCGGGTCAGCGCCTCGTCCCCGCCGTTCGTTGCCACGATCACCCGGATCTGGTCGTGCCACGGGTCGTGCGCCTCCGCCCCTGGATCCGCCCCGCGGCGGTGGAACCGCGCCACGGAGGCCGCAGGCGTGTCCATGAGGAAGCGTTCGACGAACTGCGCGCCGACGGCGGTGGCGCTCGCCTCGAACCGCGCCAGCTCGGTGGGGTTGGTCAACATCTGGGGGAGCACCACGTCGTGGCCGCGGGCGAGGTAGGCCTCGATCATGGCCAGCGCCGCGGGCCGGATGAGCGCACCGGCCTCGCCGAAGTCGCTCTCCCAGCCACCGACGAGGGTCCGGAGAACGTCGATGTCGCAGTTCAGGACGCCTGAGTGGTCGGCCACGTAGAGCCTGGCCAGCGTGGACTTCCCGATGCCGGGCGGGCCGTTGAGGTGGAGGAGGCGGCTCACGACGAGCGACTCTACGACGAGACCGCGCGCCTACGCGCAGGCCTGATGAACCTCCGGCGATGAGGTCGTGGAGGAGCTGCTCGCGGGGTGTGCCGATGTCGATGTGGCCGGGTGGTGCTGGGGCGCGGGATTGGTAGGTGTGCCCGGTTGGGGTGGTGGTGGCGACGGTGTGGCGCCTGGTGCGTCCGGTGCCGGGCAGGGTCCTGGCGCGCCAGCCGAGGGCTTGTTTGGCGAGGTTGCACCTGGTGCAGAGGCCCTGGGTGTTGGTCACGGTGGTGGGGCCGCCCTCAGCCCAGTCGGTGATGTGGTCGGTCTGGGCGAGCGGGGCACCGCACCAGGGGGTGCGGCACAGGTCCATGTCGCGACGGGCGATGAACCTCGCGAGTCCTTTCGGTGCGAGGCGGGCCTGGGAGTCCATCGCGACCAGGCACCCGGTGCCGGGGGTGGTGTAGAGCCGACGGACCCAGAGCTGGGCACCGTCCAGGGCGTCGTGGGTCAAGGCCCTGGCCCAGGAGGCGGGGACGGGGCCGTAGCCGGGCAGGTGGGCTGCTTCGTGGGAGGTGTCGAAGAGGGTGCGGTCGGTCATCACG
>NZ_FOQG01000006.1 GCF_900113685.1 Nocardioides psychrotolerans
GCTCAAGACCCACGCCGGCTGGACCTACCAACAACTCACCCCCGGCACCTTCCTCTGGCACGAACCCCACGGCCAAACGATGCTCGTCACCCCCACCGGCACAAGAGACCTCACCGACCCCTGAGGTGCTCGTCGGCGAGCCGTTGCACCCACGGAACCGCGGCTGCGGGATACAACGGCAAGGACTCCTCAGCGTCGTCGATCGGACGCCACACCACCGGCACGATGCTCCCGTCGCTCTCCGTGAGAGTCGCGTCCGACGAGGCGGGTTGAGGGTCCAGCCGACCGGAGTAGAGGAACACCACCTCATGTCCGAGCACGCCGTCGATCCGGAAGATGCTCTCCACCGCCGCCACGAACCTCAGGTCCCGGACCACAGCACCGAGCTCTTCATCCACTTCGCGCAGCACTGCGGCACGCGCGGTCTCGCCGAGGTCGACGCCACCACCGATGAGCCGGTGGTAGCCGTCCGGGTTCTCCGCAGTCGGCGGGTTGAGGCTCACAGCATGGGCTGTGCGGGCGGGGTTCGGTGCGAGCAGCATGGCCTTGACGCGGATGATCGACCTGTCGACGGACATCCGACGAGCGTAGGCGCGCGCGGCAGCACCTAGGCTGCGGACACCCGACCCTCGGGGGAACGACCATCCCAGGACGGAGCCCGCCATGGGTCTCTTCAAGGTCAGCAGGACGCCGGCGGCCCAGGCAGACCGGGACACCCGGATCGCGTCGCGGACCGGCCACCAGAGCCTGGCCGAGCTCCAGGAGCAGCTGCGCCTGATCGGCGACCTCGGTCTCGACCTCGACGAGGCGGGCCGGAGCCCGGCCGTGCGTCAGAAGGTCGACGTCGCGACGCTGCTTCGCGCGCTGACGATCGCGACGCAGACCGCCGAGCAGGCGCTCGCCGAGGTCATCGCCCTGCGCAAGGAGCTCAACGGCTAGACCGTGGAGCCAGCCGACCTCAGACCTGGACCGCGACTCCTCGCTCGATCAGCCCGTCGACGTCGCCGATGCCCCAGGCGGTGAGCGCGTCGCGGGTGTGCTCGCCGGCCTCGCGCGACGGCGGCAGGGTGAGCGTCGGCTCGGTGCGGGAGAAGCGGGGCGCGGGGACCGGCTGGACCATCCCGTCCTTCTCGACGAAGGTGCCGCGTGCCTTGAGGTGCGGGTGCTCGGCGGCCTCGCTGATCGGGATGATCCCCGCGACGCACGCGTCGGTGCCCTCGAAGGTCTCCACCCACTCCGCCTGCGTCCGGGACGCGAAGGTCTCGGTGAGGACGGCCCGCATCTCGTCGTACCGGTCGGGCTCGTGCTGGCCGGGGCAGGTGTCCTTGATCCCGAGGATGGTGACCAGCGCGTCGAAGAACTGCGGCTCGAGCGCGCCCACAGACAGGTGCTTGGCATCCGAGGTCTCGTAGATGTCGTAGAACGGGACACCACCGTCGAGCAGGTTGGCCCCGCGCTCCTCGGTGTAGCCGCCACTGGCGAGGAAGGCCGAGGTCATCGCGTTGAGGTGGGCGGTGCCGTCGACGATGGCCGCGTCGATGACC
The DNA here is from genome assembly GCF_900113685.1 of Nocardioides psychrotolerans. GTDB lineage: Bacteria > Actinomycetota > Actinomycetes > Propionibacteriales > Nocardioidaceae > Nocardioides > Nocardioides psychrotolerans. Next base: position 1,545 of record NZ_FOQG01000006.1, read on the forward strand.
TGGCCCTTGCCCGAGAGCTTCGACTCCAGGAGCGCGGCCAGGATGCCGATGACGAGGTACGTCGACCCGCCGCCGAAGTCGCCCACGAGGTTGGTCGGGAAGTGCGGGCGTGCCGGGTCCTGCCCGAGCCCGAACAGGGCACCGGTGATGGCGATGTAGTTCATGTCGTGGCCGGCCGCGGTGGCCAGCGGACCGGTCTGCCCCCAGCCCGTCATCCGTCCGTAGACGATGCGCTCGTTGACCGCCAGGCAGTCGTCGGGGCCGAGGCCGAGGCGCTCGGTGACGCCCGGGCGCATGCCCTCCACGACGACGTCGGCGTCCTTCACCAGCGCCAGGACGGTGGCGACCGCCTCCGGGTCCTTGAGGTTGAGCGCAACGCTCGGGCGGCCGCGGTTGAGCAGCATGGTGGCGCCGCCGGCGAGCATCTGCCCTCCTGGCCGCTCGATGCGGATCACGTCGGCGCCGAGGTCCGCGAGGATCATGCACGCGTGCGGCCCGGGGCCGATCCCGGCGATCTCGACGACCTTCACGCCGCTCAGCGGCCCGGTTCCCTTGCCCAGCTCAATGCTCATGGCGCCGATGATGACAGAACCACTGTCAACGTCACCGGCTCGTCCGCGACCTGGCTCGAGCGTCAGCTCGGCAGCACCCGGCGCAGGAACTGGCGGGTGCGCTCCTCGCGGGGGTTGCTGAAGATCTCGGCGGGTGGCCCCTGCTCGAGGATCCGGCCCTCGGACAGGAAGCAGACCGACGTGGCGACCTCGCGGGCGAAGCTCATCTCGTGGGTCGCGAGGACCATCGTCGTGCCGCGCTCGGCCAGCTGCCGCACGATCGTGAGCACCTCGCCGATCAGCTCGGGGTCGAGTGCCGCGGTGATCTCGTCGAGGAGCAGCAGGGCGGGACGTGTGCACAGCGCGCGGACCAGGGCGACGCGCTGCTGCTGGCCACCGGAAAGCCGGTCGGGGTGCTTGTCGACGTGGTCGGACAGGCCGAACGTCGCCAGCAGGTCGCGGGCGCGGTCCTCGGCCTCACGCTTGGAGAGCCCGTGGACCCGGCGCGGGGAGAGCGTGCAGTTGTCGAGCACGCTCAGGTGCGGGAAGAGGTTGTAGGCCTGGAAGACCATCCCGATCTGGCGGCGCACCTCACGCGGGTCGACCCGCGGGTCGGAGATCTCGCTGCCGTCGAAGCGGATCACGCCGTCGTCGATGTCCTCGAGCAGGTCGATGCAGCGCAGCAGGGTCGACTTGCCCGAGCCGGACGAGCCGATCAGGCAGATGACGTCGTGAGCCGCGACGTCGAGCGAGACGTCGTCGAGGACCACGCGGTCGCCGTACGACTTGCGGACGCCGCGCACCTCCAGCAGGGCACTCATCGGGCACCGGCCCTCTCGCGCTCGGCGTAGCGGCGCTGCAGCCAGTCGGTGAGGCGCGCCAGCGGCACGGTCATCACGACGAAGAAGCCGGCCACGACGACGAGCGGGGTGTAGTTGAAGTTGAAGTTGCCGTAGTCGCGCGCGGCGAAGACGGCGTCGAAGACACCGGCAGCCGCCACGAGCGCGGTGTCCTTCTGCAGGGAGACGAAGTCGTTGAGCAGGGGAGGTACGACGCGGCGCACGGCCTGCGGCACGACGACGTGGCGCATCGTCTGCGCGCGACTCAGCGCCAGCGCCTCGGCACTGGCGATCTGCGAAGGATGGATCGAGTCGATGCCCGAGCGGAAGACCTCGGCGACGTAGGCGCCGTAGGAGAGGACCAGGGCGACGCCGGCCCAGAACAGGCGGTCGGTCGGCAGCCCCTCCAGCCGCAGGGCCGGCACGCCGAAGGCCAGCAGGATCACCAGCAGGATCGTGGGGATGCCGCGGAAGACGTCGGTGTAGAGCGCGGCGAGCAGCCGGACGGGCACCAGCCAGGCGGAGCGCGCCGTCCGGGCCAGGGCGACGCCGAGCGCGAGCACCAGGATCACCGGCTGGCAGATCAGGAAGAGCTTGACGTTGATCCAGAAGCCCTCGAGGACCGCGTCGAAGGACTCGCGGGCGTGGAAGCCGTTGAAGAAGAGCTCCTGGACGCTGGGCCAGCCCGGCGAGCCCGTGACGGCGACACCGAGGCCGACGAACACGCCGACGGTCACCAGGGTGGCGATCAGCACCGAGCGGGCGCGCTGGCGCCTCCGGATCCGACGCCGCTCCTGCTCGCGTTCGCTCGGGGCCCAGACCGTGCTCACGAGCGATTCCCCGGGAGGGTCACTGGAGCTCGGGGACGCTCACGACGTCGGAGAGCCACTGCTGCTCGAGCGCGTCGAGCGTGCCGTCCTCGTCGAGTGCCTCCAGTGCGCCGTCGACACAGTCGACGAGGGGGCTGCCCTTCTCGAAGAGCATCCCGAACTCCTCCTCGTCGCCGTCCTCGACCTGGAACTGGCCGATGATCGCACTGTCGGGGATCTCCACCGCCGAGATGTAGAACGCGGTGGGGAGGTCGGCGAGGATGCCGTCGACCTGACCGTTGAGCAGCGCCTGCTTGGCAGCGTTGGTGTCCTCGAAGACGGCCGGGTCGTTGGCCGGGTTGATGACCTCGCGGATCGCGGTCAGCGACGTGGTGCCGGTCTGGGCGCCGAGGTTGTAGTCGGCGAGGTCGGCGATGCTCGTGACCTCGGAGACCGGTGAGCCCTTGAGGGCGATGACGGCCTGGGCCGCGGAGTAGTAGCCCTCGGAGAAGTCGACGACCTCGGCCCGGGCCGGGGTGATCGAGATCTGGTTGACGTCGAAGTCGAACTTCTTCGGACCCGGCGCGTAGGAGGTGTTGAACGGGACCGTCACCCAGGTGACCTGGTCTGCTGCGAAGCCCAGCTGCTCGGCGACGGCATAGGCGACCGCCGACTCGTAGCCCTTGCCGTTGGTCGGGTCGTTGTCGGTGAACCAGGGCTCGTAGGCAGGCGAGTCCGTGCCGATCGTCAGGGTGCCCGCCTCGAGCGTCGGCAGCGACTCGGTCGCGCAGGCGTCGACGTCCTCGGTCTCGGTGCCCGCCCGGTCGGACTCGCTGCTCGGCGCCGGGTCGGCGACCGTCTCCTCGTCGTCGACCGGCGCGCACGCGACGGCGGCGAAGGCCAGGAGGGGCAGGGTTGCAATGACGGTCCGACGCAGGCGCATGCAGGAATCGTAGGGCCAGCGAGGGCTTGCAACTAGTTGCATAGGCCTGCCACGATCACTCCATGGCCCTCGACCACGCCCTCCTCGTCGCGTTGCGCGAGCAGCCCGGCAGCGGTCTGGAGCTGGCCAAGCGATTCTCGCGGTCGATCGGCTACTTCTGGCCGGCGACCCACCAGCAGATCTACAAGGTGCTGGGCCGGATGGAGACCGAGGGCTGGGTGTCGGTGAGCGAGGTGGCGCAGACCGGCAAGCCCGCCAAGAAGGTCTACGACGTGACACCGGCCGGAGCCGACGTGCTGGCCGCGTGGCTCGCCGAGCCGACGGACACGCACACCATGCGCAGCGAGCTGGCGGTGAAGCTGCGGGGCGCCTCCTTCGGCGACCGCGCGGCGGTGCTGGACGTCGTGCGCGCGAACCTCGCCGACCACCACGTCCGGCTGGATCACTACCGGCAGCTGATGAAACGCGACTACACCGACGGGCCCGTCGACCTGGCAGGCCTCGAGCTCGACCAGTACCTCGTGCTGCGCGGCGGCATCCGCGTCGAGGAGTTCTGGATCGAGTGGCTCACCGAATACCTGGAGGCACACGCATGACCGACTATCCGCACCTGCTCAGCCCGATCACGCTCGGGACCCTGGAGCTGCGCAACCGGGTCGTCATGGGCTCCATGCACACCGGGCTCGAGGACAGCCGGCGCGACCTGCCGGCCCTGGCGGCCTACTTCGCCGAGCGGGCCCGCGGCGGCGTCGGCCTGATCGTCACCGGCGGCTACGCGCCCAACAAGCGTGGTTGGCTCAAGCCCTTCGCCTCCGAGATGACCACGCGTCTCCAGGCGATGCGGCACCGCGACGTGACCGGCGCGGTGCACGACGAGGGCGGTGCGATCGCGCTGCAGGTGCTGCACGCAGGACGCTACGGCTACCACCCGTTCAGCGTCTCGGCGTCGGCGACCAAGAGCCCGATCACACCCTTCAAGCCGAGCGCGCTGTCGACTAGGGCCGTGGACCGCACGGCGACCGACTTCGCGAGGTCCGTGGCGCTGGCGGTGAAGGCGGGCTACGACGCGGTCGAGATCATGGGGTCCGAGGGCTACCTGATCAACCAGTTCCTCGCCGAGCGCACCAACCAGCGCAGCGACGCCTGGGGCGGCAGCGCCGAGAAGCGGATGCGCTTCCCGCTGGAGATCGTGCGGCGCTCGCGCGAGCTGGTCGGTGCCGACTTCCCGATCATGTATCGCATCTCGCTGCTCGACCTGGTCGAGGGCGGCCAGACCTGGGACGAGGTCGTCGAGCTCGCGCACGGGCTTGAGGAGGCCGGGGTCACCGTGCTCAACACCGGCATCGGCTGGCACGAGGCCCGCGTCCCCACGATCATCACCCAGGTCCCGCGCGGCGCCTGGCGCTCCGCCACCGCCCGCCTCAAGGCCGAGGTCTCGGTGCCGGTCTGCGCGTCCAACCGCATCAACACCCCCGAGCTGGCCGAGTCGATCCTCGCCGCGGGAGAGGCCGACCTGGTCTCGATGGCGCGCCCGCTGCTGGCCGACGCGTTCTTCGTGACCAAGGCCGCCGAGGGGCGCGCCGACGAGATCAACACCTGCATCGGCTGCAACCAGGCCTGCCTGGACCACGTGTTCGCGAACCGCAAGGCCAGCTGCCTGGTTAACCCGCGCGCCTGCCGCGAGACCACGCTGGTGCTCGGGCCGACCAAGCGCGCGGCCACGATCGCGGTCGTGGGTGCCGGCCCGGCCGGTCTGTCGGCGGCGGTGTCCGCGGCCGAGCGCGGCTTCGCGGTGACGCTCTTCGAGAAGTCCGCGACGCTCGGCGGGCAGTTCCGCCTGGCCATGGCCGTGCCCGGCAAGGAGGACTTCGCCGACACGCTGCGCTACTACGCACGCCGGCTCGAGGTCCTCGGCGTGACCGTCCGCCTCGGCGAGGCGGCGTCGGCGGCCGCCCTGTCGTCGTACGACGAGGTGGTGGTGGCGACCGGCGTGACGCCGCGCGTGCCGGACTTCCCCGGGGTCGAGCACCCGAAGGTCGTGTCCTACGCCGAGGTGCTCTCCGGCGCGGTCGTCCCCGGGCGTCGCGTCGCTGTCATCGGTGCCGGTGGGATCGGGGTCGACGTCAGCGTGTGGCTGACCCACGACCCCGCCGAGGACCTGGACGACTGGATGTCGCACTGGGGTGTCGGCGACCCGTCGCTGCACGCCGGCGGGCTGACCGAGAAGAAGCCGCGCACGCCGCTGCGCGAGGTGACGCTGATCCAGCGGAAGACCACGCCGATCGGCGTCGGCCTGGGCAAGACCTCCGGCTGGGCGCACCGCGCCGTGCTGAAGCAGTCGGGCGTGGTGCAGGTGAGCGGGGCCTCCTACGACCTGGTCGACGACGCCGGCCTGCACGTCACCGTCGACGGGGTCTCCCAGGTGCTGGACGTCGACCACGTGGTGCTGTGCGCCGGTCAGGAGTCGGTGCGGTCGCTCTACGACGACCTCGTGCTCGCGGGCGCCTCCGTGCACCTGATCGGCGGCGCCGACGTCGCCGTCGAGCTGGACGCCAAGCGCGCGATCGAGCAGGGCACCCGCGTAGCCGCGGGGCTCTGACGGCTAGCGTCGGCCGCATGATCCGCGATCTCACCGACGACGAAGCCCGCCGTGGCCTGGTGCTCAAGTGGGGCACGACCGACCCCGACGTGATCCCGGCTTGGGTGGCCGAGATGGACTACGCGCTGGCGCCACCGGTGGCGGCGGCGCTGCACGACGCGATCGAGGCGGGCATCACGGGCTATCCCCGCTTCGAGACCGAGGGCGGCGTCCTCGGTGAGGCGTACGCCGGGTGGGCGAGCAGGCAGTTCGGCCACCGGGTCGACCCGGAGCAGGTGGTGCCGGTGGTGGACGTGACTGCGGGCGTGCGCGTGGCGCTCGACGTGCTCTCCGAGCCGGGGCCGATGGTGATGCCCGGGCCGGCCTACAGCCCCCAGCTCGACGTCGCCCAGGTCACCGGCCGCGAACGGGTCGATCTTCTCCTCGACCCCGACGCTCCGCGCGCGGAGATCGACCTCGACAGCCTCGACCAGGCCTTCGCCGACGGGGCCCGCACGCTGCTGCTCACCCAGCCGCACAACCCGTGGGGACGCGTGTTCACCCGAACCGAGCTCGAGGGCATCCGTGACGTGGTGGTCCGCCACGGCGCCCGGGTGATCTCCGACGAGATCCACGCCCCGCTGGTGCTGGCCGGGGCGGAGCACGTCCCCTACCTCTCGATCGAGGGCACGGCCGACCACGCGGTCGCGGTCGTCGCCGCATCCAAGGCGTTCAACACCGCAGGGCTGCGGTGCGCGCAGATCGTGAGCGCCGACACCGCGACGCACCGGCGCCTGACCGACGTGCCGATGGTCCGCAACGACTCGTGGTCACCTCTCGGTGTGATCGCCGCGGTCGCGGCCTACACCGACGGCGACGCCTGGCTCGACGCCCTGCGCGTGCGACTCAGCTCGCAGCGAGACCTGCTCGCGCGCCTGCTGGCGCAGCACCTGCCCGAGGCCCGGATGCGGCCCCTCGAGGCGACGTACCTCGCCTGGATCGACCTGCGCGCCTACGGCCACGACGATCCGGCCGCCGTGGCGCTGGAGCGGGGCCGGGTGCAGCTGGCCGCCGGGCACGACTACCAGCCCGGGCTGACCGGGCACGTCCGGCTCAACATCGCGACCTCGCCCGAGCGCCTGACCGAGATCGTTCACCGCCTGGCCACCGCCCTGACGCCCGGCACCACCAGCAACTCCTAGGGTGAGCGCGTGAAGATCACCGTCATCGGTTGTGGCTACCTCGGCGCGACGCACGCCGCCTGCATGGCCGAGCTCGGCCACGACGTGCTCGGCGTCGAGGTCGACCAGCGCAAGCGCGACCTCCTGACCGCCGGCCGCGTGCCGTTCTGGGAGCCTGGCCTCGAGGACCTGCTGGCCAAGCACGTCGCCGCGGGACGGCTGAGGTTCACCGACTCGATGGAGGAGGCTGCGGCCTTCGCCGACCTGCACTTCCTCTGCGTCGGCACGCCGCAGCTGCCCTCCTCGATGGGCGCCGACGTCTCTTTCGTCGAGGCCGCGGTCACCGGGCTCGCACCCCACCTGACCCGCCCAGCCACGATCATCGGGAAGTCGACCGTGCCCGTCGGCACCGCCCGCCGCATGGCTGCCGCTCTCGCTGACCTCGCCCCCGTCGGGGCCGAGGCCGAGCTGGTGTGGAACCCGGAGTTCCTCCGCGAAGGCTTCGCCGTCAAGGACACCCTCGAGCCGGACCGGATCGTGCTCGGCGTGGCCTCGGAGCGCTCCGAGCAGGCGATGCGCGACTTCTACGCACCCATCCTCGCGACCGGGACGCCGCTGATCGTGACCGACTACGCCACGGCCGAGCTGGTGAAGGTGTCGGCCAACGCCTTCCTCGCCACCAAGATCTCCTTCATCAACGCCGTCTCCGAGGTGTGTGAGGCGGCCGGGGCCGACGTGGTCGACCTCGCCGACGCGATCGGCCACGACGCGCGGATCGGGCGCCGCTTCCTCAACGCCGGCATCGGCTTCGGCGGCGGCTGCCTGCCCAAGGACATCCGCGCCTTCGTCCACCGCGCCGGCGAGCTCGGGGTCGAGGACGCGATGACGTTCCTGCGCCAGGTCGACGACATCAACCAGCGTCAACGCTCCCGCGTCGCACAGATCGCGACCTCCCTGCTCGGCGGCAGCGTCACCCGCGCCCGGATCGGCGTGTGGGGCGCGGCCTTCAAGCCCGACAGCGACGACGTGCGCGACTCCCCCGCCCTCTCCATCGCCGGCAAGCTGCACCTGCGCGGCGCGCACGTGACCGTCTACGACCCGCGGGCCAACGAGACAGCGCGCGCCATGTTCCCGACGCTCTCCTATGCAGGCTCGGCCGTCGAGGCCGCTCAGGACGCCGACCTGCTCCTGCACCTCACCGAGTGGCCCGAGTTCCGCACGGTCGACATCGCAGCCGTCGGGGACGTCGTGAGGCGCAAGCAGGTGCTCGACGGGCGCAACCTGCTCGACCTCGACGCGTGGCGGGCCGCCGGGTGGACCGCGCGGGGGCTCGGGCGGCGCTAGGCCGGTCGGTCGCACTGCGTCATCGGGCGCAACGTCATGCGGATGGTGGAGACGGGTCCTCACTCCGTATGACGTCGTCGTGGTCCGGGTGGAGAGGCCAGCCGAGGTCAGCGTTACCTTCGGGCTGTCGCGCTCCAGCCGGGATGGTTCCGCCCGGCGGATGACTGGTCCTTCGCCGGGTGGTCAGTCGTTTGGCCACCCGGGGCGCCCGAGACCTCTGGCCAACACGCCAGGCTCAGCACCTGGGTACGGTCCAGTCATGCGCATCTTCTTCACCGGCGGCAGCGGCAAGGCCGGTCAGCACGTGGCGCCCTACCTCGCCTCGCAGGGCCACCACGTCACCAACGCCGACCTCGCCCCGCTGGGCCACCCGGACGTCGCCGACCTCCGCGTCGACCTCACCGACGCCGGTGAGACCTACTCGGCGCTCGCCGGGCTCGCGACCGCGGCCGAGCTCGACCTGCCCGAGAAGCCGTCGTACGACGCGGTCGTGCACTTCGCCGCCGTGCCCGCGATCCTGATCAGGTCCGACGCCGCGACCTATGCGACCAACGTCCTCAGCACCTACAACGTGCTCGAGGCGGCGACCCGGCTGGGCGTGCGCAAGGTCGTGTTCGCCTCGTCGGAGACGACCTACGGCATCTGCTTCGCGCAGGGCGAGCGGCGCCCGCTCTACGTCCCGGTCGACGAGGAGCACCCGACCGTCCCCGAGGACTCCTATGCGATGTCCAAGGTTGCCAACGAAGTGACCGCGAGGTCGTTCCACGCGCGCACCGGCGCAGACGTCTACGGCCTGCGGATCAACAATGTCATCGAGCCGCACGAGTACGCCGAGCAGTTCCCGGCCTACCTCGCCGACCCGGCGCTGCGGCGGCGCAACGTCTTCGCCTACATCGACGTGCGCGACCTGGGGACGATGGTGCAGCGCTGCCTGGAGACCGACGGGCTGGGCTATGAGGTCTTCAACGTCGCCAACGCCGACCTGTCCGTCGCGGCGACGACCCCCGAGATCCTGGACCGGTTCTACGACGGGGTCGAGGTGCGTCGCGAGATGGGGCGCGACGAGACGTTCTATGCCATCGACAAGGCGCGCGACCTGCTCGGCTGGACCCCGACCCACTCATGGCGCGACGTGCTGGCCGACCCGGCGTCCAGCTAGCCCGCAGGAGCCGGAGCCGGAGCCGGGAGAACGCAGAACTCGTTGCCGGACGGGTCCGCGAAGGACCGCCAGGGCAGCTCGCCCCACTGCGCCGGGAGCTCGCGGCCCCCGCGCTCCGCGATGGTGGCCGCGACCTGGTCGGGGTCGTCACCGGACTCCAGCCGGACGTCGAGGTGCAGGCGGTTCTTGGCGGCGCCCTTGGGTGCCTGCTCAGCGCACAGCTCGAGGAGCGGACCCACCAGCGACGGGTGGCGCAGCGAGCGGGGTGCGGCGCCGGCCACATCGGTCCACCCGGTCAGCCAGGACCAGAACTCCGCGTCCCGGTCCGGGTCGGCCGAGTCGAGCGGGAGTGCGGCGATCGGTCCCGTGCCGTCGTACGACGCCCGCTCCTCCATCACGCACAGCGCATTGCCCTCGGGGTCGGCGAGCACCACCCGGGGCACGTCGCGCTGACCGATGTCGAGGTGGCGTGCGCCCAGCCCCAGCAACCGCTCGACCACCTCGGCCTGGCGCGGTCCGCCGAGCAGGTCGGGGTGCAGCCGAGGCGGCTCGGACGGTGGCCCGGGGACGGGCTGGAAGCACAGGTCGAGCACGGGCCCACCCTTGATGCTCAGCCGCGTCTCGTAGATGCCCGGTGCGTCGGTCAGGGTCTCGCCGCCGACCACCGCCTCCCAGAACCGGCCGAGCCGTTGGGGCTCGACGGCGTCGATGACGAGGTTCTCCAGGTACATGGACCCACCGTAGGTCCCGGCCTCCGCGCGGGCCGGTGATTGGCGGGACCAACGGCGACGCCCACGGGACCTTGGGCTCCTGACGCGACGCCGTGCCCGGCGGTTCCATGAGGCATGGACCGCACCAGCGCACTGGACTCGGCATTTCTGCACGTGGAGGACTCGCACTCGTCCCTGCACATCGCGAGCCTCGGCATCTTCGAAGGACCGGCGCCGACCCAGGCTGAGGTCGTGGCGGCGATCGAGCGCAAGCTGCCGGCCGTCCCTCGGCTGCGCCAGCGGCTGCGGACGGTCCCGTTGGCAGCGGGTCGGCCCGTGTGGGCCGACGATCCCGACTTCCACATCGAGCGCCACCTCAGCCGCATGCGCGTGCCCGCCCCGGGAGGCGAGGCGGAGCTGCGGGAGGTTGCGGGAGCCGTGCTCTCCGAGGCGCTCCCCCGCGACCGTCCGTTGTGGCAGGACGTCGTCCTCGAGGGGCTGGCGGAGGACCGTTGGGCGCTGTTGACCAAGGTGCACCACACGATGGCCGACGGGATCGCCGGCACGGACCTGTTGGCCACGATCCTCGACCGGGCGCCCGACCAGCACCTAGAACAGGACCCGGACCAGGGCAGTGGCGAGGACGAGGACTGGGCACCGGCCCGACCGCCGACACCAGGACGCCTGGTCGCCGACGCGGTGTGGGAGCAGGCGCTGCTGCGCTCCCGGGAGCTGCGGGGCCTGCCTCGGGCTGTCGGCGCCACGCTGCGCCACCCGGTCGCGGCCGCCCGCTCCGCCAGCACCATCGGACAGGGCGTGCTCGGCTTCGCCCGCGCGGTGGTGCCCACCACGCCGTCCTCCCTCGTGGGCCCCCTCGGCCGGGACCGCGAGTTCCGCTGGACCCGGATCAGCCTCGCCGACGCCCTCCTGGTCCGCGAACGTCTCGGCGGCACCGTCAACGATGTCGTCCTGGCGGCCGTCACGAAGGGATTCCGTGACCTCGAGCAGGCCCGCGGGCTGGGTGCGGATCCGAACAGCGTTCGCTGCCTCGTGCCGGTCTCGGTGCGCCGAGACTCCTCGGGCACGCTCGACAACGAGGTCTCTGCCCTGTTGCTCACGCTGCCGGTCGAGCTCGAGGACCCGCGTGACCGGTTCTACGAGGTCGCCACCCGGACCCTGGCGCTCAAGGAGTCGCACGAGGCCCAGGCGGGTCAGTGGGCGCTGTCGGTCGCCGACGCACTGCCCCCGCCGGCAGTGGCGGGGTTCCTGCACCTCGCGTTCCGGGTGCCGCACCGCAACCTGACCACCGTCGTCACGAACGTCCCCGGTCCGCGCACGACGCTCTACCTCGCCGGGCGACGGATGATCGCCACCTACCCCTACGTGCCGATCGCGGACCGGCTGAGGATCGGGGTCGCGGTCACGTCGTACGGCGAGCACCTCTTCTTCGGCGTCACCACGGACCGGGACTCCACACCCGACGCCGATGTCCTGGTCGACGGGCTCCAGTCCGGTTTCGCCGACCTGCTCGCGGTCGCGAGCTCTCGTCGCCCACGCAAGGAGTCCCGGTGAAGCGCTTCCCGATGGCACCCGCCGATGCCGCCTGGCTCCGGATGGACCGTCCCACCAACCTGATGGTCGTCACCTCGGTGATGTGGTTCGACGAGGCACTGGACTGGACGGCGTTGCGAGCGCTGATCCAGCACCGGATGGTCGATCGTTTCCCGCGCTTCCGGCAGCGTGTCGTCGAGGAGCACGGCCACTACTGCTGGGAGGACGTCGAGGGGTTCGACCTCGAGGAGCACCTCCACCCGGTCCACCTGGCCGAACCGGCCGGACGCGAGCAGCTCCAGGAGTTCACCAGCGGCCTGGTCAGTGTGCCGCTGGACCACGCCCGCCCACTGTGGGACCTCTACCTGGTCGAGAACTACGGCTCCGGGTGCGCCGCGGTCTTCCGGATGCACTACGCCATCGCCGACGGGATCGCGCTGGCCCGGATGCTGATGTCGCTGACCGACGACCCCGAGGTCGAGCCGGTCGCGGTGACCGAGCCCGAGGCCGCCGCTGACGGCTCCCGCGGCCCGCTCGCCGGCGTGGTCGCACACGAGCTGTTCGAGGCGCTCGTGCACCCGCGGCGACTCGCGGCCCTGGTCGCCCGGCCCGGGCGGATCCTGGACCTCGCGCGCACCGCGGTCGCCGACACGGAGGCCCTGGCCCAGCTCACCGTCATGCCGGCCGACCGGCAGACCGCTCTGCGGGGGGTTGCCGGTGTGCGCAAGAGCGTCACGTGGTCACCACCGGTGCCGCTCGACAGCCTGCGTGGTGCCGCCCACCTGACCGGCACCACGGTCAACGACGTCCTCCTCTCCGCGGTGTCCGGAGCACTGCGCGCCCACCTGGTCCGACGACGCAGCCCGGTCCACGACGTGCGCGCGATCGTCCCGTTCAACCTCCGGCCGCTGGACCAGCCGTTGCCCGCCGAGCTCGGCAACAAGTTCGGCCTGGTCTACATCCCGCTGCCCCTGACCACCGCGCACCGGCACGAGCGGTTGCGGGAGATGGCCCGGCGGACCCGGCGGGTGAAGGACTCGGCCCAGGGGCTGGTCGCGTTCGGCATCCTCGAGCTCGTCGGTCTGGCACCTCAGTTCGTGGAGGACCTCGCGATCGACGTGTTCGCCTCCAAGGGCACCGGCGTCATGACCAACGTCCCCGGACCCCGCCGCCCGGTGACGCTGGTCGGCACCCGGCTGGTCGGCACCATCGGCTGGGGCCCGACCTCGGGCGACCTCGCCCTGGGCGTCGCGATGTTCAGCTATGCGGGCACGGTCACGATCGGGCTGTGCGTCGACGCCGACCTGGTCCCGGACGTCGAGCTGCTGCTCGCCGACCTGCTCACCGAGCTCGACGCCCTGATCACACCCGAGCTCGTCGCACCCTAGGCTGCCCCGGGTGCTGCTGCCCCCGGATCGTCGTCTCGGGATCCTGCTCCTCGGGGTCGCCGCCGGGACCAACATCCCGACACCGCTGCTGCTGATCTACCGCGACGAGCTGGACATGTCGTCCACCTCGCTGACGGCGCTCTTCGGGGTCTACGCGCTGGGGCTGGTGCCGGCGCTCAGCCTCGCCGGCCCCGCCGCCGACCGCTGGGGCCGCAGGCTGGTCGTGATCCCGACCGCCCTCGTGTCCGCAGCCGCCTCGTTGCTCTTCGTGACCGCGACCGCGAGTGAGCCACTGCTGTTCCTGGTGCGCTTCCTCCAGGGCGCTGGGGCCGGCGCCGTCTTCAGCATCGGCAGCGCCTGGCTGGTCGAGTCGGCGCACCGGGCGGGCCGCACGTCGGGCGCCCGGACCGCGGCGGTGACGATGACCGGCGGTTTCGCGATCGGGCCGGTGATGGCGGGCCTGATCGGCGAGTGGGGACCCCTCCCCCTGGTGCTGCCCTACCTGCTGCACGCGACGTTCCTGCTGGTCACGGTGGCCGTCGCCTGGTCGGTCCCGGAGACGTTGACGTCGCCGCGGGCGCGGCACCCGGACACCGGCCGAGGGCCGCTGCGTCCGGGCACGGCGCGCACGGCGCTCCTCGTCGTCGCACCGTTGGCGGTCTGCGTCTACGCCTTCCCCGCCAGCGCGGTGGGTGGCATCCCGGTGCTGATCGGCTTCCCGGTCGCACCCGTGGCGCTCACCGGGCTGCTCGCCGGGATGACCTTGGGCATGGGCGCCCTGGCCGCGCCGTTGCAGGGCCGCCTCGGCGCCCGGACCGCGCCGGTGGCCGCGACCTGTGGCGCCGTGGGCTACGCCGCGACGGCGACCGCGGCCGCCGTACCTCCGCTGCTGCTGCTCGCGGTGCCCGCCGCGTGCCTGCTCGGAGCCGGTGGCGGGCTGGCACTGGCGAGCGGGCTCTCGCGGCTCCCGGGCGTCGCTGCCGAGGGGCGCCTCGGCACGGTGTCGGCGGCCTACTACGGCTTCGCCTACCTCGGCTTCGCGATGCCGCTGCTGCTCGCGTTCTTCTCGGCGTACGTCGACGTGGCGGCGCTCCTGGCCGGCCTCGCCGTCGTGTGTGCCCTGCTCGCCGCGCAGCAGGCTCGCGCCCGCCTCTGACTCCTCAGACCGACGCCACCAGGGGCGCGACCTCGGTGCCGAGGAGCTCGATGCCGCGCAGCAGGTCGGCGTGCGCGAGGCGCGGGTTGGTCATCTGGAGCGAGAGCCGGTCGACGCCGCCGAGCTGCTCGGAGACCCGGCGGATCTTGTCGGCCACCGTCTGCGGGTCTCCCATGAAGAACGCCCCGTTCTCCCCCGCGGTCGCGTCGAAGCGGGCCCGGGTCGGCGGCGGGAAGCCGCGCTCGCGGGAGACCTTGGTGAACATCTCCTCCCAGCCCGGGTAGATCGTGTCGGCCGCGGCCTTCGTGGACTCCCCGACGAAGCCGAAGACGTGCAGGCCGACCTGGAGCTTCTCGGGGGCATGGCCGGCCTCGGCACCGGCGCGGCGGTAGAGGTCGACCATCGGGGCGAACTGGCGCGGCTCCCCGCCGATGATCGCGATCATCAGCGGCAGGCCGAGGAGCCCCGCGCGGACGAAGGACTGGGGCGTGCCACCGACGCCGACCCAGATCGGCAGCGGGTCCTGGAGCGGGCGCGGGTAGACGTTCTGGCGCACCATCGGCGGGCGGTGCCGCCCGGACCAGGTGACCTCGGTGTTGTCGCGGATCTGCAGCAGCAGCTCGAGCTTCTCGCTGAACAGCGAGTCGTAGTCGGCGAGGTCCAGCCCGAAGAGCGGGAACGCCTCGGTGAAGGAACCGCGGCCCACGACGAGGTCGATGCGGCCCTTCGAGATGAGGTCGAGGGTCGCGAACTGTTGGAAGACGCGCACCGGGTCGGCCGCGCTGAGCACCGTCACCGCGCTGCCGAGCCGGATCCGCTCGGTGCGGGCGGCGGCCGCGGCGAGGATGACCGGAGGCGCGGAGTCGTAGTACTCGCAGCGGTGGTGCTCGCCGATGCCGAAGGAGTAGAGCCCGACCTGGTCGGCGAGGGAGATCTCCTCGAGCAGGTGCTCCATCCGCTCCGCGGCGCCGATCACGTGGCCGGTGGTCGGGTCGGTGACGGTCGAGACGAAGCTGTCGACGCCTACGTGCATGAGAGTGCCTCTCGCGGTAGTGGTTGACGGCTCAACGGTTTGACGCCGGCTGTCATTCCGGGCCGCGCAGGCCGGCATCGAGCTCTGCCAGCGCCTGCTCGAGGTCGACCTGGGGCCTCCAGCCCCAGGCGTGCGCCCGCGCCGACCCGATCTTCCCGGTCCACGCCGGGCCGTCGTCCCAGACCGGCTCCACGCCGACCGCGGCTGTGACGGCGCCGTGGTAGTCGCGGTTCGTGGCGGGGCCTGCCGCCGCGTTGACCGGGGTGCAGCCGCCGGCGACCGGTCCGGCGCCCGGGTCCGTCGAGGTCGCGATGCGGCCCGTCGCGACGTCGGCGATGAGGGCCGCGAGGTCGTCGACGTGCACCCAGGAGAAGGTCTGGTGCGGCAACGTGTGGCGGGCGCGCTCGTCGTCGCGGACGGCGGCCGGGCGCAGCGTGTTCCACAGCGAGCTCGCGCCCGGGCCGAGGATCGCCGGTGGGCGCACCAGGACGCGGGTGATGCCGTCGACCTCGGCGAGGGCAGCGTCCGTGTCACGCTTGGTGACGGGGTAGTCGCCGGCCTCGTCGCCCACGAGCGAGGAGGACTCGTCGACGTCACCGACGTCCGGCGACCGGTCGTAGACGGCGGCGGTCGAGACGTGGACGAAGCGGCCGACCCCGGCCGCGGCCGCTGCCCGGGCGATGACCGGGGTGCCCTCGACGCCGATCTCGCGCTGGTGCTCGAGCGGGCTGCCCATCGGGTGCACGGTCGTCACGACAGCGCTGGCACCGACCACGACGTCGGCGGCGAAGTCCGGGTCCGGGAAGTCACCGACCCGCTCCTGGACGCCGGGGAGCGTCGGCGCGGTGCCGGGTCGTCGTACGACGGCGCGCACGAGGGCGCCGCGCTCGACGAGCGCCGCGCACACCCGGGCGCCGACGAGGCCGTTGGCGCCGGTGACCACGACGACGGGGGACGGATTGGCTGGGGAGTCGGTCATGCCCGCCACGATGCCAGGCGCCCCCATGCGGCGGCGGCCCAGGAGGTGCTGACGTGCTGGAAGTGCCTGCGAGAGGGTCAGGGACGGTCGGCGGGGTCGTGCTCGAGCAGCCGCGAGGGGCGGAAGCCCTCCCACCTGTGCTCGACACGCACCGGGTCGAGGAGGTAGTCCAGGTCGACCTCCCACGTGTGCCCGCTCGCGTTGCGGCGCAGCACGTAGCCCAGCCCGTGGGTGCGGTAGATCGCGGCACCCGCGGCGGTGACGGCCGCGATCAGCTGCGCGTCGACGTACTTGCGCACCGAGCGGAAGCTGCCGACCTCACGCAGCAGCCCACGGTCGACGAGCATCGTGCCGCCGGCGATGAAGCGGGCGTAGAGCTCGCTCGGGTGACCGCGCTTGACGGTCAGGTCCTTCGGGGCCAGGTAGTGCATCTCCGCCGGCATCCCGACCATCTCGGCGCCGCTGTAGTCACGGGCGCGGAGCAGGTCGGCGACGACGTCGGGTGAATACCAGTCGTCGTCGTCCATCTTGAGCACGACGTCTCCCGAGACCGCCCCCGCAGCTGCGGCCAGCACGTCCCCGAAGGTGGTCGCCTCAGGCTGGGGCCGGACCTGCAGCGCGACGCTCGCGGGCAGCTGGTCCCGCACCCAGACCGCGTCGACGTCGAAGCCGTGGGGGGCGAGCACCAGCTCGAGCGGGCCCACCCCGCGCTGCTTGGCGACCTGGCGCAGCGCGAAGTCGAGCATGTCCGCGCGCTTGGTCGCCAGCACGACGGACACGGTCGGCCGGGCCGCCACCCGGACTCCCACCGACGCCGCCACGGCCGTCCGCCACGCGCGGGTGGAGAACGTGTCGAGCGCGGCTCGGCGGAGCACCACGCTGTGCTCCTCGCGCGCCAGGGGGTCGGACAGGTCGACCGGCGCGGTGATCGCGTCGACCACGGCGGAGCCCAGGAGGTCAACCAGGGCTGGGGAAACTCCACCGGAGGAATCCGGGACGAGCGGCACGCCCGCCATCGCGAGGCCGGCCAGCAGGCGCGCGTCATCAGCATCGACGCGCACCCCCGCAGCCGCGCGCAACGACGCGACCAGGACCTCGGTCGGTCCGCCCTGCAGGTCGAGCGACGAGAGCGCCACGACGTCGGCCGAGGTCGCGGCGACGAAGCCGATCGGGTTGAGCACCCGCTCGTCGAGCGGCCCGAGCGACAGTGGACCGACCGGAGAGCCCAGGGCGGCCGGCGTACGGCCGGTGACCTCGGAGACCACCATGGCCGCCATGGCGCCGGGGAGGACGTCGGCGGGCACCTTCTCGGAGACGGCGTCGACGCCGCCGACCCACAGGCCGCGGTTGCCGACGGTGTCGCCCCAGACGGCCTGACGACCGGCTTCGGCGACGATCTCGGTGACCTCGACCGGGCGCTCGAAGCGGAGCACGGTGAGCCAGCCGTCACCGGCCGGGCGGGCGTGGATGCCTTGCAGTGCAGGCCAGGCGGGCTTGGGCACCAGGCTCACCGGAGCAGGACCGCCGGCGAGGTGGAGACCGACGACCGCGGAGCGCACGCCAGCCGGGGCGACGAACGCGCGCAGCGCCCCCCGGTCCGAGCAGGAGACCAGCACCCGGTCGCGGCGCCCCGGCTCGACGAGCTCGCCGGCGGGAGCGGGCAGGAGCAGCGACGACTCCGACTGCTCCAGGAACTTCTGCACCGCGGGGCCGAGATCGGCGGGGTCGGCGGGGTCGGCGGGGTCGGCGGGGTCGGCGGGGTCGGCGGGGTCGGGCATCGCGCTCAGACGTCGATCCGGCCGGGCCGGCGCACAAGTGGTCGCGGCTGCTGCGGCAGCCACGTGCGGGTCACGTGGTCGACGATGTGCACGCCCGGCGGGGCCTCGATGCGCTGGAGTCCGTGGACCTCGTCGCCGCGACCCTCCATCAGCGCGCGGTAGACCTCGAGCTCGCGCAGCTTGCGCGGCGCCCTCGAGGCACCGAAGTCGTCGTGGCTGCTCCAGTGGGAGAACTCGTCGGAGTCGAGCCACTTCAGCTCCACGCACATCCCCTCGGGCGCGACGATCCGCTCGGAGCTGGTGGGGAACTCGCGGACCTCCCACTCGAAGGCCTTCACGAACGTGAACTCCGGACCCATCGGATAGACCCACGGCTCCAGGAACCGGAAGCCCAGGTCGATCCAGGCCACCGAATCGCTCACGATCGACAGCGGGTGCCGCGGGATCGCGACGACCGCGTTGGAGTCCTCGAGCTGCCAGGACAGGTCCGCCAGCATCCCCACACCCTCGGGAGTGAGGACCATGTCGCCGTCCCACTTCATCGAGTAGCAGGTGCGCACGTGCGAGAACGACCAGTTGTAGAAGTGCGTCAGGGAGTGCACCGAGTCGGGTGGGGTCGCCAGGTGCTCGGCCCCGGCGCGGCTCACCTTCCAGGGGTACGACGTGACGGTGAGGCGGTCAGCCGCCCCGACGTCCGCGGCGACGCGGGCAGCGACCTCGGGGGTGCCGTCGTCCGACTGGTTGTCGACCAGCACCACGTGCTGCACGGCCTGGAGCATCGGCGGCAGCACCCACGGCAGGTTGCGTGCCTCGTTCTTGACGCGGAAGACACAGGTGAGGCCGGAGGGCAGCTTGCGGTCCTGCCAGGCCCAGCGGACGTCGTAGTCGTCCTCGCCCTCGAGGCAGGCGATGTCTGGCGGGCGGAACGCCGCGTCCGGAGCGCTCATCGCTCGCGGCCGAGGGCCCTGCGCAGCCCGCGACGGGCGCTCGCCGGCACCATCGCGCGCACGCCGTGGGGCAGGCGGTCGACCCCGCGGCGGATGACCTGGAGCGGCATCGGTTGCTGGGCAAGGCCGTCGCGGTGGGCGGCGAGCGCGGTCGACCGGGCGATCGCCTCGGCCTCGTCGTAGAGGTCGGCGTAGGCGGCGCGGAGCTGGTCGAGCGTGGCGTGCACGTCGGCGGTGTCGCCGTCGGGCTCGGCGAGGGTGTTGAGGCCCTGCCACGACTCCTCGGCGATCTCGCGCAACCGCGGCGGCACGTCGACGTCGTCCCAGGTGAGCTGGACGCGGCGCAGGTTGGGGTCGATGAAGGCGTGGACCGAGCGGATGTCGTTGGCGCTGGCCGACTTGACCGCGTCGAGGTCGAACTTCTGGCCGATGTCGAAGACCGGGACGGTCCAGTCGGTGAGCAGGTCGTGGTAGCGCACGAAGGCGCGTGCCGAGCCGCGGGTCGCACGCTCGGTGTGGAGCATCATGTTGACCCAGGCGGCGGTGCGGTCGACCTCGCCGAACTTCGAGGCGTAGTACTTCTGCTTGCTGCCCACGACCTCGGTCACCGGGCGCAGCATCGTGACGTAGGCCGGCGTCGCATCGCAGCGCATGGCCGCCGAGCGCCACAGCCCCATGAACCAGGCGAGCCGCGGGTCCTTGACGACCAGCTCAGGACCGCCCTCGACGAACTGCGTCTCCAGCCAGTCACGCAGCCGGCCGCGCAAGGGCTCGAGATTGCTGAGCTTGCCGGCCTCGAACCACGCCTGCGGGCGCGAGTCGGAGACCTGCACGTTGCAGCGCTTGAGCAGCTCGTCGTGGAAGTCGACGACCCACTGCGGCTCGCCGAAGCCCTTGGGGTTGGTCTCGTCGGCGCTGACCTCCGGCTGAGGCACGTGCATGCCGAGGGTCTGCAGGGTGCCACTCATCGTGCTGGTGCCGCTGCGGCCGGAGCCGACGACGAAGACCACCCGGCGTTTGGCGGGCAACGACTCGGCGGGGCTCGACATGGGCGACATGCTACGGCTCGGCCTCGCCCTAGGATCACGGCGTGGACGATGCCGGAACGGATCGCGAGGTCGAGGCGCTGCGCCGGCAGGTGCGCCGCCTGCGCGGTCGTGACCGCCAGGAGCTGGGCTACCTCTTCGTCGTCACCTACGGCCGCTCCGGCTCGACGCTGGTGACCGGGTTGCTCAACACCATCCCGGGCTACGTCATCCGCGGCGAGAACCGCGACGCGCTGCACCACCTCTTCCTCTTCCACACCACGCTCCTGGCCGAGAAGCACCGTGCGTCCAGGGGCGAGCTGCGGCAGACGACGAGCTCGTTCTTCGGGATCGGCGACTTCCCGCCGCAGCAGTCGCTCGACGGGATCCGCCGGCTCGCGCTCGACACCGTCCTGCGCCCGCGCCCCGACACGCGGGTGACCGGCTTCAAGGAGATCCGGTGGTACCACCCCGACGTCGCGGAGTACGTCGCGTGGTTGCGCGAGGTCTTCCCCGGGGCGCGGTTCGTGGTCAACACCCGCGACCACGCCGACGTGGCACGCAGCAAGTGGTGGGCCAAGGGCGACCCGGAGCAGACCGCCGCGGCCCTCGCCGACATCGAGTCCCGCCTCCTGGCGATCGCGGACGACCTCGGCGACGCGGCGTACCGGATCCACTACGACGACTACGTCTCCGACCCGACCGTGCTGCGCGGCCTCTTCGACTGGCTCGGCGAGGACTTCGACGAGGCGGTCGTGCGCGAGACGTTCGCGGTGAAGCACTCGTCCTGAGGCTGGCCGGGTGCGTCGAGTGACGCGGAATGCATGTCCTGAGGGCCCAGGGACATGCTCTTTGCGTCACTCGATGCCAGCAACGTCAACCCGGCGGCTGGGCCCGGATCATGTCGGCGTACCACTCGAAGCTGCGCTTGGGGGTGCGCGCCTGCGTCTCGTAGTCGACGTGCACGAGGCCGAAGCGCTGGGTGTAGCCCTCGGTCCACTCGAAGTTGTCCAGGAGCGACCACGTGTAGTAGCCGCGCACATCAACGCCGCGCTCGATGGCCGTCGCGACGGCGCGCAGGTGGGCGTCGAGGTAGTCGATGCGGGGCTGGTCGTCGACGACGCCGTGCTCGTCGGGGCCAATGTCGTAGGCACAGCCCGACTCGGTGATCATGATCGGCGGAAGGGCGGCGCGGAAGCGGGCTCGGAACGTGATCAGCCACTCGCGCAGCGCGTCGGGCACGACGGGCCAGCCGAAGTCGGTCGTGGGGTAGCCCACGAGCTCGCGCATCTCGAAGGGCATCTCGGCCTCCTCGTCGGCAGCGGCGATCCGCATCGGGTTGTAGTAGTTGACGCCGTAGAAGTCGAGGGGCTGGCGGATCGTGGCCATGTCGCCGTCGTGGATCTCATCGACCAGCAGCGGGGCCAGGTCGACGGGATAGCGGCCGAGCAGCATCGGCTCCAGGAACATGCCGTTCCACAGCGCGTCGAAGAGCTTGGTCGCGCCGACGTCCTCGGGCAGGTCGCTCGCGGGCCACATCGGGGCGTGGTTGTTGGCGCAGCCGACGCTCGTCGCGCCCGCCGCGCGCAGGACCTGGACCGCGCGGCCGTGGGCCACGAGCAGGTGGTGAGCGACCGGGAGGCCGTCGAACATCAGCGCTCGGCCGGGGGCGTGCATCCCGATGCTGTAGCCCATCATCGAGGCCACGTTCGGCTCGTTGACGGGGATCCAGTGCTCCACCCGGTCAGCGAGCCGCTCCCCGACGATCGCCGCGTAGTCGGCGAACCGGTCGATCGTCGCGCGGTTGAGCCAGCCGCCGTCGTCCTCGAGCGCCTGGGGCAGGTCCCAGTGATAGAGCGTCGCCATCGGCTGCACGCCGTGCGCGAGCAGCGAGTCGACGAGCCGGTCGTAGAAGTCGAGACCCTTGAGGTTGGCCGGGCCGGACCCGGTCGGCTGGATGCGCGGCCACGAGATCGAGAAGCGGTAGCCACCGGCGCCGAGCTGCTGCATCAGCGCGACATCACCCTCGTAGCGGTGGTAATGGTCGCACGCCACGTCACCGGTCGAGCCGTCGTTGATGCGACCCGGCGTGTGGGCGAAGGTGTCCCAGATGCTGGGGCCCTTGCCGTCCTCGGTCGCGGCGCCCTCGATCTGGTAAGCGGCCGTGCTGGTGCCGAAGCGGAACCCCGGCGGGAGCTGGGGGAATGCGGGCGGCTGGTCGGGCACGGCACAATCATGTCCGTGACCGTCGAGATCCGCAGGGCTTCCGCACGCTTCGTCGACAAGGCTCCGGGACGGATCACCCACCACGCCTTCGCGTTCGGCCAGCACTACGACCCCGACCACCTCGGCTTCGGCCCGATGGTCTGCCACGACGACCACCTGCTCGGCTCGTCGCAGGGCTTCGACACCCACCGCCACGCCGACCTCGAGATCGTGAGCTGGATGGTGTCGGGGGCGCTCGAGCACCGCGAACCCTCCAGCGCGGAGCCGGTGCGCGTCGGGACCGGCACGGTCGCGCGTCTCTCGGCCGGGGCGGGCGTCGACCACGCCGAGCACTCCCACGCCGACGGCCCGACCCGCTTCGTCCAGGTCTGGCTGACGCCCGACCACTCCGGCGGGGACCCGTCGTACGACGTGGGGGCGGTGCCGCTGGTCCCCAACGAGCTGGTCGTGGTCGCCTCCGGCGAGGTCGACGCCCCGGTCCGGATCGACTCTGCGAGCGCGACGTTCCTCGTGGCCCGGCTCGACGCCGGCGTGACCCTCGACCTGCCCGACGCCGACGGCGTGCACGTCTTCGTCGCCACCGGCGCGCTGACCCGCTCGTCGATGGCAGAGCCGCTCTCGCAGGGCGACGCCTTCCTGATCCGCGACGCGGTCGGCGTCTCGGTCACCGCCGCGCTCCCGACCGAGCTGCTGGTCTGGACCTTCGCCGGCCTGCGCGACTCGCGCACCGGCGAGTCGGGCTCGACCCGTGCCCTCGAGGCAGGCGGTCCTGACGCCGGCGACGAGCGCGAGATCGTCGGCACCGAGCTTCGCCTGACCGGGTCCGGCGCCGGGTCCTTCGCGCTGCACGATGCCGAAGGTGCGCTTCCGGCGGACTACGACTACCTCTACGCGCGGCTGGGCCTCGGCCGCGACCTCTTCGAGGCGATCGTCATCTGGGGCGAGTCGTGGGCGCAGGCGCCCGGCCTGCCCGAGCTCCAGACCGCCGCCCGCGTCATCCTGGCCCGCCTCGACCACGAGTGCTCGGCCTTCACGTTCGACCTGCGGCTGTAGAGGTCGGCGGTCGCGGTGGGCGCGGGCGATGTTGTGACACGCAGTTACCCCATCTACCCGCCCGTTGCAGCGGGCGGGTAGATGGGGTAACTGCGTGTTACATGGGGCTCAGGCGATGACCGCCAGCGCGCCGGGCAGGATCTCGACGACAGCAGGAGCAGCGGACAGAGCGGGCAGCACGCCGAGCGGCTCGCCGTCGCCGCCGACCGGGACGGGCACCCGGGCATCGGCCGAGATCTCGACGCGGCGGCCGGTGAGGACCGTGACCTGGTCGAGCTCGACGTGGCGGCCGTCGTAGACCTTCGGCAGCGACCGCATCAGGTCGAGCTTGCCGGCGGCCTCGATGACGATGATGTCGAGCAGGCCGTCGTCGAGGGTGGCGTGAGGAGCGATCTTCATCCCCTTGCCGTAGAACGAGGAGTTGGCCACGACCACGTTGGCGGCGTCGTAGTGGCGCACCTCGCCGTCGACCGAGACGCGGTAGCGGGCCGGGGTGTAGGTCGCGAGGGCGCGCAGCGCGGCGTAGGGGTACTGGAGCTGCTTGGGCAGCCAGTGCGCGGTGTCGACGATCTCTCCGGCGCGCGCGTCGACGCCGGAGTAGACCGAGCCGGCCACCCGGCGGGGACCTGCGTCGCCGAGGGTGAGGGAGAGCAGGTCCACCCGTCGTACGACGCCCTCGAGGAGCAGCCGTGCCTGGTCGCGCGGGTCGTCGGGCACGCCGAGCATCCGGGCGAAGTCGTTGCCGCGGCCGGCCGGGAGCAGGCCGAGGGTGCCACCGCGCAGGGACACGGCGCCGGCGAGCGAGGACAGCATGCCGTCGCCACCGACCGACACGACGACGTCGCCGCGGTCGACCGCGGCACCGACGAGCGCGTCCATCGCCTTGGGCCCAGGAGAGTAGGTGACGTCGACGCGGCAGCCGGCCTCGCGCAGCTGCTGGGCGACCGGGACGACCGCGTCGGGTGCGGCGCCGCCACCGGACGCGGGGTTGACCAGGAGCGTGAAGTTGCGCAGGTGGAGGGCGTTCACGGGATGAGCACCCCCGGGTTGAGGATGCCGGTCGGGTCGAGGTCGGCCTTGATCGCCCGCAGGATCGAGCCGCCCAGCTCACCTATCTCCTGGGTCAGCCAGGGCCGGTGGTCGCTGCCGACGGCGTGGTGGTGGGTGATCGTCGCACCGACGGCCATCATCGCGTCGCTAGCGGCGGCCTTGGCGGCGAGCCACTGCCGCAGCGGGTCGGCAGCCTCCTTGGTGGCGACGGTGAAGTAGAGCGAGCAGCCGGTCTCGTAGACGTGGGAGATGTGGCAGAGCACCAGCGTGCCCTCACCCAGCTCGGTCTCGAGAGCCTGCTTCACCGCGGTGTAGAGCCGGTCGCGGTTGGACCAGAAGGTCGCGGTCTCCATCGTCTCGACGAGCACGCCGACGTCGAGCAGCGAGTCGCGCAGGTAGGGAGCGTTGAACCGACCGTGGGCCCACGCCTGGCCGGGCGTCTCGCCGAGGCAGGTGCCGCCCAGGGCGTCGAGCACGGCGGTGACGGCCGCACGCTTGGCGGCGTTGGCCGCGGGCTCGCCCTCGTAGCCGGTGATCATCACGCAACCGCCGGCCGCGTCGCCATCGACGCCACCATCGACGTCGCCGCCGATCTCGTCGGGCCTGGCAAGGTTGATCGCGGTCTCGTGCTCGTCCGAGAGCCGCAGCACGGTCGGGAGCAGCAGGCCCTGCGCGAGGGCGCGCATCGCGTCGGCACCGGCCTCGAACGACGGCCAGCTCCAGGCCTCGTAGACCTTCTCGACCGGCAGCGGGCGCACGCGCACGGTGACCGCGGTGATGACACCGAAGGCGCCCTCGGAGCCGAGGACCACCTGACGCAGGTCGGGACCGGCGGCGTTGGCGGGGGAGCTGCCGAGCGCGAGCTCGCCGCGGGGGGTGGCGACCCGCAGGCCCACCACCATCGCGTCGAAGCGGCCGTAGCCGGCGCTGGACTGGCCGCTGGAGCGGGTCGCGGCGAAGCCGCCGATCGTGGCGTACTCGAAGGACTGGGGATAGTGGCCGAGCGTGAGCCCCTCCTCGGCCAGCAACGACTCCGCCTCGGGTCCGCGAAGCCCGGGCTCGAGCGTGGCGGTCATCGAGACGTGGTCGACGGCGAGGAGCCGCTTCATCCGCACCAGGTCGAGCGACACCAGCCCGGCATAGCCCTCACGACGGGCGACCAGCCCACCCGTGACCGACGTACCGCCTCCGAAGGGGACGACCGCGAGGTGGTGCTCGACGGCGAGTGCGAGCACGGCGGCGACCTCCTCGTGCGTCGCAGGGCGGCAGACGGCGTCGGGGGCGTCGCTGAGGTCACCGCTGCGGGCGCGCAGCAGGTCGGGTGTCGACTTGCCGCGGGTGCGCAGGCGACGGGTCTCGTCGTCGACGAGCACGTGCTCGGGGCCGACGACCGAACGCAGCGCGTCGAGCAGGTCGCTCGCGAGGGCGCCGACCGGCGGCGCGGCGGCGGGCGTGGCGGGCCGCTCGTCGATGCCGAAGGCCATCTCGATGAGGCCTCGGGCGGCCTCCGGGAGGGCGGTCGCGGCGTCGGGGCTGCCCCAGCGGTGGGGGTGCATCTCGGACTGCACGAATCGGGTCATGTGTTACAGTGTGACACATGACGTCACTTCGTAACAACCCCCCGACGGGCGGCGACCAGCCGCGCGACGGCTACCTCGACGCGGCCCGGGCCTGCATCCTCGACGTGGGCTGGCGGCGTACGACGCTCACCGAGGTCGCGCGCCGCGCGGGAGTGTCGCGGATGACGATCTACCGCACCTGGTCCGACATGCCCCAGCTGCTCGGCGACCTGATGACGCGCGAGTGGACCGGTGTCGTCCAGTCGGCCGTCGCCGCGGAGGACCCGGCCCAGCCGGCCGTCGAGCGGATGGTCGAGGGCATCGTCGGCACGGTGCGCGTGCTGCGTGACAACGAGCTCTTCCTGCGGATCATCGAGCTCGACCCCGAGCTGATCCTCCCCTACGTCTTCTCCCGCCGCGGCCGCTCGCAGGACCTGATCCTCTCGATCACCTGTGACGCGATCGCCACCTCGCAGGCCGCCGGCGAGGTCCGGCCGGGCAACCCGGTCGCGATCGCCCGGGGCCTCCTGCTCGCCGCCCACGGCTTCGTGCTCTCGGCCCACACGATGGTCGACGACGACGTCACCGCCGACGAGATCGACGCCGAGCTCTCGCTCCTCCTCACCCGGGTCCTGCGCCCGTGAGCCTCCTCGTCCCGACCAGGCCCGTCATCACCCCGGGCCTCGTCGACGCGCCCACCCAGGTCGACCTGGTCGTCATCGGGCTCGGCGTCACCGGCGCGGGGGTCGCGCTCGACGCGGTCACCCGTGGCCTGAGCGTGCTCGCCGTCGACGCCCACGACCTCGCCTTCGGCACGTCGCGCTGGTCGTCCAAGCTGGTGCACGGCGGCCTGCGCTACCTCGCCAACGGCCAGATCGGCGTCGCCCACGAGAGCGCCGTGGAGCGCGGGATCCTGATGGAGGTCACCGCGCCCCACCTCACCCGCGCCATGCCGATGCTGGTGCCGCTCGGCTCCTCGATGACCCGGGCCCAGGCCGCGCTCACCCGCGCCGGGCTCGTCGCCGGCGACCTGCTGCGTCGAGCCGCGCGCACCGACGCCGAGACGCTGCCCTCCCCCCGTCGGCTCTCGGCCACCGAGGTGCTGGCGATGGCCCCGGCGCTGCGCTCGGCCGGCCTGCGCGGCGGGTTGCTCTCCTGGGACGGCCAGCTCGAGGACGACGCCCGGCTGGTGACGACCATCGCCCGCACCGCCACGTCGTACGGCGCCCACGTCCGCACGCACGCCCGCGTGCTCTCGGCGACCGGGACGTCCGTGGAGCTGCGCGACGAGCTCACCGGCGCCGTCTCCACGATCACCGCCAGGGCCGTGGTCAACGCGACCGGGGTCTGGGCCGGCGACCTGGTCGAGGAGGTGACGCTGCGACCGAGCCGCGGCACCCACCTGGTGCTGCGGCAGGAGTCGCTGCCGGGGCTGACCGTGTCGGTGTTCGCGCCGATCCCCGGGGAACGCAACCGCTTCGTGCTGGTGCTCCCCCAGGCCGACGGCACGATCTACGTCGGTCTCACCGATGTGCCCGTCGAGGGCGACATCCCTGACGTGCCCGAGCCCTCCGAGCCGGAGATCGGCTTCCTGCTCGACGTCGTCTCCGCCGCCTTCGCCCGGCCGCTCCACCGCTCCGACGTGGTCGGGGCCTATGCCGGGCTGCGTCCGCTGCTCGACACCTCCTCCCAGGACGGGGCCGGGAGCACCGCCGACCTGTCGCGCCGGCACGCCGTGCTCACCAGCTCCACCGGTGTCGTCACGATCGTCGGCGGCAAGCTCACGACCTACCGGCAGATGGCCGAGGACGCCGTCGACGCCGCGGTCGCCGGGTC
This sequence comes from Nocardioides psychrotolerans, assembly GCF_900113685.1. GTDB lineage: Bacteria > Actinomycetota > Actinomycetes > Propionibacteriales > Nocardioidaceae > Nocardioides > Nocardioides psychrotolerans. Next base: position 29,240 of record NZ_FOQG01000006.1, read on the forward strand.
CGGCCTGGTCGCCCGGGCCTGCCGCACGAGGACGCTACCCCTGCTCGGCGCGGCCCCGCGGCCGGTGCTCGCCGCGCTCGAGGCGCCGGCCCGGCTGGTACGCCGCTACGGCACCGACGCCGACCTGGTCCTCGCCTCCGCCCGCGAGGTCAGCGGGCTCGACGACGACGAGCTGCTCGCGCCCGTCTCCGAGCGCATCCCGGTCACGCTCGCCGAGCTGCTCTTCGGGGTGACCCACGAGGGCGCCGCCGACGTCGCCGACCTGCTGGACCGACGCACGCGGGTCGGCCTGGTGCCCGAGGACCGCGTCCTCGCCGTGCCCGCGGCCGAGCGGGCCCTGCGCCTGGTCGCCGCAGCTGACCGATGAATCTCGAGGTCGACGCCGGTCTGTGTGTAAAGGCAGACTGGCGCGAATGAGCGGTCACGAGGGAGCGGGCATGGGCGGCACAGCAGTGAGGACCGGAGCGATGGGCGGCACGACCGGCCAGATGGACGTCGAGGGGAAGCAGGCCGAGCTGGCTGACTTCGACGGGTTGACCGAGCGCTACCAGCGTGAGCTGCTGGCGCACTGCTACCGGATGAGCGGGTCGGTCCACGAGGCCGAGGACCTCGTCCAGGAGACGTTCCTGCGGGCCTGGAAGGCCAGCGCAGCGTTCCAGGGGCGCTCGTCGGTGCGCACCTGGCTCTACCGGATCGCGACCAACGTGTGCCTGACCAACCTCGAGGGCCGCCCACGCCGCCCGCTGCCGACCGGGCTCGGCACCAGCGACTCGCTGGCCGGCGACGCACTCGAGGAGAACCACGAGATCGCCTGGCTCGAGCCGATCCCCGACGCGGCCGTGGTCGTCGCCGAACGCGACTCGATCCGCCTCGCCTTCGTCGCGGCGCTGCAGCACCTGCCGGCCCGCCAGCGCGCGGTGCTGATCCTGCGCGACGTGCTGCGCTGGAGCGCGGCCGAGGTCGCCGAGGCCCTCGACACCACACCTGCCGCCGTCAACTCCGCCCTCCAGCGCGCCCACGCGCAGATGACCGAACGCGGCCTCACCGAGGACACCGTCGAGCCCGACCTGTCGGCGGCGCAGCTGTCGTTGCTGGAGCGTTACGTCGACGCGTTCTGGCGCAAGGACGTCGACACGATCGTCAGCATGCTCACCGCCGAGGCAGTGTGGGAGATGCCGCCGTTCGTCGGGTGGTACCTCGGTCGCGAGCAGATCGCCCAGCTCATCGGCGGCAAGTGCCCCGGTGGCTCCTACGACATGCCGATGATCCAGACGGTCGCCAACGGCCAGCCCGCGTTCGGGCTCTACATGCGCACCCCCGACGGCACCTTCGTGCCGTTCCACCTCCAGGTCCTCGAGCTGGTCGGTGACCAGGTCCGCCGCGTCGGTGCGTTCTTCGACGTGTCGCTCTTCGAGACGTTCGGCCTGCCCACGCACCTGCCGGCCGACTTCGTGCCGACGTCCGCGGTCCCGACCCCGACATGACCGGGTCATGACCGGGCGGCTCGCCCGGCTCCCTGGACATGACGGAGCCGTCGAGCTGCTGGACAGGTCCCTGGCCTACACACGAGTCGCCCTGGCGGCCGTCACCGACGACCGGCTCAGCGCCCGGACGCCCTGCGAGAGGTGGGACCTGGCCCGGTTGCTCGCCCACATGGAGGACGCGCTCGACGCGTTCGGCGAGGGAGCCACGGGCACGGTGCGGTTGACGACCACGACGCCTGCCGCCGGGCGGGTGCGGACGCTGCAGCAGAAGGCGTGCGCCCTCGTGGGCGCCTGGAGCCACGAGGTGCCCCCGTCGGTCACGGTCGGCGGCCGAGCCCTGGACACCTCCGTGCTCGCGCTCACCGCGGCGCTGGAGATCACCGTCCACGGCTGGGACGTGGCGTGGTCGGTGGGCCTCGACCACCCCGTGCCCGACGCGCTCGCCGACCGACTGCTGCCGGTCGCGCGGACCCTGGTGACCCCCTCCGACCGGGGCACGCGCTTCGCGGCCCCGACGCTTCCCGACCTTTCGTGTAGCGCCTCCGCACTACTCCTGGGGCACCTCGGGCGGCGAATGACTGGTCCACCCGGACAAGAAAATGTCAAACCCGGTGCGGGGCCCCAGATCGCTTCCTAGCCTTGCCCGCATGCCGTCCCCCGCCGCGTCCCCGGCGCCCGTCAACGCGCCGGCCACCCGCCTGGCAGCCGCAGAGACACAGGTGCTCGAAGGCGCCATCACCCTCGGTCTCGGTGCCCTCGACCGCCTCGCCGCCGACCCCGACGCCCGCGCCCAGCTCGATCGGACCGACGAGGTCCGGATGCTCGCGCTGCTCGTCGAGTGCCGCCTCGCGCGGGGGGACATGAGCGAGGCGATGGACCTCGGCGACGAGCTCAGCGCCCTGCGCGCGGAGCCGGACCAGAGCGTCCTGTCCGTCGCCCTGGCCCACTACGCCCAGGGAGAGATCGCGGCCGCCCTCGGCGACCCCGAGCTCGCCGCCACCCACTACCTCGCCGCCGGCCGCGCGATCCAGGACGGGCCCGGGTCGGCCGAGTCGATCCAGCCGCCGTGGCGGGCCGGCAAGGCCCTCGTGCTCGTGCGCGCCAACCGGGCACGAGAGGCGTCGGTCCGCGCGACCGAGCACCACGCCGCCGCGGTGCGCGACGGGTCGCCGTACGTCGTCGCCCATGCCCTGCGCGTCCTCGCCGCCACCCAGGCCGGCGCCCAACGGGTCGACCTCCTCCGCGAGGCGCGCGCCCTCCTCGAGCCCGTCCACGCCGAGCGGCTGGCCGCCCAGATCGACGCCGACCTCGCGGGTCTGCTGATGCTCACACCCACCCCCGAGGCGGTCGCGGAGGCCGTCCAGCTGCTGCGCCGCACCGAGATCTACGCCGGGCAGCAGGAGCTGTGGCCGCTCCAGGGTCGCGTACGACGGATGCTGGACCGGCTGGGCGAGGCACCGTTGCGCGTCACCTCCGAGGCGTTGGCGCTGCTGACCGTCACCGAGCGCCGCGTGGCCGGCCTGGCCGCCACGGGGCTGACGAACCGGCAGATCGCCGAGGAGCTGCTGGTCTCGATCAAGGCCGTGGAGTGGCACCTCTCGCGCACCTACCGCAAGCTCGGCATCTCCTCGCGCTCCGGCCTGACGCCGATCTTCGGCATCCCGGCCTGACCGCTCGCTCCACCCGTGTCAGTCGCGCAGCGGGTGCGCGATCTCGTCGGCCGGCAGCTTGGCCCAGACGGTCGCCACGACCGCCGCGATGCCCGGGACCACCGCGGCGATGAGGAACGTGGAGCGGATCCCGATCAGCTCGGACACCGGGCCGGCCAGGGCCATCGACACCGGCATCAGGCTGATCGAGACGAAGAAGTCGAGCGAGGCGACCCGACCGAGCATGTGCGCCGGCACCCGGCGCTGGAGCAGCGTCCCCCAGATGACCATCGGCGCGGAGAACATCGCGCCGAGGATGAAGGCGGCCGCGACGACCTGCCACACAGCGGTCGCGATGCCCATGACCAGGAAGGGCAGGCACCCGACGCCCCACATGACGTTCATGACCGTGAGGTAGCGGCGCGGCATCGGGAACGACGCCATCGCCAGCGAGCCGAGCGCCCCGCCGATGCCGAAGGCCGCGAGCACGAGCGCGTGGTCGCCGGGGCCACCGCCCAGCCGGTCCTTGATCAGGAACGGCATCAGCACCTCGAGCGGCCCCATGATGGCCAGGATCATGATCGAGGCGAACAGCAGCGTCGCCAGCAGCCACGGGGTCCGCACCATGTAGAGGAAGCCCTCGCGCATGTCGGCCAGCGCCGACGTCGGACCCGGCGCCGGCGCACCTCCCTCGCCCACCTCGCCGTCCGCGACCGGGGCGCGGCGTACGGCGGTCTTGGGCACAGCGGTCAGCGCCAGCAGGCCGAGGGCGGTGCCGACCGCGGCGACGGTGACGGCCGCGCTGGAGCTGGCGACGCCGACGATCGCGCCGGCGACCCCGGGCCCGACCGCCTGCGCGAGGGTCGGTCGGACCATGCCCTCGAAGCCGTTGACCGCCATCAGGTCCGACTTGGGCACCAGTGCGGGCAGCCACGCGGAATAGGCCGGGTAGTAGAACGCCATCGCCATCCCGAGGACGAACGTCACGACCCCCAGGTGCCACAGCTCGGTGTGGTCGGCGAAGGAGAGCACGGCCACGGCCGTCATGCCTGCGGCCTCCAGTGCGCCGACGAAGAGCAGGATCGTCTTCTGCGGCACCCGGTCGGCCACGACACCGGCCAGCAGCGCCGGGAACAGCACCCCGACTGCTCCGGCGGTGGTGACCAGCGAGAGCTCCCCGGGCCCGCCACCGATCCGGATGACCTCCCAGACGAGCGCGACGATCCACACCCCGCCCGCGAACATCTGCAGGACCAGCGCGACCGCGAGGCGTCGGTAGGCCGCGTGACGAAACGGCGTCAGGGCGCGCGGCAGCCGCCGCTGGGGCTGCTCGGGCTGCTCGGGCTCGGGCTGGGTCTGTCCGATCTCGCAGACCTGGTCGGTCATCTCACGCTCCTCGACGTCGAGTCTGACGGAAGAGACCGACAGTCTCGACCGATTTCATCGGCCCCGGACCGGATGCCGGGGCCACCTCGAGTGGACCACCTCAAGGTTGCTTGAAGTCAAGGCCCGTGAGCCCGACGCGTGCCACACTTGGAGGATGGTGATGCCGGGGGGCGGTCGCGCGAGTCGGTGCGTGCTCGCGCTCGCCCTGGCGACCGCCCTCGCGCCGGCGCTCGTCTCGTGCAGCCGCGGCATCGACCAGGCCCAGAGCGTCCAGACCCGGATCGGCCGGATTCACGGCGTCGCCGCCTCGCGAGTCTCCGCGCCGTCGGCCGCCCTGGCCGGCGCGGTGTCGGTCGACCTCGAGGAGGGGTTGTCGGTCGCCGAGGTCCTCACGGTCGTCGCCTCGGTCGCCCGGGCAGCCGAAGCCGAGGACTACGCCGATTACCGACTCACGCTGCGCGAGGAGGGCGGCCGGGGAGCTGACCGGACGACCCTCGTCGTCGACGGCGATGTCGCCCGGGGCCCCCGGGCCGACGCGGTCGTCACCGGGTGGCGGCGCCTGCAGAGCGCCCTCGTCGGCACCGTCGACCACACCCACCAGCCCGGCGCGGAGACGATCGTGGTGACGACCCCCGGCGGCCTGCTCCACGACGTGGTCGAGTCGGCCCGGATCGGCTACGGCACCGCGGCCACGACCTGGCGCTTCGCCGACGGTGGATCGACGTACGTCGACGACGGACGGATCGGTCCTCGCGACGTGCGGCTCGTCCAGCGGGTGCAACGCACGGTCGCCTCCCCCACCCTGCCCCTCGGCGCTCCCGGCTGGCGGCTCGAGACCCACGACACCCAGGTCCTGCTCGACCTGCCCGTGGCCCTGACCGACGCCGTCGACCCCGAAGGCTTCACGCTGCGCGCCTTCGCCCGACCGGTGCGGCCGCTCGTGGAGGCGGCCGTGGACGCCCTCGACGTGCCCGGCCGCGACCTCGTCGTCCGGCTCATCTCCCCCGACTCCGACGGCTCCGACGACTCCGATGGCGACGTGGTCGGCTGGTGGAGCTCGGCGCGGCCCACGGTCCGCGGTCGCGACCCGCTGCACCGGGGCTGGGACGTGTGGCTCAGCACGGTCGCCGGCCGGGCGTTGGCCGGCGACCCGTCCTGAGGTCGCTGCCGGCTCAGCCGGCGGGCAGGGCGACGTACGTCGTCTCGAGGTACTCCTCGATGCCCTCGAAGCCACCCTCGCGCCCGAAACCACTGGCCTTCATCCCGCCGAAGGGCGCCGCCGGGTTGGAGATCAGTCCCGTGTTGATGCCGACCATGCCGAAGTCGAGCGACTCCGCGACGCGGATGGTGCGGGTCAGGTCGCGGGTGTAGACGTAGGACGCCAGGCCGTAGTCGGTGTCGTTGGCCCGGCGGATCGCCTCCTCCTCGGTCTCGAACGTCGTGATCGCCGCGACCGGACCGAAGATCTCCTCGACGTTGATCGCCGACTCGGCCGCCACGTCGACCAGCACGGTCGGCGGGTAGAAGTAGCCCGGGCCCTCGGGCACCGTGCCGCCGGTGACGACCGTGGCGCCGTCATGGATCGCGTCGGTGACGAGCTGGGAGACCGACTCGACCGCCTTCTCGTCGATGAGGGGGCCGACGTCGACCCCCTCGTCCTGGCCGCGCCCGACGGTGAGCGCCCCCATCCGCTTGCCGAGCTTGTCGGCGAACTCGGTCGCGACGCTGCTGTGCACGAGGAACCGGTTGGCCGAGGTGCAGGCCTCGCCCATGTTGCGCATCTTGGCGATCATCGCGCCGTCGACGGCCGCATCGACGTCGGCGTCCTCGAAGACCACGAACGGTGCGTTGCCGCCGAGCTCCATGCTCACGCGCAGCAGCTGGTCGGCCGACTGGCGCACCAGCACCTTGCCGACGCCGGTGGAGCCGGTGAAGCTGACCTTGCGCAGGCGGTCGTCGGACATGACGGCCTCGCCGATCTCACCGGCAGAGGTGGTCGTGACGATGTTGAGGACCCCGTCGGGGAGACCGACGTCGGCGAGGAGCCCCGCGAGGGCCAGCATCGTCAGGGGCGTCTGGGCGGCCGGCTTGATCACCATCGTGCAGCCCGCGGCGATCGCCGGGGCGATCTTGCGGGTGCCCATCGCCAGCGGGAAGTTCCACGGGGTGACGAAGAAGCACGGACCGACCGGCTTCTTGATCGTCAGCAGCCGGCTGCCTCCGGCCGGCGCCTGCATCCAACGGCCGTGGATGCGGACCGCCTCCTCGGCGTACCACCGGAAGAACTCCGCACCGTAGGTCAGCTCGCCCTTGGCCTCCGCAACGGTCTTGCCCATCTCGAGGCTCATCAGCTCGGCGAAGTCGCCGGCCTGCGCGGTCAGCCGCTCGAAGGCACGCCGCAGGATCTCGCTGCGCTCACGCGGCGGCGTGCGGGCCCAGTCGGCCTGGGCCGCGACCGCGGCGTCGAGGGCATCCATCGCGTCACCCGCCGAGGCATCCGCGACCGTGGTCAGCACCGATCCGTCGGCCGGGTCGACGACATCGAAGCGCTCTCCTCCGGCAGCCTCCTGCCAACTCCCGGCGATGAGCAGCCGACGACGGTCGGGGGGCAACAGGTCCAGTCCAGTCATGCCCACCAGCCTGCCATCTCCTGTAACTCGGCGAAACGGGTGACGCGCCTTGGGTCAGGGCGTAATATCATTCTTGTCGACTTCGGAGGGAGCACCTAGAAGTAGACGCCGAGAACCCCTTGCCGACCCCATGCGGCGAGGGGTTCTCTTCATTTCGCTCAGCCGGCGACCGGGCCGAGCAGGGTGGCCAGCTGCGTGCGCGATCGCACGCCGAGCTTGCGGTAGACGCGCGTGAGCGCCGCCTCGACGGTCTTGACGCTGACATAGGTCCGCTCGGCGATCTCGCGGTTGCTGGCGCCGGCCGCGACCTCGCGCGCCACGCGGGCCTCGGACGGCGTGAGCTGGTCGAGGAGGTTCTGGGGCACGGCGGCGCGGTCGGGGGTGGTCTCGGCACGCACCTGCGCGACCCAGGACCGGGCGTGCAGGGCGCTGAAGACCGCGTCGGCACGCTCGAGCGCGGAGCGAGCGGCGGCCACGCGCCGGCGCCGACGCTCCAGGTGGGCGCGGGTGACCAGGCTGCGCCCGACGTCGACGCGCATGCCGAGGTCTGCGCACACCTTGGCCGACCGGTCGAGCACGACCTCCGCCCCGGGCAGGTCGCCCCTGGCGATGAGGAGCTCGGTCTCGGCCCGGTCGAGCGTCGCAGCCACCCCGTCGGTGCCGGGGCGGGCATCGAGGACACGTCGCGCGGCCCCCAGCGTCTCCTCGGCATCGTCCAGCCGGCCCAGCAGCACCAGGGCACTCACCAGGTCGGCCTGCCAGCGGTTGATGGTCGGGTCGGTGATGCCGTGCTCCTGCTCGAGGTCGCGGATCCGGGTGAACGCGTCACGGGCACCGCCGGCGTCCCCGGAGCGGAGCAGCGCCTGCCCGAGCAGCACCAGGTGCCGCTGGAGGTAGCGGTTGTCGCGGCCCTCGTCGGCGGCGTCCGCGCCACGCGCGGCCAGGGTGCGCGCCCGGATGAGGTCTCCCCCGACGATCTCGGCCTGGGCGGCGATGAACCAGCCGGTGTGGGCGCTCAACCCGAGCTCCTCGCCCACGCGCACCGCCCTCTCGGCGTACGCCGTGGTCTGGCGGCAGCGTCCGGCGCGCGCGCCGACTTCCACCAGGCAGCGAAGGACGTGGACCTGGTCCATGCCCGGCGCGCGCTCGACCTGGGCGAGCAGTGCCTGGAAGCCGTCCCAGGCCTCGTCGAGCCGGTCGTCGTAGAACGCGAAGCGCGCCGCCATGTAGTCGGGCGAGGTGTGGACGTAGCCGGTCGGTGTGGGCACACCGAGGGCGACCGCGCGGGCGAGGTGGCGGGCGTGCGGCAGGCCCAGCCAGCGCCGCGAGACCGCGAGCAGCGTGAGCCCGACGGCCAGGTCGTCGGTGTCGCCGGAGGCCTCGAGCAGCGCGACCGCCCGCTCGGCCGCGCGGGCGGACTCGGCCGGACGGGACTCCATCAGCGCCATCCGGGCTCGCTGGAGCAGCACCATCGCGACCAACCGGTCGTCGTCTCGAGCGTCGGCCAGAGCGGCGGTCAGCACCTCGTCGAGGACGGCCGGCCCGCTGCCCGCGAGCTCGGGGATCGCGAGCCGCACCCGCACGGCCTGGGCCCGGCTGCCGGGGCGCTCAAGGACCTCGGTGAGCCCCCGGTGGAGCAGGTCGACGTGGTTGCCGGGGGCCGCGGTCTCGACCGCACTGACCAACCACTCGGTGCGCTCCCCCGCGAGAGCGCACGGTGCCCGGTCGGCCGCCAGCAGGTAGAGCTCGGCCGCCAGCTCGCGGGCGCCGCCCATGGCCGCCTCGAGGGCCGCCGCGCCCAGCGCCCGGGCGAGGTCGGCGTCGGGGCGGGGGTCGGCCAGCGCCCGGTGCCGCAGCTGCTCGCCCGGCGTGACCGCGACCCGCGCGAGGTCGAGGTGCAGGGCGGTGCGCTCCGCCGCCGGGATCGTCTCGACGACCACGCCCCGGAGCATCGTCGGGGCGAAGCGGACCGTGTCGTCGGCCCGGGTCACCAGCCCGGCCAGCTGCGCGCGGCGCAGGTGCTCCCCGCCCTCGAGGCGACCGGCCCGCTCGAGGTGTCGCAAGGTCGGTCGGTGCAGGAGGGCCGCCACCCGGAGTGTGTCGCGCACGTCGGCGGGCTGAGCGAGGAAGCGCTCACGCAGCACCCGCTCGAGGCTGGTCGGCAGGGGTGTGGGGCGCCCGAGCAATGTCGGTGTCGTGCCGAGGGCACCCGCGAGCGCCAGGGCCAGGGCCGGGATGCCGCCCGACTCGACGTAGATCTTGTGCGCCACCTCGGCGCGCAGCCCGTGGGCGCACAGCAGGTCGACCATGTCATCGGCGCCCAGCGGTGCGACCTCGACGTGGCAGAGGCCGGAGACGTCGATCTCGGCGTTGTCGCCGACGCCCGTCGTGACGGCCACGCTCACCCGGCCCCGCAGACGCCGTCGGGCGTAGCCAACGACCCGCGAGGACTCGGCGTCGAGCCACTGGACGTCGTCGAGGAGCAGCAGCACCGGGTGGTCGTGCGACCAGGTGTCGAGGACCGCGTGGAGGCCCGCCGCGAGGTCGGAGCGCAGCTCGTCGGTGACATCGAGTCCGACCAGCCCCGCCGCGACGCACCCCCGCACGCGGTCGGGGAGGGTCTCGACCAGCTCGGGGGGCAGCTGGGCCATCAGGTCGCGCAGCGCGGCGAAGGGCAGGGCGTGCTCGTCGACGGCGCCGCCGGCTCGCAGCGAGACCGCGCCACGCTCGCCGCGGAAGCGGTCCTCGATCAGGTCGAGCAGCGCGCTCTTGCCGACCCCTGAAGGGCCATGGAGGGCAACGGAATCACCCCGCTCGAGGAGACCGAGTATCTCCGTGAGCAGGGCGAGACGGCCGTGGACCCGAGACACCACCGCCAGGATACGGGGGCCGGGGCCGGCGGGAACAGGGCGGAGAGGTCACGAGACCGTGAAATCAGGGGTTCAGCGGGCGGCGCGCAGGAAGGCTTCCAGGATCGGACCGGCCGTCCGCGAGCCCGAGGCCCCGACCTCGACGAAGACGGCGACCGCCAGATCACCCTGGGCGGCGATCATCCAGGCGTGGGTCTCGAGACGCCCGCCTCGTTCGAACTCCGCCGTGCCGGTCTTGGCGATCACCTCGGGTCCGGGCACGTCGAGGAGACCGGCACCGCTGCCGCTGGTCACGACGCTGCGCAGCATGCTGCGCAGCTGGCCGGCCTGCGTGCCGGTGATCGGCTCGACGTCGGGCGGGGTCACCTCCACGGACGGCAGCAGGCTTGGGATGACCAGGTCACCCCGCTGGACCGAGGCGATGACGGTGGCCATGCTCATCGGTGAGGCGAGGACGCGGCCCTGGCCGATGAGGTTGGCGCCCTTCTCGGTCTCGGAAGCCGCGGGCTCGACCTGGCCGAGGTAGGCCGGGAAGCCGAGGTCGTGGTCGATGCCCATCCCCAGCGCTGCGGCCGCGTCGAACAGGTCGAGCTCGCCCAGCTTGCCGCGTTGGGAGATGAGGGCGGTGTTGCACGAGTTGGCCAGCGCCGTGCGGAAAGTCACCCGACCCAGCGCGCTCGACGGGTAGTCGGAGTAGTTCTTGAAGGACTTGCCGTCGACGGTGATCGTCGGCGTGCAGGGCACCACCGTGTCGGGCGTCAGACCGGCGCGCAGCAGCGCCAGGGTGCTGACGCTCTTGAACGTCGAGCCGGGGGCGAACTGTCCGAAGGTCGCGATGTTGAGCCCCTCGGTGCCGGGCCCGTTGGCGGCCGCCACGATCGCTCCGGAGCTGGGCCGGATCGCCACGACCGCGCTGGACGGCCCGACGTCGGCCAGCAGGCGCTCGGCCTCCACCTGGAGGTCGAGGTCGAGGGTCAGCTCGAGGGGGGTGCCGACCTCGCCGTCGACCCGGAACACCTCGCGCTCCACGCCGTCGGAGGACACGGCGTTGACGACCGCGCCGGGCGTCCCCTGCAGCTGCTCGTCGTAGCGGGCCTGGAGCCCGGACAACCCGGCCTGGTCGCCCGGCTGGAAGCGCTCGGGGTCCTGCTCGACCATCTCGGCGGTGACCTCGCCGACGGTGCCCAGGATCGGTGCTGCGAACTCGCGCGTCGGGGCGAGCGGGACCTCGTCACCGATCGCCCGTGCCCCCCTGATCTGGTCGAAGAGCTGACCGACGTCGGCCGGCACCTCGTCGGCGCGGTAGACGATCGCCTCGACGAAGGCGAGCTCCCCCGCGGCCTCCACCCGCTCCACGAACGCCGCCACGTCGATGCCGATCAGGCGCGCCAGCCGCTGGGCGGACTGCCCGGCCCGGGCCGCCGGCACCATCGAGCGGTCGATGCCGAGTCGCAGGACGGGGCGCGGCGTCACCAGCGCGAGGCCGCGGGCGCCGGTGATGTCGCCTCGGGCGGCCCGGATCGGGGTGAGGTCGAGCGTCGTCGCGCCCGCGATGGAGGGCTCCACCACGGTGCGCGCCCACAGGACCTGCCACTCCTGACCGACCAGCGCGAGGCCGGCCTCGCTGTCGTAGGTCCACTCGGTCCCCTCGAGGACCGGCCACGACCAGGTGAGCGTGGCCACGGCCCGGTCGCCGCCACCCTCGCTCACGATGTCGACCTCACCGGCCTCGACGGTGGGCTGGAGGTCGCCCATGCCCTCGACGACCTCGGTGTAGTCGGCACTCACCTGCTGCGACGTCTGCTCGAAGAAGGGCACGTCCGCGAGCTCGCCCGAGACCAGCGCCGAGGCCAGGGCGACCGCGGCCTCGTCGGGTGCGGGGCCACCTCCGTCGCCGTCGTCGGGGTCACCGGAGGAGGTGCAGCCGGCCGTGAGCAGCACGAGCACGGTCAGGCAAGCCAGTCGGGAGCGCATGGGTCCCTTCTATCAGCCGGCGCCGACGCCGGTCGTTGACGTCGGTCGCCGACGCCGTTGCGGAGGTCGGCTTCAGCCCAGCAGCGCGCTGACGAGCGGCACGTAGCCGGAGGCGTGGCCGACCCGGTTGGGGTGGTAGCTCTCGCCGACCGGGCTGGACAGCCCGTTGAGCCACTCGGGGCTGTCGCACACGGCGTGGCCGACGAACCGACCGGTGGGGTTGGCGAAGGAGAAGCCACGGGCCTGGGCGGCCGCGGCGAGCGCGGCGTTGAGCTGGTCGGCGGTCTGATTGAGCCGCGTCTGCTCGGCGGGGGCGAACCACGTGCCGGCGTTGCAGTCCTCGCCCATGAAGACCCGCGGATAGCCGACCACGACGACCTTCGCGACGCTCGCCCGACTGCGGATCGCTGCGTAGAGCGTCGCGAGGCGCCCGGGCAACGTGTTCCTGACGAACGCCTGGGCCGTGTCGACCGCGGCGTCGCAGTTGCCTGCCCACCACGGCGTCGCGCACTCGGTCAGCACGTCAGCGAAGCCGGCGTCGTTGCCCCCCACCGAGATCGTGACGAAGCGCGTCGTCCCGCTCAGGGCACCCAGCTGGCTGTTGGTCACCGTCGCGGTCGTCGCGCCAGCACACGCGCTCAGGCTGAGCGCATAGCCCTTCTGTGCCGCGACCAGGCTCGGGAACGCGTAGGCCGAGCGCTGGCAGGAGGTCCCGTCGTCGGCGTACGAGCGGGTGCCCGTCCCCGAGGAGTAGGAGTCACCGAGGGCGACGTACGACGGACCCGCAGCGCGGGCGGCCGGGGCCGGGCCGACGACGACGCCGACGGTTGCGGCCGCGGCGAGCGCGGACAACACGGCGAGCAGGCGGGTGACGGGACGTGGGGACACGTGAGACCTCCGGGAGCGTGACGGGCGTCACCGCTGTGGCGCAGTCACATCCTGCGCGGTGGATGCGACGTCGCATAGACGGGAAACCCCTCGACCGTGCCGTCGACCAGGTCGTCGACGAACGAGCGGAAGTGTGGGCACGCCGCGACGTCGTGGGCCCGACACGCCAAGGCGTGCAGGGTCATCTCCCGCGAGCGCTCCATCTCGGCCATGCGCCGGTCGAGCTCCTCGACGTGGGCCGTCAGCACCTGGTGCCGATCGTGGGCCTCCGCGTCGAGCAGCACCTGGATCTGCTCCAGGGTCATCCCGGCGGCCTTGCTGCGCACGATGGTCGCCACCCGGAAAACGTCGCCCCGCCCGTAGCGGCGCCGACCGGAGCCGTCCCGACGCGGTGTCAGGAGCCCCACGTCCTCCCAGTGGCGAAGCACGTGCGTGGCCATCTGGAAGCGGGCCGCCAGCTCCCCGACGGAGAGATCGACGTCGCGGCTTGACTTCATGTCAACATGAAGCCACCTCCTCATCCCAGAGACAAGTCTGACGACGAGGAGATGCACAGATGAAGCAGCACGAGTACGACGTCATCGTGCTCCTGCGGCGGCGACCTGCTGGTGATCGGGCACCCGGCGCCGGCGTGAACGGCGCCGAGTGACGACCGGGCCGCGACCGGCAGGCCGGAGATCAGGCCTTCTTGTGCCGCGGCTTCTTGAACGGGCGGTCGCCATCAGCGTCACTGTCGCCGTCACCGGCGCCACCGCCGGCGTCGGCAGCGGCGGGGCGCGTCGAACGCGTCGGGCCGCCGTCCTCGCTGAGCTCGATGAGCTTGCCGCTGATCCGGGTGGACTCGAGCTTCTTCCAGACCTCGGTGGGCAGGTCGGCCGGCAGCTCGACGAGCGAGAAGTCGGGCCGGATCTGGATGTGGCCGAAGTCGCCACGGCTCAGGCCGCCCTCGTTGGCGATGGCGCCCACGATCTGGCGGGGCTCGATCTTGTGGCGCTTGCCGACGTTGATCCGGTAGGTCGCCATCGGCACGTCCGGGTTGCCGCGGGGGCGCCGCTCGGGGCGCTCTCCCCGCTGGGGCCGGTCGCCACGCTCGGGGCGGTCCGGGCGGGTGCTCTTCTCGCGCTCCTTCTGGGCGGCGCGACGCTCGACGGCGGGGTCGAGCAACAGCGGGGTGTCCCCCTGCAGCACGATCGCCAGCGCAGCGGCGACGTCCACCTCGGGCACGTCGTGCTCGCGCATGTAGTGCGTGACGACGTCACGGAAGAACGGGACCGACTCCGAGCTCAGCGCCGTGGTGATCTGGTCGTCGAAGCGCGCGAGGCGCGTGACGTTGACGTCCTCCGCGGTCGGCAGCGACATCTTGGTGAGCGGCTGGCGCGTGGCCCGCTCGATGTGCTTGAGGAGGTACTGCTCGCGTGGCGTCACGAACGAGATGGCGTCGCCCTTGCGCCCCGCGCGACCGGTGCGACCGATGCGGTGGACGTAGGACTCGGTGTCGGTGGGGATGTCGTAGTTGACGACGTGGCTGATCCGGTCGACGTCGAGCCCGCGTGCGGCGACGTCGGTCGCGACGAGGATGTCGAGCTTGCCGGACTTGAGCTGGTTGACCGTGCGCTCGCGCTGCACCTGGGCGATGTCGCCGTTGATGGCGGTGGCGGAGAAGCCACGGGCCCGGAGCTTCTCGGCCAGCGTCTCGGTCTCGTTCTTCGTGCGGACGAAGACGATCATGCCCTCGAAGTTCTCGACCTCGAGGATGCGGGTGAGGGCGTCGACCTTCTGCGGGTAGCTGCAGACGAGGTAGCGCTGCGTGGTGTTGGCCGACGTGGTGGTCTTGTTCTTGACCGTGATCTCGACCGGTTCGTTGAGGTACTTCTTCGACAGACGGCGGATCTGCGGCGGCATGGTCGCGGAGAACAGCGCGACCTGCTTGGTGTCGGGGGTGTCGGCGAGGATCGTCTCGACGTCGTCGGCGAAGCCCATGTTGAGCATCTCGTCGGCCTCGTCGAGCACCAGGAAGCGCAGCTCGCTCAGGTCGAGCGTGCCCTTCTCGAGGTGGTCCATGATCCGGCCGGGGGTGCCGACGACGATGTGCACGCCGCGACGCAGAGCGCTGAGCTGGACGCCGTAGGCCTGGCCGCCGTAGACCGGCAGGACGTGGACGCCGCGGGTGTGGGCGGCGTACTTCTCGAACGCCTCGCAGACCTGGAGTGCGAGCTCACGGGTCGGGGCGAGCACGAGGGCCTGCGGCTTCTTCTGCTTGACGTCGAGCCGGTCGAGGATCGGCAGCGCGAACGCGGCCGTCTTGCCGGTGCCCGTCTGGGCCAGTCCGACCATGTCCTTGCCTGCCAGCAGCGGCGGGATGGTGGCGGCCTGGA
The DNA here is from genome assembly GCF_900113685.1 of Nocardioides psychrotolerans. Classification (GTDB taxonomy): domain Bacteria; phylum Actinomycetota; class Actinomycetes; order Propionibacteriales; family Nocardioidaceae; genus Nocardioides; species Nocardioides psychrotolerans. The sequence goes on from NZ_FOQG01000006.1 coordinate 44,496, forward strand.
TGGCCGAGGGGCTCTCGTATCCGACGTCCTTGAGTGCCTTCAGGACCGATTCGCCGAGGCCGAGCTCAGCAAAGGTAGGCGTGTGGACGGCTTCGGTCTCTTCGGTGCTCACGGTACGACGGTAGTGGTTGTGTGACTCCGCACCCATTTCCTTGGCGCGGAGGCGTTGGTCACTTCGGCCGTACGCCGTCCTCGGCGGCCTCGAGCCCTCGGACGGAGCGACTCATGCGGCGAGTCCTACCCACCCACCGGGGGATCACTCCACCGTGACGCTCTTGGCGAGGTTGCGGGGCTTGTCGATGTCGTGGCCGAGGACCTGGGCGGCGTGGAAGGCCAGGAGCTGGAGCGGGATCGTGAGCAGGATCGGGTCCAGCTCGCGCTCGCTTCGCGGCACGTCGATCCGCCGACAGGGCACCTCGCCCAGGTCGACGTCGGCGTGGGTGAGGACCACCAGCGGGCCCCCGCGCGCGGCGATCTCGTGCAGGGCGGCCACGTTGCGGTCGGTCAGCTCGTCGGCCGGCACGATCGCGATGGTCGGGACCTCGGGCGAGATCAGCGCCAGCGGCCCGTGCTTGAGCTCTGAGGTCTGGTAGGCCTCGGCGTGGCGGTAGCTGATCTCCTTGAACTTCTGGGCGCCCTCCCGGGCCACCGGGAAGCCGCGGACGCGGCCGACGAAGAAGAGCGACTCGGCACCAGCGAGGTCGGTGGCCAGCGCGGCGAGGGCCTCCTCACCGTCGAGGATCTCCTGGATCTGCTCGGGCAGGCGGGACAGCCCGGCGATGAGCCGCTTCCCGTCGGCGATCGAGAGGTCGCGCACGCGACCGAGCTGGAGCGCGAGCAGCGCGAAGCCGAGGAACATGTTGGTCAGCGCCTTGGTGCTCGCGACCGCGACCTCGGGCCCGGCGTGGAGGTAGATGCCGCCATCGCACTCACGCGCGATCGCGCTGCCCACGACGTTGACCAGGCCGATGACCCGCCCGCCCTTGCGGCGGATCTCCTGCACGGCCAGCAGGGTGTCGATGGTCTCCCCCGACTGGCTCACCGCCACGTAGAGCGTGTCGGGCTCGATGACCGGGTTGCGGTAGCGGAACTCGCTGGCCGCCTCCGCGTCCGCGGGGATGCGCGCGAGCTCCTCGACGAGCGAGGCGCCCATCTGGCCCACGTAGTAGGCGGACCCGCAACCGAGGATCTTGACCCGCTTGATCGCGCGGGTCTCCCGGGCGTCCATGTCGAGGCCGCCCAGGTGCCCGGTGCCGAAGCGCTCGTCGAGGCGACCGCGCAGCACCCGCTCGGCCGCGGAGGGCTGCTCGAGCATCTCCTTGCGCATGAACGAGTCGTGCTCGCCTGCGTCGTACGCCGCGGGGTCGACGTCGACGTGCTCGGCCTCGCGGGCGATGCGGGTGAGGTCGTGGCGGTAGGTCGTGAAGCCGGTCGCGGTCAGGGTCGCCATCTCGCCGTCGTCGAGGTGGGCGACGGTGGTCGTGTAGCGGACCAGGGCCCCCAGGTCCGAGGCGACGTGCATCTCCTTGTCGCCCACGCCGATGATCAGCGGGCTGCCGTTGCGGGCCACCACGATGCGGTCGGGGAAGTCGGCGTGCAGCACCGCGATGCCGTAGGTCCCCTCGATCGCGGCGAGCGCCTCGGCGACCCGCTCCTCCAGGGTGTCGGCGGAGGAGCGCGCGATCAGGTGGGCCAGTACCTCGGAGTCGGTGTCGCTCGCCAGGTCGACGCCGTCGTCGGTGAGCTGCTGGCGCACGGTCGCGGCGTTGTCGATGATGCCGTTGTGCACGACCGCCACGTCGCCCTTGGCGTCGACGTGGGGGTGGGCGTTGAGGTCGTTGGCCGCGCCGTGGGTCGCCCACCGGGTGTGCCCGATGCCGGCCTTGCCGGTGAAGCGCTTGGGCAGGTCGGCGCCGAGGTCACGGACGCGTCCCGCCTTCTTGGCCACCCGCAGCCCGGAGCCGAGGACCGCCAGGCCCGCCGAGTCGTAGCCGCGGTGCTCCAGCCGGGCCAGGCCCTCCAGCAGCAGGGGTGCTGCCTGCTGGGTGCCGATGTAGCCGACGATGCCGCACATGTGCTGGCTCCTTCTATCCGTAGATGACGCGGCGCAGCTGCCGCTCGGTGAGTCGGGGAGCGGCGACCACGCGGTCGGCCAGCTCCTCGGCGATGCGGGTGAAGATCTCGGGGTTCCTCGCTCCATAGGTCTTGAGCTCGGTGTGCCGACGTCGCACGTAGTCCTCGACCGGCTCGGCGTGGAACGCCAGCACGTCCTCGACCACCCGCGCGGCTTCGGCGGGCGTGAGACCGGTGCTCGCCGCCACGTGGGCCACGAGGTCCGGATCGGTCGTCACGAGGAGGATCGTGCGTCCAATCTGCTGTATATCGCAACTTCCTGCCCGCAATCGGGCAGATGATGGGCAATCATCATCCGCCTGCCCGGAGCGGGACCGGGCGTGGCATGGTGCGCGAGGTGCACGAGGTGCGGTTGTTTGCCGACGAGGCACGCGAGGCGGCCCGGCTGGTCCGGGTGCGGATGGCCAGTGGAGCAACTGACCCGATCTGAGGCCTCCTCAGGCCTCCAGGTGGTGCGTCTGAACCGAATTCTCCCGATCACCAGGTGGCGTTGTGGGGAAATGTTATTCTGGGTGAACACAAGATGAACACGAGGTGTCTCATGTACGAATCCCAGATGACCGTCCAGCCCCGCCAGCCGCTCGTCATGCGCTGGATCCCGGTCCGCACCCCAACCGGTCGCACCGTGATGGAGTCCTGCTGGCTTCGCGCCAGCGACGTCGCGGTCGCCACCGCCGCCACGTCCGTCCAGATCCACCACGCCGCCTGAACCCCTGGCTGAACCCTGGCTGATCACGGCTGGGTCATGATGGGATGGTGAGCGCTCCTCTTGCCCCCCTCGCCCTGCTCGACACCGACTCGCTGATCAGCGCCGAGGACCGCGCGATCCGCGACACCGTCCGCTCCTTCGTGGACGACCGGCTCCGGCCCGAGATCGCCGACTGGTACGAGACCGGCGAGGTCCCCGTGCGCGAGCTCGCCCTGGAGTTCGGCAAGCTCGGCCTGCTCGGGATGAAGCTCGAGGGCTACGGCTGCGCGGGCACCAGCGCCACGGCGTACGGCCTGGCCTGCATGGAGCTGGAGGCCGGCGACTCCGGCCTGCGCTCCATCGCCTCGGTGCAGAGCTCGCTGGCGATGCAGGCGATCTACGCCCACGGCTCGGAGGAGCAGAAGGACGCCTGGCTGCCACGCATGGCCACGGGCGAGGCGATCGGCTGCTTCGGCCTGACCGAGCCCGACTTCGGCTCCAACCCCGGCGGCATGCGCACCCGGGCGCGCCAGGACGCCGGCGGCGACTGGGTCCTGACCGGCAACAAGATGTGGATCACCAACGGCTCGGTCGCCGACGTCGCGGTCGTGTGGGCCCAGACCGAGGACAAGGTCCGCGGCTTCGTCGTGCCCACCGACACGGCCGGTTTCAGCGCGACCACGATCAAGCACAAGATGTCGCTGCGCGCGTCGGTCACCTCCGAGCTGGCGATGGACGACGTGCGCCTGCCGGCCGATGCCGTGCTCCCCCACGCCCGCGGGCTGGCGGGTCCGCTGTCGTGCCTCACGGAGGCCCGCTTCGGCATCATCTTCGGCTCGATCGGCGCCGCCCGCGACTGCCTGGAGACCACGATCGCCTACGCGCGGGAGCGGGAGATCTTCGACAAGCAGCTCGCGGCCTACCAGCTCACCCAGGCCAAGCTCGCCGACATGACCGTCGAGCTCGGCAAGGGGATGCTGCTCGCACTGCACCTGGGGCGGCTCAAGGACGCCGGGCACGTCGAGCCCGCCGCGATCAGCATCGGCAAGCTCAACAACACCCGCGAGGCGCTGGCCATCGCGCGGGAGTGCCGCACGGTCCTGGGCGCGGCCGGCATCACCCTCGACTACCCGCTGATGCGCCACGCCAACAACCTCGAGTCGGTGCTCACCTACGAGGGCACCTCGGAGGTCCACCAGCTCGTCATCGGGCAGGCCGTCACGGGCGCGTCGGCCTTCCGCTGAGGTCGGTCCGGGAAAAGTTCGGCTCCACGGGAATGAAACCGGACGGGGGTCCGGTTACAGTGGTTGACAGTTCAACCAACACCCCCTGACAACCGAGGAGCCCCCATGACCACCGACTTCGACGCCGCCACCACCGCGATCACCGACATCACCGGCGACTACACGATCGACCCGAGCCACTCGCGCCTCGGTTTCACCGCGCGCCACGCGATGGTGAGCAAGGTCCGCGGGCACTTCGCCGACTTCTCCGGCACCGCGCACATCGATGCCACCACCCCGGCCTCCTCCACCGTCTCGCTGGTCATCCAGACCGCCAGCGTCAGCACCGGCAGCCCCGACCGCGACGGCCACCTCACCTCCGGTGACTTCTTCGGCGCCGACGAGAACCCCGAGATCACCTTCACCTCCACCCACGTCTCCCGCGACGGCGACGACTGGTCCATCACCGGTGACCTCGTGATCAAGGGCACCTCGAAGCCCGTCACCATCGTCTTCGACCAGACCGGCTCCGCGCGCGACCCCTTCGGCAACCTGCGCGTCGGCTTCGAGGGCGAGACCACCATCAACCGCAAGGACTGGGACCTCTCCTGGAACGCTGCCCTCGAGACCGGTGGCGTCCTCGTCTCGGAGAAGATCAAGCTCGACTTCGACATCTCGGCCATCCAGAACGCCTGATCGCCCGCTCCCCCCAGGGAGCCGCCGACGATCGACCCTGCGGGGCCACCGGGAAAACCGGCGGCCCCGCGGTGCATTTCCTGCTTCGATGGCGCCATGCCTGCAGCTCTCGACCTGCCGTCCGGCCTCACGCACCGCGCGCTGACCCTGGGCGACGCCTCCGCCGTCACCGCTGTCATGGCGGCCCAGGAGCTCCACGACGTCGGGGAGGTCGTCATCGAGGAGGCCGACATCGTGGCCGACTGGCAGCGGCCGTCGTACGACGTCACGCAGGGCTCGGTGGGCGTCTTCGACGGCGACGTCCTCGTGGGCTACGCCGAGGTCAGCGGCGGCGACCGGGGCGACGCGGCGGTGCACCCCGACCACCGCGGCCGCGGGATCGGCACGGCGCTGGCGCGGTGGATGCGCGAGCGGGCTGGCGAGCGGGGCACACCCCTCATCGGCATGCCCGTGCCCCAGGGGTCCGCGGGCGACCGGCTGCTGGAGGCGCTGGGCTATCGGGTGCGCTGGACCAGCTGGGTGCTCTCGCTCCCGGTCGGGGCCAGCATCCCCGAGCGACCGCTGCCACAGGGCTACGCGCTGCGGGAGGCGACCGGGTCCGACCACGAGGCAGTCTGGACGCTCAACGAGGACGCGTTCCTCGAGTGGTCCGAGCGCGAGCGTCAGGACTTCGCCGACTGGCAGGCCTCCGTGACCCAGCGGCCCGGCTTCGCGCCGTGGAACCTCCGCGTCGTCACCGACCCGGCTGGCGACGTCGTCGCCCTGGCGCTGGTGCTGCTGACCGAGGAGGGCGAGGCGTTCGTCGACCGGCTCGCCACCCGCGCCGACCAGCGCGGTCGTGGGCTCGCCCAGGCGCTGCTCGTCGACGCCTTCGACGCCGGCCGCGAGCGGGGCGCCCTGCGCTCGACGCTCTCGACCGACTCACGCACGGGCGCGCTCGGGCTCTACGAGTCGGTCGGCATGGTCGTCACCTCCACCTGGGTCAACCGCGCGATCGCCACGTCGGCCACCTAGAACCTGTTCCAGTTTTCTGGTTGGCTCACGACATGACCGCTGTCGTCACCCGCTTCGACTTCCGCGCCCCGGGCGCCGATCCCGCCACCAGGCGCGAGCTGTTCGCGCGCGCCCTCGACCAGGCGGCGTACGCCGAGGAGCACGGCCACGCGGCCCTCATGCTCTCCGAGCACCACGGCTCCGACGACGGCTACCTGCCCAGCCCGATCCCGGTCGCCGCCGCGATGGCGGCGCGCACCAGCACGATCTCGATCGCGGTGTCGGCGCTGCTGCTCAACCTCTACGACCCGGTGCGCGTCGCCGAGGAGATCGCGGTGCTCGACCACCTCAGCGGTGGACGCGTGACCTACACGATCGGGCTGGGCTATCGCCGGGAGGAGTACGACGCGTTCGGGCGCCCGTGGGCCACGCGTGGTCGCGACATCGAGACCGCCGTCCGCGTGCTGCAGCAGGCCTGGACCGGTGAGCCCTTCGAGCACGACGGGCGGACGGTGCGCGTGACCCCCACGCCCTACAGCCAGCCGCACCCGGTGCTGTTCTACGGAGGCGGCTCACCGGCCGCGGCGAAGCGGGCCGCGCGGCTCGGGCTGCACTTCCAGCCGCAGGACGCCGACCGTGCCTTGAAGGATCTCTATGTCGAGGAGTGCCGGGCGCTCGGGCGGGAGCCGGGCATGGCGATGATGCCCCCGCGCGGCCCGGCCAACGTGTTCTGCGCCGAGGACCCCGACGCGTTCTGGGCGCGCTTCGGCCACCACCTGCTGGCCGATGCGCAGGGCTACCAGGCGTGGCGCTCGTCGAACGGCTCCGGTGGTGGCCAGGTGACGTCGTTCGTGCGCGACGACTCGTCGAGCGTGGCGGAGATGCGCGCGGCCGGGGTCTACGTCGTGCTCACCCCCGACGTGCTCGTCAGCCGTTGCCGCAGCCGTGAGATCCGGCTGATCACGTGTCATCCGCTGTGCGGCGGGCTGCCTCCCGAGCCGTCCTGGGAGAGCCTGCGGCTGATCAGCGAGGTCGTGGCGCCGGCGCTAGGCTGAGCGCTGCGGCGGCGGGCGGCGACGCGGGAGCGTGACGTCCTGGACACGACGACCAGCCCCGACCAGCCCGCGATCCGGGTCCGCGACCTGCGGCTCCCCCCGTCTCCCCGGTGGCCATCGGCCGCTCGATCATCGCGTCCGAGGAGGCGCCGTACGCTCGCTAACCGGCGGGTCATCGGCGGGTCAGCGGATGGGAGCGCCCGAGATCGTCCGGGCGATGACGAGGCGTTGGATCTCCGAGGTGCCCTCGAAGATCGTGTAGATCTTGGCGTCGCGGGCCATCCGCTCGACGGGGTATTCACGCGTGAAGCCGTTGCCGCCGAGGATCTGCATCGCCTTCTCGGTGACGCGCACGGCGGTCTCACCGGCGAAGAGCTTGGACATGGAGCCCTCGGCCTTGTCGAAACGCTTGCCCTGGCTGGCCATCCACGCGGCGCGCCACACCATCAGCCGTGCCGCCTCGATCTGCGTCGCCATGTCGGCCAGCGCGAAGGCGATCGCCTGGTTCTCGATGATCGGCTTGCCGAACTGCTCGCGGGTCTTCGCGTAGTCGAGGGCCACCTCGTAGGCCGCACGCGCGATGCCGATCGCCTGGGCGCCGACCGCCGGACGAGTGCGCTCGAAGGTCGCCATCGAGGCGTTGCCGCTCGAGCTCGCGCCCTCACGGGCCCGCGCCATGCGCGCGTCGAGCTTCTCCTTGCCGCCGAGCAGGCAGCGGCCAGGCACGCGCACGTTGTCGAGGACGACCTCGGCGGTGTGGGAGGCGCGGATGCCGTGCTTGGCGAACTTCTGGCCCTGGGAGAGCCCCAAGGTGTTGGGAGGTACGACGAAGCTGGCCTGGCCGCGGGTGCGCAGGTCGGGGTCGACCACGGCGGTGACGACGTGCACGTCGGCCAGCCCGCCGTTGGTGGCCCAGGTCTTCGTGCCGTTGATGACCCACTCGTCGCTCGCCTCGTCGTAGCGGGCGCGGGTGCGCATCGCACCCACGTCGCTGCCCGCGTCGGGCTCGGAGGAGCAGAACGCCCCGAGCTTGAGGTCGCCGGGCTCGCCGAACATCTGCGGCACCCACTCACCGACCTGCTCGGGCGTGCCGTTGGAGGAGACGCCGGCAGCGGCGAGCGCCGTGCCGACGATGGCCAGGCCGATGCCCGCGTCACCCCAGAAGAGCTCCTCCATCGCGACCGGGATGCCCAGGCCGGTGGTGTCGAAGCTCTGCGTGGCGAAGAAGTCGAGGGAGTAGATGCCGACCTTGGCGGCCTCCTCGAGCACCGGCCAGGGGAATTCCTCGCGCTCGTCCCACTCGTGGGCCGCCGGTCGGATCACCTCCGCGGCGAACTCGTGGAGCCAGGACTTCAGCTCGAGGTGGTCGGGGCCGAGCTCGAAGGAGGGTGTCGTCACGAGCCGACCCTAGCTCCGGAAAAGCCGAAACCTGGCCGGCCGGCACCAGAAGGTGCCGACCGACCAGGTTGTGGTCAAGCGAACGGGATCGCTATGACTAGGGCGCAACCAGACCGGAGCGGCTGCTGCTTGTCACGTACGACGAGGTGGCAGCCCCCCACCCTGCAGGCCGCGTAGCGGCAACAGCGCAGTAGTAGTAGTAGTTCTGGTCGCCACTGACCAACGTCAGCGTCTTGGCGGTCTTGCCGGCGTAGACAGTCCCGGCAACGCCCGGCGATGCCGAGTTGGTGCTGTAGTACCACTGGTAGGCGTAGGTCTTGGCGTTGAACCAGGTGCCCGGGTTGCAGGTGAGCACCTTGCCGACCTTTGCGGTTCCGCCGACGGTGGGAGCCGTACGGTTCACCGGGGTGCCCTTGTACTTCGGCAGCATCACCGGCGCGCTCTGGGCGAACCCGCTGGTCGCGTATCCGTTGTCCATCGCAACGAGGCACGCGATCTTTGCCCGGCTGTCGAGCGCCGTCGTCAGGTAGGTGTCCTCGTCGGCCCCTTCGATCGGCGACCCGTCGCGCGTCCAGGCGTAGTAGACGTCCGCGTCGTCGGCATTGTCCCACCACCCGGTGTTACAGGTCAGCGAGTCGTAGCCGGTGAGGAAGCCGCCGGGCTTGGTAACGGTGACCGCGCTCCAGGAAGCCAGGGACGGACCCGCATCACCTGAGGGCGGCGGAGTGCTGCCAGCCACGGTGACCGGAGCGGTCGTGTGCTCCGACGAGAAGTCGCTGTCGGCCGTGGCCGCGCGCACGCGGCAGGTCAGGGAGTGGCCCTTGTCGGCCGCCGTCACCGTGTAGTACTGGCTACTGCCAAGCAACAGGCTGCTGTCGCGGTAGTAGCGGTACTCGAACTGCGTGACCGCGTCGCCATCACCGGCCTGCCACTCACCCCTGTTGCAGGTGAGTTGATCGGTTTCGTTGGCTGACGTGACCGGGGTGGCGCCGATGCTCAGATAGGGCGCCTTGGTGTTCCAGGGAGGCGAGTCGCTCGCCTGGGCGGACGCTGACATCCCCATGACGATGACCGGGGCCATCATTGTGACGAGCGCGGTGGCCAACAGGCCGAGGCGCGTTTGCTTTTTCATGAGAATGTCCCCCGTTGTCGAATCCGAGATTCACGCCCCCCAGCGTGTCGACATCCCCATGTCCTGCCTGACGCCTTGACCGTAGGCGCATCCCCAATGGAGGGGAAGAGGAGCATGCGCTGGTCTGGACAACCAATCTCAGTTCTTCTGGCTCAGTCGGCGTCCTCGTCGCTCACATCGGTCTCGGCGCCGTCGGCGAGGATCCCGTAGAGCTTGCGGCGGGTGTCGACGAGCACCTCCATGGCGGCCGCGCGCTGCTGCTCGGAGCCGGAGGTGACGATCTGCCACACGGCTCCCATGAGCTGGCCGATCTCGGGCTTGAGGTCGCCGGCACCGCTTTCCTCGGCTGCCTTCTCGCGACGCTCGAACGGCGCCCACACCCCGGCGAGCTCGTCGGTGTGCGCGGCGACGTACGTCGCACCCTCGGCCGTGAGCCGCAGGGCGCGACGACCGCGCCCCTCGTCGGTCTCGACGAGACCCTCGTCCTCGAGCTGCTGGATGGTCGGGTAGACCGATCCGGGGCTCGGACGCCAGGCGTCCTTGCTCTTCTCGGCGATCTGCCGACACCCGATCGCACACAAGCCGGAGGCGCTCGACGAGCCGGGCGTGCATCAGCGGCCGGGTCCACCTCCCTCCCCCCGGATGTCGGCAGCTCGCCACCGTCGGGGCTAGCGTCACGCTCAGCCGCGTTCGGCGTTCGGCGATCGGCGTCCGGCGATCGGCGATCGCCGGGCCGCAGCCATCAGCGAGCGGCGGGCCGACCGGCGCGCAGCGAGGCGAGCCAGCCCAGGACCAGCGCGCCGCCGAGGGTGACGAGCGCGAGACCAGGCACGACCAGGTCGGCGTTGCGAGAACCCGGTTCGAGGAACCCGTAGAACCCGGGGTCGGACTGCCGGTAGGCCACCAGGTAGGCGGCGGGCAGCACCAGTCCGGCGATGGGGTGCCAGAGCCGGATCGGCCCGCGGGCCAGCAGCACGTAGTCGGCCACCACCAGCGCCGGCGTCACCGCGTGCACCAGCACCGACCAGCCCGGGCTGTAGTCACCGGTGAGCAGCACGGAGTGGACACCCGCGACCACGACCATCAGCACCGCGAGCATCCCGCGCAGGAGGGTCGCCTCGACGCGCGGTGCAGCCAGGGCCGTGACGGCCAGCCCGGTGTAGGTAACCGCCACGAGCAGGCTCGCGGCGACGGGGAGCGTGCGGACGTCGCCGCCGTACGACGCCAGCGACAGCCCCACCCCACCAGCAGCCGACGCGACGACCGTCAGCCGCCACAGCCAGGTGGGCACCAGCGGTGCGAGCGCGCGTGGCAGGTCGACCGGCTGGATCGCGGAGCTGTTGGGGAACGCCGGGACGGTCGTCATGTCCGGTCAACGCCGGGCAAGCCGCAGGGTCACGCCGGCCCGTCGACCAGCAAGCAGATCAGCCGGCGAGCCAGGCGGCGTAGGCGTCGAAGGTGTAGGGCCGACCGAGGAAGTCCTCGACCAGGTCGGCCGCGTCCTTGCTGCCGCCGGGCGCGAGCACGAGGTCGCGGTAGCGCCCGGCCGTCCCCACATCGAACAGGTCAGCGGCGTCGAAGGCGCTGAAGAGGTCCTTGGCGATGACCAGCGACCACATGTAGGTGTAGTAGGCCGAGCTGTAGCCACCGAGGTGGCCGAAGCTGGCGAACATGTGGGTGTTCTCGATGTAGGGGAACGGCGAGTAGCGCGTCTGGAGCTCCCGGGTCTTCGCGGTGAGGTCCTCGGGCCGCTCGGTGTGGAACCAGTAGGACATCGAGGCGTAGAACATCTGCTGGCGCGCGAGGTAGGCCTTGCCGAAGTCGTCGCCGGTGCGCATCCGCTCGACCAGGTCGGCCGGGATCGGCTCGCCGGCGGCGTCGGTCGCGAAGGACGCGAGGACCGCTGGGTCCCAGGCCCACTCCTCGAGCATCTGGCTCGGCGCCTCGACGAAGTCCCACTCGGTGGCGACGCCGGCGAAGCGGGTCCACTCGGCGCGACCGCCGAGGACGTGGTGCACCAGGTGGCCGAACTCGTGGAAGAGCGTCACGACGTGGTCATGCTCCATCAGCCCGCGCGCGAAGTTGCAGACCAGGACACCCTCGGGCAGCTGCTTGCCGAGCACGCCGTCGGTGAGGGTGAACTGGGCGGCGTGCTTGTACTTGCCGTCGCGCGGGTGCAGGTCGAGGTAGATCCGGCCGATCGGCTTGTCGCCGGTCACGCCGGCGTCGAAGACGTCGTACGCCGTCACGTCGTCGGCCCACACGTCCGCACCGGGCACCGGCTCGTAGCGCAGGTCGAAGAGCCGGCCGGTGACGTCGAGGAGACCCTGGCGCACCTTGACGAAGTCGAAGTAGGTGCGCACCTGCTGCGCGTCGACCTGGAGCTGCTCCTTGCGGACCAGCTCCTCGTAGTAGGACGCGTCGGCGCCGGTGATGTGCTCGGCGTCGGGGTTGTCCTGGCGGAAGCGCGCCATCAGGATCGCCAGGTCGCGCCGCATCGGCACCTCGGCGGCCTCGGTGATCTTGTCGATGAACTCGGGGATCGCCGGGCCGGTGCCGATCATCTTCACGTCGGCGTCATAAGAGGCCCAGTCGGCGTAGCCGACCAGCGTCGCCAGCTCGTGGCGCAGCGCGAACATCTCCCTCAGCAGCGCGTCGTTGGTCGGCCAGCCGCGGTCGAGGAAGGCCATCGTGATGTCGCGTCGCACGCCGGCGTCGTGGGCGAACATCCGGACCGGTACGACGTCGGGGTAGTCGGTCGTGACCGTCACCAACCCGGCCTCACCGGCCGGGTGCGCCTCGAGCCAGTCGGCCGGCAGCCCGTCGAGCCGCTCCGGTGCGACCCGGATCGAGCGCACGTCGTCGCGGATCACCTTGCCGAACTCCTGGTCCAGCTCGGTGATGCGCTCCTGGATGGCGGTGATGCGGGCGCGGGTCCCGTCGTCCTGGTCGACGCCCGAGCGGCGGAAGTCGTCGAGCACCTTGGTCAGGAGCCGGCTGGCCTGGTCGTCCAGCCCGGACGGATCGAGGGGAGCGAAGACGTCGAAGAGCGCGCGGTCGAGGCTCAGCTCGGTGATCAGCTTCATCACGTCCTGCTCGGCCTTCTCGGCCGCGTCGCGCACGTCCTCGGCGGGGTGGACGTTGCTGAGCAGCGAGCCCATCGCCGCGACGTTGGACAGCTGGAGGCTGATCTCGTCCCACTGCCGCAGCGCGTCGAGGGTGTCGGTCGGCGGCGCGGCACGCAAGGCGTCGACGAGGCGGCGGGCGGTGTCCATCCCCTCGCTCGCGCGAGTCTGCACCCAGGCGAGGGCGTCGGCGGCGGCAGGAAGGGCGAGGGTCGTCGTCGTCACGCGCCCACCCTGCCACGGCCCTGCGGAGTCGGCGCGTCGTGACATCCCGCCACAGAGGTCGGCCCGCGTCGCGTGGAAGGCGTGGTCGTCGACGTCGACGTTGCCGTTGCCGTGGACCGGGAGCAGGCACTGAGCCGTGGTGGTTTCCTCCTGGTGCCGGGCAGTGACGATCGGGTGAAGCGGCCGCGCGATGCGGCCGACCCACCTACCCTGGCTCCGTGCCCTCCCCGATCAAGCGCGTCCCTGCCATGCGCTCCGGCGCGGTCCTGATGACCGCGCTGTCGCTGGCCGGCGCCCTGCTGGGCGGCGCGGGCAGCCCGTCCTCCGCGGCCCTGGAGCGGCTCGTGGCGCCCTCCACGAGCTCGGCCAGCACGGCCAGCACGGAGTCGGCCGGCACCTCAGCAGCAACAGCAGGAGAGGAGCCGCGTCGCGCGAGCGACCCTCGTCGTACGCGTGGCCTCTTCGTCGACCCGCTGATGAAGGCCGCCCAGGCGGGCGCGGAGTTCGACCGGATCGGCAAGCGACCGCAGCCGTTGTGGATCACCGACTACTACCAGCCGGCGACGGTCCAGGCCGACGTACGTCGCTATGTCGGGCGGGCGCAGAAGGCCAAGAAGACGCCGCTGCTGACGATCTACAACATCCCCGACCGCGACTGCGGGCTCTACTCCTCGCAGGACGAGCAGATCACTGACGCCTACTACCGCTCCTGGGTGACGAAGGCCGCGGCCGGGCTCACCAGGTCCAAGCCGATCGTGGTGCTCGAGCCGGACGCGCTGGCCTTCATCGACAACCCGCAGTGCACCGGTCGCGGCGACCGTGTGGGCCTGATCCGCTACGCCGCCAAGAAGCTGACGGCCGCGGGCGCATGGGTCTACATCGACGCCGGTCACTCCGGCTGGCAGGCGCCCGACCACATGGCCCTGCTGCTCAAGCAGGCAGGCATCGGCGCCACCCGCGGCTTCAGCTCCAACGTCGCCAACAGCCGCGCCACGCCCGACGAGGTGGTCTACGCCCGCGCGATCCTCGCGGAGCTGAAGAAGATCGGCGTGACGGGCGTGAAGTACGTCCTCGACACCGGCCGCAGCGGCGCCGGGCGGGAGGGCCCGGAGAACGGCGACGTCTGCAACCCGCTGGCCGCCCGACTCGGTGCGACGCCCAGACTGGTCTTCCGGGGCGCCTTCGACGGCCGGCTCTGGGTCAAGAACCCCGGCGAGTCCGACGGTCCGTGCAACGGCGGCCCGACGTCCGGCGAGTGGTGGCCCGACGGCGCACGGCGCCTGATGGGCACGCTTCCCTGACGGACCTCACCAGCCCATCGAGCCCGGGATCCCCTTGAACGGCCCGACGACCGTGCTGGTGATCCACCCGCCGTAGAAGCCGCCCGGTTGCGGCTGCACGGCCTCGTCGTTCACCGTGCACCGGTCGACGGCTGCCGCCATCACCGCGATCGCGCCGGCGATCGGCCCGAAGCCCTTCGTGGGCGTGCGGTAGGTCCACGCCGCCTTGCTGGCCACCACGTCACCCTGCGGACCGGCGGACACCAGGTCGAAGTAGCTCGCCTCGCCCTTCCACTCGCACCACGACGCACCCGACACCTCACGCAGCACGCCGGGCTCGAAGGCCTCGGCCGGCAGATAGTACGTCGGCGGGTGGCTGGTCTCGAGCACCCGCCAGGCCGCCGTCGTGCGGGCGATCACGCGGCCGCCGAGCTCCACGGTGATGCTGACGTTGGTCGTCTCCAGCGCCGGCGGTCGCGGGTAGTCCCACACCGACTCCTGGCCGGGTCCGGGCTTCTCGGGAACGGGGCGTCGCATGTGGTCCAGTGAACTCCTGCGCGCCAAGGTCGTGGGCGTCGAGTGACGCCAAGAGCATGCTCCACAGGGGTCTGGACATGCCGGATGCGTCACTCGACGCGAGCCAGCAGCCCCCGCACGTAGGCGGCCTGGCCGACGTGCTGGGTGTCGTCGTTGACGACGCTCACCAGGCGCATGCCGAGCGTGACCGGCGGCTCCCAGTGCTTGTCGACGACGCGGTCGAGGTCCTCGGCCGTCAGCGTCGAGAGGTAGCGATGAGTCTGCTCGTGGACCGCGTGGAGGTAGTCGGCCAGCAGGTCGGCGTCGACGCGGACCTGCGCGACCTCGTCGGTGTCCTGGCCGTAGCCGATCTCGGCGGGATCGAAGGGCAGGTCGAAACGCCCGACGTAGCCCTGCGCGGTGTAGACCTGCTCGATCCCAGCGACCGCGGCCACGTGGTCGTCCTGGACCCGTGCCAGGTGCCACACCAGCCAGCCGATCGAGTTGGCGTCCGGGGTCGGGCGGTGGGCCAGCTGGTCCTCGGTGAGACCGTCGAGCAGGGCGTCGGCGCTCTCGACGATGCGGATGAAGTGGTCCTGGAGCAGGTCTGCCGGAGTCATGCTCCGACGCTACGGGGGCGCCGGTCAGCGACCCCGGGCACCGCAGGGACGTCAGGTCGAGACCCGGAACGGCACGCCCGTGGGTCGGCGCACGTAGGCACCCTCGGCCCAGGCATTGGCCTCCCGGCATAAGTGGGCGCCCTGGCTGAAGGTCAGGATCTGCCTCGGGCGTCGTCGTACGTCGAGCGGGGCGGTCCAGCCGAGCGGGGCGGCTCGGCTCGGCGCATGTAACACGTCGTTACCGCATCTACCCGACCGTTGCAGCGCGCGGGTAGATGGGTGGACAGCGTGTTACAAGAGTCGCCTCAGCCCCGCAGCTTGGCCAGCCTGGCCGCGAGCGCGTCACGGCGGTGGTCGTTGCCGTGCAGGTCAACGTAGCGCTCGGCGTAGGCGGCAAGCAGCGCGTCGTCGAGGCGGCGTACGGCGCCGGGCGGGTAGCGGTAGTCCATGCGCGCGTTGAGGTCGTCGGTGAGCGCGCGCAGCACCTCGGCGAGCTCGTCGAGGGAGGTGATGCCGAGCTCGAGCAGCAGCCCGGAGATCCAGGCGTAGTGGTCGGTGCGCGACCAGCCGGCGTCGTCGTACTGGCCGGCGAGGAAGGCCGCGAGCTCGCGCGGGTCGATGCGCGGGTCGTCGGGCACCTCGTCGGTGCGGGCCGCCGCACCCACAGAGCCCCCAGTGCCCGAAGAGCGCAGCCGCTCGCGAATCGTGGAGAATTCCCGGTCGGCCAGCTCGAGGAGCCCGGCGGCGAGGGTGAAGCGGCGGTCGAGGTCCCACGCATGCTCCGCGGGCACATCGCCCTTGTAGCGGATGTCGTGCTCGAACTCCGCCCAGGCGTGCTGCAGCACGGTGCGCACCTGGACCTGCGCGACCCGACCACGCAGGGCGGCATAGGCCCGGTCGGACTCGCGTACGGCGTCGAGCTCGATGAGCAGGTGCCGGCTGGCATAGCCGAACCGGCCCTGGCTGGCGGTCTCCTGCCCCATGTCGCGGTCGTCCTTGACCACCACCTGGTCGCCGAGCAGGTCGGCGACCGCGTCGACGTCGCTGTGCACGTAGGTGATGACCCGGACGCCGATCTGGTCGGTGATCTCGCGCAGCGGGTCGGTATAGACGAGCTGTCCGTCGACGTTCTTGGCCGCCTTCTTGGCGAAGGACTGCACGCCCTTGGTGCGGCCGCTGACGCTGAGGTAGTTGATCCCGGCCTCGTCGAGGATCGCGGTCACCAGCGCGACGTACTGTTGCCCGGCCTCGACCAGCGCCGGCTGCTGCGCGGCGTACTCCTGCGTCGCGGCGTGTGCATCGGGCAACGACGGCGTGACGATGTAGCCGGTCTCGAAGTCGCCGTAGGTCGTGACCCGCTCGGGGTGGCGCTGGCGGAAGAGCGCGACGTAGGCGCAGACGACGGCGTCGACCTGGTCCTCGACGACGCGCAGCTGGCTCTTGCGGGTCGCGGTCTCGACCTGGGCGCGCAGGTCGGCCCAGGTCACCTCCGTCGTCACGACGGACTCGAGGTGGGTCATCAGGATCAGCAGCTCACCGCGGAGGAGCTCGAGGTCGCGGCCGGCCTTGGCCTTGTACTTCAGCGTGCGTGGCAGCCCGAAGAGCACCACGGTGGCGGGGTGGGGATAGACCTCGATCGCGCGCCGGGCGCGGCCCGAGCGCGGGTTCATGTCGAGGCCGAGCAGGCTCGAGACGCGTGCACCCCGGGTGCCGTCGGCGAACTCCGGCTTGGCGAGGTTGGAGGGGTGCGTCCCGGCCTCGAAGCGGCGGAAGTCCTTGCTCAGCGCCTTCTCCGCCGCGCGCGAGCCGGTGGGGTTGATGACGATGAGGGGTGCGTCGATGGCGACCAGGCAGTCGCCGTCGGCGTACGGCGCCAGGACGGCCGCGATCTCCTCGTCAGTGCGCACCGCGGCCAGTGCCAGCAGGCGTGCGTCGTCGTCGAGGACTGCCACGCCCGTCGGCTGGCGCTCCCCCCACGCGAGGTCGATACCGATGTGGTGCACGGGGTCAGCCTGCCCTAGTGGGGCCGGCCGCGTGCGTCGAGTGACGCGTAGAGCAGGTCGTGAGGCCCACGGGACATGCCGGATGCGTCACTCGACGCCAACAGGCCAGCCCGCGAACTCCCGCGCGATCGCCGCCCCCAGGCGCGCGTTGTTGCGCACGAGCGCGATGTTGGCGATCAGGCTGGCGCCGTCGGTGAGCTCGACGATCCGGCCGAGGAGGTAGGGCGTGGCGTCCTTGCCGCTGATGCCGAGGGCGTCCATGTCGGCGAGGGCGCGGTCGATGATCAGCCCGATCTCGTCGGCCGGGATCTCGTCCTCGACCGGGATCGGGTTGGCCACGACGACTCCACCGTCGAGCCCGAGGCCCCACTTGGCGCGCATCATGGCGGCCACGTCGGCTGGGGTGTCGACCCGCATCGGGGCTCGGTGGCCGCTCGCGCGGGAGAAGAAGGAGGGGAACTCGTCGCTGCCGTAGCCCACCACGGGGACGCCGAGCGTCTCGAGCATCTCCAGCGTGAGGCCGATGTCGAGGATGCTCTTGACCCCGGCGCACACGACTGCGACGTCGGTGGTGCCGAGCTCGGTCAGGTCCGCGGACACGTCGAAGGAGGTCTCGGCCCCGCGGTGCACGCCGCCCAGTCCGCCGGTCACGAAGACCCGGATGCCGGCCAGGGCCGCGAGCCGCATCGTCGAGGCAACCGTGGTCGCGCCGTGCACGCCGCGCGCCACGACGTAGGGCAGGTCGCGCACGCTGACCTTCATCACGTCGGCATGGCTGGCGAGCAGCTCGAGGTCGTCGGGGGCGAGACCGATGCGTGGGCGGCCGTCGAGCACGGCGATGGTGGCCGGGGTGGCTCCCAGCGAGCGGACGATGCCCTCGACCTCCACGGCCATCTCGACGTTGGCCGGGTAGGGCATGCCATGGCTGATGATCGTGCTCTCGAGCGCGACGACCGGCCGCCCCTCGGCCAGGGCGGTCGCGACCTCGTCGGTCACGGTCAGCAGCGGGTGCTGGTGGGTCGGGCTCACAGGAGGCTCCTCAGGAGCTCGTCGGACAGGTCGGCGCGCACGGTGGAGGTCGAGGCGACGGTGAGCGCGGCAGCCGCGTGACCGTAGGCAGCAGCGTCGGGCAGCGAGGCTCCGCCCAGCAGGGCATGGCAGAACGCTCCCAGCATCGCGTCGCCGGCACCGGTCACGTCGACGACCTCACCGGGCAGGGTCGCGAGCCGCACCTCGCCCTCCGGCGTGCTCAGCAGCGAACCATGAGCGCCCTCGCGCAGCCACACGACCGACACATTGCGGGCGTGCAGGTCGGCGGGCGTCCTCGCCCCGAGGGCCGTGAGCTCGGCGGTGTTGGGCGTGACGGCCCACAACGGTCGGTCGCGCAGGGCGGTGGCGAGGGCCGCGGCCTTGGGCACGCTGACCGGGTCGAGGACGACGCGGACACCGGCGGCGCTGGCCAGCGTCCACGCGCGGGCGAGGGTGTCGGGCTGGAGGTTGCCGTCGAGGACGACCAGGTCCGCCGCGCCGATCACGGCTCGCTCGGCGTCCATGTCCTCGGGGCGCAGGGTCGCGGTGGCCGACATGTCCGACACAGCGACGTGGAGCTCGCCGGCGTCGTCGAGGACGGCCACGTAGGTGCCGGTCTCGCCGACGACCCGTCGCACCCGGGACACGTCGACGCCGGCCTCGGCCGTCGCGCCGAGCAGGTCGTCGCCGAAGAGGTCGCGGCCGACGGCCGCGACCAGCAGCGTGGGGGTGCCGAGTCGGGCGAGGTTCTCCGCGATGTTGCGCGCCACCCCGCCGGGGCTGGTCGCGATGCTGCCGGGGTTGCTCGTCCCCGGCACGACGGCGCGCGTCGTGCGGGCCTTGAGGTCGAGGTTGGCGCCCCCGATCACCACCACCGTCACGGGGCGTGACGCTACTCCCCGGTGCGCGAGGAGCGGCGCAGGGTCACCCGGTCGATGACGCTGCCGTCGGTGGCCAGCGCCGTCAGCCGCATCCGCGCGACCCCGGCGCGGTCGCGCGGGGTGACGTCCACGAAGCCGATCGAGTGCTGGGCGTCGGTCACCGAGGACCACGTGGTCGCCTCCGGCACCCGCGCACCGCCGGCGATCGTGACGTAGGAGAGCGCCTGCCCACCCACGGGATAGACGGCCTGACCGGCTCCGCCGGCGGTCAGGTACGTCGTACCGTGGCGACTGTCGACCACGGCCCCCCGCGGCGCCTCGACGACCGGAGCCCCGTCGCGCACCGGGTGGGTGCGCTCGTAGCAGTGGTTGTGGCCGTTCACGACCAGGTCGACGGAGAACCGGTCGAAGATCGGCTCCCACCGGTCGCGGTTGCCCCCGTCGGAGCCGTGGACCAGGTTGGTGCAGAACATGCAGTTGTGGAAGCCCACCACCACGAAGTCGAGGTCGGCGCGGGCGCGCATCGTGGCGAGCTGGCCGACCAGCCAGCGGTCCTGATCGACGCCGAGGTAGTCGGCGTTGCGGTCGATCTCGTAGGACGCGTCGTTGCCGTCGAGCGCGATGAAGCCGACGTTGCCGTAGACGAAGGAGTAGGTCACCGGCGCCCCGTCCACGCCGTTGCGGGGGAGCGAGAAGCGGTCGAGGTAGCCGGCGTAGCCGAGCTCACCGTTGCCGGTCTCCATCTCGTGGTTGCCGACCGTGGTCATCCACGGGGTGCTCCGGGCGCTCGGCTGGATCTGGCGCAGCCAGCGGTCCCACTCGGCGAAGTCCTGCGTGTCCGGCCCGCCGACGCCCGTGCCGCCGCTGGAGTCGGCGTAGCAGAGGTCGCCCACCACGAAGGAGAAGTCCGGCTCCTGCTGCCGGATCAGCGCCACGTGCGCGGCCGCCGCGGCGTTGACGCCCATGTCGCCGAAGGCTGCGAAGCGGAAGGCCTCCGGCTTCTCCGGCGCCGTGCGGAAGGTGCCGGAGGCGGCGGTCGCGCCCGTCGCTCCGCCGTGCTCGATCCGGTAGCGGTAGGTCGTGCCCGGTCGCAGCCCGCCGATCCGGGCGTGGTGGTAGACCGAGCGGACGTCCTTGGAGGAGCGCGAGTCGACGTCGACGACCCGACCCAGGCTCCGGTCGACGCCGACCTCGAGCCTCGGGCGTCGTACGGACGCAGGCGTCGACCACGACACCGCCATCTGGCGACGAGGGTCTGCGCCGTAGGTGAGGTGCACGCCCTGGGGCGGCGCGGCCGCGGTCGCGGGCGGGATCCAGAGCAGGGAGGAGGCGGCTGCGCCGCCGAGGATCGTACGTCGGGTGGCCGGGGGCAGCGGGGGCGTCACGGTCGGAGCGTGGCAGGCACCGGTGAACGCGGCGTGAATCCGGGCTGGACGTCAGCGCGGGTAGGCGCGCAGCACCCGCCGGACGAGCTCCTCGGGCAGCGGCCGGTCGAGGTCGAAGCGGAGCGTGCCGCGGCCCGACGCGTGGGGCGAGAGGTCGAGCACCAGGCCGGCGTCGGCGGCAGGCGCGGGCGGCTCGGGATAGACCGAGAGGTGCTCGGTCCAGCCCGCGACGTGGAGCAGCGAGTGTCCGTCGCGCTGGAAGGTCGGCATGTTGTAGCGGATGACCTCGGTGAGGCCGGGGATCTCCTCGTGGACCCAGCCGCGCACGCGCTGCACGGCAGCACCCGCCTCGGGGGTGAGGGAGGCGACGTACTCCTCGACGTCGGCGAACTTCTGGGTCATGCCGGAACGCTACTGGACCGCGCCCCCGGTCGTCCGGCCCGCAGTCACCGGCCCAGTCGGAGCAGGCGGTCGTCACCGTCGGCCGGGTCACCGCGGCCGTCGGTGTTGGAGGTCGTGAGCAGCAACCCGTCGCCGTCGAGGGTGGTCGCGACGGTCCGCAGCCGGCCGAGCTGCCCTTGCAGGTGCGCGACCGGCTCACCCACACCGCCCGCTGACCCGGCGGACAGCGGCACCTCCCACAGCGTGCGCCCGCGCAGGGCGGCCATCCACAGCGAGCCGTCCCAGAAGGCCAGGCCCGCGGGCGAGGCGTCCTCGGTGCGCCACACGACGGCCGGGTCGAGGTAGTCATCGCCGCCCCCGGAACCCTCGATCGCGGGCCAGCCGTAGTTGCCGCCGGCCTCGACCAGGTTGAGCTCGTCCCAGGTGTCCTGACCGAACTCGCTGGCCCACAGCCGGCCCCGGTCGTCGAAGGCCAGCCCCTCGATGTTGCGGTGCCCGAGGCTGTAGACGGCCGAGTCGAAGGGGTTGCCCGGCGCCGGCTCCCCGTCGGTGGTGAAGCGCAGGATCTTGCCCGACAGCGCGTCCGGGTCCTGCGCGGAGTCCGGTGAGCCGTTGTCTCCGGTGCTGACGTAGAGCAGGTCGTCGGGACCGAGCAGGAGGCGCCCGCCCTGGTGGTAGCCCGCGCCTCCGGGGATGCCCGACACCAGCAGCTCGGGCTCGCCCAGTGCCTCGCCGTCCCAGGTCATCGCGACGATCCGGTTGTCGTCCTCGGTGGAGTAGTAGGCCAGCACCCGGTCCTGCTCCGGGGTCGTGGCGAGACCGAGCAGCCCGGCCTCGCCACCGGCGCTGACGTCGGGCAGGGTCGCGAGCGGGACCGCCGCGCGGCCGTCGACCCGGAGGATCCGCGCGGTGTCGCGCTCCCCCACCAGGACCGCACCGTCGGCGAGCTGCACGAGGCCCCACGGGCTCACCAGCCCGTCGACGACCTCGACCGTGCGCAGCTCGTCGCCGTCATCGACCACGTCCACGGTGTCGGCCGCGTCGGCCGTCGCGACGGCGTCGCTGGGCTCGTTGGCGGCGTCGTCGGAGCAGGCGGCGAGGGTCAGCGCCAGGGTGAGTGCGACCGTCGCGGCGGGACCGGAGGCTCGGGTGCGGCTCATGCCCCCATCGTGGCAGTGGCCTGGCTGGCGTCGTAGTCCCCGAGCGCGGGGTAGAGCCGCACGGGCAGCGCGTCGACGCCGTAGACCGCCGAGAGCCTGCGGAAGTCCAGCTGGTCGTCGTCGACGGTGACCTCGAGGTCGGGGAAGCGGCGGGCCAGGGCGCGCAGCGAGATGCGCAGCTCCAGGCGGGCCAGCTCGGCGCCCACGCAGCGGTGGAGGCCGTGGCCGAAGGCGAGGTGGCGGGTGGGCTCGCGACGCGGGTCGAACGTGTCGGGGTCATCGGTGAGCGCCGGGTCGCGGTTGGCGCCGAGCAGCGAGATGCCGATGCAGTCACCGGCCTTGATCTGCTGACCGCCGAGCTCGAGGTCCTCGCGGGCGAAGCGGAGGAATGCCAGCTGCACGACCGTGAGGTGGCGCAACAGCTCCTCGACCAGGCCGTCGACGGCAGCGTCGTCGCCGTCGCGGAGGAGCGCCATCGCCTCGGGGTGCTGGGCCAGGAGGTAGGTGCCGAGCGCGAGCATGCTCGCCGAGGTCTCGTAGCCACCGAGGAACACGCCGTCGGCCAGGCCGCCCAGCGTCACGTCGTCGAGCTCATCACCGTGCTCGCGCAGCAGCGAGCCGATCAGGCCGGCGCCGGGCTCGAGCCGCTGGCGGGTCACCTGGCTGATGAGGAACTCGCGGGTGTGGGCGGCCGCGCCGAAGACGCCGACACCGCCCTGGGAGAGGTCGAAGCGGGCAGCCCCGAGGTTGTGGAAGCGGGCCCGGTCGTCGACCGGCAGGCCGAGCAGCTCGCAGATCACCTCGAAGGGGATCGGGAAGGCGAACTGGTCGACCAGGTCGACCACCGGGCCGTCCGCGGCCATCGCGTCCAGGCGCGCCTCGACGATCTGCTCGATCACCGGCTCGAGCCGGGCGAGCTTGTGCTTGGTGAACTCGGGCGTGAGGTATTTGCGGAGCACGGTGTGGTGGGGCGGGTCGGTCATCCCGAGCCCGCCGATCTGCTCGGAGGGGTCGCGCCCCTCCTGGGAGACGAACTGGCCCAGGTCGTTGGAGAGCTGGTCACCGCGCGCGAGCAGCGCCCGCGCCTCGTCATAACCGGTCACGAGCCAGATGCCCTTGCCGAACATCTGGGTCAGCCGGGTGACCGGCGCCTCGGCGCGCACCTGCGCCATCTCGGGCAGCGGGTCGAGGCCCTCGCGCTGCAGCGGCATGGTGACGGAGTCGGGCAGGAAGCGCAGCTTGCGCAGGTCGATCCCGTTGCGCGTCGAGCGCGCCAGCAGCCGGGTCGCCACCCGGCGCTTGAGCGTGCTCACGATCCCCATAGGGGCTAGTTCACCAGATCCCTGCAGCGATCGTGCATCAGGAGTGACCCTGAGAACACCCCGTGTCTAGTCCCGGACCGCCCGCGCTCGTCGCAGCGAACCGCGCGAGGCCCCCCGTACGCTGACCGGGCGAGGCCACCCGCCCGCCGTACCGTCCGAGGAGCAGCACCATGCGCGCAGTCTGGAACGACCAGGTCATCGCCGAGAGTGACGACACCGTCGTGGTCGAGGGAAACCACTACTTCCCGCTCGCCTCGGTCGACGCCGCGGTGCTGCGCCCGTCGGCGAAGCAGACACACTGCCCCTGGAAGGGCGACGCGAGCTACTACAGCCTCGAGGTCGCCGGTGCGACCAACGCCGACGCCGCCTGGTTCTATCCCACCCCCTCCTCCGCTGCTGCGGAGGTCCAGGACCGGGTCGCGTTCTGGAAGGGCGTCACCGTCTCGGAGTGAGGCTGGCTGGTCCGTCCGGGTGCATGAGTACCCGGATGTCCGGGGATGTTGGCACTTGACCGCCAATGCAACCGGGCAGTTCGGCGCGTACGGCGGTCCGCTCACGCTCCGCGGTGGGCCGGGCCTCGGCGAACTGCCGACGAACTGGCTAGAGGGGTCGTGGCTCACCCAGCCGAAGGCCGGTCCACCAGGGCCGCGAGCCGCCGGGGCGCCTGGACGCAGTAGGAGTCGGTGACCAGCTCGGCAACCTCGTCCCAGTCCGGGCTCTCCGCGAGGAGCAGACCGACCATCGTGCCCCAGTGGGGCAGCGCGACGAACGGGACGCCGACGGCCAGGAGGAGCGCCGCCTCGTCCGGCTCGGCGCGCACCGTGAGCATCAACGCGGGTCCGTCGGTGCCGGCGGCACGAGCGTGACCCTCGGGCCGGCCGGCGCGGATCGGCAGGACGTGGGCGAAGGTCTGCTGGCGAATCCGCCAGCGCACCCCGACCCACGCGTCCTCCTCGTGGGCCTCGGGCAACGCCAGCGCGACCGCCGTCACCCGGCGGACGGCCTCGGCGAGGGCCCGGTCGTCGACGGCGCTCACACGGGCGACGCTAGCGTCAGTCCTGGTCGAGTCGGGCCAGCTCGTCGGCCGTGAGCTCGAGGTCAGCGGCAGCGGCGGAATCGGTGATCGACTGCGGACGCTTGGCACCGGGGATCGGGATGACCACGGGGGACTGCGCGAGCTCCCAGGCCAGCGCGACCTGCTGGGCGCTGACCCCCCTCGCGGCGGCGACCTCCTGGAAGGCGGGGTGCTTCTCGGCCAGCTCCTTGGCGTCCCCGAGGCCACCCAGCGGGCTCCACGGGAGGAAGGCCAGGCCGAGCTCCTCGCAGACCTCGATCTCGGGGAGGCTGCTGCGGAACTTGGGGGAGAACTGGTTCTGCACGCTCACCAGCGCGTCGCCGAGGACGGCGTGCGCCGCCCGGATCTGGGCAGGGTCGGCGTTGGAGAGCCCGACCATGGCGACCTTGCCGCTGACGGCGATCTCCAGCAGGGTCCCCAGGACCTCGTCGTAGGGCACCGCCGGGTCGGGGCGGTGGTGCTGCCACAGCGCGATCTGCTCGACGCCCAGGCGCCCGAGGCTGGCGTCGACGGCCTCGCGCAGGTGCACAGCCGAGCTGTCGGTGGCCCAGTCACCGCCGTCGGATCGGACGTGGCCGCCCTTGGTGGCGAGCAGGACCTGGTCGCGCGCGCCGAGCTCGTCCAGCAGTCCCGCGACGAGCAGCTCGTTCTCCCCCTGGGCAGCGGCTCCGAGGTCGCCGGGGCCGTAGGCGTCGGCGGTGTCAAATAGGGTCACGCCCGCGTCCAACGCGGCGCGCACGGTCTCGGCGAGCTGCTCACGCGGCTGCGCGCCGGTCTGGTCGAAGGTCATCAGGCCGAGGCCGATGGCCCCGACCTCGATGCGTCCGGTGGTCTGGTTCCCGAGGTGTCGTGTCTGCATCCCCCCACAGTGCCCGACCGGCCAACCCGGCAAGACCGGCCCACCGCGAGCGGACCGCCGTACGACGCCTCAGTCCTGGCCCGCCACCGACGCAAGCGTCCGCAGGACTGACTGGGTTCAACCGCTCGGTGTGGTGGGAGCCGAGGATGTCGAAGGAGGCGACCCGGAAGGTCCCGTGCCCGCGGGGGTCCACGGGGCTCGGGCTCGAGGCGGCGGCCCGGCCGACGGTGAGGACGGGGGGCATCGGCCGCACGTCCTGCTTTGTGAGTGATCGCGCCGACAAGCCCCCCATCTGGGGGAGGAGGACGGCGAGCGATCGGACTGACTAGCGTGCGGTCATGACCTCTGACTTCACCGGCCGCGCCGTCCTCGTCACAGGTGCCTCCTCAGGTCTCGGGGCCGCCTGCGTACGACGTCTGGCCGGCGCCGGCGCGCACGTCTACGCCGCCGCCCGCGACCAGGAGCGACTGGCCGAGGTCGCCGCCTCCTGCGCCGACCTGCCCGGCGAGGTCGCCGTCGGGCACCTCGACGTCGCCTCGCCCGCCTCCTGCCGCGCGGCCGTCGCCGCCGCCGCGGCGCGCTTCGGCCGGCTCGACGTGGTCGTCAACAACGCCGGTCGCCACGACTTCCGGATCACCGGCGAGGTGACCGAGGACCAGTGGGTCCACGACATCGCAGTCAACCTCGGTGGTGCCTTCTTCTGCTCCCAGGCCGCGATCCCCCACCTGCTCGAGACCAGCGGCAACATCGTCAACGTCGCCTCCGTCGCGGGGCTCGTCGGCGAGGCCTACTCCGCCGCCTACACCGCCGCCAAGCACGGCGTCGTCGGCCTGACCAAGGCGCTCGCCGTCGAGCACCTGCGCTCCCCAATCCGGGTCAACTGCGTCTGCCCCGGCGGCATGGACACCCCTCAGGTCCACACCATCGACGTCCCCGACGGTGCCGACTTCGACCTGATCATGCGCGTCTCGGCCGCCCGAGGCTTCATGAGCGCCGACAGCGTCGCCGCCGTCATCTGCTTCCTCGCCTCCGACGACGCCAGCGCCGTCCACGGCAGCATCCAAACCGTCGACCACGGCCACCTCGCGGGCTAGAAGTCCCTAGGTGGAGGCGGGGTCGATCTGCTCCGCCGCGGCCACCACGGCCGACAGCGCCCTGGTGTCGCCGCTCCAGGCATAGGCGTCGGCGGCCGTGTCGGCGAGCTTGATGACGTGTTCGTCGCCGTGCTGGGCAGCCCGGTCGACGGCCTCCGCCGCGGTGGGTGGCGCGGGTCGGACGGGCCGGGCCGACGCCGGTGCCGGCGCATAGGCGGCGAGCACCGCCGCCGACGCGGACCACCCGGCGGCCGCACTGCCGGCCTACAGCTCGCGTGGCAGCGAGGGCAGCACGCGCAGCACCGCGTTGGGCGCGGTCGCCGCGTGCACCAGCATCACCGGGTTGCCGTGGGCGTGCGTGGCAAAACGACCGACCGCCGCGACGACGACCTCCCGGAGGAACGCCTCCGCGTCCGATGCCGGAGCGAGCGCCCGCTGGGCGTCGGGCCAGCCGGTGGTCTCGCCGAGCTGGGCCAGCCGGGCGGTGATCCCACCCTCCTGACTGGGCACCCGGGGCAGGCCCGCGACCGCTGCTTGCGCCACGAGCGACCCGTCGGGCGCGACGGCGCCCGGCACGCGCTGCCACCGCGCCGCCCAGTAGCCCAACCCCTGCGCCAGCTCCGCCACACGTGCCGGCGCCTCCCCCTGCTCCCGCAGCACGCGCACCGCGTGCCCGACCCGGATCACCCCGTGCGTCGCGCCCGCGGCGATCCCCGGCAGCAGCCGCGGCCACCACGTCGTCAGCACGTCGGTCCAGGAGCCCTCACGCAGCTCCTCCTCGAAGTGCTCCAGCCAGTCGCCCAGCCGGCGCGCGTCGCCCAGGGCCCCACGCCAGTCGTCGACCCGACCGGTCGCACGAGGCGCCGGCTCCAGCCGGCGCGCATAGCCGTCCACCCACGACCCCACCGCGTCGCCGTGGCCGTGACGCACCAGCACCTCGGCCGCCATCGGTCCGTGATTGCTGAGCCATCCGTCGAACTCAGGTCCGGTCGCCCTCAGTCGGTCGTAGGCCTCGTCCAGCGTTTCCCAGGTCATGTCACCAGCAGACAACGTCAAGCGAGGTTGAGGTCAAGCATCGACGTCCCACGCCCCCCGTCCTGGGAGGACCGCGGTCATCAGAGCCACGCGGTCCTCGACGGGGCGCTTCTCGACGTACGGCCGGTGGCTCAACTCCCAGAAGTAGTCGTCGGCGTCCGCGTGGGCCACGGACCAGTGGTCGGCCACTGCCCGCGCCAGCGTCGTCGTCCCTGCGCCGCCGGCGCCCAACACGTGCAGTCTGCCTCGTCGCATGACGCCACCCTGCGATGCCGGCCGGTGGACGGTGCGCACCGGGTGGGACACCGGCGGGCCCCCGCCGCCGAGCGAGATCGCCCGGCGGGCGATCTCGGAGCAGCGGTCACCAGCCGCCGGGGAAGCGGGCCGAGCTGGCGATGACCACGAGGCCGACCCCGACAGCGACGGTCGCCGCGAGCAGCAGCTCCCGACCCAGGTGCCGCCAGGGCTGGGCGAAGAAGAAGACGAGCCCGAGCAGCGCCACGACGCCTGGCAGCAGGATCGCCCCGGGCGGCGCGACCGCCGCCGCGACGAAGCCGAGCACGACCCCAACGGCGAGCCCCCGTCGTGTGGCGACCGGCCGGTCGCCACGGACGAGCCCCACCACCGTCAGGGCTCCCCGGGTGGGCAGCTGGTCGGGCGCGATGCCCCGCAGCAGCAGGGTCGCGGTCGCCGGGTCGGTCACCACCACCACGTCGCGGAACCGGTCGCGCAGGGCGTGGGCGCGGACCAGCTCGTCCAGCCGGTGGCCGCGGTCGACCGGCGGGAACGTCACTGCCGCCAGCAGCACCTCCACCTGAGGCTCGACCCCGAGCACGCGCACCACGCGTCCGGCTTCGGCCGTGGGAGCGGTGAGGACCAACGGGTCCCGACCCAGGTCCCCTCGGATGCGTCGCACCTCGGCCTCGTCGGCCGTCGTGCTGACCACGAGAATGCGTTGGTAGCCGGGCACGGGGCGACGATAGCGGGACGCGTGCACCCGGGGAGGGCCGCTGCCCCACGCTGGCCAGAGCCACGCGGATCGTGGTCCGCCTGGTGGGCCACCACGACCGCATCGTCTCGAGCGCACCGGATCTCGACAGTTGCCGGAGTTCTTGCTGACACCGCCATCAGCGCAGGCTCAGGCCAGCGCGGGGAAGGGGTCTTCCTCCTCCATCAAGCCGACGGTGTCGTGTCGCGTAGTCGGACGTACGCATGGGCCTCTCGCGCACCCGCCTCGGGCGTGGGGAAAGGTGGGTTGGGACCCCTGAGTACGTCCGACTACGCAGTCCCTCGACATTCACACGCAAAGTCGGCGAGCGTGGGCAACAGCGCGTCGCTCAGTGCGCCATGTCGACGAAGCGCGAGTAGTGACCCTGGAACGCGACCGTGATGTCGCGGGTCGCGCCGTTGCGGTGCTTGGCCACGATCAGGTCGGCCTCGCCGGGGCGGGTCGACTCCTTCTCGTAGGCGTCGTCGCGGTGGAGCAGGACGACCATGTCGGCGTCCTGCTCGATCGAGCCCGACTCACGCAGGTCGCTCATCATCGGGCGCTTGTCAGCGCGCTGCTCGGGGCCACGGTTGAGCTGGGAGAGCGCGATGATCGGGACGCCGAGCTCCTTGGCGAGCAGCTTGATCTGCCGGGAGAACTCCGAGACCTCGAGCTGGCGCGACTCGACCTTGCGCCCCGACGTCATGAGCTGGAGGTAGTCGATGACGATCAGGCGCAGGTCGTGGCGCTGGCGCAGCCGGCGGGCCTTGGCCCGGATCTCCATCATCGTCATGTTGGGCGAGTCGTCGATGAACATCGGCGCCGACGACACCTTGCCCATGTGGCGGGCCAGCTTGTCCCAGTCCGAGGAGTCCATCTTGCCGTTGCGGATGTGGTTGAGCGGCACCTTCGCCTCGGCCGAGAGCAGCCGCATCGTGATCTCCGAGCGTGTCATCTCGAGACTGAAGAAGACGCTGGCCAGGTTGTTGTGGATCGAGGCGGCCCGGCAGAAGTCCAGAGCCAGCGTTGACTTCCCCATGGCGGGCCGCGCCGCCACGATGATCATCTGACCAGCGTGGAGACCGTTGGTGAGGTCGTCGAAGTCGGCGAAGCCGGTGGGCACGCCGTAGATGCCGCCCTCGCGGTTCTCGATGGCCTCGATCTCGTCGAGGACGCCGTCCATGATGTCGGAGAGCGGTGCGTAGTCCTCGCTCGAGCGGCGGTCGGTGATCGAGTAGACCTCGGCCTGGGCGCGGTCGACGATCTCGTCGACCTGGCCCTCGCCGGCGTAACCGAACTGCGCGATCTTGACGCCGGCATCGACGAGGCGGCGCAAGATGGCCTTCTCGCGGACGATCTCGGCGTAGAACGACGCGTTGGCCGCGATCGGGACGTTGGCGGCGAGGGTGTGGAGGTAGGGCGCGCCGCCGACGCGGGCCAGCTCGCCTCGGCGCTGCAGCTCGGCGGCGACGGTGACCATGTCGACCGGCTCACCCCGACCGAAGAGGTCGATGATCGCGTCGTGGATCGTCTCGTGGGACGGACGGTAGAAGTCGGCGCCGCGCAGCGCCTCGGAGACGTCGGCGATGGCGTCCTTGGAGATGAGCATCGAGCCCAGCACCGACTGCTCTGCGGCCATGTCCTGGGGCGGAGTGCGGTCACCGGGACGGCTGGGGCGCTCGCCGGGCGCGTAGGCGACCGGGCCGTCGCCCCACTCCTCGAACTGAGGCTCGGGCATCCCCCGGGTGTCGGAGTCGGTGACGCTCAACGCGGGTCCCCTCGCGCCCGGATGGAACCCCCGGGCAATGGCTGGTGGTCGGTCGGACTGGGTGGTCGACGCCACGCTAGGTGGCGGCACCGACACCCGGTCAGGTGCGTGAACCTACGGGGCTGGCGCACCCCGGGGATAGCGCCCTATCCACAGGCCCTGGGGATAACTCGGGTCAGCCCGTGGACGACACGCGAGGAACTGTGCAGTGCCTGGGGAGGAGCCTGTGGACAACCTGCCCGACAGGGGGGACGACACCGCTCTGACCTGCATAGACGTCGATCTTGGCCTGTGGACAGAAAATAGTTCACGGGCGATCTCGTTCATGTGTCGTCCATCTCCCCGTGGCGGGATCGTTTGTCGACATCGCGATCTCCTGAGGGACTTTCCACAACCCGGGGCGAGTTATCCACCGGCGCCTATCAGACAATGGCGGGGTGCGGCAGGAACTCGACAAAGAAATCGTGAGGTTGGCGGTCCCGGCGTTCCTGGCCCTGGTCGCCGAGCCGTTGTTCCTGCTCAGCGACGCTGCCATCGTGGGCCACCTCGGGACCCCGGAGCTGGCTGGTCTCGGCATCGCCGCCATCATCCTCCAGACCGTGGTCGGGCTGTGCGTCTTCCTCGCCTACGGCACCACGGCCAGCGTCGCACGCCTGCTCGGCGCCGGGGACCGTCGTGCCGCCCTCGCCCAGGGAGTCGACGGGGTCTGGCTCGCGGTCGGCATCGGGCTGGTCGCCACGCTCGCGGGCGTCACGCTCACGGACCCTCTCGTCGGCCTCTTCGGCGCCGGCGAGGTCGTGACCGAGCACGCGGCGACGTACCTTCGCCTCGCCTTCCTCGGCACCGTCCCCCTGCTCGTCATGCTCGCCACCACGGGCGTGCTGCGCGGGTTGCAGGACACCCGGACGCCGTTGGTGGTCGCCGTCGCAGGCAACGCCCTCAACATCGTGCTCAACCTGGTCCTCGTCTACGGCGTCGGCAGCTGGGCCGGCCTCGGCATCGCCGGCTCCGCGCTCGGGTCGGTGCTGGCCCAGGTCGCCAGCGCGGTGGCCCTGCTCGCGGTCGTCACCCGGGCCGCCAGGGCCGAGGGCGCACCGCTCGGCCCGGACCTGCGCGGCATCCGCGCCGCCGCCCGCGCGGCCGTGGCCCTGGTCATCCGCACCCTGACCCTGCGTGCCGCGCTGCTGGTCACTACGTACGCCGTGACCATCGGCGTCGGCTCGGGCGCCGTTGAGCTGGCCACCCACCAGCTGGCCCTGACGTTGTGGACCTTCCTGGCCTTCCTGCTCGACGCAATCGCGATCGCCGCGCAGGCGATCACGGGGCGCTACCTCGGGGCGGGCGACGTCGTGGGCACCCGCGCGGTCACGCGCCGCATGGTGCAGTGGGGAGTGGTGAGCGGCATCGTCACCGGGCTCCTGCTGGCGGCCGCCAGCCCGGTGCTCGGCCCCCTGTTCACCGACGACCCGGAGGTCCAGCGGCTGCTCGTGCCGGTCCTGCTCGTCGCGGCCCTCGCACAGCCCGTGGCCGGAGTGGTGTTCGTGCTGGACGGTGTCCTCATCGGCGCCGGCGACGGCACCTACCTCGCCTGGGGCGGGATCGTCACCCTGGTCGCCTACGTGCCCCTCGTCGTGCTCGCCGCCCATCTCGTCGGTGGCCTCGTCATCGTCTGGGCGGTCTTCTGCTCGGCGTTCATGGGTGCCCGCCTCGTCGTCCTCGTCCTGCGCGCCCGGGGCGGGGCCTGGCTCGTGACCGGCGCCCCTACAGTGTCGCCATGAAGCCCCTCCAGTCCGCCGCGATGGGCTTCATCTTCATCGCGCTCTACGCCCTCTTCAACGGCTACGACGCCTACGCGGACCCCGTCGGCTGGGTGCTGGTCCTGCTCGGCGTACGCCGTCTCCCGGCCGTCACGCCGCTGCGCTTCGCCACCCTGTACGTCGGGTGCCTGGCGTTGGCGGTCTCCGTGCCGCTGTGGTTCCAGACGCCCCGGGAGGCGCTGGTCGACCTCGACCCGTCGCTCGCGTGGGCGGCCGACCTGCCGGCGTTCGCCTGCTCGGCCCTGCTCTGCCACGGCCTGGCCCAGGCTGCCACCTCGGCCGACGACCTCCGCCCCGCTCGGTGGCTGAGCACCATCCGCACCGTCCTGGTGATCGTGGCCGTGGTGCCGGTCCTGGTCTTCGGCGCGGGCCTCGAACAGCTCGCCGCGCCGGCCACGGCGGCGGCCCAGCTGGCCTACCTCGCTGTGATCTGGTTCCTCTTCAGCTACTCCGGGCGAGCGTGGGCCGGTGCCCCGATCGTGGAAAGCACCACGCAGCCCCCAACTCCTTCGTAGCCTGGGGTCCCCCGCAGCGTTATATCCCCTGCCGCTTGCGTCCCGTTCCAGGAGAGCCCATGTCGAACCCCCGCCCCTCCCGTCGCCGTGCCGCCACGCTCGCCGCCGGGATCCTCGTCGCCGGGCTGCTCCCCGCACTCACCGTCGCCGTCCCTGTCCACGCCTCCCCGGGATGCCTGACCGACGACAACCGCACCCTCCTCAACTCCGAGGGCTGTGACGACGACACTCCCCCGGACACCCGCGTCCTGACCGTGGGACCCGACCTGAGCGGGGCCGGCTACGTGCGCGGCAACGACGTGACCATCACCTTCGAGGCAGTCGTCTCCGACGCCGACCAGGGCCCCTGGGGGTTCATGTGCCGCCTCGACGGTGCCAGCAACGGGGAGTGGAGGGACTGCTCGGCCGGCGCGCAGGGTGCGCGAGGCACCGTCACCTATGCAGACCTCGCCGACCGCAAGATCGACGGGGGTTACGACTTCCGGGTCTACGCGGTGGACACCGCGGACGCCGCCGTCAGCTGGACCGACACGACCAACATCCTGGCCCCCCAGACCGAGACTGCTCCCGACGACGACAGCGCCTCACCGGCCTCGGCCGGTTTCAAGGTCGACACGGCCGAGCCCTCGACGTTCATCTTCAACGAGCCCTTCGACAAGATCCGCCCCGAGTTCCCCATGGTGACGTCGCGCAACATCCAGGTGCGGCTCACCTCCAGTGAGAGCCGGGCCGGGGAGGGCGCGACCTACGACTGCACCCTCAACGAGGTGAAGGTCCCCTGCCAGGAGGGCTTCACCAGCCTGAAGAACCTCACGCCCGGCAACAAGACCTTCGAGGCCACCGCGACCGACCTCGCCGGCAACAGCAGCATGAAGGCCGCCAAGATCATCTTCGCCGTGCCGCGCAACCTCAAGTCCACCCAGGGCTGGCGCCAGGTCAAGGAGGGGGGCTATTTCGCCGCCGACTACCTCGAGGCGCGCAACGTCGGCGCCACCCTCATCACCAACCCGGTCCAGGTCCGCGAGCTGCGCCTGATCGCCCCCGCCGGTCCCAACCTCGGCAGGATCGACCTCCAGATCGGCAACGGCCAGCGCCGCACGATCAGCCTCTTCGCGAAGACGTTCACCCGCTTCAAGGTCTACGTCATCCGCGACGAGTTCAGCCCGCTCGCCAGCGGCAGGATCACCATCCGGGTCAAGTCGCTCGGTCCCAACAAGGTCGCCCGCATCGACGCCCTCCTGATCCAGCCCGTCGGCGGCCGCTGACCCGTCGTACGCCGAGTCGGCGCGATGTTGCAGCCTGGCCCGCCCTCGCGTGCGACATCGCGCCGCCTCGGCGATCCTGGTTGAACCCGGACACACACAACGGGGCCGCCCTCCCACAGGAGGACGGCCCCGTCGGGGTCGTGCGTGGTGCGTGGTGCTCGATCAGGCCGGGATGATGTTGAGGGCCACCTGGGCGGACACCTCGTCGTGCAGCTTGATCGAGACCTCGTGGTTGCCCAGCGCCTTGATCGGGTTGGTCACCACGATCGTGCGCTTGTCGACGGCCTCGCCCGAGACCTCCGCGATGGCCTCGGCGATGTCGGCCACGGTCACGGCGCCGAACAGGCGGCCGCCCTCGCCGGCGCGGACCTTGACGTCGACCGGAGCGGACTCCAGCTTGGTCTTGATCTGCGCGGCGTGGTCGTGGTCGCGCACCGAGCGCGAGGAGCGAGCAGCCTTGATCGAGGCGACCTGCTTCTCGCCGCCACGCGTCCAGCGGATCGCGACGTTGCGCGGGATGAGGTAGTTGCGGCCGTAGCCGTCCTTGACCTCGACGATGTCGCCGGGGGCACCGAGACCGGTGACCTCCTGCGTGAGGATGAGCTTCATGGTGGTGTCTCCTCGCCTTATCGGCCGGTGGACGAGTAGGGCAGCAGGGCTACCTCACGCGCGTTCTTGACGGCGATGGCGACGTCGCGCTGGTGCTGGACGCAGTTGCCGGTGACCCGACGCGCGCGAATCTTGCCGCGGTCGGAGATGAACTTGCGGAGCAGGGCGGTGTCCTTGTAGTCGACACCGGTCGCCTTCTCCTTGCAGAACTGGCAAACCTTCTTCTTGGGCTTGCGAATCACTGCCTTGGCCATTGTGGTGCTTCCTCTCTAGAAGCCCGGCCCCGCACACGTGCGTGCGACGTCGGAATGGTTCGGGTTGATTGCGATGGGTGGTGCTGAGCGGATCAGAAGGGAGGTTCTTCGGCGCCGACGCCCGGGGCACCCCAGGGATCGGACGCCGGAGCGCCGCCCGCGGGACCACTGGCAGCGGGACGCGCCGGCGACGCGGTGGCCCACGGGTCGTCGCCGCCCTGGCTGCCGCCGCCCGAGGGCTGGCCGCCCGAGGGCTGGCCGCCGCCGTAGCCGCCGCCACCCCCTCCGGAGCGGGAGGCGCGGGCGACCTTCGCCGTGGCGTACTTCAGCGAAGGGCCGACCTCTTCGACCTCGATCTCCATGACGGTGCGCTTCTCACCCTCACGCGTCTCGTACTGGCGCGACTTGAGCCGGCCGGTCACGACGACACGCATGCCCTTCTGCAGCGACTCGGCGACGTTCTCCGCCGCCTGGCGCCACACGGCACACGAGAGGAAGAGCGAGTCGCCGTCCTTCCAGTCGTTGGACTGCTTGTCGAAGGTGCGCGGCGTCGACGCGATCCGGAAGTTGGCGACCGCGGCACCCGAGGGGGTGAAGCGGAGCTCCGGGTCGTCGACGAGGTTGCCGACCACGGTGATGATGGTCTCGCCTGCCATGTCAGGTCTCCCTAGTTGATCCGTTGTGGTGTTCCCATGTCTGCGTCCAGGCTCATCCAAGCCCTGAGCGCCGACAAGGGAAAGTGGTCGTCCACAGGGACGACCTGCGTCACGTGAGCGAGCGAGCGCCCGGCCGGATCACCTTGGTGCGCAAGATGGCCTCGTTGAGCGTGAGCTGGCGGTCGAACTCCTTGACCGTGGCCGGCTCCGCGCTCAGGCGGATGACGGCGTAGATGCCTTCGGCGTTCTTCTTGATCTCGTAGGCCAGGCGACGGCGTCCCCAGACGTCGACGTTGTCGACGGTGCCACCATCGTTGCGGATGACGTTGAGGTATTTGTCGAGCGAGTCCTGAACGGTGCGCTCCTCGATGCTGGGATCGAGGATGACCATGACTTCGTAGTTGCGCAAAGCGGAACTACCTCCTTTGGACTTGGCGGCCACGGTCTCTCCGTGGCAGGAGGGCCTTGCAGATCATCTCGTGCCGGTGACCCGTCGGTGGGGCGGCACGAAGACAGGCAAGGTTAACAGCGCGCGGAGACCCTGTGGAAATCGCGGCCCGAGCAGTCCCGGTCGCACCTATCGTCGCCGCATGTACGACGTACGCGCACCGCTGGCGGGCCGCTACCTGCTGCTCGACGAGATCGGCGCGGGTGCGACGGGGTCGGTGTGGCGGGCGTGGGACCTGCGAGAGGGACGGCACGTGGCCGCCAAGGTCCTCGGCCCTCACGACGACGCCCTCCTCCAGCGCTTCGTGCGCGAGCAGGCGGTGCGGGTCCAGCACCCCCACGTCGTCACGCCCGCAGGCTGGGCCGCGGCCGACGAGCGGGTGCTGCTCAGCATGGACCTGATCGCCGGCGGGTCGCTCGCGACCCTGCTCGACGGCCACCCGACCCTGCCCGAGGGCACCGTGGCCGAGCTCCTCGACCAGCTCCTCCAGGCGCTGGTGGCGGTGCACGCGGCCGGCGTCGTCCACCGCGACGTCAAGCCGGCCAACCTCCTGCTCGAGCCCACCGGCGACGGTCGACCCCACCTGCGCCTCGCCGACTTCGGCGTCGCGGGACTCCTGGGCGCGAGCCGGCTCACCCGCAGCGGGCCGATCGGCACCTACGGCTGGGCCGCTCCGGAGCAGGAGCGGGGCGCCCCGCCCGACCCGCGCCAGGACCTCTACTCCGTCGGCGTGCTCGGCCGCCGGCTCCTCAACGGCCACGACCCGACCCACGGGGCCGCAGGACCGGTGCGCCCCCGCGGCCCGCTCGGCCCGCTGCTCGACGCCCTGGCCGACCCGGACCCCGACCTCCGACCGACCTGCGCCGCCGCAGCACTCGCGACACTGCGCCGACTCGACGTGCCGCCACCTCGGACCTGGCCCCACGTCCCCGACCGGCTCGGCCCCGCCCCCGGCCTCCCCCGCGCCGCGGCGTGGCTCGTCACCGTGCTCGCCTGCCTCTGCTTCGTCGCAGCGATCGGCCTCAGCGCCGCCGCGGCCCTCGCCGCGACCTGAGCAGCAGCCCCCAGCCCACGAGGAGCAGCAGCACGGCCGCCGCGAGCAGCACGATCACCATCCTCCGAGCCTAGGGCGAGCGTCGGGCCGGCTGCGACGCCGATCCACAACCCGCGCGGGAGGTTCGAAGCGTGAACATGCCTACTGGAAGGCCAGCGGGTTGTCGACGACCGCCTGCCCGTCCGCGCCGACGACGAACGCACCGTTCATCCCGGGCTCGCCGGCGGGCACCTCGAACGGCACATAGATGCAGACCGCGTCGGGGCCGAAGGCCCAGGTGTCCTGCAGGGAGCCGATCTGGGTGCCGCCGTCGAGGGAGTAGAGCGTCACGCCGATCGGGGTGCCGTCGGCCAGGCCGGTGATGACGTACTCGGCGTAGACCGTCTCCCCCGGCGCCACGCTGAGGATCTGCGGCTCCTCGAGCGTGCTCTGCCCGGCGCAGTCGCCCTGCTCCCCGTCGCGCACCCAGCCGGCCGCCTGGAAGGCGGCATCGGCCGGCGGCTCCTCGACGACCGGGAGGTCCTCGACGTACGGCGAGACGTAGGCCGGGTCGCCGCCCTCCTCCGCGATCCGCAGGACCTCCTCAGCGAGGTCGACCGGGCGGATCAGCGCCGAGCCCTGGGTGATCGCGCCGGCATCGGAGGAGCCGGCGGTGATCACGGCGGTGTTGATGCCGATCAGCTCGCCGTCGTCGTTGATGGAGGGGCCACCGGAGTTGCCGGAACCGAGCCGGACGTCGCTGTCGATCAGGCCACGCTCGGTGCCGATCACCTCGTCGGCCTGGAAGGTCGACACGACACCGCGGGTCACGGTCAGCGGCCGGTCGAGCGACGCGGTGACGTTGCCGATCGAGGGGTAGCCGAGCGCGGTGATCTCGTCCCCGGTGCGCAGGTCGGCGCTGTCGCCGATCGGCAACGGCTCCGGCAGGTTCATCGCCGGCCCGTCGAGGGGGTTGCCGTCGGCGTCGGCGACGATCTGGAGGACCGAGAGGTCGAGGTAGCCGTCGGTGACGATCGGCTCGGCACGGAACGCCGCGGTCGCCGGCTTGTCGTCCTCGGGCGAGGTCAGCGAGACCAGCAGGTAGTCGGGGTCGGGGGTCTCGCTCGCTCCCTGACCGGGCGCCGACGGCTGCGCCACGTGGGCGTTGGTGAGGATCAGCCCGTCCTCGCTGATGATGCTCCCGGAGCCGGAGTGGGTGGGCGTGCCGGTCGCGTCGACGGCGATGAGGAACACCGCGGCCGCCTTGGCCCGCGCGAGGGCGACGTCGCTGAGCCCGCCCTGCGTCGCGACCGGGGCCGGGGCGTCGTCACCGCCGAGCACGACCGCGGCAGTGACGCCGCCGCCGAGCAGCACCAGCGCCCCGACGGCCGCACCGACGACGGACAGCGTGCGTCGGCGCTTCCTCTTCACGATCGCTGCCGCGGCCTGACCCGCCGCCACGACGGGGACGACCTCGAGCTCGAGGCCGGCGGTCGGGTGGCCGAGCAGGATCTCGACCGGCTCGGTGATCCTGAAGGTGGTGATCCGCTCGCCGTCGACGTAGGAGCCGCTGGTCGAGCGGTCGACCCACCACCACCCGTCGGGCCGCGGCTCGACGACCGCGTGGAGGCGCGAGACCGCCGCGTCGTCGGCCACGACCTCGAAGCTGGGGTCGCGACCGATCCGCACGGGCGCGTGGGTGTCGAAGCGCAGGTCCGCTCCCACCCGGCGTCGTACGAGGAGACCCGGGCCACCGCCCGGCCCGCCCGGTCCGCCGCCCGCTCCGGGCTGCGCGGCGCCGGGCCCGGTGACGATCGTCTGCGCGAGCAGCGGCGGAGGCGTGTAGGCGGGTGGGGCGGCGTACGGCCTGGCGCCGGGGGCCGGCAGCGGAGCACCCGGAGGGCCGGGGACGTACGGCGGGGGGACGGCGCCGTACGGCGCGCCCGGTGCGGCCGGCGTCGTGCCCGGTGCGGCCGGTGCCGTGCCCGGTGTCGCGCCGGGTGCCGCTACGGAGACCGTCACGGTGAGCGCCAGACCGCCGCCCTGGGCGCCGAAGGTGATCGCGGTCGTGCCGGTCAGGTCGGCGCGCGCCACGCGTCGGCCGTTGACCCACGTGCCGTGGGAGCTGGCGAGGTCGACGACCTCCCACCCGTCGCCGAGCGCGCGGATCTCGGCGTGCTGGCGGGACACGGTGGGATCCTCGGCGACGACGTCGCACCCGTCCTCCCGGCCGATCCGGAAGACCCGCGGAGCATCGGCGCTCCACGTCTGGGTGGAGGACTGGATGCTGATGGCGCTCATGGCGACCTCCTGGTGCGAGACGTGGTGAGCCTAGGCCCCTCGCGCGACCTTGGCGACGACCAAGACCCGGCAGGGAACAGGTGACCTTCGAGCGACCGGGGTCGATGATGGCCAGATGAACCGCCTCCTGAGCGTCGTGTCCCTCGCGGCCCTGCTGCTCGCCGGATGCGGCGACGGCGACGATGCCGAGATCGAGGTCAGCGGCACCCCGTCGCAGAGCACGTCGTCGAGCCCGACGCAGAGCCCGACGCAGAGCGCGACCGACGCCACTCCCGCGACGTCGGGGACCTGCCCGTTCCTGCCCCTCGCGGCCGTGACCGCAGCGCTCGGCGAGGAGATGGCGCTCGCAGCCGCCGGCCCGCAGACCTGCCTGTTCGACGCGGTGGCGGAGTCGTCCCCGGCCTCGGCCACGCTCAACGTGACCCAGCTGCAGGTCGACACCGCGGACTACGCCGCCGGCACCCGCGACCTGTGCGAGGGAGCCGTCACCGAGGCCGAGGGCGGGGACCAGGCATTCGCCTGCGTGACGTTCGTCGGACCCCAGGGCTACTACTTCGAGGGCTCGACCAGCATCGTCGTGGACGTCGTGACCACCGACGAGACCGAGGCGTCGGCGATCACGGCCGCGGTCGCCCTGCTGGTGTCGGTCAGCCGCGGCTGACGCACGCTCCGGTCGCCGCCGCGTCCGGCGTACGACGGCCCACCGCCCCGTCGGCGCCCCTCCCTACGATGGCGCCATGACCGGCACAGCCTCGAGCCCCCTCGCCATCGGCGCCCACGTCGACCAGACCGACCCCCTCGCCGAGGCCAGGGCCCGGCAGGCGCCACTGGTGCAGTTCTTCCTCGGCGACCCCCAGGGCTACCAGGGGCCCGAGTTCGCCTACGCCGGAGGAGCCGAGGGCCTCAAGGCCGACGCCGAGGCCGCGGGGATCGATCTCTACGTCCACGCGCCCTACATCATCAACGTCGCCACGACCAACAACAGGATCCGCATCCCGAGCCGCAAGCTGCTCCAGCAGCACGTCGACGCCGCGGCCTCGATCGGCGCCAAGGGCCTGATCGTCCATGGCGGCCACGTCAACAAGGCGGATGATCCCGAGAAGGGGTTCGACAACTGGCGCAAGGCCATCGAGGCGACCGACCTCAAGCTCCCGCTGCTCATCGAGAACACCGCCGGCGGCGACAACGCCATGACCCGCCACCTCGATCGCATCGGGCGCGTGTGGGACGCCATCTCCGGCGCCGAGCAGGCCGACCAGGTCGGCTTCTGCCTCGACACCTGCCACGCCCACGCCGGCGGAAACCCGCTGGAGACGGTCGTCGCCGACGTCCTCGCCATCACCGGCCGCATCGACCTGGTCCACTGCAACGACAGCCGTGACCAGTTCGACTCCGGTGCCGACCGGCACGCCAGCTTCGGAGCCGGCACGATCGACCCCGACCTGCTCGCGGCGGTCGTCCGCGACGCCGGCGCCCCGGTCGTCTGCGAGACCCCCGGGCCCGCCGACGCCCATGTCGCCGACTTCGCCTGGCTGCGCGCGCGCCTCTGACCCGGCCCGTCCCCCAGGACATGTCACCGCCGCCACCGGCCGGTAGCCTCGAGCCGTGGCTGACAACGGGTTGAGCGTGCGAGTGATCTCCGAGGAGGAGCACCTCTCCTTCCTCGCGACCCGGAGGTCCGCGAGCTTTCTCCAGACCCCCGCCTGGGGCAAGGTCAAGAGCGAGTGGCGCCGTGAGTCCCTCGGCTGGCACCGGGCCGGCTCCGGTGCAGGCACGCAGGGTGAGCTCGTCGGCGTTGCGCTGGTGCTCTACCGCCAGCTCCCCAAGGTCAAGCGCTACCTCGCCTACCTGCCCGAGGGCCCGGTCATCGACTGGGGCACCGAGGACCTGGTGTCCTGGCTGGCCCCGCTCACGCGCCACCTCCAGCAGCAGGGTGCCTTCGGCGTCCGCATGGGCCCACCGGTCGTGACCCGCCGCTGGTCGGCGGCCCAGGTCAAGGACGGCATCGCCGACGACGCCGTACGACGCCTCGACGACCTCGCCCCCACCGAGCGCGACGCCACGGGTGCCCGTGTCGTGTCCCAGCTCGACGAGCTGGGCTGGCGTCGCCAGATCGCCGAGGGCGGCTTCGCGGCGGGCCAGCCGCAGTACGTCTTCCAGATCCCGCTCAGCGACCCGTCCACGGGCGAGCCGCGCACCGAGGACGACGTCCTGAAGGGGATGAACCAGCTCTGGCGGCGCAACATCAAGAAGGCCGCCAAGCAGGGCGTCGAGGTCACCTCGAGCCGCGGCAGCGCCGCGCTGGACGACCTCAAGGCGTTCCACGACCTCTACGTCCACACCGCCGAGCGCGACCACTTCACCCCGCGACCGCTGTCCTACTTCCAGACCATGGTCGAGGCTCTGGGCACCGAGAGCCCCGACCGGATCACCCTGTGGTTCGCCCGGCACGAGGGCGACCTGGTCGCCTCGACGATCGCGATCCGTGTGGGTGCCCACGCGTGGTACTCCTACGGTGCCTCCTCCACCGAGAAGCGCGACGTCCGCGGCTCCAACGCGGTCCAGTGGGCGATGATCGCCGACGCCCTGGCTGCCGGTGCCGACGTCTACGACCTGCGGGGCATCACCGACACCCTCGACCCCGACGACTCCCACGTCGGCCTGATCCAGTTCAAGGTCGGCACGGGCGGCGAGGCCGTCGAATACGCCGGCGAGTGGGACCTGCCGCTCAACCGACCGCTCTACAAGGCCTTCGAGCTCTACATGGCGCGCCGCTCCGGGGGCGGGCGACGATGAGCCTGACCCTCACCGTCGACGGCGACCGCTGGCGCGCGCACCTGCGCGCGGTGGCCGACGCCAACCCCGGCCTGGTGCCCGTCATCAAGGGCAACGGCTACGGCTTCACCCGCGGCCGGCTCGCCCGCAAGGCCCAGTGGCTCGGCGTCGACACCATCGCGGTCGGCACGTACCACGAGCTCGAGCACGTCCGGACCCGCTTCGACGGCAGCCTGCTGGTCCTCACCCCGTGGCGGCCCTTCGGCGTCGCGCTCGAGGTCGACCCGACCCTCGCCGACCGCGTCGTCCACACGATCGGTCGCGTCGAGGACCTCGAGGGCCTGCTCTCCCGCCAGCCCGACGCCCGGCTGGTGCTGGAGCGGATGACCTCGATGCAGCGCCACGGCTTCTCCGCCCGGGAGCTCTGGGCGGCCGCGGGCGCGTTGCAGCGCTTCCCGCGCGCCCGCCTCGAGGGCATCGCCATGCACCTGCCGCTCGCCCAGGGCTCCCACCTCGCCGAGGTCAGCCGGCTGATGAACGACGTCGTCGCCGCCGGCCTCGACACCCGCACGATCTGGCTCAGCCACCTCACCGGCGCCGAGCTCTCCGCGCTGCGCACGTCCTACGCCGACTACACCGTGCGCCCGCGCATCGGCACCCAGCTCTGGCTCGGTGACCGCAGCGCGCTGCACGTCAGCGCCACCGTCCTCGACGTGCACGAGCTCGAGCGCGGCGACGCCTTCGGCTACCGCGCCCGCACGGCTCCCAAGAGCGGACACCTGCTCATCGTCAGCGGCGGCACCGCGCACGGCATCGGCCTCGAGGCGCCCCAGGGCGCGTCGTCGATCAAGGCCCGCGCCGCGACGCTGGCCCGCGGTGGCCTGGACGCGGTCGGGTTCGTCCGCTCGCCGTTCTTCACCGACGGCAAGCAGCGGCTCTTCGCCGAGCCGCCGCACATGCAGGCCTCGATGCTGTTCCTCCCCGCGGGCGCGCGGGTGCCCGCGATCGGCGAGCAGATCGACGTACGGGTGCGTTACACCGCGACGACGTTCGACCGCGTCGTCGTGTCCTGATCGGCCACACCCGGATCGGTCCGACCAGGGTCGACCGGCCGCTCCACCGGGTCCCGCCAGGGCCGCACGACGTCGCGCACCACGAGCGCCACGAGGTAGAGTTCGCAGGCCATCCGCACGATGATCGCGATCCAGTAGAACCCGGAGTCGCCGCCGCGCGAGGGCTCGAGGAAGCCGCCGAGATACCACCACACGCTCGCGAAGTAGAGGACCTCCCCGGCCTGCCAGATGAGCTGATCGCGCCAGCGCGGGCGGGCGAGGACGGCCAGCGGCAGCAGCCACAGGACGTACTGAGGTGAGTAGACCTTGTTGACCAGCAGGAAGCCGGCCACGACCAGGAAGCCGAGCTGCGCGAAGCGTGGGGTCTCCGGCGCGAGCAGGCCGAGCGCGAGCACGCCGGCGCACCAGAGCCCGAAGAAGAGCAGCGAGCCGTCGTTGATGGTGTCGGCCGACAGCGACAGGTCGCCGGCCTGGCTGATGACCAGCCAGATCGAGCCGAGGTCGGCACCTCGCTCGGAGTTGAAGGACCAGAAGACCTTCCACTCGGTCGGGCTCGCGACGTACGCCGGGGCGTTGGTCAGCACCCAGGCCACCACCGCGCTCCCGACGACGACGCCGAGGTCGCGCCAGCGGCGTTGCCGCGCGCAGATGACGAGCAGCCCCCCGAGCAGGAACAGCGGGTAGAGCTTGGCGGCCGTCCCGAGCCCGATCAGCACCCCGGTCAGCAGGGGCCGGTCCTTCGCCCAGGCCCACAGCGCCCCGGCGACGAGCGCCACGGCGAGCAGGTCCCAGTTGACCATCCCGGTCAGCGCCAGCGCCGGCGCCAGCGCGAACAGAGCGGCGTCCCACGGGCGCCGCGGGTTGACCTTGGTCAGCAGCGCCGCCGCGAGGATCGTCAGCAGCGCCAGGCCGAGTGCGTTGACCACGACGTAGAGCCTGGTCTCCTCGAGGATCTCCGGATCGGTCTGCAGCTCGCCGACGCTCATCTTGTAGCGCGGCTCGAGATCGGGCGATCCGTTGAGCCAGTGCGTGACCAGCGAGGTGCCCCAGGCCCAGTAGGAGATCCCGACGGGGTACTCCATGGACTCGTAGCGCGCCCGCACCTGCTCGTCGTCGGTGTAGGGGTAGGTCTCCTCGACGAAGCCGCGCAGCGTGTAGAGGTAAGGCAGGTCGGAGTAGCACATCGCGGAGTAGCGCGTGTCGCCCTCGATCCAGGTGCCTTCGACGCACGGCGCCTTCTGCACCAGGCCGAGAGCGAAGCCGAACGCCGCCATCAGCACGACGACGCGCAGCGGTGTCCACCAGCGCGCCCGGCCCGCGTGCTCCCCGACCGGGCCACCCACGCTCTCGCTCAGCGCGGTGACGACCGGGTCGTCCTGGGTCGGGTGGACGTGACCGTCCTCGGGCGCCCCCGTGTCGGTCACCGCTCGCGCGTCACGCGTCGTACGACGAGCGGTAGCCGCGCGAGGCGGCCGCCGACGGACTCGGCGGCGCGCTCGACGGGGGTGGCTCGCTGCTCGGCGGCGGCTCGGACGGGCTCGGCGTCTGGCAGCCCAGCACGCCGCACGACGGGGTCGGCGTCGGCGTGGGGGTCGGCGTCGGGGTCGGCGTCGGCGTGGGGGTCGGCGTCGGGCTGGCCGACTCGCTCGGGGTCTGGGTCGTCTCAGGCGGCTTCGGCGGCTGGCGCGTCGGGCTCGGCGCGGGCGGCGGGGTGACCACCGGGGTGTGGCCGTCCTCGGGGGCCTCGCCGTCGACGAAGACCGGCTCCGGGAACTCCTCGACCTCCTCGCCCTCCATCG
The DNA here is from genome assembly GCF_900113685.1 of Nocardioides psychrotolerans. GTDB lineage: Bacteria > Actinomycetota > Actinomycetes > Propionibacteriales > Nocardioidaceae > Nocardioides > Nocardioides psychrotolerans. The sequence goes on from NZ_FOQG01000006.1 coordinate 89,126, forward strand.
CTCGCTGCATCACCGAGAGCCAGGTGGAGGCGGGGAAGGCGGAGCCGAAGTAGGACGGCAGCCAGCCGTCGAGCTGGTCGTCGCCGTCGCCACGCACGTACATCACGGCGGTGGCCAGTTGCGGGGTGTAGCCGACGAACCACGCCGAGGACACGTCGTCGTCGGTGTTGGTGGCGGTGCCGGTCTTGCCCGCGGCGGGGAACTCCAGCTCACCGGCGGTGCGGCCGGTGCCGTCGGCGACGGTCTCCTGCAGCGCGTAGGAGACGTCGGCCGCGATGTCCGGGTCCAGCACCTCCTCGGCCGTGGACTTGTAGTCGTAGACCGTCTCACCGGAGGCGTCGACGACCTTGTCGACCACGTGGACCTCCGAACGCTGCCCGCCGGCGGCGATCGTGGCGTAGGTGTTGGCCATGTTGATGGCGCTGACCCGGGCCTTGCCCAGCGTGATCAGGGTGTCCTCGGCGAGCATGTCGACCGAGCGGGTGGGGATGCCGGGGAACTTCTTCGACGAGTCCTGGCCCGGGATGCCGAGCTTGCGGCCCATGTCGTAGATCTTCTGCGGACCGTCCTCCATGGCGTTGGACATGTCGACGAAGGCGGTGTTGATGGACTGTTCCATCGCAGAGATCGCGTCCACGGACGAGCCGTAGTTGTTGCCCGTGCCGGGACCCTCGTTCTGGACCTCGAGGCCGTCGGGGAACACGTAGGGCGAGTTGCCCTCGAAGGTGTCCTCCAACGAGTAGCCGTCACGGATCGCGGCCGCGAGGGTGACCGCCTTCATCGTCGAGCCGACCATGCCGCCGGCCTCGGCCCAGTTGATCTGGGAGTCCAGGTAGTCCTGGCCGCCGTAGAAGCCGCGCAGCGCACCCGTGCCGGGCTCGACCGAGGCCACCCCGATGTGGAGCTGCTTGTCCTTGAAGCCCTCGGGGCGCGCCTCGAAGACGCCCTCCTTGGCTGCATCCATGGCCTTCTGGGTGAACGTGGTCGTGATCCGCAGGCCCTGGCCGTCGATCTCCTCGTCGGTGAAGCCGAGACGGTTGAGCTCGTCGCGGACCAGCTTGAGCGCATGACCGCGCTGCCCGCCGTAGGTGCTCTCGGCGTCGACGACGGGGAACTTCGGGAGGTTCTCACGGGCCTTCTCGGCCTCGTCGGCGTCGATCATGTCGAGCTCGGCCATGCCGTCGAGCACGAACTGGTAGCGGCCCTTGAGCGCGGTCTTCGCGTCCTTGCCGTTGGCCGGGTCGAAGCTCGTCGGGTTGTTGAGCACGCTGGCCAGGACGGCCGACTGCTGGAGGCTGAGGTCCTTGGCGGGCTTCTTGAAGTAGGCCTGGGCCGCGGCCTGCACACCGTAGGCACCCCGGCCGAAGTAGATGGTGTTGAGGTAGCCCTCGAGGATCTCGGACTTGGTCTGCTGGCGCTGGAGCTTGAGCGAGAGGATCGCCTCCTTGACCTTGCGGGTCAGGGAGCGCTCCTGGGTGAGGTAGAGGATCTTGACGTACTGCTGGGTGATCGTCGAGGCACCCTGGGTGCTGTTGCCCTGGGCGTTGCTGAACGCCGCACGCAGGATGCCCTTCGGGTCGATGCCGCTGTCGGTCCAGAAGGTGCGGTTCTCGGCGGCGACGACCGCGTCCTTGAGGGTCTGCGGCATCTCGTCGAGGCCGATCGAGTCACGGTCCTGGATCGCGAAGCGGCCGAGCTCGTCCTCGCCGTTGTTGTAGTAGATGAACGACGTCTCGGTCCTGAAGTCGGCGTTGGGGTTGGGGACCTCGATGGTGTTGTAGAGCACGGCGAAGGCGCCGACCCCCATCAGGGAGAGGACCAGCGAGACGATCGCGGTCCACTTCGCGGCCTTCTTGCTCCGCGACTTCCAGGTCTTGGGCTCCTTCGGGGCCCGCTTCACAGCGGGTCCGTCGGCCCTGCGCTTGCCATTCAAGATCTCGGTGCTCCCAGCAAATCGGCGTGCGGCTGACGACGCCTTAGCGTACGCACCCCTCGCACGCACTCCCAGATGCCGGACGTGACGCGCGCGATAGGTCCAGAATTCCTAGTTGCTGGATATATCGCTACGATAGGTTGCATGGCACGTCGTGGAGAGACCATCGAGCTGGCAGTCCTCGGACTGCTGCACGAGGGACCGATGCACGGCTACGAGCTGCGCAAGCGGCTCAACCTGATGCTCGGGTGGAGCCGGGTGCTGAGCTACGGCTCGCTCTACCCCGCGCTGAAGAAGATGCTCCGCGGTGCCCTCATCGAGGAGGTCACCACCCTGCCGACCCCCGGCGTCCCGGTCACCCGGCGGCCCCGGATCGTCTACCAGGTCACCGAGCTCGGCACCGCCGAGTTCACCCGACTGATGTCCGAGGTGGGTCCCACGGCGTGGGAGGACGACAACTTCGACATCCGCTTCGCGTTCTTCGGCAGCACCGACATGGAGATCCGGCTCCGGGTGCTCGAGGGTCGCCGCACGCGCCTGCAGGAGCGGCTCGACCGCGTGCAGTCGCAGCTGTCGATGACCCAGGCCGAGGTCGACCGCTACGCCGCCGAGCTCCAGCGCCACGGCGTCGAGTCGGTCGAGCGCGAGGTGCGCTGGCTCTCGGACCTGATCAACGCCGAGCGCAACCCCGAGCAGGTGGCCCTCCGACCGCCCACCGAGCAACCCCAGCAGCAGTAAGCGCAGCAGCACCGTCTCGCAGCAGCACCAGCACGGCCTCCAGAGAAGTCACCAGGAAGGAAACCCCTCATGGGTTCGGTACGAGTAGCAATCGTGGGAGTGGGCAACTGCGCCACTTCCCTGATCCAAGGCGTCGAGTATTACCGCAACGCCGACCCCGACGGGACCGTCCCCGGTCTGATGCACGTCATGTTCGGCGAATACCACGTCAAGGACGTGGAGTTCGTCGCTGCGTTCGACGTCGACGCCAAGAAGGTCGGGTTCGACCTCTCCGAGGCCACGCAGGCCTCCGAGAACAACACGATCAAGATCGCCGACGTGCCCCCGCTCGGCATCACCGTGCTGAAGGGCCCGACCCTCGACGGCCTCGGCAAGTACTATCGCGAGACCATCGAGGAGTCCGACGCCGACGCCGTCGACGTCGTCTCGGTGCTCAAGGAGTCCGGCGCCGACGTGATGGTGTCCTACCTCCCGGTGGGCTCCGAGAAGGCCGACAAGTTCTACGCGCAGTGCGCGATCGACGCCGGCGTCGCGTTCGTCAACGCGCTGCCCGTCTTCATCGCCTCCGACCCCGTGTGGGCCAAGAAGTTCGAGGACGCCGGCGTCCCGATCATCGGCGACGACATCAAGTCCCAGGTCGGCGCGACCATCACGCACCGCGTGATGGCCAAGCTGTTCGAGGACCGCGGCGTGGTGCTGGACCGCACCTACCAGCTCAACGTCGGCGGCAACATGGACTTCAAGAACATGCTCGAGCGCGACCGCCTGGAGTCCAAGAAGATCTCCAAGACCCAGGCCGTAACGTCCAACATCTCCCACGACCTCGGTGCCCGCAACGTGCACATCGGCCCCTCGGACTACGTCCAGTGGCTCGACGACCGCAAGTGGGCCTACGTGCGCCTCGAGGGTCGCGCGTTCGGTGACGTCCCGCTCAACCTCGAGTACAAGCTCGAGGTCTGGGACTCGCCCAACTCCGCCGGCATCATCATCGACGCCATCCGGGCCGCCAAGATCGCCAAGGACCGTGGCATCGGTGGCCCGATCATCTCCGCGTCGTCCTACCTGATGAAGTCGCCGCCGGTGCAGCTTCCCGATGACGAGGGTCGCCGTCGCGTCGAGGCCTTCATCAAGGGCGAGGAGTGAGCAGCGCCCTCCGCTGAGCCCAGCACGACCACGAAGCCCCGCCCGGCCACACCTGGCGGGGTTTCGTCGTCTCGGCGCGGTGGGCGAGGACCCCCGTAACTCACCTGAGCCCGACGTCGTTGTGCCACCGTCCGCGCCCGGTCCGGGCGCCATCTCGGAGGCCTCGCATGCATCCCATCACCCCAACCCGCCGGTCACGGCGGGCCACGGCCCTCATCGCCACCGGCGCCGTCGCCCTCGCAGGGCTTGCCGCCCTCGCGGGGACCGCTGCTGCCGTCGCGCCGGCCAGTGTCGGTCCCGCCCTCGGCGCCCCCTCGGGCGCCATCGCCGCCCCCCCGGGCGAGGGGACGCTCGGCACGGTGCGGGTCGAGAACTCGTTCGTGTCCTCCGTCGGCTGGGTCAAGCCCGGTGAGACCTACCCCTCGCGCGTCGTCCTGACCAACACCGGCACCGCGCCCGTGCTGAACGCCGCCGTCACCGTGGCCTCCCCGCGAGGCACCACGATCGTCGGTGCCCGTCCGCCCGCAGGCTCCACCGCGAGCGTGCCCGGCGGTGGCACCGACAGCCTCACCTGGACGGTGCCGACGATCCCGGCCGGCACGGCGAACGCCCCGTCGGTGCTCACCCTCGTGCTGGAGCACACGGCCGACACCTTGGCGCAGGAGCCCACCCTGGTGTGGCGCGATCTGTCGAGCAGGGCCACGTTGACCACCGGCACCTCCTCATCGTCCGTGTCGGCCACCAGCCACGGACCCAAGGTCATCCCACCCAACGAGATCTACGAGACGGCGCGCTACGGCGACCGCCCCTTCCCCGTGGTCCCGGTGCAGTACACCGACCGTGCCTACCAGGCCGACAACAGCGGCGAGGAGCTGGAGAAGGTCATCAACGACCCCGCCTACCCGGGATCGACCTTCAACCTCTTCCAGGAGATGTCGCTGGGTCAGCTCTTCCCCGAGGGGACCGTGCCCTCGGCCGGCAAGGCCACCGCGGACTTCCCCGCCGGGATCTCCGAGGAGTTCACCGGCGTCGAGGCAGGCCAGACCTGCACGGGTGGCGTCACCTTCGCCGACTCGCCCGCACCGGCCGAGGGCACCCCCCTCTATCCCGAGCGGATCACCGAGGGCGTCTACAACCTGCCGGGCAACACCGAGTACTACGGCGCGGACGCCAACGGCTCGGCCCTCGTCGGCGCACTGGCGGGCGTCGGCTCCTTGCAGAACATCGACTCCGGTTGCGGGTCGGCCGGCAAGCTCGTCTACGACGCTGCCGTGATCGCGGACCCCGAGATCGACTACTCCGACTACGACACCGACAAGGACGGCGTCGTCGACTTCTTCATGGCCGTCTTCGCCGGTTGTGGCGGCAACGGCGCCTCGCAGCTCAGCGTCGCCGGCTGCGAATACACCGACCGGCCCTACGACAACGTCTGGCCGCACTCCTCGTCGCTGGAGTTCTACTACACCGACCCGACCACCGGGCTCACGGGCTACACCACCGACGACCAGCTCAAGGACCTCGAGGGTCGCCGGCTCTGGTACACCGACACCACCCGCACGGACATGACCACGACCGACAAGGGCGACGCCCTCAAGGTCTTCGTGCGCGTGGGTCCCTACAACGTCAACCCCGAGACCGCGATCGACGCTGCCAGCGTCATCAGCCACGAGTACGGCCACTCGCTCGGACTGCCCGACTTCTACTCCACGGGCAGCCGGGAGACCTACGGCGACTGGAACCTCATGGCGACCGACAAGTCGCAGAACATGGACGCCTTCTCGCGCCAGGAGCTCGGCTGGGTCGTGCCGCAGGTGCTGGACTCGTCGAGGGCCGTGACGGGGTGGAAGGACAGCAAGCAGGACACCGACTCGATCACCTGGACCACCGCGGACGGCACGCCCTACACGCTCACCGAGGGCGCGGACGGCCGTGTGCAGAACTCCCAGATGTACGTCGCGAAGCTGCCCGGGCGCCAGCTGCTGGATGCCAAGGTCTTCGACTCCGGCGACAAGGCCTCCAAGACGCACGCGTGGTGGTCGGGCTCGGGCAACGACTTCGGCTGCGCTCCCGCGGCGGGACGCAACCTCGACGTCGCGCTGCCCCAGCTGGCCGCGCTGCCCACCGGCAGCACGGTCACGCTGAGCCTGAAGTCCTGGTGGGACATCGAGTGGGACTACGACTACGGCTACGTCCTCACCACGGTCGACGGTGGGAAGAACTACACCTCCAACGCCTCGGAGAAGGGCTACACCACGTCCAACACCGACCCGCTGGCCGGCAACCCCAACCAGAACACCTGCCAGGCGGCGTACGACAACGGCCTGACGGGGACCAGCGGCAGCTACCAGGCCGGCTCGGAGGCCGTCGACCGCAAGGCCGGCAACACCCCTGACGCGGTCTTCCTCGCGGACGAGTACGACATCAGCGAGCTCGCCGGCAAGAAGGACGGGGCGCTGCGCTTCTCCTACGCCACGGACCCCGGTCTCGCCCGCCCGGGATGGTTCATCGACGACCTCAAGATCACGGTCACCGAGCCGGGGAAGCCGGCCTACGACGTGCTGGTCACCGACCTGGAGGCCGACGGCGACCCCGGTGACCCCCGGTTCTACAACGGCGGCTGCAAGGAGGACCTGACCACGGCGCAGCGCTGCACCCTGGGCTGGAAGTACCTCCGGGCCGGTGCTGCCTCCGAGCAGGACCATGCCTACTACCTCGAGATGCGTGACCGGTCCGGCTTCGACTTCGACGGCCTGGGACAGGCCGACCGGGGTGCCCCCGCCTTCGAGGCCGGCCTCTCGCTGGTCTACACCGACGAGGCGCACGGCTACGGCAACGCCGGCACCGACGACCCGCCGGCGCAGTCACCGCTCGACTCGGTCCCCCAGCCCGGCAGCAGCACGCCGAACCTGAACGACGCGGCCTTCAAGGCCGGGGGTGCGCGCTCGACGTTCAGCGACGCCAAGACCAAGCCGCACGTGGACAACTACGAGGACCCGTCGACGACGTCGGGCAACTGGGAGTTCGCCTACGACTGCCTGGGACTCAAGGTCGACCGCATGGCTGGGGACGACGCGGCCGCGGTCGGCAACCTGACCGGCGACGTCACCTTCACCATGGGATCGGGCTGCGGCGAGTTCAACTACGGCTACGTCGCCGACCCCCCGTCCCCGCCCAACACGGCACCCACGGCCAGGGCCACCGCCACCCCCGCCACCGTCGCCGCAGGCGAGCAGGTGACGCTCTCCGCGCTCGGGTCCACGGACGCCGAGACGCCCGACGCGCTGGACTTCAGCTGGGACCTCGGCAACGGCGGCACCGACAAGGACGCCGTCGGTCGCGTCGTCCGCGCCACCTACACCGGCCCGGGCACCAAGACCGCGAGGGTCACCGTCACCGACCCCCAGGGACTGACCTCGACCGCCACGGTCGCCATCACCGTCACACCGGACGCTCCGGGCAACCAGGCGCCCGACGCCCGGATGCAGATCAACCCGAAGCAGTCCTACGTCTCCACCCGGATGACCTTGTCGGGCCTGGCATCGAGCGACGCCGAGACGTCGAGCGAGGACCTCTCCTACGCCTGGGACTTCGGTGACGGTGGTGTCAACGTGGACGCCACGAGCGCCACGGTGCGCACCACGTTCACGAGGGCCGGCTACCGCACGGTCCGCCTCACCGTCACCGACGCGGCCGGTCGCTCCGACACGGCCACGCAGCGGGTGCTGGTCCGCCGGGCCACCGGCTGCTGGTCGCGATCCGTCGAGCACTCGGGCAGCTGGCGCAGGGTCTCCACGCCCCGGGCCTCCCAGGGTGACTACTGCGACAATCTGGGCAAGGGCAAGGGACCCGACGTCCTGCGCACCACCTTCCGGGGACCGCAGGTCGACGTGTTCCACGGCCGGGCCGCCGGTGGCGGCAGCGCGATCGTCTACATCGACGGCAAGCGTCGGGGGACGGTCAGCTTCGCCGGCTCCGGCAGCCGACCCGTCCTGCGTCACCACGAGGTCTTCCGAGGCCTGGGCGAGGGCAGCCACACGCTGCGCCTGGTCGCCACCGGTCGCGCGTGGATGGAGGGCTTCATCACCATCCGCTGACGCCTGACGGCCTGCGCCTGACCCGGACCCGCTCGAGATCCTCGGGCGGGTCCGGCATGTCCGGCCGCCGTACGACGTCCGGGTGCGGCCTCCCCCAGACGGGGGATCTGTCGCCAACCACACCAAAGGCCGGACGTAACCCCGTCCGACACCGCATCGTTGGGTCCCCGACCGCCGCGCCACCGCGCGGCGCACGACCCAAGGACCACCATGACCCCCGTGCGCGCTCGTCGCCTCCGGACAGCAGCGGTCACCACCGCCTTGCTGGCCGGGCTCGCGACACCCGTCGTCCTCTCCCCCACCTCCTCGGGGGCCTCCCCTGCCGTGGACAGGCCTGCCCCTGGTGCGACGTTCGGGGCCAGGCTCCTGAGCGTGGCCTTCGACGGCCAGGCCTCGACGATCGACCCCGGGGAGCCGTTCACGGTCTCCGGCACGGTCGGCAAGGTCACCGAGGGGGTCGTGGGTCGTCTCGGCGCCGGTGTCCCTGCGAGCTTCACCCTGGCGGTCACCGACGCCGAGGGCTCGCTCCTCGGGACCCAGGACGTCACCGCCGACGACGACGGCTCGTTCACGACCACGGTCCCCGGCGAGCTCACCGCGGGCCTGGCGGGAGCCGAGGACCTGAGCCTGGCCCTGCGCGCCCTCGACGCGTCGTACGCCGGGTTCGCGGCCGCCGAGGCCGGCTCGGCGCCGATCGCGGTGCGCGGCACGACCCAGCGCCTCAAGATCACCAACAGCTTCGTCTCCTCGGTCGGGTGGGTGAAGCCGGGCGCGCGCTACCCGTCGCGGATCCTGGTCACCAACCCGACGTCGAAGGCCATCTCCGGCGCCGTCGTCACGGTCCGCGCCCCGAAGGGCACGACCTTCCGCAGCGCTGGCGGTGCGGGCACCCGCACCGTCAAGCCCACGCAGATCACCTGGCGGCTCAAGCCGGTCGCGGCCAAGAAGACCTCCGTCCTGGTCATCGAGAGCCGCTCGGCGACGCTGAAGGCGCTGCCGACGCTCATCTGGCGCGACCTGTCGACCACGGCCACGCTGGTCTCGAAGGGCAAGCGCTCGACGGTCAAGAGCCACGGCCCCAAGGTCATCCCGCCCGCGGAGGTCTACGACACCGCGCGCTACGGCGACCGCCCGTTCCCCGTCGTGCCGGTGCAGTACACCGACCGCACCTACACCGCCGGCCACTCCGGCGGCGACCTCGCCAAGGTCATCAACGCGAAGTCCTTCAAGGGCTCGACGTTCAACCTCTTCCAGGAGATGTCGCTGGGCCAGCTCTACCCCAACGGCACCGTCCCCTCGGCCGGCATCCCGACCGCCGACTTCGACTACGCACCGGGCTTCGACTTCCAGCAGACCGACCCGACCACGCTCAACACCTGCACCGGCGTCACCTTCGGTGACTCCCCGATCCCGGCGGAGGGCACCGCGCTCTACCCCGAGCGGATCACCAACGGCGTCTACAACCTGCCCGGCCAGACCCAGTGGTACGGCGCGGACGCCAACGGCTCCGCCGTCGTTGGCGCCCTCGGCGGGGTCGCCACACTGCAGCAGATCGACTCGGGCTGCGGGCCCACCGGCAAGCTCGTCGCCGACGCCGTCGCCGTGTCCGACCCGGAGATCGACTACTCCGACTTCGACACCGACAAGGACGGCGTCGTCGACTTCTTCATGGCCGTCTTTGCCGGCTGCGGCGGCAACGGCGCCTCCCAGCTCGGGGTCTGCTCCGACGCCCCCAGTGACGCCGCGCCCTACGACAACATCTGGCCGCACAGCTCCTCGCTGGAGTTCTACCTCAACGACCCGGTCACCGGCCTGCCCGGTTACACGACCGACGACCAGCTGAAGAACCTCGAGGGCAAGCCGCTCTTCTACACCAGCAAGAGCTACTCGACGATGACCACCAAGAAGACGCCCTTCAAGGTGTTCGTCCGCGTCGGTCCCTACAACCTCAACCCCGAGACCGCCCTCGACAAGGCCTCGGTCATCTCGCACGAGTACGGCCACTCACTCGGCCTGCCGGACTTCTACTCCCTCGGCGGCCGCGAGACCTACGGCGACTGGAACCTCATGGCGACCGACAAGTCGCAGAACATGGACGGCTTCTCGCGCCAGGAGCTGGGCTGGGTCGTGCCGGAGGTCCTGACCAGGGGCACCCGCACGATCAAGAACATCCCCGACTCCAAGCAGGACACTGGCGTCATCCGGTGGAAGACCGCGGCGGGCAAGAGCTACACGCTCAAGCGCGGACGTGACGGCATCGTGCACAACGCGCGGATGTACGTCGCCAAGCTCCCCGGCCGCCAGCTGCTCGACCCGAAGGTGTTCGCCTCCGGCGACACCGCCACCAAGAAGCACGCGTGGTTCAGCGGCTCCGGCAACGACTTCGGCTGTGCGACCGACGGGGGTGGGCGCAACCTCGACTTCGCCCTCCCGGCGCTGTCCAAGGTCCCGGCCGGCACCGACGTCACCGTCTCCTTCAAGTCCTACTGGGACATCGAGTGGGACTACGACTACGGCTACGTGTTGAGCTCCCAGGACGGCAAGGCCTTCGCCTCCCACACCTCGGAGAACGGCTACACGACCTCCAACACCGACCCGCTCGCCGGCAACCCCAACCAGAACGGCTGCCAGGCGGGCTACGACAACGGGATCACCGGCACCTCGGGCTCCTACCAGGCCGGCACCGAGGCGCTCGACCGCAAGGCCGGCAACACCCCGGCCCCCATCTTCGTCTCCGACACCTATGACGTCTCCGACCTGGCCGGCGCCAAGACCCCGGTGCTGCGGTTCAGCTACAGCACCGACCCCGGGCTGGCGCGTCCCGGCTGGTTCATCGACGACATCGTGGTGAAGGCGGGCTCGAAGGTGATCTACCGCTCCGACTTCGAGAAGAGCGGCTCGCCCGACGACCCGTTCGTCTTCAACGGTGGCTGCCAGTCCGACAACCCGGGTGGCGACTGCACCAAGGGCTGGCAGTACGTGAAGGCCGGCGCCGAGGCGGAGTTCGACCACGCCTACTACCTCGAGCTGCGGGATCGCTCCGGCTTCGACCTCGACGGCGAGGGCCAGATCGACCGCGACCCGATCGGCTTCCAGCCGGGCCTGTCGCTGCTCTACACCGACGAGGCGCACGGCTACGGCAACGCCGGCACCGACGACCCGCCGGCCCAGTCGCCGCTGGATGCCCGGCCCGAGCCCGGCAGCACCACACCCGACCTGAACGACGCCTCGTTCACGGCTGCCTCGGGCCGCCGGGTGTTCTCCGACTTCGGCCGGGGCCACACCGACAACTACATCGACCCGGCCAACTCCTCGGTCGACCCGCGCTTCTCCGGCGTCGCCAACCCGTGGCGCTTCCAGCACGACTGCCTGAGCTTCAAGGTGCTCTCGATGAAGGGAGCCACCAACGGGCCGACGGTCTCCGACGGCGACCTCACCGGCACGGTGCGCTTCACCGTCGGCACGGGCTGCGGGGTGTTCAACTACGGCTACGGCGTTCCCGCCACCCCGAAGAACACGCGCCCGACGGCTCGGATCGCCGCCTCGCGCACGACCGTGCCGGCCGGCACCGAGGTGTCGTTCGACGCCTCGAAGAGCAGTGACAAGGAGACGCCGCGCAAGCTCGACTACGTGTGGAGCTGGGACAACGGCGGCGCCCTCAAGGACGCGGTGGGGGTCAAGGCCAGCCACACGTTCGACGACCCGGGCACCTACCGGGTCCGACTGCGCGTGAGCGACCCGCAGGGACGGTTCCACATCGCGGCCTTCACGGTGACGGTGACCTGACCCGACGTACGCCTCTCGTGGCGAAGGCCCTCCCGTGTGCTGCGGGAGGGCCTTCGTCGTGCTGCGGGGGCCTGGTCGGGGGCGACATGTAACACGTCGTCTGCTCATCTAGGAGCCCGCTGCAACGGTCTCGTAGATACGGAGACGACGTGTTACATGTGTTCGGCCGCGCTCAGGCGGCGCGGGCGGCCTCGGCCTCGGTCTTGAGGGCGGCGAGCGTCTCGGCCATGCCGGTGCGCAGCTCCGCGGTGAACTTCGGGACCCCGCCAAGGACGTACTTGGTCAGGTTGAGCGAGACCCCCGAGATGCCGTCGGGCGTCTCGCGACGGTGCGTGAGGGTCGTGCCGCCGGTCGCGGTGGGGGCGAGCTGGAAGGACCAGATCGTCTTGTTCTCCGCGATCCGGAAGGCGAAGTCCTCGTGCGGGGTGAAGCGCACGACCTTGCCCTTCGTCGGCCAGAAGAGCAGACCCTTGCGATTGAGGTTGGAGAACCTCGCCCCCTGGGTGACCGCACCTCCCTTGACCGTGGTCCGCACCACCTGGGGGCTGCGCGCGGACATCGCGGCCAGGTCCGTGACGAGGGCCCAGACCTGGGCGGGAGGGGCGTCGATCTCGATCGAGGCCTCGAGCTGGGCGTGCTGGGTGTCTGCCATCCCGGCAACCTACCGTCGGTATGTGGGCCGCGTCAGTGTGATCGTCGCCACTCCTGACCTCAGGGGGGCGAGGCGGTCGGCACCGGGCGGTCCCGTCGTGTGTCCGAGGCAGCGCCTCGGGACGCTCAGCGGCACACGACTGTCGCGCGTCACCACCGTTCCGCCGTCTCAGCGGGGCCCGTGGGTGTTGAGCCAGAGCACCGGGCCGGGGAGCGCGGAGCCGAGCGAGCGGACGGCGGCGAGGGCCTTGCCGGTGTAGACCGGCTCGAGCTCGAGGCCCGTCGCGGCGGCCCGGTCGACCTCGGCGACGGAGGCCGGGGTGGGGTCGCCGTACGTCGCGCCGAGCCAGTCCGGCCGCAGGTCGAAGTCGTCGGGTGTCAGGTCGGGCACCTGCGTCATCCCCCGCTCGCGCAGGAGCGCCGAGGTCTTACCGGCCAGCCGGGCCATCGCGGCCGCGTCGAGGGGGAGCATGTCGTTGACGACCACGCCGAGCACCCGCGTGCGCAGCCCGGCCGCCCGGAAGCCCAGGGTCAGGCCCGTCACGGTCCCGCCCGACCCGACGGGCACGACCATCGTGGCCGGCTCGGGCAGGTCGCCCGAGGCGACCTGCGCGGCGATCTCGAGCGCGACGTCGACGTAGCCGAGCGTGCCGAAGGCGTTGGAGCCACCGGCCGGGAGGTACCACGGCCGGTGCCGGGCCAGGATCCACGGCGCAGCGAGCTTGAGCCGGAGGGTGGAGGGGAAGCGGTAGAGCCGGGCGCCGGAGGCCTGCAGCCGCGCCAGCTGGTCGCGCACGTGGTCGTCGACAGGTTGGTCGACCAGGCCGAGCACCGTGCGCAGGCCGTGGTCTCGACCGTAGAGGGCGCACGCCAGCCCCCAGTGCGTGCCGATCCCCCCGACCGTGAAGAGCGTCGAGGTGCCGCGCTGCTGGGCCTCCGGGATGATCCACTCCAGCTTGCGGACCTTGTTGCCACCCCACGCGCCGTCGCCGAACGCAGCCTCGTCCTTGAGCCACACCTCGGTGTCGAAGCCGAGCTCGAGCGGCCGCACCGGCGTCGGCGTGGAGCCGAGCGCCACGAAGCCCAGCCCCGGACAACGCTCGGCGAGCAGCCTCACGACGAGGGCACCCGCCCGGCCCACCAGGCCAGCAGCGCCTGACGTGCCTGCTCCTCGCTCATGGGGCCGTCGTCCATCCGCACCTCCAGGAGATGCTGGTAGGCCAGGCCGACCTCGCGGCCGGGGCCGATCTCGAGGATCTCCATGATCTGGTTGCCGTCGAGGTCGGGCCGGATCGAGTCCAGCTCCTCCTGCTCACGCAGTCGCGCGATGCGCTCCTCGAGCCCGTCATAGGTACGACGGAGTCGGTCGGCCTTGCGCTGGTTGCGGGTGGTGCAGTCGGCGCGCGTGAGCACGTGCAGCCGCTCCAGCTGGTCGCCGGCGTCGCGCACGTAGCGTCGTACGGCGGAGTCGGTCCACTCGCCGTTGCCGTAGCCGTGGAAGCGCAGGTGCAGCTCGACCAGCTTGCTGACCGCGGCGGTCTCGTCGTTGGAGAACTTCAGCGCCTTCATCCGCTTGCGGGTGATCTTGGCGCCCACGACGTCGTGGTGGTGGAAGGTGACCGTGCCGTCGTCGACGAACGTGCGCGTGCGCGGCTTGCCGACGTCGTGCATCAGCGCGGCGAAGCGGGAGACGAAGTCAGGCTCCCCACCGAGGCGGGGCTCGAGGTCGATGGCCTGCTCGAGCACGGTCAGGGTGTGCTCGTAGACGTCCTTGTGACGGTGGTGCTCGTCGCGCTCCAGGGCGAGGGCAGGCAGCTCGGGCAGCACCCGCTGCGCCAGCCCGGTCTCGACGAGGAGCGACAGGCCGAGGCGCGGGTGAGGTGCGCAGACCAGCTTGACCAGCTCGTCGCGCACCCGCTCGGCCGAGATGATCTCGATCCGGTCGGCCATCGCGGTCATGGCGGCGACCACGGCCGGGTCGACCGTGAAGCCCAGCTGGGCGGCGAAGCGGGCGGCCCGCATCATCCGCAGCGGGTCGTCGGAGAAGGAGTCCTCGGGCCGACCCGGCGTGCGCAGCACCCGGTGGGCCAGGTCGACCACGCCACCGAAGGGGTCCTCGACGACCCGGCCGGGCACCATCACTGCCATCGCGTTGACGGTGAAGTCGCGCCGGCCCAGGTCACCGGCCAGCGAGTCGCCGAAATCGACGTCGGGCTTGCGGGAGGCGACGTCATAGACCTCCGAGCGGTAGGTCGTGACCTCGACGATCCAGTCCCCCTTGCGGCAGCCGATGGTGCCGAAGTCGCGGCCCATGTCCCAGGTCGCGTCGCCCCAGGCCTGGAGCAGCCGCTCGGTGTCGTCGGGGTGCGCGGAGGTCGCGAAGTCCAGGTCGTTGTGCCGACGGCCGAGCATCGCGTCGCGGACAGGTCCACCCACCAGGGCGAGCTCGTGTCCAGCGTCGTTGAAGACGCGACCGAGGTCGTCGATGACCGGCGCGATCCGGTCCAGCTCCGTCTCGACGGCGCGCTGGACCTCGACGATGCTCAGGGTCTGGAACGAGGCGTCGGGCACGGCCGACGAGTCTAGGCGCTCAGGGCCGATAGGCTCGCGTCGTGGTCCGGTCTCCCTCGTTTCGTCGCGCCCTGGGCGCAGCGATCGGGACGCTGCCACTGCTGACCGGCCTGGCGCTGGGCGCGCCACCGGCCTCCGCGGCCCCGGCCGCACCTGCTGCACCCGCGCCGACCTCACCCGCGCCGACCTCACCCGCGCCGATCCGCACCCTCGAGCCGTTGTCGATCGAGCTAGGCACCATCTCGCCGTCGGCCGTGCCCCGGAAGGGCCCGATCCGGATCACCGGCACCATCACCAACATCGACATCGAGACCTGGTCAACGATCAACCTCTACCCCTTCATCGGGGACCAGCCGATGACGAGTGCCGACGAGCTGGCGGCGGCCGCGAAGGTCCCGGTCAACCAGGAGGTCGGGGGCCGGATCACCGACTCCGGCCCCCTCGCCACGGTCGAGGAGCTCGCGCCGGGTGACTCTTTCTTCTTCAGCCTCACGGTGCCCCGGTCCTCCTACTCCGTCGGCCGTCGCGGCGTCTACTGGTTCGGTGTGCACGCGCTGGGCGAGGGCCCGGTCCCGCGCGACACCGTGGCCGACGGGCGGGCCCGCACCTTCCTGCCCTACGTGCCGGCCAACGTCGAGGGTTCCATCGAGACCGGGATCGTCCTCCCCCTGCGCCGCTACATCGCCCACGAGGCCGACGGGGCGATCGCCAACACCGACGACTGGGTCCGCACCCTCGAGGACGGCGGACGCATGCGAGGACTGGTCGACCTCGGCGTCGCCGCCGACGACCAGGAGGTGACCTGGCTGATCGACCCCGCGCTGCTCGACGCCGTGAGGCGCCTCGCGGCCGGCAACCCGGCCCGCTCGCTGTCCCCCACCCAGCCGGCCGACCCGGACGACCCGGATCCGGGCGACCCCGACCTCACGAGCTCGCCCAGCCCGGCCGCCACGACCATCCCGACGAGCCCGGCGGACCCGGCCGACCCGGCCGACCCGGCCGACCCGACCGATGAGCCGGGCGGCGACCCGGCCGAGGAACCCAGCGACCTGCTCGACCCCGAGGCCGCTGCCCTGGCCGAGACCGCGAGCGACTGGCTGGGCGACCTCGAGGCAGCTGTCGGGGGCGACCAGGTCCTGACGCTCCCCTACGGCGACGTCGACGTCGCGGCCAGCGCGCAGCACGACCAGGGCCTCTACGAGCTCGCGGTGTCCCGCACGAGTGCCCTGCTCGAGTCGTGGGGCGTGTCCACCACGCCGGGGATCGGCTCCCCCAGCGGTTTCATGGACGCCTCCGGCATCACCATGGCCACGCCCGACTCCACCATCTTGGTCACCGACCGGATGTTCGACGCCGATCCGCCCGCGGTCGCGGAGTCGGACGGGCACCGGCTCACCGTGACCTCCACCGGAGCGGCCTCCGGCGGCCCCCTCCCCGGCGAGCGCCTCTCGGCGATCGGGCTGCGCCAGCGGCTCCTCAGCGAGGCGGCCGTGCGGGTGCTGCAGGACGAGGACCAGCCCCTGGTGATGATGCTGCCCGTCGAGTGGAACCCCGACGACGTCAACGTCTTCTTCGACGGGCTCTCCGCCGACTGGCTCGACCTCAGCACGGTCTCCGACGCCACCGACCAACCGGCGGAGCCGGTCGACGCTGCCGAGCTCACCTATCCCGAGCGTCAGGCGGAGCGAGAGCTCGACGAGCGCTCCTTCGCCGCTGTCGAGGGGCTCATCACCGCCGGCGAGAAGCTCCAGAACCTGCTCACCCGCAACGACCAGGTCGCCTCGGCCATCACCGACCAGGCCCTCAGCAGCGCGTCGTACGCCGCCCGCGAGGCACCACGCTCGACGCGCCAGGCCGTCGGCGCCTCACGCACCTGGATCGAGGCCCGCCTCGGCTCGGTCGAGGTCGACGCCCCGCCGGGGGTCACCCTGTCGGGTGCCAGCGGCAACTTCGCCGCGACCCTGACCAACGCTCTCGACGAGCCCGTCACGGTGGTCGTCGCCGCACGGAGCGACGCCGGCATCGTCGTCTCGGACTCTGAGGAGATCCAGCTGGCCCCCGACAGCCAGACCACGATCCTGCTCGAGGTCCGGACCCTGCGGCTGGGGGTCCACAGCGTCACCCTCTTCGTCACCGACACCGACGGGCGGCGTCTCGGCTCCTCCGACGAGCTGCCGATCCGCTCCGGCCAGGTCAGCACCATCATCTGGGTGGTCATCGCCTTCGGCGCCGGTATCTCGTTCCTCGCCATCGGGGTGCGGCTGGTGCGGCGCTTCCGGCACCGCCACGACCCTGAGACCAACGACCCGGAGACCAACGACCCCGAGACCCACCACCCCGAGCCCGGCGTGCCGACGTGAGCGCGCCCGACGAGGCGTCCCCGGAGACCCGGGCGGCCGAGGACC
The DNA here is from genome assembly GCF_900113685.1 of Nocardioides psychrotolerans. Lineage (GTDB taxonomy): Bacteria > Actinomycetota > Actinomycetes > Propionibacteriales > Nocardioidaceae > Nocardioides > Nocardioides psychrotolerans. Next base: position 106,447 of record NZ_FOQG01000006.1, read on the forward strand.
AGAAGGTCCTCGCCTCCAGCGCGATCATGGCGGCCGGCACCGTGGTTTCCCGGCTGAGCGGGTTCGTGCGCTCCACGCTGCTGGTCGCCGCCCTGGGCGTCTCGCTGCACGCCGACATCTTCACGATCGCCAACACCATCCCGACCATGCTCTACATCCTGCTGGCCGGCGGCGTCTTCAACGCCGTGCTCGTGCCGCAGCTGGTGCGGGCCATGCAGAACGACCAGGACGGCGGCGAGGCCTACACCAACCGGGTCATCACCCTCGCCGCGCTGTTCCTCGGGGTCGTCACGGTGATCCTGGTCGTCGCGGCCCCGTTGGTGATGGACCTGGTCCTCAGCGACCAGTACTCCACCGCCGACCTCGCCGAGCAACGGCAGTCGGCCATCGACTTCGCCCGCTACTGCCTGCCCCAGGTCTTCTTCTACGGGATGTTCGTGCTGGTCGGGCAGATCCTCAACTCCCGGGGCCGTTTCGGGCCGATGATGTGGGCGCCGATCGCCAACAACGTGCTCGCAGTGACGGTGCTGGTCGTCTACCTCGTGGTCTACGGCGCGGCCCAGGGCGCGGAGAAGGTCGGTCCGTTCACCGCCGACCAGGAGCTGTTGCTGGGCCTCGGGTCGACCCTGGGCATCGCCGCACAGCTGGTCATCCTGCTGCCCTACCTCCGCAAGGCCGGCTTCACCTACCGACCGCGCTTCGACTTCCGGAACGCCGGACTGGGCCACACCCTGCGCCTGGGCGTCTGGACGGTGCTCTTCGTCATCGCCAACCAGGTCGCCTACGTCGTGGTGGTCAACCTCGCCAGCAGCGGCACCGCCTCGGGCGGAGAGGGCACCGGCATCACGATCTATTCCTCGGCCTTCCTGATCATGATGGTGCCCCACTCGATCATCACGGTGTCGCTCGCCACCGCGATCCTGCCCGGGTTGTCGGCCCGCGCCGCCGCCCAGGACCTCGCCGGTCTCGCCTCGTCGCTCACCACCACGCTGCGCACCGCACTCGCCGTGGTGGTGCCGTTCGCGGCACTGATGCCGGTGATCGCCCTCGACGTGGCCAACGTGGTCTGGGGCCACGGCGCCGGTGCCGACGACTTCCCTCGCTACGTGCCGTCGCTGGCTCTCTTCGGCGGTGGACTGGTCTTCTTCACCGTCCATTACCTCGTCCTGCGTGGCTTCTACGCGCTGGAGGAGACGCGCACCGTCTTCCTCATCCAGGTCGCGGTCGCCACCACCAACATCGTCGCCGCCGTCGTCCTCGTGGGCCGCACCAGCCTCGAGCAGACCTCGCCGGCCCTGGTCCTCGCCTACACCGCGGCGTACGCCGTGGGCTCGGCCATCTCCTACACCGTCCTGCGAGCGCGGCTCGGCGGCCTCGAGAGCCCCCGCCTCCTGCGCTTCCTCGTGCGCCTGGTCATCGCCGTGGCCCTCTCGACCGCCGTGGCCGGCCTGCTCGCGCTGGGCCTGCACACACTCACCGAGGAGCCCCCGTGGCCGGTCGCCGCGCTGCGGGCCGGGCTGGTGACGGCCGTGGACGTCGTCCTCTTCGTGCTGCTGGCCCGCCTGATGCGCCTGCGCGAGGTGACCTCGGTCATCGACACGGTGACGAGCAGGCTCGGTCGCGCACGGCGATCGTGAACTGCTCCTACGATGGCCCAGACCGAACGACCAGGGACGTGAAGGGACGGTAGTGCCGCACTCGATCCGGCCGGGCGACGTGCTCGCCGGCCGCTATCGACTCGTGGATCTGCTCACCGAGAGTGGGGGCGGACGGTTCTGGCGAGCCCACGACCGTGTGCTGCAGCGCCACGTGGCGCTGCACGTCATCGCCGCGGACGACCCGCGGGCCCCCGGGTTGCTCGAGGCCGCCCGCAACTCGGCGATGATCCTCGACCGCCGGATTCTGCGGGTGCTCGACGCGGACACCGACGACGGGCTGGTCTTCGTGGTCAACGAGTGGGGCTCGGGCACCTCCCTGGACATCCTGGTCGCCGGCGGCCCGCTGCTGCCGCGTCGGGCCGCGTGGCTCGCCGGGGAGGTAGCCGACTCGGTGGCCCGGGCCCACGAGGCCGGTGTCACCCACGGCCGCCTCATCCCGGAGAACGTGATGGTCGACCGCAACGGGGAGATCCGGGTGATCGGTTTCTCCGTCGACGCCGCCATGCACGGCCTGACCGGCTCCCGCGTCGAGAGCGACATCGCGGACCTGGCCGGGCTGCTCTACTGCGGTCTCACCGGCAAGTGGGCCGGCGTCTCGTCCTCGGCGGTGCCCCGGGCCCCTGCCGAGCACGGCGCGGTCCTGCGCCCCCGGCAGGTCCGCGCCGGGGTGCCGCGCAGCCTCGACGCCTTGTGCGAGGCCGTCCTGCACGCCTCCAGCGACACCGGCGCCGGCCGCGCCTCAGCGCGGCACCGCGAGCTGATCGCCCCGACCACGGCCAGCGAGATCAGCCTCTACCTCGCCGATTACGTCGGCGACCCGGTCGGCATCTCCGAGGCGCTGCTCGCCGGCCTCCCGGCCCACCACGAGGAGCAGTTCCTCGTGCTGCCGGCCGTCCCCGACATCCCGGCACGCGACAGCGCCGAGCTGCCCGCCATCACCCAGGCAGTGGCCCTCCCGGAGCCGGCGGACGGCTCGACCGACGACGACGGCACCCCCGCCGAGCTGGTCACGCAGGCCGGCCTGCCGATCTTCGACGACAACGACGACGTCTCGTGGCTGGAGTCACGCACGACCCCGCCGCCGCCCCCACCGCCGTTCGAGGAGCCGCCCGAGCGTCCCCTCTTCGCCCCGGAGCCGGCCAGCGGCGAGCCCGCACGACGACCGCGTCCCGGCGCCGCCACGACGTCGACCGGGAGCGACTTCTGGCCGTGGGAGGCCGCGACCGGGCCGGGTCGCACCACCGGGAGCGGCCTCACGCCGGTCGTCGACGAGGAGCGACCGCCCGGACGCAGCTGGCTGCGCCTGGCCGCGCTGATCGCGGCGTGCCTGCTGCTGCTGGTGGCGATGGTGGTGGCCTACAACCTCGGACGCGGCAAGACCGTCCTCGGCTCCGAGCCCGTGCCGGACGACCCCTCGCCGAGCGCGAGCGCCACGACCACGCCGAGTGTCGTGGTTCCCCTCGGTGGGCTGGTCGCCGACGACCTCGACCCCCAGGGCGGCGACGGCGACGAGAACGGCGATGACGCGCCGCTGGTCGTCGACGGCGACCCGGCGACGACCTGGACGACCTCCAGCTACAACGATCAGTTCGGCCCGGCCGGGCTGAAGACCGGCGTCGGGCTGAGCATCGACCTCAACGGTGAGCACACCGTCTCGACGGTGGTGCTCGACCTGGTCGGCTCCCCGACCTCCGTCTCGCTCTACGTCACCGACAACGCCCCCGACGGCGTACGCGACCTCGAGCCGGCCGTGAGCGGCACCGCTGACGGCGAGACCCTCGAGCTCGACCTGCCCGACGACACGACCGGCCGCTTCCTCGTGGTGTGGCTGACCTCCCTCCCGCTCCAGGACGACGGCCGCTTCCGCGGGACCGTCGCCGAGGTGTCGGTGCGCGGTGAGTGAGAGTCCCGGCACTGACGAGGAGGGAGGGCGCAACGACGCCGATCTCCTGCGCGCCCACGTCGACGGGGACACCGAGGCCTTCGGCATCCTCTTCCGCCGCCACCGCGACCGGCTCTGGGCCGTGGCGCTACGCACGATGGGCAACCCCGAGGACGCCGCCGACGGGCTCCAGGACGGCCTGATCGCCGCCTACCGTCGCGCCGGCTCCTTCCGCGGCGAGGCCCAGGTCACCACCTGGTTGCACCGGGTCATCGTCAACGCCTGCCTCGACCGGATCCGCGCCGCCAAGGTGCGCCGGGCCGTCCCGCTGCCCGACGACCTCGAGGACTACGGCGACCGCGGCGCGCTGATCGCGCACACCGAGGCCACCTCCGACCCTGCCGACCTGGCGGTGCGCGACGAACGCCGTGACCGCGTCCTGGCCGCCCTCGGCGGGCTTCCGGCCGAACAGCGCGCGGCCCTGGTGCTGGTCGACATGGAGGGCTACCCGGTCGCCGAGGTGGCCCTGATGCTCGACTGCGCCGAGGGGACGGTGAAGTCGCGGTGCTCGCGCGGACGTGCCCGACTCGCCGTGGCGCTGGAGCTGCTGGCTCCCGGGCGTGAGCAGGACCACGAACCTCCGCGGAACCCGCCGGTCGTCGCTCCCGTCCGATACACACCCTCGCCGAGGGCCCCGCCCCCCGCTGACTGACCCGCCTCTCACCCGTCTCACCACTCCCGAGGAGAATCCGTTCCCGTGTCCGACGATCGCGAGCTGAGCCCCGAGCAGGAAGAACGCGTACGCCGCCTGCTCGCCGAGGCGCGCGTCGAGGAGCCGATCCCGGGCGACGTCGCCGGGCGGCTGGACCGGGTGCTGGCCCGCCTCGCCGACGGGGAGCCGGACCACGACCCCGCAGAGGTCGTCGAGCTGGCCTCGCGTCGACGCCGCAAGGTCACCACGTTGCTGGTCGCTGCTGCTGTCGTCGTCGCGGTCGGTGTCGGTGCCAGCCAGCTGTCGCCGGACCGGTTCGACACCTCCGCGGACAGCGCGACGTCGGGCTCCGTGCCCGAGTCGACCGGCCAGGAGGAGCTCCTGGACTCCGGCGCTGCTGGCAGTGCCGATGCCGAGGTCCCGGCCCCCGCGGAGGCGCCACCTGCCCCCTTCAACGAGAGCGGGGAGGCCTCGGCCTACGCGCTCGAGATGGCGCGACCGACCAGGATCCGGCCGGCCTTCTTCGGCGACGACGTGGCCCGAGTGCGCAGCCGTCTCGCCAGGTCCAGCCTGTCGGCGCAGTCGCCCACCGACCGGGGCGACGTGTCGGCCGACGCCGCGCGATCCAGCATGTGTGAGCCCGCGGCCTGGGGTCCTGGCGACCTCTACGTCGTGCGCTACGTCGGCAACCCGGCCGTCCTCGCGTTCCGTCCGGCCGCCGGCGACACCCAGGTCGTCGACCTGCTGCAGTGCGGCACGGCCGACATCCTGCGCTCGGTGACCCTGCCCGGGAGCTGACGGCTCTACCGCGCGGCGTGAGCGGGGCGGAGCGCGGGAAGAACGCTCGCCTACGATCGGTTGTAGCACGTGCGGCCCCAGCAGGGTCGTCCCCGCACACCACGATCAGCGACCAGAGAGCGACGGCATGTCTGAGACCCGCAACGTCATCATCATCGGCTCCGGCCCCGCGGGCTACACCGCCGCGGTCTACGCCGCGCGCGCGAGCCTGAACCCCCTCCTCCTCGAAGGGTCGGTCACCGCCGGCGGTGCGTTGATGAACACCACCGAGGTCGAGAACTTCCCCGGTTTCCGCGACGGCATCATGGGCCCGGCCCTGATGGATGAGATGCGCGCCCAGGCCGAGCGCTTCGGCGCCGAGATGATCCCCGACGACGTGGTGGAGGTCGACCTCGCCGGCGACGTCAAGGTGGTCAAGACGGCAGAAGACACCTACACGGCGCGCGCGGTGATCCTCGCGACCGGCTCGGGCTACCGCAAGCTCGACCTGCCCAACGAGGAGAAGCTGTCGGGGCGCGGCGTGTCCTACTGCGCCACCTGCGACGGGTTCTTCTTCCGCGAGCAGCACATCGCCGTCGTCGGTGGCGGCGACTCGGCGGTCGAGGAGGCCACCTTCCTGACCCGCTTCGGCTCCAAGGTGTCGCTCATCGTGCGCCGCGACGAGCTGCGCGCGTCCAAGATCATGCAGGAGCGCGCGTTCGCCGACCCCAAGCTCGACATCGTGTGGAACTCCGTCGTCGAGAGCGTCAACGGTGCGGACAAGCTCGAGTCGGTCACCCTCAAGGACACCGTCACGGGCGAGACCCGCGACCTGGACTCCACCGGCCTGTTCATCGCCATCGGTCACGACCCGCGCTCCGAGCTGCTCCAGGGCCAGGTCGACCTCGACGAGAACGGCTACGTCCTGGTCCAGCAGCCGTCCACGGTCACCAACCTGCCCGGCGTGTTCGCCGCGGGCGACCTGGTCGACCACCACTACCGCCAGGCCATCACGGCCGCCGGCACCGGCTGCGCGGCCGCTCTCGACGCCGAGCGCTACCTCGGGGAGCGCGACTTCGCCGCTGCCGTCGCCGGTCCTGACGCGATGATGGCCGAGGTCGCCCAGGCCGCAGGCGCCTGAGCCCTCACCGTCGGCGACCTGCTGCGCCACGATCCAGCAGGGAACACCGGGCCGGGCCGTGGTGTTGAGTAGAGACAGACCTCAGAGTTGACCGAGCCTCCCGGGCTCATCGAGAAGGAGAAATCACCGTGGGCAACATCGCAGCCGTGACCGACGCCGAGTTCGAGGCGCAGGTCCTCAAGTCCGACAAGCCGGTCCTCGTGGACTTCTGGGCCGAGTGGTGCGGCCCGTGCCGCCAGGTCGCCCCGATCCTCGACGAGATCGCGACCGCCCACGGTGACAAGATCACCTTCCTGAAGATGAACGTCGACGAGAACCCCGTCACGCCCTCGTCCTACCGCGTGACCGGCATCCCGACGATCAACGTCTACCAGGGTGGCGAGGTGGTCCGCTCGATCGTGGGCGCCAAGCCGAAGGCCGCTCTCCTCAAGGAGCTCGAGCCCTTCATCGGCTGACCACGCTGGTCCGGGCTGTATCGCCCGGAACAGTGCGGCACGTTTGCGACCTCCCTGGCTCGTCATAGGTCGAAAACGTCCCGCACTAACCCTTCACCGCTCCCCCGGCTCGCCGAGGGAGCGGTGGCTGCGTTCGGAGGCTGGAGCCGGAGCCGGTCGCACCACGCCGATCAGCCGCTCCAGGGCCGCCTCCACCTCGTCGCGCCAGGTCAGCGCCGAGCGCAGCTCCATCCGCATCCGCGGCGTGCGCGGGTGCGGCCGGTGGGTCTTGAAGCCCACTCCCCCGAGGAACTCGGTCGACACCAGGCAGGAGCCGCGTCGTGGCGTGGTCGTGCCGAAGGCCTCCACCGCGCGGATGCCACCACGCCTGATCAGGTCGCCTGCCATGCCCTGCACCAGCATCCGCCCCAGCCCCCCGCCGGCATGGAGCGGATCGACGTACGCCGTGGTGAGCAGGACGGCGTCCGACGAGACCGGCGCGGTGGGGAAGCCATCGGCCCCGGGGGCGAAGGCCGCCGGGACGTAGACGACGTAGCCCACCGGCCGGTCGTCGACCAGGACGACCCTGCCGCAGGAGCCCCACTCCCGCAGCACTTCGGAGAGCCACGCCTCCTTCTCCGCCGCCGCGGCCTCCCTGCCGTGCACGCGGCCGCGGCGCACGGGGTCCAGCTCCCAGAAGAGGCAGGTGCAGCACGGTCCGGGCAGCTCGGCGAGGTGGTCGACGGTGAGCCGGACGACCTTGCGCGACATCTGGTGCCTCCTTCCGGGTGGGATCGTCGGTGATCGAGGGGTCCCTCCTGAGAGGATGACACCTGTGCGCCCCATCCGGCAGAGCCGCAAGCTCCACAACGTCCGCTACGACGTCCGCGGACCCATCCTCGTCGAGGCCCAGCGCCTCGAGGCGGAGGGTCACCGGATCCTCAAGCTCAACATCGGCAACCCCGCGCCGTTCGGCTTCGAGGCTCCCGAGGCGATCCTGGCCGACATGATCCACCACCTGCCGGACGCGCAGGGCTACAGCGACTCCCAGGGGATCTACCCAGCGCGGACCGCCGTCTCGCAGTTCTACCAGCAGCAGGGGCTCAAGGACTGCATGGTGGAGGACGTCTTCATCGGCAACGGCGTGTCCGAGCTCATCTCGATGGTGCTGCAAGCCTTCGTCGACGACGGCAACGAGATCCTGGTGCCGGCACCCGACTACCCGCTGTGGACCGGGGCCGTGACGCTGGCCGGTGGGGTGCCCGTGCACTACCTGTGCGACGAGGACGACGGCTGGAACCCGGACCTGGCTGACATCGAGGCCAAGATCACCGAGAACACCCATGCCATCGTCATCATCAACCCCAACAACCCCACGGGTGCCGTCTACAGCAAGCAGGTCGTCGAGGGTCTCATCGACATCGCGCGACGCCACCAGCTCGTGGTCTTCGCCGACGAGATCTACGAGAAGATCCTCTTCGACGGCGCCGTGCACCACCACGCCGCCAAGGCGGCCGGGGACGACGTGCTGTGCCTGACGTTCAGCGGATTGTCCAAGGCCTACCGGGTCTGCGGCTACCGCGCCGGCTGGGTGATGATCTCGGGCCCCAAGGAGATCGCCGAGGACTTCCTCGAGGGACTCACGCTCGTGGCCAACATGCGCATGTGCGCGAACGTGCCGGCCCAGCACGCGATCCAGACGGCCCTGGGGGGCTACCAGTCGATCCAGGAGCTGATCGTGCCCGGAGGGCGCTTCTACGAGCAGAGCATGCTCGCGCACCGGTTGCTCAACGAGATCCCCGGTGTCTCCTCGGTCAAGCCGCAGGGCGCGCTCTACTGCTTCCCACGCCTGGACCCCGACGTCTACACGATCGAGGACGACGAGCAGTTCGTCATCGACCTGCTGCGTGCCAAGAAGCTGCTCGTCACCCACGGGACCGGCTTCAACTGGCCCACGCCCGACCACTTCCGGCTGGTCACGCTGCCCGACGTGACCGTGCTGGAGGAGGCGATCGGTCGGATCGCCGACTTCCTGGCCACCCGCCGCTGACCTGCACCAGTCTTCGTCGTACGACGTCCCACTCGACCCCGCTCAACGAGGAGCAACCATGCGCGACCTGACCTATCCGCCGATCATCATGACGGCCAAGACCCTCTTCCGGGTGCTGGGCCAGCGCTTCGTGATGACCGGCACGGAGAATGTCCCGCGCACGGGCGGCGTGCTGCTCGCCTACAACCACATCGGCTACGTCGACTTCGTCTACGGCGGCCTCGCGACGCAGCCCTCCAAGCGCCTGGTGCGCTTCATGGCCAAGAGGGAGATCTTCGACGACCGCTTCGGTGGCCCGTTGATGCGCTCCCTGCACCACATCGAGGTCGATCGCGGTGAGGGCCTCGCGTCGTTCCGCACCGCAATCGACTACCTCCAGCAGGGCGAGGCGGTCGGCATCTTCCCCGAGGCCACGATCTCGCGGGCCCTGGAGCTGAAGGAGTTCAAGACCGGCGCCGTGCGCATCGCCGCCGCGGCGGGCGTGCCGCTGGTGCCCGTCATCCTGTGGGGCACGCAGCGGATGATGACCAAGGACCACCCCCGCGACTTCTCCCGGGGCAAGACGATCGCCATCCGCGTCGGCGCGCCCCTGCACCCCACGGGGGAGGACCCGGTCGCCGAGACCGCAGAGCTGCACCGCGTCATGTCGCAGATGTTGGACGAGACCATCGCCTCCTACCCCGCCGACGAACAACCTGCGGGCTCCTGGTGGCTCCCGGCCCGCCACGGCGGCTCGGCCCCCACGCTCGTGGAGGCCGCCCGGCTCGACGCCGAGGAGAAGCGCGAACGGGCCGCCAAGCGCGCTGCGAAGCGGGCCGCGAAGAGCGCCAAGAAGTCCTGACCGAGTCAGGCCCCGCCTTCCTGCCAGGTTGACAGACCTGCGGCTCGGTCACCCGTCGCAGCATGATGTTTCGCGTGAAACATCGACGCGCGGACGAGTGTGGGGTTGTGCGCCAGCCGTTCCGAGCGGCCGCGGCCGCTTCCTCAAGGTTTGACGACGAACCGCCACATCCCCAGGCCCGCGACCCATGGGGAGTGGTCTGTCGCCATGGGACCGGCCGGGTGTCCGCGCTGACGGCCACATTCCTGCAGGTCAGAGACGTGTGACCCTGTTTGTCGACATATAGATATAATGACATGTCGACAAAGCGACAGATGGCTAGATCGGCCTGTCATTGCGATTGCGGGGGTCCATGATGTCGATGATGCGGCGCAGGTCGTCGAGCGAGGCGAACTCCACGGTGATCTTGCCCTTGCGCCGACCGAGGTCCACCGTGACCCGGGTCTCCAGCCGGTCGGAGAGTCGCTCCGCCAGTTCGGCGAGGCCGGGGGCGGTCGGTCGGTTGCGCTGGCTGCGCTGGGAGGCACTCTTGAGATCACCGACGGCCACGATCTCCTCGAGGCTCCGCACGCTGATGCCCTCGGCCACGACTCGTTGAGCGAGCCGGTCCTGGATGTCGGCATCGTCGACGGCGAGCAGCGAGCGGGCGTGGCCGGCCGACAGCACGCCGGCCGCGACCCGGCGTTGCACCGCCGGGCTCAGCTTGAGCAGCCGGAGCGTGTTGCTGATCTGTGGCCGGGATCGACCGATCCGGGAGGCCAGCTCCTCGTGGGTGCAGGAGAAGTCCTCGAGCAGCTGGGCGTAGGCCGAGGCCTCCTCCAGCGGGTTGAGCTGCGAACGGTGCAGGTTCTCCAGCAGCGCGTCGCGCAGCATGTCGTTGTCGTCGGTCTCGCGGACGATGGCCGGGATCGCCTCGAGGCCGGCCTGCTGGGAGGCCCGCCAGCGACGCTCACCCATGACCAGCTCGTAGGACTCCTCACCGGTGCGGCGCACGACGATCGGCTGGAGCAGCCCGACCTCACCGATGGAGTGCACCAGCTCGGCCATGGCCTCCTCGTCGAAGACAGTGCGGGGCTGCATGGCATTGGGCTGGATCTGGGTGATCGGCAGCTCGGCGAAGTAGGCACCGGCCACGACCGCGGTGCTGGCCCCGGGGACCGGCGCCAGCGCGCGTTCATCCGGGGGCGGCGGCACGTCTGCGCCCGAGGAGCCGAAGTCACCGAGGGGACTCGGCGGCACCGCGGGAGCGGTCGGGATCAGCGACCCGAGGCCCCGACCGAGACCTCGTCGTTGCGGCGGGCGGTTGCTGTTCACGCACGGACTCCCTTGATGGCGATCTCGCGGGCTGCCTCGAGATAGCTGAGCGCACCCGGGGACCCCGGGTCGTAGGTCATGACCGTCTGGCCGTAGGACGGGGCCTCGGACACCCGCACCGAGCGGGGGATCGAGGTCTTGAGCACCTGGTCCCCGAAGTGCTCACGCACCTCCTCGGCCACGCCGGCCGCCAGGCGTGTGCGGGCGTCGAACATCGTCACCAGGATCGTCGACACTGCCAGGTCCGGGTTGAGGTGTGCGCGGACCATGTCCACGGTCTCGAGCAGCTGCCCGAGCCCCTCGAGCGCGTAGTACTCCGCCTGGATCGGGATCATCATCTCGTCCCCCGCGACCAGCGCGTTGAGCGTCAGCAGGCCCAACGACGGCGGGCAGTCGATGAGGACGAAGTCGAAGCGGTCGTCCCCCACCGCCTCGGCGCTGCCGACGAGTGGGTGGCCGTCGATGGAGCGCTTGAGGCGTCCCTCGCGCGCCACCACGCTCACCAGCTCGATCTCGGCGCCGGCGAGGTCGATGGTCGCCGGCACCACCCAGAGGCCCGGGACATCGGGGCAGGGAGCGACGACATCGGCGAGCGGGACGCCGTCGACCAGGGCGTCGTACGTCGAGGGCACACCACGCCGGTGCTCGACCGCGAGAGCCGTCGACGCGTTCCCCTGCGGGTCGAGGTCGATGACGAGGACCCGCTGACCGAGCTGGGCGAGGCCGGCAGCCACGTTGACCGTCGAGGTGGTCTTGCCGACCCCACCCTTCTGGTTGGCCACCACGAAGATCCGCGTCGTGGACGGACGTTGTAGCGCCGGGCGAGCGTGCGCCTCCTGTCGCGCCAGGATGCTGTGTTGCGCCGCGCGCGCCAGAGGGGTCGCAGGATCGTCGAACTGACCGCCCAGAGACGCGACGTCACCCGCCGTGCGGACCCCGAAGGCACTCAGGGGAGCGGGAATCGGTGAGGGCCGCTTCGCTGTTTCACGTGAAACATCGGCGGGACTGCTTAACGGTGCTGCCTGTGGAGAACTTGTGCCAACCTGTGGAGAGCCAGGCTCAGACGGGGGGTTCGTGCCGGTGGAAAACTCCTCGGTCACGCGGGTCGCCTCTTCTTACGTCGATTCTGGGGGGGACGATTCTTCGCCCCCGGGGAGCGAGAAACGGCAAGCGGCCAAGATACCCGTGTCGGGTCCGCCCACGGAACCCGCACGGCCACCGTTGTGGACGACAGCAGCCCTTCGCCGAGCACGATGACCTCGGGGACGCCGCAGCCTCCATGAACCAGGACATCCTGCGCGGCCTCGATCTCTTCGGTGATCGAGGAGCCCTTCATCGCCACCAGGGCACCACTCCCTGCCACGAGCGGCATGGACCACCCAAGCAGACGCTCCAGGGGGGCGACCGCCCGCGAGGTGACGACATCGAACCGCCGCTGACCGTGCAACTCCTCGGCCCGCCCCCGGAAGATCTCCACCGTGTCGAGGCCCAGACCGTCGACGACCTCCTCGAGGAAGGCGGTCCGGCGCAGCAGCGGCTCAACCAACGTGATCCGCACGTCGGGCCGGGCGATCGCCAGCACGAGGCCCGGCAATCCGGCACCTGACCCGATGTCGCACACGGTGGCGCCCTGCGGGAGCAGCTCGCCCAGGACGGCACAGTTGAGCAGGTGGCGGTCCCAGAGGCGGGGAGCCTCCCGGGGGCCGATCAAGCCTCGCACCACTCCCTCGGTCGCAAGCAGCTCGGCGTAGCGCTCGACGAGGGTGAAGCGGTCAGATGGAAACACCCTCCGGGCCACCTCAGGCGCGGAGGGTGTTTCACGTGAAACATCGTCGGTCATGACGCAGGCAGGATCACCACGAAGCGACGCGGCTCGACGCCCTCCGACTCGGATGACAGGCCAGCAGCCGCCACGGTGTCGTGGACGACCTTGCGCTCGAACGGGCTCATCGGATCCAGGGACACCTGCTCGGCCGACTCCCGCACCTGCGCGACGAGGCGCTCGGCGAGCTCCACGAGCTCCACGCGCTTCTGGGCCCGATAGCCGGAGACGTCGAGCATCAGCCGGGACCGGTCGCCGGTCTCACGAAAGACCGCGAGCCGCGTCAGCTCCTGGAGCGCCTCCAGGACCTCACCGTCGCGCCCCACGAGCTGGCTGAGGTCGGCGCCAACGATGGAGACCGCTGCGCGATCGCCGTCGACGTCCATGTCGAGGTCACCGTCCAGGTCGGCGATGTCCAAGAGCTCCTCGAGGTAGTCGGCGGCGATGTCGCCCTCCTGCTCGAGCTGCTTGAGCCGGGCGGCACGACCGCTGGTCGGCGCCTCCTCGTGCTCAGTAGCGCTCTCAGTCGCACCCCCGGGCATCTCCTGAGACGTCTCCTCGGGTGAGTCCACCTCGGTGTGGGGGGCATTCTCGGTCTCGACGTCCGCGCTCATCGGCTGTCTCCCTGGTTCTGGTCGTTGGGGCGCCCGGGCGGCTTGCCACCGGACTGCTTGCGCTGGGACTTGCTCTGCTTCTTCGGCTGCTGGCGTGCGGCCGGCCGGGGTGGGGCCTCGGGCTCCGGGACGACCTCCTCGACGAGAGGGGTGCCCTTCTTGAGTGCCTTCGCCTTGTCGCGCTCCTTCTTCGCCTCCTCCGCCGGCGTGCCGGGCGCCGGGTTGTTGCGGATGACGTAGAACTGCTGGCTCATCGTCCACAGGTTCGACGTGGTCCAGTAGAGGAGCACCCCGATCGGGAAGGCCACGCCACCGAGCCCGAAGGCCACGGGCAGGATGTAGAGCAGCATCTTCTGCTGCTGGGCGTAGGGACCGCTCAACGCGTCCTTCGGCATGTTCTTGCTCATCAGTTGGCGCTGCGTGAGGAACGTCGTCGCGGTCATCATCAGCACCAGGACCAGCGCCACGGCCATGACCAACCCGTTGGCGTCCGGGTTGCCGCCCCAGGTGCGGGCGCCCCAGAAGCTGTCCGAGATCGGGATGGCGCCGAAGATCTGCGACTTTCCGAACTTGTCGGCCAGGTCCTCGGTGAGGAAGCCGTGCGCTGTGCCCTTCTTCGCCGCCTGGTCGAGGAGTCGGAACAGGGCGAAGAAGATCGGCATCTGCAGGAGGATCGGCAGGCACGAGGAGAACGGGTTGGTGCCCGTGTCCTTGTAGAGCTTCATCGTCTCCTGGGCGAGGCGCTCCCGGTCATGACCGTACTTCTTCTGCAGCTCCTTGACCTTGGGCTGGATCAGCTGCATGTTGCGGCTGGACTTGATCTGCTTCACGAACAGCGGGATCAGGGCCGTGCGGATCACCACGGTGAGCCCGATGATCGACAGCGCCCACGCGAGACCACCCTCGGGATCCAGACCGATCTGGCTGAAGAACTTGTGGAAGCCGATCAGGATCGCCGAAATGATGTAGTAGAGCGGCGTCATGATGAAGCTGCCGATATCGCCGATGAATCCCACGGATCAGGCTCCTTGGTGTGGCATAGAAGACGAGGTCCCCGCAGCGAAGCGGGGTGGCACGGGGTCGTAGCCGCCGGCGGCCCAGGGATGGCAGCGACCGAGCCGACGTACGGCGAGCCAGCTGCCCCGGAGGCTGTCGTGCTCGCGAACGGCGTCGAGGGCGTAGGCGGAGCAGGAGGGGTGGTAACGACACACCTGCCCGTAGAGCGGGCTGATCACGGCGCGGTAGAGACGCAGCAGACCGATCAGCACGTACTTCATCGTTGCGCCTCCCGGACTCGTTGGAGACAACGGTCCAGGTCAACAGCGAGTTCCGCACTACCGACCGACGCCGCGGCGGGAAGCGCCCGCACCACGAGCGCGCCAGAGTCCGGGAGCGACGTGAGTCGTTCCCGGACCAGGTGACGTAGGCGGCGCTTCACACGATTGCGGATGACGGCGTTTCCGACGGCCTTGCTGACGACGAAGCCGACCCTGAGGTCGCCCTCCTGACCGGGAGCCAGGTGCACCACGAGGGTGCGCGACCCCGAGCGTCTGCCCGTGCGGGATGCGGCACGGTAGGACGCGGCGTCGATCAGCCGGTGAGCCGCAGGCAGCACGGGGACAGGAGTCGCGTCAGGCCAGCACGGCCGGAGGACGCAACCCTCAGACGGCCAGGCTCTTGCGGCCCTTGCGGCGGCGCTCCGAGAGGATGGCGCGTCCGGCGCGGGTGCGCATGCGCAGGCGGAACCCGTGCACCTTGTGGCGACGACGGTTGTTCGGCTGGTACGTACGCTTGCTCACGAGCTTGTCTCTTTCGGTTGATTCGGGAAGGGTCACGCCGGCAGATCGGGATGCCTGGCCTCGCTCTTGATGAGACAGTTTCGGCTGGCACCGCCCACCCACGGAGAGTGATATTCCCGTGGACATGCGGCACCTGTCGATACCGGGCGACCGGCTAACGGTACGCGTGGGCGTTCCGCAGGGTCAAACCCGTGGTTCCGTCGAGGCGCCAGGGCGTGGACAGCGGGTGTCCAGCCCTGTGGATGACGGCTTGCCGCTGCTCGTCGTGGCGCGTTAGGTTCGGGCCACCGAGGTGTCCCCGCAGCCCCGGTTCTCCCCGTTCGTCAAGGACCTGTGACCCCGCTCACACGGTGCGCCAAAGGGCCCCTGACCTGCGAACACTCGTTGTTTGTCGGGGAGCCGATGCCGGTCGGACCGACTCTCTCCACAGACACTGAGTCGGGTTCACAACCTGTGGACAAACTTGTGGAGACAGCGCCTCACGGGTGAGGTGGGGCACAGCACTCGGGCTCAGCCCGACAGGAAGGCGGCGGGAACCGTGGAGCACATGATGTCCGACCTCGACCAGGCGTGGCGCCAGGTGGTCAACGACCTCCAACCCAACCAGCGTGCCTGGCTGCGCGCCAGCAAGCCGGTGACCCTCCACGAGAACACCGCGATCATCGCGGTCCCCAACGACTTCACCCGGGTCCAGCTCGAGGGCCGGCTGCGTGGTCAGCTCGAGGACGCGCTGACCGAGAGCTTCGCGCGTGAGATCCGGATCGCCGTGACCGTCGACGCCAGCCTCGACGAGGGACAGATGGCGCCTGACCACCACGACGACACATCGACAAGTCGAGACATCGACAAGTCGACAATTGCGCCCGTCACAGCTCCGTCCCCGTCGCCCACCTTCGCCCCCGAGGCCACCGAGCAGCCCAAGGGCAGCGCCTTGGAGACCCGGCTCAACCCGAAGTACACCTTCGAGACCTTCGTGATCGGTAGCTCCAACCGATTCCCCCACGCCGCTGCCGTCGCAGTCGCCGAGGCGCCGGGCAAGGCCTACAACCCGCTGCTCGTCTACGGCGACTCCGGCCTGGGCAAGACCCACCTGCTCCACGCGATCGGCCACTACGTCCGCAGCCTCTACACCGGGGCCAAGGTGCGCTACGTGTCGAGCGAGGAGTTCACCAACGAGTTCATCAACGCGATCCGCGACGACCGGCAGGACCGCTTCAAGCGGCGCTACCGCGACGTCGACGTCCTGCTGATCGACGACATCCAGTTCCTCGAAGGCAAGACCCAGACCCAGGAAGAGTTCTTCCACACCTTCAATACGCTCCACAACGCCAACAAGCAGATCGTGCTGACCTCCGACCGGGCACCCAAGCGTCTCGAAGCACTCGAGGACCGGCTGCGCAACCGCTTCGAGTGGGGCCTCATTACCGACGTCCAGCCTCCCGACCTCGAGACCCGCATCGCGATCCTGCGCAAGAAGGCAGCGATGGACCGGCTCACCGCCCCACCCGACGTGCTGGAGTTCATCGCGTCCAAGATCCAGACCAACATCCGTGAGCTCGAGGGTGCCCTCATCCGCGTGACGGCCTTCGCCAACCTCAACCGCCAGGAGGTCGACATGACCCTGGCCGAGATCGTCCTCAAGGACCTGATCCCCGAGGGCGGCGAGCCGGAGATCACCGCGCCGCTGATCATCGCCCAGACCGCGGCCTACTTCGGGCTCTCCATCGAGGAGCTCACCGGGCCCAGCCGCGGTCGGCACCTCGTGATGGCGCGTCAGATCGCGATGTACCTCTGTCGCGAGCTGACCCCCCTGTCCCTGCCCAAGATCGGCGCGCAGTTCGGCAACCGCGACCACACCACGGTCATGTACGCCGACCGCAAGATCAACCAGCTCCTCGCCGAGCGCCGCGCTGTTTTCAACCAGGTCAGCGAGCTCACCAACCGGGTCAAGCTGCAGGCCCGCCAGTCCTGACCGCACCACCATCAAGGTGACCCCCGGGGTCACCCGAGCGAGCCCTCGAGCCGGCTCTCACCTGTGCACAACGTGGGGTCCGACATCCGAACTACACGGGGAGGATCTGTGGATGGACGACGCAGCGCCTCCGACGGCCATCGCCGGTTCCACGTGGCCGCCGAGTTGTCCCGTCGTCCTCCACACCCCCTGTGCACGTCGAATCGCCGTGCTGACCAGCGCTTACCCACCTTGTCCACAGTTTCCACCGACGCTATGACGACTACGGACCTCTACCTGTATCGATCCTCCGTGAACACCCTGCTGGGCCCCTGCCTGGGGATGACTCGTGCCCGTCGACCCCACGTGGCAGGATGCGCATCCCAAGAACTCCTGTGCTCACGCGGCACCTCGTCGCACCTCGTCGCCCATCCGAAGGATCCACCGTGAAGTTTCGTGTCGACCGCGACGCGCTCGCCGATGCCGTCGCCTGGGCTGCTCGCAGCCTTCCGGTCCGTCCCAGCGCCCCGGTCCTGGCCGGACTCCTCATCGACGCGACCGATGAGGGCCTCGTGCTCTCGACGTTCGACTACGAGACGTCGGCGCGCGCGACGCTCAAGGCCGACGTCAGCGACGAGGGTCGGGCGCTGGTGAGTGGTCGCCTCCTGGCCGACATCTGCAAGAGCCTGCCCAGCAAGCCTGTCGAGATGGCGATCGACGGCTCGCGAGTCACCCTGACCTGCGGCTCGGCCCGCTTCACGCTGCAGACCATGCCGGTCGAGGACTACCCCACGATCCCGCAGATGCCCACCGCCACCGGCACCGTGCAGAGCGACGTGTTCTCCCACGCCGTCGCCCAGGCCGTGACCGCCGCCGGCCGCGACGACATGCTCCCGGTCCTCACCGGTGTGCGGCTCGAGATCGACGGCTCCACGATCTCCCTACTCGCCACCGACCGCTTCCGGCTCTCGCACCGCGAGCTCGGCTGGGCCCCGATGTCGCCCGACGAGTCGCTGGCCGCGCTGGTGCCGGCCAAGGTCCTCGGCGACACCGCCAAGTCACTGACCGCCGGCAGCGAGGTCACGATCGCGCTCTCCGCCAGCGGCTCGGGTGAGGGCATCATCGGCTTCGAGGGCAACGCCCCCGGCGGCCTGCGTCGTACGACGACCCGTCTCCTGGACGGCGAGTTCCCCAAGGTGCGCAGCCTCTTCCCCGCCGACAAGCTCACCATCGCCAAGGTCGACAAGGCCGCGCTGATCGAGTCGGTCAAGCGGGTGTCCCTCGTGGCCGAGCGCAACACCGCGGTGCAGCTCGCGTTCAGCGACGGGGTGCTCACCCTCGACGCCGGCTCCGGCGACGAGGCCCAGGCCTCGGAGTCGATCGAGGCGCAGATCGAGGGCGAGGACATCACCACGGGCTTCAACCCGCAGTTCCTCCTCGACGGTCTCCAGGCCATCGACGAGCCCGTCGTCGAGATGGCCTTCACCCAGGCCTCCAAGCCGGTCGTGCTCAGCGGCGCGGTCACCGACGGTGCCGAGGACAGCGGTTTCCGCTACCTCCTCATGCCCCGTCGCCTGCTCTCCTAGCACGACCGCAGCGCCACCCACCCAGCCGCCGAAGCCCCCATCCCCGGAGGACCTTGCATGCACATCGGACTCGTCGGACTCGGCAAGATGGGCGGCAACATGCGCACCCGGATGCGTGAGGGCGGCGTGACGGTCATCGGCTACGACCGCAACGCCGACGTCTCCGACACCGAGAGCCTCGAGGCACTCGTCGAGCAGCTCCCCACCCCCAAGGTGGTCTGGGTGATGGTGCCCGCCGGGGGTCCGACGCACGACACGATCACGGCGCTCGCCGACCTGCTGGGCGAGGGCGACCTGGTCGTCGACGGCGGCAACTCACGCTGGACCGACGACAAGATCCACGCCGACCTGCTGGCCGCGAAGGGCATCGGCTTCGTCGACTGCGGCGTCTCCGGTGGAGTCTGGGGCCTGCAGAACGGCTACGCCCTGATGTGCGGCGGCTCCACGGCCGACGTCGCCAAGGCCCAGCCGGCGTTCGACGCGCTGCGGCCCGAGGGCGAGTCCGGGTTCGTGCACGCCGGACAGCAGCCAGGTGCCGGGCACTTCTCCAAGATGGTCCACAACGGCATCGAGTACGCCGTGATGCAGGCCTACGCCGAGGGATGGGAGCTGCTGGAGGCGACCGACGTCGTCGACAACGTGCCCGAGGTCTTCGCCTCCTGGCGAGAAGGCACCGTCATCCGATCGTGGCTGCTGGACCTCCTGGTCACCGCGATCGAGGACGACACCCACCTCGACAAGATCCGCGGCTATGCCGACGACTCCGGCGAGGGCCGCTGGACCGTCGAGGCCGCCATCGACAACGCGGTGCCGATGAACGTCATCGCCGCGTCGCTCTTCGCCCGCTTCTCCTCCCGCCAGGACGACAGCCCGGCGATGAAGGCGGTCGCTGCGATGCGCAACCAGTTCGGCGGCCACGCCCTGCACACTCCCCCGCCGCCCGGCGGCGACGCCAACCCCGACTAGGCACGGGCCGCGTTGTACGTCTCCCACCTGACGCTGCACAACTTCCGCTCCTACGCGAGCGCCGACGTCCCGCTCGAGGCCGGCGTCACGGCGTTCATCGGTCGCAACGGCCAGGGCAAGACCAACCTCGTCGAGGCGATCGACTACCTCTCCCGGCTCGCGTCCCACCGGGTCGCCACCGACGCGCCGCTGGTCAAGGCCGGGTGCGACCAGGCGATCGTGCGCGCCGCGGTCGTCCGGGACGGGCGCACCGCCGTGCTCGAGGTCGAGCTCAACCCCGGCAAGACCAACCGGGCCCGCGTCAACAAGTCACCCCTGGCCAAGTCGCGAGACCTGGTCGGCCTGGTCCGCACGGTCGTCTTCTCCCCCGAGGACCTGACCCTGGTCAAGGGTGACCCTTCGGACCGCCGCAAGTTCCTCGACGACCTGCTCGTGCTGCGCACCCCGCGCCTGGCCGGTGTGCGCGCCGACTACGACCGGATCCTGCGCCAGCGCAACTCGCTGCTCAAGACCGCCGGCGCCGCGCGCCGCGGCTCCACCAGCCAGGAGTCGGCGCTCTCCACCCTCGGGGCGTGGGACTCCCACCTGGTCCACGCCGGCAGCGAGCTGCTGAGCCACCGGCTCGCGCTGGTCGAGGCGCTGGCGCCGTACGTCGGCAAGGCCTATGCCACCGTTGCCCGCGGTGCTTCGCGGGAGGACGCCGCGATCGATTACCGCCCGTCCTTCGACCTGGGGCAACACGATCCGGCCGCGCTCGCCGAGGCCTTCCACGCCGAGCTCGAGCGACGCCGAGGCGACGAGCTCGACCGCGGCATCTCGCTGGTCGGTCCGCACCGCGACGAGCTGCTGCTGAGCCTCGGTCTCGCGCCCGAGGCCGGGGGTCAGCGGCTGCCGGTCAAGGGCTACGCCTCCCACGGGGAGTCCTGGTCGTTCGCCCTCGCGCTGCGCCTGGCGTCCTACGACCTGTTGCGCTCCGACGGCGACGACCCGATCCTGATCCTGGACGACGTCTTCGCCGAGCTCGACACCGAACGACGCGCGCAGCTCGCCGAGCTGGTCGCGGGCGCCGAGCAGGTGCTCGTCACCGCCGCGGTCGCCGACGACGTACCGGCGGTGCTGGCCGGAGTCCGTTACGCCGTGGCAGGCGGGGAGGTGACACGTGTCTGACGAGGACGAGGCGGTGGGCAGCCCGGTCGAGCCCGTCGAGCCCGTGGCACCTGTCGAGCCGCACGCCGACGACGGCCTCGACCTGGCCCGCGCGCTGACCCGCGCGGCGGCCGGCTCCACCTCGCGCGCCAAGCGCCGCCGCCCGTTCACCGGTGAGCGCCGGGCCGTGACGGGAAGCCGGGTGAGCGGCTCGCACCCCGACGATCGCGACCCCCAGCTGCTCGACTCGACCCTGGCGCGCCTCATCGGCGAGCGCGGCTGGGAGCTGGACCTGCGCATGCGCGGCGTCTTCGCCCGCTGGGCCGAGCTGGTCGGCGACGAGGTGGCGGCGCACTGCTCCCCCGAGGCCTTCACCGACGGCAAGCTCGTGGTCCGCACCGACTCCACCGCCTGGGCCACCCAGCTCACCCTCCTCGCGCCCACCGTCGTACGACGGCTCAACGAGGAGCTCGGGCACGGCACGGTCGTCGTCATCGACGTCCAGGGCCCGCACCTGCCGAGCTGGAAGAAGGGTCTGCGGACCACCCGGGACGGGCGCGGTCCCCGCGACACCTACGGCTGAGCGTCTCAGACGTTCTGCGGGCCTCACCGACGTATGGGGACCTGTTGGGACCCCCACGAGGGGCTCGGACAGGCCACTACGGGACGCTCAGGGCCATATTTCCTCCACAGATCCCTCCTCTGCTGGGCACCACACGTGGCACAAGGCCGTTTAACGGCTATCATGGGCAATGGTCGCCGTGACTGGGTCACCCCGGTCTGGGCGACCGTTATGTGTGTCAACTCAACGTGTGAAGAGGTCCTTGCGTGTCCGACGAGAACGCCGCTCCCGACGAGGTCCTCACCGAGGCACCCGCCGACGTCACCGTCGATCCCGACGCACCCCAGTACTCCAACGTCAGCGGCGACTACGACGCCTCGGCCATCCAGGTCCTGGAGGGGCTCGAGGCGGTCCGCAAGCGCCCCGGCATGTACATCGGCTCGACCGGTGAACGCGGTCTGCACCACCTGGTCTGGGAGGTCGTCGACAACTCCGTCGACGAGTCGCTCGCCGGTCACTGCGACCGCATCGTGCTGACCCTGATGGCCGATGGCGGCATCCGCGTCGAGGACAACGGTCGCGGCATCCCGACCGACACCGCTCCGGGCCAGGAGATGCCGGCCCTCACGATGGCGCTGACGATGCTCCACGCGGGAGGCAAGTTCGGCGGCGGCGGCTACAAGGTCTCCGGTGGTCTGCACGGGGTCGGCATCTCGGTCGTCAACGCGCTCTCCTCGAAGGTCATCGCCGAGGTCCGCAACCGTGGCCACGAGTGGCGCCAGACCTTCAGCATCGGCGTCCCCGACGGGGAGCTCGAGCAGGTCCGCCCGATGGAGCCGGGCGAGCGCACCGGCACGACCATCACCTACTACGCCTCCCCCGACATCTTCGAGACGACGGCCTACACGCTCGAGACGATCACCAACCGGATCCGGGAGATGGCCTTCCTCAACAAGGGTCTCGAGATCGTCGTGCGCGATGAGCGCCCTGCTGCGGACGACCTCGTCGAGGCCGTGCACGACGGCACCGTCGAGGCCGACATCGACTCCGCCGGCCACGACGCCATGAAGAAGGCCGAGGGTGGCGGGCTCGTGCAGGTCTTCAAGTACGACCGCGGCCTGGTCGACTACGTCGAGCACCTCAACCGCCGCAAGGACAAGGCCAACCCGACGGTCATCTCCTTCGAGGCCGAGACCGCCGCGTCGATCGAGAACCACATGAGCCTCGAGGTGGCCATGCAGTGGAACACCACCTTCACCGAGTCGGTGCACACCTTCGCCAACACGATCAACACCCACGAGGGCGGCACCCACGAGGAGGGTTTCCGATCGGCTCTCACCTCCCTGGTCAACCACTGGGGCGAGGAGTGGGGCCTGATCAAGAAGCGCGAGGACCGCGTCTCGGGCGACGACATCCGTGAGGGCCTCACTGCGATCATCTCGATCAAGCTCGGCGAGCCGCAGTTCGAGGGCCAGACCAAGACCAAGCTCGGCAACACCGAGGCCAAGGGCTTCGTGCAACGCCTGGTCAACGACCAGCTCGGCGCGTGGCTCGAGCAGAACCCCGCCGAGGGCCGCGACATCGTGCGCAAGTCCCAGGCCGCGGCCTCGGCACGCATCGCGGCGCGCAAGGCGCGTGACCTCGCGCGCTCGCGCAAGGGCCTGCTCGGTGGCGGTGGCCTGCCCGGCAAGCTGTCGGACTGCCAGTCGACCAACCCCGCCGAGTGCGAGGTCTTCATCGTCGAGGGCGACTCGGCCGGTGGCTCGGCACGTCAGGGCCGCGACCCGCGGGTCCAGGCGATCCTCCCGATCCGCGGCAAGATCCTCAACGTCGAGAAGGCCCGCATCGACAAGGTGCTGGCCAACACCGAGGTCCAGGCGATCATCTCCGCGCTCGGCACGGGCATCCACGAGGAGTTCAGCCTCGAGAAGCTGCGCTACCACAAGGTCGTCCTGATGGCGGACGCCGACGTCGACGGCCACCACATCAACACGCTGCTGCTCACGCTGCTGTTCCGCTTCATGAAGCCGCTGATCGAGCACGGCTACGTCTACATGGCCCAGCCGCCGCTCTACCGGCTGCGGTGGAACAAGCCGGCGGAGCACGAGTTCGTCTACTCCGACACCGAGCGCGACCTGATGATGCGCGACGGTCTCGCCCAGGGCCGCAAGCTCCCCAAGGAGAACGCGGTCCAGCGCTACAAGGGTCTCGGTGAGATGAACGCCGATGAGCTGTGGGAGACCACGATGAACCCCGAGCAGCGGCTGATGCTCCAGGTGACCCTCGACGACGCTGCTCAGGCCGACGAGATCTTCTCGATCCTGATGGGCGAGGACGTCGAGCAGCGCCGTTCGTTCATCCAGCGCAACGCCAAGGACGTTCGATTCCTCGATATCTAGGTCTCTAGCACCATTCCTAGACTCGAGTAGAACCGACCAGAGAGACGAAGACACGTGACTGAGATCCCCACCGGCGGCACGACGACTCCCCCCGAGGGACCCGGCCCCGGCGGCCGCATCGAGCCGATCGAGCTGCAGACCTCCATGCAGCGCGCCTACATCGACTACGCGATGGCTGTCATCGTCGGCCGCGCGCTGCCCGACGTACGCGATGGTCTGAAGCCCGTGCACCGTCGCGTGCTCTACGCCATGTACGACGGCGGCTACCGGCCTGACCGCGGCTTCTCCAAGTGCAGCCGTGTCGTGGGTGACGTCATGGGCCAATACCACCCCCACGGCGACAGCGCGATCTACGACACCCTGGTGCGTCTCGCGCAGCCGTGGGTGATGCGCGCGCCGCTGGTCAACGGGCAGGGCAACTTCGGCTCGCCGGGCAACGACTCCGCTGCCGCGATGCGTTACACCGAGTGCCGGATGGCGCCGCTGGCCCTGGAGATGGTCCGCGACATCACCGAGGAGACCGTCGACTTCCAGCCCAACTACGACGGTCGCTCGCAGGAGCCGGTCGTCCTGCCGGCGCGCTACCCCAACCTGCTGGTCAACGGCTCGGCCGGCATCGCGGTCGGCATGGCCACCAACATCCCGCCGCACAACCTGCGCGAGATCGCCGCCGGTGCCCGCTGGGCGCTCGAGCACCCCGAGGCCACGCGCGAGGAGCTGCTCGACGCGCTGCTCGAGCGGGTCAAGGGCCCCGACTTCCCCAACGGCGCGATGATCGTGGGCCACGAGGGCATCGAGCAGGCCTACCGCACCGGTCGTGGATCGGTCACCCAGCGCGCGGTCATCGAGGTCGACGAGGATCCCCGCGGGCGCACCATCCTCTCGATCACCGAGCTGCCCTACATGGTCAACCCCGACAACCTCGCGCTCAAGATCGCCGAGCTCGCCGACTCCGGCAAGGTCCAGGGCATCTCCGACGTGCGTGACGACTCCTCGGGTCGCACGGGCCAGCGCCTGGTCGTCGTGCTCAAGCGCGACGCCGTCGCCCGGGTGGTGCTCAACAACCTGCTCAAGCACACCGAGCTGCAGACCAACTTCAGCGCCAACATGCTGGCGCTCGTCGACGGCGTGCCGCGCACGCTCTCGATCGACCAGTTCATCTCCAACTGGGTCGCCCACCAGATCGAGGTCATCCAGCGACGCACCCGCTTCCGCCTGGCCCAGGCCGAGCGCGAGGCCCACATCCTGCGGGGCCTCGCGAAGGCGCTCGACGCACTCGACGAGGTCATCGCGCTGATCCGCCGCTCCCCCGAGGTCGAGGACGCCCGCGACGGGCTGATCGAGCTCCTCGACATCGACGAGATCCAGGCGACGGCGATCCTCAACCTGCAGCTGCGCCGCCTGGCCGCGCTCCAGCGCCAGAAGATCGTCGACGACCTGGCCGAGATCGAGCTGAAGATCGCCGACCTCGAGGACATCCTCGCCCAGGAGGAGCGCCAGCGGCAGATCATCATCGACGAGCTCGGCGAGGTCGTCGACAAGTACGGCGACGAGCGGCGCACGCAGATCATCGCAGCCGACGGCGACCTCTCCATGGAGGACCTGATCCCCGACGAGGAGCTGGTCGTCTCCATCACTCGTGGCGGCTACGCCAAGCGCACCCTGCGCCACCAGTACCGCACCCAGAAGCGTGGCGGCAAGGGCGTGCGCGGCGCGACCCTGCGCGGCGACGACGTCGTGGAGCACTTCATCTCCACCACCAACCACCACTGGCTGCTGTTCTTCACCACGGCCGGTCGCGTCTACCGCACCAAGGCCTACAACCTGCCCGAGGCCCAGCGTGACGCCAAGGGCGGTCACGTCGCCGGGTTGCTGAGCTTCCAGGCGGACGAGTCGATCGCGCAGGTGCTGGCGATCCGCGACTACGAGCAGGCGCCCTACCTGGTGCTCGCCACCCGCAACGGGCTGGTGAAGAAGACCCGGCTGGGTGACTACAACAGTCCGCGCCAGGCCGGCGTCATCGCGATCAACTTCCGCGAGGACGACGACGAGCTGATCGGGGCCGAGCTGGTCAGCTCCGAGGACGACATCCTGCTGGTCTCCCGCAAGGGCTCCGCGATCCGCTTCCGTGCCGAGGACTCCCAGCTGCGCCCGATGGGTCGCGCGACGTCCGGCGTCTCGGGCATGAAGTTCCGCAACGAGGCCGACTCGGTGCTCTCGATGTCGGTCATCCGCGCCGCCCAGGCCGCGACGGAGGAGTCCGAGGACAACATCCAGTATGTCTTCACGATCACCGACGGTGGCTTCGCCAAGCGCAGCCGCATCAGCGAGTACCGCACCACCAACCGCGGTGGGCTCGGGGTGCGCGCCATGGCGCTCGCCAACGAGGACCGTGGCGGGCTTGTCGGTGCCTTCATCGTGGAGGAGGGCGACGAGGTCCTGGCGATCACGCAGGGTGGCCAGGTCGTGCGCAGCCCCATCAACGAGCACTTCCGACCGACCGGTCGCTCGACCCAGGGCGTCAAGTTCGTGTCGCCCAAGTCCGGTGACTCCGTGGTCGTCGTGGCTCGCTCGGTGGAGTCGAAGGTCGACGAGGAGGCCGGGGCCGAGGCGGGGGCGGAGGCCGGGGCCGACGGCGCGCTCGAGGGCGCGACCGTCGTTGCTGAGTCGTCGGATCAGGCCCCGGATGTCACAATCGATGAGTCCACGCCGGTGGACAGCCACGTGCCCGATGACAGTGAGGGCGCCGAGCCCGACGAGACAGGGGAGAGTGACAGCTGATGACGGAGCGTCCCACCCAGCCGTCCACCCAGCGCACGGCCACGACGGGGACCAAGGCCACGGCCAAGCCTCCTGCGCCGGCCAAGCCGGCAGCCGACCGCGGCGCCGACGAGACCGCCGTACGACCGCCCCTGACGGAGCGGATCCAGGCCAAGCTCAGCTCGGCGCGCAGCGAGCACGTCGCCAACGCCGAGCCCGAGTCGAAGACCAAGGCCAGCAAGGCGGCCGCCGGGGCCAAGCCCCCGCGCCGGGCGCGACTGCGGCTGACCCGGATCGACCCCTGGTCGGTGATGAAGACCGCCTTCCTGCTCTCCATCGCCTTCGGCATCGTCACGGTCGTCTCGGTGCTGATGGTCTGGTCGGTGCTCGGCGCCGCCGGTGTCTGGGACTCCATCAACCAGACGATCCAGGAGAGCATCGGCGGTCCGGAGACGGCGAACCTCGATGTCGAGAACTACGTCGGCACCTCGCGCGTGCTCGGCTTCACGATGCTCGTGGCCGCCGTCGACGTCGTCCTGCTGACCGCGATCGCGACCCTCGGCGCCTTCCTCTACAACATGGCCGCCGCCCTGCTCGGTGGCATCGAGGTCACGTTGTCCGAGGACAACTGACCCTCACGGCTCGCGTCGGCTGACCGCTCGCGTGGTGGTCCCAGCCGCCCACAGGTCACCCCTCCCGGCAGGCCCGACAGGCCGTCGTACGACGGGTGGCGGGGGCTGCCCGGTCCGGGACGGATCCCGTTTTGTAGGCGCCGTTCAGCGTGGGGTAATGTTCGCCGCTGGCAGTCGCCATGAGGGCCTATAGCTCAGACGGTTAGAGCGCTTCCCTGATAAGGAAGAGGTCACAGGTTCAAGTCCTGTTAGGCCCACTCACGCGGGATCTCTCATCGCCCGTGGAGCCCCTCACGGGCCTCCGCCCCGGCCCGCGGGTCGGGGACACCTCGCACCACAAGGGAGTCAGCATGAAGAAGATCCTCCTGGTCATGATCGCCGCCGCCGGCGCCGTCGTGGCCCGCAAGAAGATCTCCGAGGGCAAGGCCGAGCAGGCCCTGTGGGCCGAGGCCACCGACCCGGTCGCCAAGATCTGACGCCAGCACACCGCCGGCCGCGCACGTCGTGGCCGGCACCGCGGGGCCTTGGCGCAATTGGTAGCGCACCTGCTTTGCAAGCAGGGGGTTAGGGGTTCGAGTCCCCTAGGCTCCACACCGAGAAACCGCAGGTCAGCCTGCGGTTTCTTTTGTTTCTCCATGTACCCCGCACCTGCTGGTCGTTGCGCCGTGGGGGACTGGTGGGGGAATCAGTGGAACAGGCGGCACCTAGCTTCTCTGCCCTCAAGCTGCGAAGCTGCGCCGGATGGACGGCTATGCGCGACATGTGAAGGCGAATCTGTCGCCCGAGCAGGCCGTGGAGATGCAGGCCGTCGACGGTTTGGCGAAGAAGTTGCTCGCGCACATTGTCGACACGACGGCGGAGATTGCGGCGCTGCATGTGCATGGCGCGAAGAGCAAGGCGATCCAGGATCACTTCGCCATCCTGCTGCGCGAGGAGCTCGGCTTCGGCGAGGAGGTGGTGTTGACCCCGCAGAGCGGTCTGGTCACGCAGGCGCGGCCAGACTTCTTCTTCGAGCTGATGGACGGCCGCGGGATCATCGCCGAGGTCGAGCGCGGCGGGACGATCACCAACAACCATGACCTCAAGGACCTGTGGAAGGCGCACGTCGCGCCGGACGCCCACCACCTCTTCTTGATCGTGCCGCACAACAACTGGAAGGGAGACGGCAGTCCGCGCGAACGCCCCTTTCAGACCGTTGCCCGCCGGCTCGGCGCCTTTTTTGGCGATCCCCGCCGGGAAATCGACGTGCTGAGCGTGCACGTCTTCGCCTACTGACATACAGCGCTACTCGAGGAGCAAGTCCTCGGCGCGCATGGCGATCTGTTAGGCGTCCCTATGTCTGGGACTGATCGCGCAACCGGTTCTCGCCCGTTCTCCGCGCCTCCTTCGCTCCGCGGGCGGCAAACGGGCCATCCGGATCAAGCTCGAGGACCTGGAGGTGGCACCGCGGCAGATCCCGTCTGCTCGGTGGTGATGCGGCAATCCGTCGCGCGCCGACATCACGTTGTCATATATGACTACGCCAATGTATCCTGTCCACGTGATGGACCGAGACACACAGGCGGTCATGGACCGCCTCAACGCCGCTCATGCGCGAAGCGGTCTCTCGTTGCGCCGTTTTGCCCACGCACTGGGGACCGACGCTTCACGATTCTCGGCCTACCGCTCGGGCAAGATCGCGCCATCTGCGGCGTTCCTACTGCGCGCCGAGCGCATCGCAGACGCCATCTCCCGCGCTCGCGAGAGCCGCATTCCTTCCTCCATCGACGCCGTCCTCGCCATTGGCGCAGCCCACAACAAGGGCGACGACGACTGGACCTACGCCCTGTCTCTCGAACTTCGCGACAGGCTCCGCGACATCTTGCGCAATTCCACGGAGCTGGCCGAGGCCTGGGAGGCGCAGCCGCCCGACATCGAAGCTCACTGGAAGGCCCTGGCCGCCGCATTCGTCAGCAGGGAGTTCCATGAGGCCGGCCTTCCTGCACCCAGGTGGACGCAAGGGCCCCGCCTCGCCAGCGA
The DNA here is from genome assembly GCF_900113685.1 of Nocardioides psychrotolerans. GTDB lineage: Bacteria > Actinomycetota > Actinomycetes > Propionibacteriales > Nocardioidaceae > Nocardioides > Nocardioides psychrotolerans. The sequence goes on from NZ_FOQG01000006.1 coordinate 135,512, forward strand.
ATGGATCCTCGACACACCTCGACTCAGCGACGACCAGATCAAAGAACAAACTCCACGCTGGCTCGCTGAGCGCAACATCTTCATCGCTGAGAAGGACCTCGTCACCGCGTGATGGGCTGACCCCCGATATCGACGCACTGACCAGTCACGCAGCGGTCTTGGACGAGGCCACATCGATGGCCCAAGACCACGGCCTACCCGAAGGATGGCTCAACAGCAACGCCGCGGGCTGGGTGCCTCCTCGGCCCGAATGGGCACTGACGCCGCCAACAAAACCGGGCCTGACCATTCACATCGCCCCGCCCGAGCACGTCCTGGCGATGAAGGTCATCGCCACACGTCGCAAAGACCGCCCCGACATCCGACTCTTGATAAGAGAGGTCGGCATGGAGGACGCGCCACCGGAGGAGTACGCCGACCTTCTTGCCCGCATCTACGACGGTGAAGGATTGCTCCCCACCATGCTCGGGATCAAGGGAGACGATCCGGCCGCCACGCACACCGAGGCCATCCGCATCGGCGAGTGGGCCCATCAGTTCGCGAGCGAACTCCGCAACGGATAGCCAGCACGCGCGAAAGAGCCGCCCTGCGACCATCGTGGCGCGCGCCTATCGACAGATCCGACGGTGATTGACTGTCCGTCGTGGCCGAAGCAACCGACGTCCAGCACCTGGTGAAGCAGCTGATGGCCGGCGCCAGCCCCGAGGAGAGCAAGGCGCTCCTCGACGCGCTGATGAGCGGACAGGTGACCAGCATCTTCGAGAAGCTCAAGCGCGATCAGGCGCCGACGCTGCTCCCGGTCCCGACCAAGGTCCGCGGGTTCCGGGTGCGTCTGGACCTGCACGGCGCGAAGCCGCCGGTCTGGCGCCGCCTCGAGCTGCCCGGTGACCTCAGCCTTCCGCGGCTGCATGACGTCATTCAGGCCGCGATGGGGTGGACCAACAGCCACCTGCACCGGTTCCGCACCGGCAGTGACCACCGTTCGCCGTACTTCGTCACTCACTTCGACCTCGAGGAGGGCGATGAGGGAACTCTCGAGGACGACGTACGACTCGACCAGCTCGTTGCCGAGAAGGGCGACGAGCTCTGGTACGACTACGACTTTGGCGACGGCTGGGACCACAAGTTGGTGGTCGAGGAGGTCCTCGACGAGCCGCCCGCGACGGCGCGGTGCACCGGTGGTCGGATGGCGTGTCCGCCCGAGGACTGCGGTGGCATCGGCGGCTACGAGGACCTGGCCGCCTGGGTCCGCAGCGGGTACGACGACGCCCTCCTCCCCGGCAACTTCGACAACGGCGCACACGCTCACGACTGGCTGCCACTCGACTGGCACCCCGAGCACTTCGACGTGGAGGAGACCAACACCGCCCTGGCGGTCGCGGTGGCCGAGCCGGTCGCGGTGACCGGGGAGCTGGCAGACCTTGCTGAACAGCTCGACCGCCGGGGCATCCGCCTGCTGCGCGAGGTGCTGGGCCGTCCGTTCTCTCACGCCCCGACCGAGGTCACCGAGGCCGAGGCCGCCCGGATGACCGAGACCTACCGGACCTTCCTCGACGTCGTCGGCGGCGGCGTGGCGCTGACCGCTGCGGGCTACCTGCCGCCGGCGGTGGTCGAGCAGATCGCCGAACGTACCGGCATCGCGGACTGGTGGTTCGGCAAGGCCAACCGGGAGGACCACACCTTCCCCGTCGCCGGCATCCGCGCCACCGCGCGCGCCCTCGGGCTGGTCAGCATCCGCAAGGGCCGGCTGAGCCCGACCGCCGCCGCCCTTCGATGTGGCCACGATCCGACGGCACTCCTGCGCCACATCGTCGGGCGCCTGCCTTTGGGCACTAAGGACACCGAGCGCCAGGCGGGCTGGATGGCACTGGCCGTGGCCGGCAGCGGCACACCGGCGCAGGAGTGGCGCAGCGAGGTCAGGGACCTGCTGTACGCGCTCGGGTGGCGAAGCGGACACGACCGGTTCTCGCCTCCGCCCGCCCATAGCGCGACCCTCGACGTGCTTGAGCAGCTCGCCGGTGCTTCGCGCGTCCGCATGCGCGAGATCACCGGCGTCGACTTCGCCGTCGCGGCCACCGCCCGTGCGGTGATCCGGCTGACCTGACCACTGTCGAAGATTGGGGTGACAGCCGACCGCTAGGCTTTGAGCGGAATTGATTCTTGTGTGTAGCGGTCGCTCCGTAGCGATTCGCACACAAGGAAAAAGGCATCTGACCTGCGGAGACGAAGATCAGGCGAAGCGGTTGATGCATTCGTGCATGCGTTCAGATCTCTGAGTTGCACAAGCACCCACCGGGGCTGGGGCCGGGTGCCCGCGTTCTTGATCTGCTCGTCTGCGCGGAGCTTGCGCCAGAGGTTGGACACCTTGTCCCTGCGCTGTTGAGGAGTGAGCTCCTCGGCGAGACGCTTGCCGCCTGGTCGTGATTCAGCACCTGACGGGCCGCGATCCCGCGGCCGTGGCCAGCGCTCGCGCGGTGATCGGTGCCTATGAGCAACCTTGGTGATGCCTCACCTCGTTGAGTTCGTCGAGTCGGCCCGCGGGCGGCTGCGGCGCACGGCGTACCTGCTCTGCGGCGACTGGGACCAGGCTTCCGACCACGTGCAGGAGGGCCTGATCCGGGTCTACGTCGCGTGGCCGCGCCTGACCCGGGCCGGGCGGAAGCACGCCTACGCCCGCCGGGCCGTGGTCAGTGCCTTCCTCGACCATGTCCGGCGCCGGTCGAGCAGCGAGGTCCCGCGGGAGCCTGACCACGAGCTTCCGACCGGGTCCAGGTGCTCGACACCGACGGCGACCAGGTCGTCACCCTCCAGGGCAGTGGGCTCGAGGGTGTGCTCACCGCCGTGACGGGCGCCGGCGTGGTGACCGTGACGTCCTACGAGCGCGGAGGTGAAGGCACCTACGTCTACGACCTCGACTCGGGGCGGTTCCTGCGCGTCAGCGAGGACGTGTCGTCGTGGGGCACCAGTGGACCGACGCAGGACCAGCAGTTCCTGTGCTGCGGGCCGCTTCACGCGCCGGGCAGGATCCCGCGATCGCGCAGGGCCTGCGCGAGGGCGTGCCCGTCGGGTGCGCGGACGGTGATCCGGGTCGACGGGTCGTCCACGTCCGGCCCGGGAGCCGGTGAGGTCACCTGGGCCAGCTGCTCGGAGAGGGTGAGCTCGCGGATCGCCACGCCGACGACGCGGTCGGGGAAGGCCGTGACCGCCTCGGCGTAGAGCGTCGGGTCGTGCTGCCCGTCGTCGCCGACGAGCAGCCACCGCAGCTGCGGCAGCTCCTCGAAGAGCCTGCGCAGGGTGGTGCGCTTGTGGTCCTGCCCGGAGCGGAACCACCCGTCGGACGTCGGACCCCAGTCGGTCATCAGCAGCGGCCCGGCCGGATAGCCGTGGCGGTCGAGGAACGCGGTCATCGGGCGCGCGGTGTTCCACGCCCCCGTGGAGAGGTAGACGACGAAGGCGTCCACGCTGCCGGCCAGCACCTCGTCGTACAGCTCGGCCATGCCGGGGACCGCGCGTCGCTCGTCCTCGCGCACCAGGAAGGCGTTGCGGAAGGCCAGCAGCGGACGCGGCAGCATCGTGACGATGACGGTGTCGTCGAGGTCGCTCAGCAGGCCGAGGGAGGTATCGGGGCCGACGATCCGCAGGGGTGCGCTGACCGGTGCCGCAGCACCGACGGTCAGTGACGCGGAGGCCCAGCCGGGCGGGAGGGCGGCGTCGAGCCGCACGTCGACGTAGCCGTCGGCACCGCTGGAGACGGTGTGGGTCTCGCCGCCGAGGTCGATGGTGAGGGGTACGCCGGCGGCCGCTGTCGACACGAACCGGCGCCAGCCGCGCCCGTCGGTGCGGGCGGCGCTAGGGGTGCCCGGGGGCGCGAGGATGACCCGGGCCAGCACCCGCACCCAGCCGCCCGCGTTGGGACCCGTGCTGGGACCCGCGCTGGGACCCGCGGCGCGACTGGCGCCGTAGCCGGTGTGCGCCACCACCCGGGGCGTCCAGCCACGCGAGCCGAGCTGCTGCCCGACGAGGTCGTGGACCCGTCGCTCGAGCCGCGCGGCGCGGTGCGGATGGCTCATGGTCGTCGACCCTAGCGACCGGTAGCGGCACGGGTGGGCGCTCGGGGCCCGACGTCGAGTGACGCATCGAGCATGTCCAGGACCGCTGGGAAGATGCCCTACGTGTCACTCGACGCCGACGAGGCCGGTCCTGGTTTCGCCGGAGAGTCGGCGGCGCTGGCCCGGTGGTGGCAAACTGCTCCGGTGAGGTCATGGGGTGCAGCGGTGCTGCTGACGGCGGTGGTGGCTGCGACATCGGTGACGAGCGGGTGCAGCAGCGACCGGCCCGAACCCACCCTGGCGCCACCCCTCGAGGACTTGGGCGACGTCGGCCCGCCGGCGTACGACCCGGGGCTGGAGGCGGCAGCGGCCGTGCTCGCCCTGGTGCCGCAGGACGCGACCTCCCTGTCGGTCACCGACTTCGACCAGGTGCGTCTGCTGCTGGGGGCCTCCCTGCTGACCGGGCAGGACCCCTCGCCGGTGCGGGAGCGCTTCTGGAGTCGTGCCGCGGCGCAGGCTCCGTTGCTCTCCGAGGGGCTGCTGCGTCCGGTCGACGCAGAGCTCGCGGCCGACTACGGCTTCACCCAGGACGACGTGAAGTGGGAGGCGGCCTTCACCGGTCCGGCGGGTGACGGCTTCGTGCTGGCACTGCGCGACGACCTCCAGATGGCCGGTGTCGAGCGCGCGGTGGCGGACGGCGTCGGTCCGCTGGCCGGAGCCGAGGTCGACCCGATCCTGCGACTGGTCACGGTGGGCACGACCGACGATCCCGAGACGAGCTGGGCGGTCTCGGAGGAGATCGCGGCGATGGTGGGACCTGCGGCGGCGAACGCGACGTACGTCGAGCGCGACTGCCTCGACTTCGCCCAGACCCTGGGGACCGACGCCACGACGCTTGCGGCCGTGCCGGCCGACGACGTCGCCGCGCTCGAGCCGCTCGAGCTGTTCAGCGTGACGCTCGGTGGTGAGCTGGCGACCGTCCGGATGGGCCCGGAGCGCGAGGACGCCTTCGAGCGGCTGCGGCTCGCGGGCAACCTGCCGGCGACCGAGCCCGAGCTCGGCCTGGGCTTCGCCGACGGGGTGGCCGACCCGGTCGGGGGCCGCATCGGCTATGTCATGCCGGACGCCGCCGTCGCGGCGCGACTTGTCCGCGAGCGGAAGCTGCCGTTCGCGGTCTGTCCTGCCTGAGGTCCCTCAGGCCTGCAGCGCTGCGAGCTCGGAGGCGTCGTGGGCGCTGAAGACGGTGACCGTCCCCCCGGGGCCGCCGTGCGTGGCGTGGAGCTCGCGCACCCGCTCCGCGTTGGCCCGGCGCGCCTTGTCGGCGTGGGCCAGCACGGTCTGGAAGACCCGCAGCGGTCGCGGGCACGACGGGGGCGTGAGCTTCTCGCCCGTGTGGAAATAGGAGTCGCCGGCGTGCAGGAGCCAGTGACCGTCCAGGCGTCGTACGGCGACCCCGCTGTGCCCGCGGCTGTGGCCGTGGAGGGGGACGATCACCACGTCGTCGCCGACCGCGGTCACGGAGTCGAGCCCGTGCCAGGTGTCGCCGCCCTCGCGATGGCGGACCCAGGTGGGGTCGTGGGCCCACTGCTCGGCGACGTAGCGGGCCTTCTCCTTCAGCGACGGGTGCAGCGCGGCCTCGAGCTCGGTGGCGTGGACGTGCACCCGGGCCTGGGGAAAGTCGCCGATGCCGCCGACGTGGTCGAGGTCGAGGTGGGTGAGCACGACGTCGGTGACGTCGACCGGGTCGAGCCCGAGCGCGGTGATCCGGGCGGCGGCGGTCTCGGCGGGGTCGAGGAGGGGGCGTACGACGGCCCGGAACGGCTGCCCGAGACGCTTCGGGCGGGCCAGGTCGGCGGAGCCGAAGCCGGTGTCCACCAGGAGCAGTCCCTCGTCGCGCTCGACGAGCAGCACGTGGGCCACCATCGGGGCCGCGGCGAGCGGCGTCATCGTGCCGCAGTTGAGGTGGTGGACCCGCTGGTTCGTCACCCGGTGATCGTGGCAGGTGCGGGGCTGCTCTCGTGGAGCTTTCGGACGGTGGGCGACGTGGGCACGTCGGCCGGGTCGGGGTAGGTGCCGAAGAGCCGGTCGGCGGTGCCGGACGTGGTGACGGTGAACCAGTAGTGCTCGTTCTTGTAGTGGTGCAGCCGGTGGTTGCGCCACACCGCGCGGTAGGCGCGTGAGCTCGGCTTGTAGTCGCTGTGCACGAGGTAGTGGGTCCACTCGTAGGCGAACATCATTGCCGTCGCGCTCACCAGCAGGGTGAGCGCGCTGCCGGTCGGCAGGGCCACGAGTGCTGCTGCGGCTCCCGCTGGGACGAGCCAGAGCAGGGCCTTCCACGGGATGAAGACCAGCGGGATGTCGCGCGGGTCGGCGTGGTGGGCGCGGTGCTCGCGGGCGAGCAGCGAGTCGATGCGCACAGGGCCGACCCGGCGGGGCCGCCAGTGCAGGACGACGACGTGGATGACCCACTCGATCGCCGGGAACAGCGCGACGAGCCCGACCGGGATCACGAGCTGCCACGTGTCGCCGCCGCCGTGCACGACGCGGGCGGCGGTGGCCGCCACGAGGGCCGCCGCGATCATCGGCGGGCTCGGGTGACGCCAGAAGGCGCGCCAGGCCTGGCCGAGCGTGATCGCCGTACGACGGGTGGCGGCAGTCGTGTCCTGCGCCAGGCGCTCGGCCGCCAGGGCCTCGATCTCGGGGCTGGGCTTGGTCATCGCTGCTCCTGGGTCTGCTCGAGCGCGGCGAGCGCGCTCACGAGGCTGTCGGTGGCCGGTCGGAGGACCCGGTCGGCCGCGGCGCGGGCGGTCTCGGGGTCGCCGGCGGAGATGGCGGCGGTGAGCACCCGGTAGGCGCCGGCCTGACCGACCTCCTCGGCCATCGCGGGGGCGAGCGCCTCGAGCGCGGGCTCGTAGGCGGCGCGCAGGCTGTTGAACATCATCCGGAACACGACCGAGTCGGCCGCATCGACCACGAGGTCCCAGAACGTGAGGGCGTGCACCTGCCGCTCCACGTCGTCGTCGGTCGCGGCGAGCTCGTCGACGCAGGCGGTGAGCAGGGCTCCGAGGGTCTCCCCGCCGCGCTCGGCGGCCAGCGCCGCGACGCTCGGCCCGATCGCGAGCCGTGCCTCCAGCACGCTGCGGGCGACGGCTGCGTCGAGCGACCCCTTGCGCACGAGGAGCTGGGGCAGCAGGTCGAGCCCGGCATAGCGCCGGAAGTCGCGCACGGTCGTCGCGCCACCGTGGCGCACGTCGAGCAGCCGGGTCTGCGCCATCCGCTGGAGCGCCTCACGCACGGCGGGCCGCGAGACCCCGAGCACCTCAGCCAGCCGACGCTCGCTCGGCAGCGTCTCGCCGGCCCCGATCTCGCCGTCCACGACTTCCGCGAGCACCTGGTCGAAGACCTCGTCGGGCACGGAACGTCTCACCACGGGCTGGAGGGGCATGCGGTCGACGGTAGGCCGGGCGATGGGCGTTGGTCAAGTGGTCTGACCACTTCGCCGCCGGCTGGCGGATAGGTCGGGGTGCTCGCCGGGTGGTCAAATGTTTGACCATGCGCGGGGCGGTGCCCGCCGGCTGATGGCGATCGACCGGGTCCAGGCCAGTCGGCGGCGCGCGCTTTCCGGGTGGCCGGTCGCCGACTCATCCGCGACGCAGGCTGGCGGGGCTGAAGACCGCCCAGGCGCGGCGCCACGGCGCGGCGTGGACGCCGATCGAGGAACGCTCCGCACGCACGAGCGCCCAGAAGGCCGCAGCGTCGGCGGCCTCGGGGGAGTCCAGGGCGTAGATCCGGCGGTCGGCTTCGTGCGCGAGACCGAGGATCGCGCCGCCCGCACCCCCGCCCGCACCCCCGCCCGCACCCCCGCCCGCACCCCCGCCCGGAGCAGCGCCCGGAGCAGCCGCGACGGCGCGGGCCTGGGCCGGCCGGGTCAGCCCCGGAGCGACGGGCAACCCGAGGTCGCGGGCGTGGTCGACGAGCTCGAGCCACGCGCCGGCATACCTCATCGTCACGCGACGTGAGGAGAGGCGGCGGCGTCGTCGCACCCCCTTCACCACCGGCACGACGATGGGTGCGCCGAGGGCCAGCGCGAGGAGGACGAGTCCCCAGGGGACCCCGCCCGACCCCTCCTCGGACGACGCGGACGACGACGGGTCCGGCGGCTCGGCCGCGGGCTCCTCCTCGATCTCCGGCTGCTGCGGCGGCGTGGCCGGCGGGTCGGGGAATGCCCGCGGGGGCAGCACCTGGTCCACCCCGACCCGCCGCGGCGGCCGGTTGCCCATGAACATCTCGGTCGGCAGCGTGCGCCACGACCCGTCGGCGATCCGCACCTCGACCCAGGCCTGCACGTCACGACCACGCACGACGCCGCTCGAGGGAAGGACAGCGCCGACGACGACCCGGGCAGGCGCCCCGAGGCGGTTGGCCATGAGGGCCATCGCGGCGGCGTACTGCTCGTCGTTGCCGACGGTCGGCTCCCCGAGCACGAAGCCGTCGCCGAGCCGGGTCGTGCTCTGGCCGGCGGGGTAGGACGCCTGCCAGAAGATCGCGCCGTCGCTGTAGCGACCGACCCGCCTGAGCCGCTCCGCCACCCGGAAGACCCCGTCGATCGGCGAGACGGCACCGAGCGCCCAGGCCTCGATGGCCGGGTCGAGGAACGCCCCGGCCTCCCTCAGCGCAGGATCGACCAGGGAGGACGCCGTCATCCGCCGCTTCAGCAGCCCCCCGGTGATCGCGGTCGTGAAGGTGTAGGTGTCGTTCTTCTCCAGCCGGTCGTCCATGATCGCGGTCTGCGTCGCCGGGTCGTAGCGCAGGTGCGTCTGGGCGTCCTCGCGCGCGGAGCCGAAGAAGGAGAACGCCTGGACCGCGCCGATCGTCGGGACCCACCGCGAGGAGTAGTCGCCGGTGGGGTCGACCGCGACCCGGATCTCGCGGCCGTCGGCGGGGTTGTCGATGGTCGAGGAGAGCCGGAGGAACCGGTCGTCGTCGCGCGTGGGGTCGCTGTCGTTGGCGGCCTGCCACCGGTTGCCGTCGTAGGCCTCGAGCGCGGCGAACCGCACGCGCACCCCGGCCGGCGCCCCCCGCAGCGTCAGCAGCTTGCGCTCGTGGACGTTGCCCTCGGGCGTGCGCTGGCCCGGGGCCGGCTCGGTGAAGTCGCGGAAGGAGTCGAGCGGCGTCGCCTCCCGGCCTGCGTCGTACGCCGGCACCTCGCGGCTGAGCACGAACCTCGCGCCCGGCGTCGGGTCACCCGCCACCGCGGCCGCGGTGAGCGCGGCGGCCAGCACCAGCGCCACGCTGCCGAGCATCCGCCAGGCGCGGGCCGGGTCGCGGCCGTGGGCGGCCTCGTCGATGCGCAGGCCGCGTAGCCGCATCCACATCATCGCGACGACGCCGAACCCGACGCCCTGGAGCAGCACCGAGACCGGCTCGGGCTGGGCGAGGAGCAGGACCACCGCGAGCACCAGGGTCGGTGGCATGAGGGGAACCGCGGCGCGGGTGGAGCGCAGGGCGAGGGCCGTCCCGATGCCCGCGGAGAACAGCGCGAGCAGCACCGGTGCGAGGAGCGCGGCCCCGGAGGAGTCGACGGGTGGGTGGGTGCCCAGCAGCACCGGCCAGGCGTCGGCGCTGGCCCGCACGCCGGACTCGAGGATGCTCAGGTCGGTCAGCCGCAGGTCGCGCTCGACGATCGGCCCGCAGGCGAAGTAGTAGGCGAAGGCCAGCGCCAGCCCGACGACCTCGACCCCGCCACGCGCCGCGACCACCCCGGTCGCGACGGCCGACCCGAGGACTGCGGCGACCCCACCGGTGATCCACCACCCGTTGCCGCTGAACGTCGAGGACCAGCCGGCCAGCGCGATCATCGTCAGGGTCAGGACGAGCAGCACGTCCCAGGCGTGGAAGGGCATCACCTGGGCCGGCGGTCGACGCCGGAGCAGTTTCACAGGTCTTCCCGGTGGGCTCGCAGTTCGACCGCCGCCTCACGGTGGTCGTTCGTCTCCGGACCGATGCGGTCTCTCGCTTCGCTCACAGGTCTTCCCGGTGGGCTCGCAGTTCGACCGCCGCCTCACGGTGGTCGTCCGTCTCCGGACCGATGCGGTCTCTCGCCTCGCTCACAGCCGCACCCCGCGGACGTAGGCCGCGAGCAGTCCGGGCAGCTCCGCCAGCTGGGTCACCGTGAGCTGCGGCGGGCCGGCGAGCGTGTGCTCGGCCGGGGTGCCCGAGCCGTCGGCGCGCAGCGTCAGCAGTCGTACGTCGTCGGGGAAGGAGCGTGCGACCTCGGGCAGGAGCGAGGTGTCCAGGAGGCCGCCCGAGATGACGACCACCTGGCTGGCGTCGGGGGCGACGAGGGCCGCCGTGCGCGCGGCGACGACGAGGTCGCCACCCAGTGACCACGACGAGAGGCAGAAGGCGTCGAGGACCTGCTGCGGCGGGCCGGAGACCTGCTGGGGGCCGCAGACCATCGTCAGGTCGGACTCGTCGAGCCCGACGCGCAGCACGACGGAGGCCGCGACCTGGAGTGCGAGCTCGAGGTCGTCGGAGTGGTCGTAGGCCGCGTGGGTGTCGTCGACGATCACCACGACGTGGCTGCGGCGGGTGTCGTGGTACTGCCGCACGTGCAGCCGCCCGGTCCGCGCCGACGAGCGCCAGTGGACGTGGCGCAGGTCGTCGCCGACGACGTACTCCCGCAGCGCGTGGAAGGACAGGTCGCTCATCGAGATCTCGTCGCTGGGCACGCCCTCGAGGTCGCGCACCGAGCCGGCCCCGAGGGTCTCGATGCTCACCATCCGCGGCCTCACGAACAGGTCGACCGGGGTGCTCCAGGCGGCGTGGCGCTGGAAGAAGCCGAGCGGGTCCGTACGACGGGCGCCGGCTGGGCCGACCTGGAGCACCCCGCGGCGCACGGCCGGGACCTCGATCTCCTGCTCCACGCGGACCCCGCGGCGCAGCACCGGCAACCGCACGTGGGCGCTCTGCGTGCCGGCGTCGGCTCGCTCGGCGTCGAGGGGGACGCTGACGAGGGGGTGCCACATCGGGGCGAGGCGCAGGTTGGTGACGCGCAGCAGCCCGGTGCCGGTCTCGCCGGCCACGGTGTGGGCCGGGCGCAGCTCGAGCTGGGCGCGGACGCGCGTGGGCAGCGCGACGAGGACCAGCGCGACGAGGACCAGCAAACCGCACATCACCGCGATCAGCCGGAACTCGGCATAACCCAGCGTGAGGGCGATCGCCTCGCTGGACAGCCCGAGCAGGATCACCGCGCGCCCGGCCGGGGTGATGCCACGGAGGGCGCGGCCGACACGGCGCCGCACGCGCGTGCGGCGGGTCTCGATCACCGGGGCTCAGTCACGGTCGAGGGGTGGCGGCACCGCCGCCAGGAGCTGGGCGATGACTTCGCCGATCGTGATCCCGCTGAATTGTGCCTGCGGGTCGAGCAGCAACCGGTGGCACAGCACCGGCTCGGCGAGGGTGTTGACGTCCTCGGGCACCACCGAGGTGCGACCGTCGGCCACGGCCCAGGTCTTGGCGACCCGCACCAGGGCCAGGCAACCGCGGGCCGAGAGCCCCAACCGCACGTGGCGCAGCTCCCGGGAGGCCTCGGCGAGCTGACGCACGTAACGCACCACGGCCCGGTCCACGTGGACGTCCGCGGCCAGCGCCGACATCTCCGCGATCCGCGCGGTGGAGGCGATCGGCTTGACCAGCTCGGCCCGGTCGCGGACGTGGGAGGCGAGCAGCAGCTCCTCGGTCGACTCCGCATCCGGGTAGCCGACCGACGTCTTCATCAGGAAGCGGTCGAGCTGCGCCTCGGGCAGCCGGTAGGTGCCGGCCTGCTCGATCGGGTTCTGCGTGGCGATCACCATGAACGGCCGCGGCACGTCGTGGGTCACGCCGTCGACCGTCACATGCCCCTCCTCCATGACTTCCAGCAGCGCGGCCTGGGTCTTGGGCGAGGCCCGGTTGATCTCGTCGGCCAGCACGATGTCGTGGAAGATCGGTCCGGGGTGGAACTCGAAGGACCCCTTGGCCTGGTCGTAGACCGTCACCCCGGTCACGTCGGTCGGCAGCAGGTCGGGGGTGAACTGGATGCGCGCGTGGCTGCCCTCGACGGTGTTGGCCAACGACCGCGCCAGCATCGTCTTGCCGGTCCCGGGCAGGTCCTCGAGCAGCAGGTGCCCCTCGCTGACCAGGCAGGTCAACGCCAGCCGGATCACGTGGTCCTTGCCCAGCAACGCCTGGCCCATCGTCTCGGCCATGTCGGTGAATCCCGCCCGGAACCACTGAGCCTGCTCGGCGCTGACCGTCATGCAGGGGAGAGTACGGCGAAACGACTCCGTCCACCCACCCGCAGGTGAAACGACTCCGTACCCTGGAGGAGTGGCCCGCTACTTCACCCCCCGGATGATCGGCGCCCACCTGGTGGCGCTGGCGTGCGTGGGGGTCGCCGGGTCGCTGGGGGTGTGGCAGTACGACGCGTGGCAGGCCAACCGGGCCGCAGAGGCGGTCGACCTGTCCGAGCTCGAGCCGCGGCCGATCGCCGACGTGATGGGTCCGGACGACCCGTTCCCGGCGGCCTTCGTCGGCCAGCCGGTCACGGTCAGCGGCACCTGGCTGCCGGAGTCGACGGTCTACGTGTCCGGCCGCGAGGTCGACGGGGCCGACGGTTTCTGGGCCGTCACGCCGCTCGCGGTCGGCTCGGCCGCCGACGACCCCGCGCTGCCGGTCGTGCGCGGCTGGGTCGCCGACCCGGCGGACGCACCCGCACCGCCGACCGGGACCGCCGAGGTCGTCACCTGGCTGCAGCCCCCTGAGGGCACCGGCCAGGCCGACGACGACCCGACCGACGACGTGCTGCCCCAGATGCGCACGGCCGACCTGATCCAGCAGGTCGACCAGGACCTCTACGGTGCCTACGGCGTGGTCGACGCGGACGAACCGTCGACCAACGCGGGAGCCGAGGGCCTGACGCCGGCCACGCTCGAGCAGCTGCCGCCGCCGGGGCGGCTGACCGCGCTGCGCAACATCCTCTACGCCTTCGAGTGGTGGGTGTTCGGGGCGTTCGCCGCCTTCATCTGGTGGCGCTTCGTCCGCGAGGAGGAGGTCCCCCACGAGGTCCCGGCGGAGGCCGACCCAGTACCGTCGGAGGCGTGACAGGAGCCCTGACCCGATACCGCATCATGGCCACGATCGTCGGCGTGCTGCTGATCGTGCTGATCCTCGTGGGCGTGCCGCTGAAGTACCTCCTCGAGGAGGGCTCCGGCGGCCAGGAGCTCGGTGAGTTCATCACCACCTACCTCGGCGTGGCGCACGGTTGGCTCTACATGATCTTCTTGCTCACCGCCTTCGTGCTCTCGCGCAAGGCCGGCTGGGAGCTGGGCTTCACGATCGTGACGCTGCTGTGCGGCACCGTCCCGGTCCTGAGCTTCTGGGCCGAGCACCGCGCGACCCAGCGCACCCGCGCCGAGCATCCGGAGGCATTCGGTCCGGCAGCCACGACCGCAGTCGGCTAGGCCGATGACTAGGCCGATGACCAGTCGATGACCACCGCGTTCGTGCTCGGCGGCGGCGGGATCCTCGGCGCCGTCGAGGTCGGCATGCTCCGTGCCCTCTTCGAGCGGGGCATCACCCCCGACCTCGTGCTGGGCACCAGCGTGGGTGCGCTCAACGGCGCGATGGTCGCGCGCGACCCGAGCGAGGCCGTCATCGAGCGGATGCTCGACCTGTGGCGCAGCGCCAACCAGAGCGGCCGCGAGGTCTACGGCGACCGGCCGCTGCGGACGGTGCGCCGCGCGGTCTCGACCGGCACCCACATCTACTCCGCCAAGCCCCTCAAGCAGCGGCTCGTCGAGGAGCTCGGCGACATCACGTTCGAGGAGCTGCCGGTCCGGTTCCAGGTGTGTGCGGCCAGCATCGAGCGCGCGGCGGAGCACTGGTTCAGCACCGGCCCGGTGGTTGACGCGGTCGTCGCGAGCGCCGCCGTACCCGGGATCCTGCCGCCGGCCGAGGTCGACGGTGAGCACTACCTCGACGGCGGCATCGTCAACTCCATCCCGCTCGGGCGGGCCGTCCAGCTCGGCGCGACGCGGGTCTTCGTGCTCCAGGTCGGTCGCATCGACCGACCGCTGACCGTGCCGAAGCGGCCCTGGGAGGTCGCGCGGGTGTCCTTCGAGATCGCCCGACGACACCGGTTCAACCGCGAGCTGGCCGAGCTGCCTGACGACGTCGAGTGCCACGTGCTGCCGGCCCGCGGCACCTCCGCGCGCGACGACACCCTCTTCGGCACGCGTGACTTCAGCACCGTCGAGGCCCGCATCGACCGGACCTACGAGGCCTGCCGTGACTACCTCGCCGAGCACGATGCCTGAGCGGGGCGTCGGGTCGTGCTGACCCGCGTCGTACGACGGGTGGTCATCGCCCCGGCCGTCGTGCTGCTCGCCGTCCTGATGTGGATCACGCTGCCGCTGTGGCTGCTCGGCGCCGCCGCGCTCTCACCGTTGCTGCCCGGTCGGTGGCGGGCGCTGCGCCTGGCGTGGATCTTCGTCGTCTACCTCACGATGGAGGCGGTCGTCCTCGCCGTGCTGCTGGGGCTGTGGCTGGCGAGCGGCTTCGGTCGCCGGATCCGCAGCCCCTACTACGAGGGCATCCACTACGACCTGGTCCAGGGCGTGATGTGGGTCTTCTTCCGCGAGGCCAAGCGGGTGCTCAAGCTCACGATCCTCACCGACGGACCGAGCCCGGACGCGCACCCGGGAGTCCCCATCCTCGTCGCCTGTCGTCACGCAGGTCCCGGCGACTCCTTCACGCTGATCCACGCCTTGATGCACTGGTATCGCCGCGAGCCCCGCGTCGTCCTCAAGGACACCCTCGCCTGGGACCCCGTCATCGACGTGCTGCTGCGCCGGATCCCGGCGTCGTTCATCTCGCCCGACCCGGCCGAGGGCGACGACCTGGAGAGCAAGATCGCGTTGCTCGCGTCGGGTCTCGACGCGGACGACGCGTTCGTGATCTTCCCCGAGGGCGGCAACTTCACCCCGGAGCGGCGCCAGCGGGCGATCGACAAGCTGCACCGCCTCGGCCTCGACAAGATGGCAGCGCGGGCCGAGGCGATGACCAACGTCCTCGCGCCCAGACCCGGCGGCTTCATCGCCGCGCTCGACGCCGCCCCGGAGGCCGACGTGGTCCTGGTCGCGCACACCGGCCTCGACCACCTGCTCACGGTCGGCGACATCTGGCGCGAGCTGCCGATGGACAAGCGGATCGTCATGCGCTGGTGGCAGGTGTCGCGCGACGAGATCCCCGAGAGCCGCGAGGAGCGCATCGAGTGGCTCTTCGGCTGGTGGGAGCACATCGACGCGTGGATCGAGGATTATGACGGCCACCCGACATGACGCCGACCCGCCACCTGGATAGGTGACGGGTCGAGACGTCGTACGTCGTGCGGGGTGGATCAGGCCTTGGGGTCCTCGATCTCGACGACGTCGGCGGGCTCGTCGGGCGTCGTGACCGGTTGCGGTGCCTCGGCGGCGTCGGCGAAGGCCTCGTCGGGCGACGAGCCCCCGGTGTCATCGGCCCGGGTGGCGCCGGCAGCTGCCGGTGCTGCGGCCTGGGTCGGCGGGGGCGTCGGCACGTAGGACGACTGCCAGTTGTTGCTCTCGGCCTTGCCGCCCTGGAGCTTCTTGGCGACGAACGCGACTCCACCGGCGATCGCGGTGAAGAGCACGAGCTTCTTCAGCTTGGAGCCCTTCTGGGGCTCGGGCTCACCCTTGAGCTGGGCGACCTTGGCGTCGGCCAGCGCCTTGGCGGTCGCGGCCTTCTCGCTCGCGAGGGCGTGGCCGGAGGCGATCAACGGAGCGGCCTTGCTGGTGGCCCGGTCGCGGGCGTCGGCGAGCATGGGGGCTGCCTTCTCCCGGGCCTCGAGGGCCTTGGCTCCGGCGATCGCGACACCGGAGGCGATGACAGGCGTGGCCTTCTCGCGGGCGTCGGCGAGGACGGGGGCGGCCTTGTCCTTGGCGTCGATCAGGGCCGGCACAGCGGTGTCCTGCACGAAGTCTCGTGCGGACTCGTAGGCGGCCTCGACGTGGGGACGGGCGGCGTCGACGTAGTCGCTCGCCTGGCCCCTCGCCTGGTCGAGCAGCGACTTCTTCTTGCGCAGTCCCATTGCGAGCACTCCTTTGTCAGCGGTACACCTACCCAACCACGGGGCTGGCGGGTCGACCACCCCCAGGGTGTCCCGGGCGGCGGCAGGGGCACGCAGACGCGCTGCCCCCGGACCCCCGTACCCAACCGACGAGCCCGTCACACGTCCGACCTTGGCGTGCGTGGGAGGATCGCGGGAGTTCGAATCCTCTCGTAGTCCACGTGAAAGGCAGTCATGGCTGACCAGCAGGCCATCCTCAAGACCAACCGGGGCGACATCACCGTCAACCTGTTCCCGAACCACGCCCCTGCGACCGTCGAGAACTTCGTCGGCCTCGCGACCGGCGAGAAGTCCTACGACTCCGGCAACGGCCGCACGGGCAACTTCTACGACGGCCTCGGCTTCCACCGGGTCATCGGCGGCTTCATGATCCAGGGCGGCTGCCCCCTCGGCACCGGCACCGGTGGCCCGGGCTACACCTTCAAGGACGAGATTCACCCCGAGCTCGTCTTCGACAAGCCCTACCTGCTCGCCATGGCCAACGCCGGCCCGGGCACCAACGGCTCGCAGTTCTTCATCACCCTCGGTGCCACCTCGTGGCTCAACCGCAAGCACACCATCTTCGGCGAGGTGGCCGACCAGGCCGGTCGCGACGTGGTCGACGCCATCGGCACCACCGCCACCGGTCCCGGCGACCGTCCGCTCGACGCCGTCGTGATCACCTCCGTCGAGGTCGTGGGTTCCTGAGCGAGCACCCTGCTCCCGTCCCCGGGGTCCCGGAGTCTGCGTGCTACCGGCACCCCGGGCGGGAGTCCTACGTCCACTGCCAGCGTTGCGACAAGGTCATCTGCCCTGACTGCATGCGCTCGGCCTCCGTGGGCTTCCAGTGCCCCGACTGCGTCGCCGAGGGTGCGAAGACCACGCGCGCCGGCCGCACGGCGTACGGCGGGCTCCGGCCGGCCAACCCCGGCGCCACCACGATCACCCTCATCGGCATCAACGTGTTCGTGTGGGTGCTCGTCGTCGCGACCGGTTGGAAGAGCAGCGCGCTCATCCAACAGCTGGCGCTCAGCCCGCTCGGCACCTGCTTCACCGCCGACGGCTCCGGCTACTTCCCCGGGGCGACCGAGGCGATGTGCCAGACGGCCGCCACGTCCTACGTCCCCGGTGTGGCCGACGGCTCTTACTGGCAGCTGGTCACCAGCATGTTCGCGCATGTCGAGATCTGGCACATCGCGTTCAACATGCTCGCGCTCTACGCCTTCGGCCCCCAGCTCGAGGTAGCGCTCGGCCGCGCGCGCTTCCTCGCGCTCTACCTGCTCTCCGGGCTGTCCGGCTCGGCCTTCGTCTACTGGCTCTCCGACGAGCGCAGCGCCACGCTCGGTGCCTCCGGGGCGATCTTCGGGCTGATGGGCGCCCTGCTCGTGGTCGCCTACAAGGTCGGTGGCAACGTGCAGTCGCTGCTGACCTGGATCGGCATCAATGTCGCCATCACCGTCCTCGGCAGCTCGTTCATCTCCTGGCAGGGCCATCTCGGCGGGTTCGTCGGCGGCGTCGCCATCACCGCCGCGCTGGTCTATGCGCCGCGCGCGCGTCGGACCCAGCTGCAGGTCGCTGCGCTGGTGCTGATCGGGCTGGTCATCGCGGTCGCCATCCTCGCCCGCACGCTCGTCCTCAACGCCTGAGGGTCGGCGCCGCCCCTGCATGAGTACCCCGGATGTCCGGGGACTCCTGCACTTGAGGGGTGTTGCAACGCCCCTCAAGTGAGCGACTCGCCCGACAAGTCCCGCTGCCCGCCGGGTCCGTCGTACGACGGCGGGCCGGTTGTCCACACCTGTGCACTCACCTGTGGACAGAACGACACCGGTGTAACTCATCCACACCTGTGGACTTACCTGTGGATAACTCAGGCTGGTCCCGGGCCGGACGCAACGACGCCCGGCCCCACAGGGGACCGGGCGTCGCGGACGTCAGCGCGGGAGGCTCACTCCCAGCGGGTGGCGAACGTGAAGCCGATCGCCATGAAGCCGATGCCGACGAAGAGGTTCTTCTGGCCGAGGTCGTTGAAGACCCAGAAGCTGGAGGGGTCGTCGCTGATCACGTAGAACGTGCAGATCCACAGCAGGCCGAGGACGAAGCAGCCGAGCATGCCGACCACGACGCCGCGCCCGCGACCCATGGGCGTGGAGGGGTGCGCGGAGATCGCGAGGCCGAGGAAGAACGCGCCGAAGCCGATCAGGTAGTTCCAGTCCAGCAGGTCTGCCATGAACTTCGGGTCGCCGGCCGCGGGCGCCGGGAACGCGAGCGGGTCGACGCGGACCACGGCGTAGTAGTAGACGATCCAGGCGATGCCCAGGACGGCGAGGAGCAACGCGATGACCGTGCGCACGGTGGCGACGGGCTTCTTCGGCTCGGCGAACGGATCCTTGGCCTTGAGCTTGGACACGGTATTGCTCCTCGTAGCAGTGCCACCGTGACGACTCGTCACGGATCGCGGGCTACCTTAGTCGGCATGACGTCCGGATCCCACGCGAGGCCCGCCGGGGCGGCTCCCGAGGACCCGCGGCTCGAAGGCCAGCTCCAGGGTGAGTACGCCGAGCAGCACGCGCGCGCGGACGCCGACGCCGATGTCGTCGGTGGGGGATCGGAGCACCCGCACTCCGCGCGGCTCCGTGCCAAGCGCGGCGTCTGGCGCATCGGGACGCCGCTGGTGGTCCTCCTCAGTGGCTCGTTGTTCACGATCAGCGCCTACAGCTCCGAGGGCACCGACCTGCGTCCGGGCCGCTACACCGACCTCGCATCGCTGGTGCAGAACGAGGCCGACCAGTACGACGACCTCAAGAGCCGCCTCGACGACCTCACCTCCGAGGTCGAGCTGCTTGCCGCCGACGTCGACGACCGTGCGGTCAACAGGTTCCAGAGCCGCATCGAGGAGCTCGAGGACCCGGCCGGCCTGACCCCGCGCCAGGGCCCCGGCGTCTCGGTCACGCTCTCGGACGCTCCCGAGGACGTCATCAACTCCACCGGCCGCGACCTCAACCTGCTCGTGGTCCACCAGCAGGACATCCAGGCAGTGGTCAACGCGATGTGGCGCGGCGGCGCGACCGCGGTGACGATCCAGGGCCAGCGCATCGTCTCCACGACCGGCATCAAGTGCCACGGCAACGCGGTCCTGCTCCAGGGCGTCCCCTACGCCCAGCCCTATGTCATCGAGGCGGTCGGCGACCCCGACGAGCTCGAGGACACCGTGCGCAACGACGCCGACGTGGCCTACTACCTCGCCCGCGCCGAGATCCCAGACATCTCGGTCGGGTGGGACTTCGAGGTCGAGGACGACATCGAGGCGCCGGCCTACGACGGACTGTTGAGCCGCAGCTACGCCGAGCCGCTGCGCTGACCGACCGAGCCGGGACCGCCGCCTGAACTTCCCCCTGCCGCCTCGGGAGACGACCTCACGGGTCGCGACCCTGAGCCCCCACCCGTGGCTCGCGGCCGGTGGGACTTCGTGGGCGAGTCGGTCACATGGGGGGTGATGCTTCGGCCGCCCAGTGCAGGTTTCACCGGTCAGCCGGTGATCCATGCACCGACCGCAGCCCGACCTACCGCTCCGTGTCCCGCACCGACCCGAGGACCCCGGGAGCGACGGACCGGCTGGGGATGTCGGTGGGGATCGGCGGCTCGGTGGTGGGGATGTCGGTGGGAGTGGGCGTGGGCGTGGGCGTCGGGGTCGGCTCGACGAAGGTGGAGACGAAGATGATCACCTGGGCGCCCTGGTCGGCCGTGCGCTCAGCCTCGGGGAACTGGTCGGTCACCGTGCCGGCCGGCTCGGTCGAACCGGCGTCCTCCTTCACCACTGCCGAGAAGCCCGCGGCCCGGATCTTCTCCTCGGCGACGCCCTGCATGTCGCCGATGACGCCAGGGATGCGCTCGGGGCCGTCGGAGTAGAAGACGGTCACGACGCTGTCCACGGGCACCTCGGCGCCCGCGGCAGGCGAGACCTCGAGGACCTGGTTGGTGTCCTCGTCGGCGTCGCGCTCCTCCACGACGACCTTGAGCCCGGCCGCGCGGATCTGCTCGGCCGCCGCGCCGCGCAGCTGGCCGACCACCGACGGCACGACGACCATCGGCATGCCGGAGGAGACCAGCAGGTCGATCGAGGTGCCGGGGTCGACGTACTGGTCGCGGTTGGGGTCCTGGCTGATGACGCGGTTCTCGCGGACCGAGTCGTTGTCCTCATAGCTGATGTCGCCGACGGTCAGGCCGGCGTCACCGATCGCCTGGCGCGCGGCGTCGAGGCTCTCCCCGACGACGCTGGGCACCTGGCTCTGCTCGGGCGGGCTCTCGAACATCGCCGGCAGCACGAAGTAGGCGGCGGCGACGATGAGCCCGAGGATCAGCACGCCGAGCGTCACGAGCAGGCCCGTACGACGGCGCGGGTCGTCGTCGGCGGCCACCGGCATCGGCGGGCGTGGGGCGGTCGCGGCGGGCGCGAGCAACGTCGCCTCGTCGGCACCGGGGGCACCCAGGCCCACGAGGAGCGGCGGGACGACCGGCACGACGCGCGTGGCCTCGGTGCCGGGGGACATGACGGCCTGGATCGGGCGCCCGGAGAGGTAGCGCTCGATGTCGGCGCGCATCTCCGCGGCCGACTGGTAGCGCTCCTCGAGCCGCTTGGCCAGCGACTTCATGACGATGGTGTCGATCTCGGGCGGCAGGTCCGTGTCGTGGTCGGACGGCGGGGCAGCCGGCTCGCGGACGTGCTGGTAGGCCACGGCGACCGGGCTGTCACCGACGAACGGCGGCCGACCGGTGAGCAGCTCGTAGAGCAGGCAGCCGGTGGAGTAGACGTCAGAGCGGGAGTCGACGGTCTCGCCGCGGGCCTGCTCGGGGGAGAGGTATTGCGCGGTGCCCACGACGGCCGCGGTCTGGGTCATCGTCGAGGAGGCGTCGCTGATGGCGCGGGCGATGCCGAAGTCCATGACCTTGACGTCGCCGCTCGGCGTCAGCATCACGTTGCCGGGCTTGATGTCGCGGTGGATGATCCCGGCGCGGTGGCTGTAGTCGAGCGCAGCCAGCACGCCGCTGGTGATCTCCAGCGCCCGCTCGGGCAGGATCTTGCGGTCCTCACGCAGGATGTCGCGCAGGGTGCGGCCGGCGACGTGCTCCATGACGATGTAGGGCTGGGCGACGCCGGAGCCGTCGGTCGACGGCTCCTCGCCGGTGTCGTAGACCGCCACGATCGAGGGGTGGTTGAGCGAGGCCGACGACTGCGCCTCGCGCCGGAAGCGGGCCTGGAACGTGGCGTCGCTGGCGAGGTCGGTGCGCAGCCGCTTGACCGCGACCACCCGGCCGAGCCGCTGGTCGGTGCCCTTGCGGACCTCCGCCATGCCGCCACGGCCGAGCAGCTCGCCGAGCTCGTAGCGGCCGCCGATGAGGACGGGACCTGAGGTGCTCACTGGGTGGTCGCTCCTTCGCTCGTTGAGTCGGTGGGCTGGACGGCAGGGGGGGTGCTGGCCGTGCCGGCCTGCGCCGCGGACGGTGACGACCCGGCGGCGGGAGTGCTCTCAACGGGCGGTGTGGTCTGCGCCGGCGGCGTCGTCTCGGTCGGCACCTCGGTCGGCACCTCGGTCGGCGTCTCGGTCGGCGTCTCGGTCGGCTCCTGCGTGGGTTCCTCGGTCGGTTCCTCGGTGGGCTCTTCGGTCGGCTCCTCCTGGGGCGCGTCGCCCCAGTAGGTGACCTCGACGAGGTCGCCCACGCGCAGCCGGCCCGACGGGTCGACCCCGGCCACCAGCCCCGGCGTCTCGCCGCCACCGTTGTCGAGCTCGATGGTGTCGACCCGCAGACCCCGCTCGGTGAGCTCGTCGACGACGGTGTCGACCGGGCGGTCGACGTAGTCGCTCTCGTCGATGACCACCCGCTCCCCGTTGGACGAGGTCGGGGTCGTCGGCTCCTGGGTGTCGTCGCCCCCGGTGAGCACCGCGAACGCGCCCGCGGCCAGCAGGAGCAGCAGCACCCCGACCAGGATCGCCACCCACGGGGTCCGCCGCCCGGGGGCGGACGCCGGCGGGGGCACGGGGGTCGAGACCGTGGAGGGCCCGGTGTCGACAGGCGGCACGCCGGCCATGACCTGGGTGCTCTGCGTGTCCAGGACCGGCGGCACCGGCGCCGCGACCACCTGGGTCGCGGCGGCGTCGGACGGGTCACGCAGGGCGGCAGCGAAGGCGGCCGCGTCGGGGTAGCGCTCGGCGGGCTCCTTCGCCAGGGCCCGTCGTACGACGGCAGCGAGGTCGGCGGGCACGTCGGCGGGGAGCTCGGGCACCGGCTGCTGGAGGTGGGCCAGCGCGGTGGCGATCGGGGACTCGGCCTCGAAGGGGCGCCGACCGGCCAGGCACTCGAAGGCCACGCAGCCCAGCGAGTAGACGTCGGAGGCGGTCGTCGCGGGGTTGCCGCGGGCCTGCTCGGGGGAGAGGTACTGAGGAGTCCCCATGACCTGGCCGGTCTGGGTGATGCCGACGCCGTCCGCCGCACGGGCGATGCCGAAGTCGGTGATCTTGATCTTCCGGTCGTGCGTCACGAGCAGGTTGGCGGGCTTGATGTCGCGGTGCACGATCCCGGCGGCGTGGGCGACGGCGACCGCGTCGGCCGCCTGCGCGAGCAGGTCGCGCGCCACCTCGGGGTCGAGGGCGCGACCGCCGCTGAGCAGGTCGGAGAGCGGCTCGCCGTCGACGAGCTCCATCACCAGGAAGGGACGCGGCTGCCCGGAGCCGTCGGTCGCGCCGGCCTCGCCGAAGTCATAGACGCCGGCGACCCCGTGGTGGTGCAGCGCGGCCGCGTGGCGGGCCTCGGTCTCGAAGCGGGAGCGGAAGGTCGGGTCGTCGGCGAACTCGTGCTTGAGCAGCTTGACCGCGACCTCACGGCCCAGCGTCGTGTCGGTCGCCCGCCAGACCTCGCCCATGCCGCCGGTGGCGATGCGGGAGTCGAGGCGGTAGCGGCGGCCGTCGTCGGCGAAGCGCTCCGCCTGGACGGGTCCGGTGGAGTCAGTCATTGATGATCGCCTCCATGACAGCCTTCGCGATCGGGCCGCCGAGCTGGCCACCGGCGATCTCGCCGCGGGGGATGTCGGCCGACTCGATCATCACGGCCACGGCGACCTGTGGGTCGTCGGCCGGTGCGAAGGAGACGAACCACGCGTAGGGCGGCACGTCGTCGATGCCGCTCTGGGCTGTGCCGGTCTTGCCGGCGACGCTGATCCCGGGGATCGCGGCCGGGCTGGCGGTGCCGTTGTCGACGGTGGAGACGAGCAGCTGCGTGAGGTCGGCGGCGGTCGAGGAGGAGATCGCCTGGGAGAAGTCGCTGTCCTCGGTCTTCTCGAGCACGTCGTACTCGGCTGACTGGACCTCGTCGACGATGTAGGGCCGCTTGACGATGCCGTTGTTGGCGACCGCGGCGACGACCATCGCCATCTGCAGCGGCGTGGAGCGCACCTCGAACTGGCCGATGCCGGACTGGCCGGTCTCGGGGGGGTTCATGTCCTCGGGGAAGACCGACTCGGCCTGGGGCCGCAGGTCCTCGAGGTAGGTGGCGTTGAAGCCGAACGCCTCGGCCTGCTTGAGCATCGCCTCGGCCCCGAGCTCGTTGGCCAGCGCGGCGAACGTGGTGTTGCACGAATTTTCCATGGCCTGCACGAAGGGGATCCGATCGGTGCCGCAGTCGCGGCCCTCGTTGTCGATCACCCCGCTCTCGCCGGAGGTCTGGGGCAGGCGGTAGGTCGCACCGCCGGGCACCTCGGAGCTGGCGGTGTAGTTGCCGCTCTCGATGGCGGCCGCGGCCGTGACGATCTTGAACGTCGAGCCCGGGGGCAGCGTCTTGGCGATGGCGCGGTTGACCAGCGGCTCGGACTCGTCGGCGTCGAGCCGCTCGTAGGCCGAGGTGACCTCGTCGAGGTCGTGGGAGGCCAGCTTGTTGGGGTCGAACGTCGGCAGCGACACCATCGCGAGGATCTTGCCGGTCGCGGGGTCGAGCGCCACGACGGAGCCCTCGACGTCGCCGGGCAGCGCGTCGAGACCCTCGTAGGCGGCGTCCTGGGCCTCGGGGTCGAGCGTCAGCTGGACGCTGCCGCCCTTGTTGGGGTCGTTGCTCAGCAGGTCGACGAGCTTGGTGACGAACAACCGAGGGTCCTCGCCGGAGAGCACCTCGTTCTGGGTCTGCTCGATGGCGGTCTGGCTGAAGAAGGAGAAGTAGCCGGTGACGGGGGCGTACTTGAACGGGATCGGGTAGGTGCGCTGGAACTCGTAGCGGTCGTCGCTCGGGACGCTCTCGGCGATCGGCTCGCGGCCGACCAGGATCGCGCCCCGCTCGCGGGAGTAGGCCGCCTCGATGACCCGGCGGTTGCGCGGGTCGTTGTCGAGGGAGTCGGCGCGCCAGAACTGCAGGTAGGTGGCGTTGAGCATCAACGCCACGAAGAGCAGCAGGCAGAACATCGAGATCGTGCGGATCGGCTTGTTCACAGCCTGATCACCTGGGTGTTCATCTCGTCAGGCTCCTCGTCCTGCCCGGACAGGTCCGGGATCGGTCGTCGTGCCTGGTCGGAGATGCGCAGCAGCAGCGCGATGATCACCCAGTTGGCGACCAGGGAGGAGCCTCCGTAGGACAGGAAGGGAGTGGTCAGGCCGGTGAGCGGGATCAGCCGGGTGACGCCGCCGATGACCACGAAGACCTGGAGGGCGACGACACTCGCCAGCCCGACGGCGACGAGCTTTCCGAAGCCGTCCCGGGAGATCAGGGCGGCGCGGAGCGCGCGCTCGACGATCAGGCCGTAGATCAGCAGGACCGCGATGACGCCGGTCAGGCCGAGCTCCTCGCCGATGGCGCCCATGATGAAGTCGGACTCGGCATAGCTGATCCGGGTCGGGTCGCCCTCGCCGAAGCCGCGCCCGATCAGCCCGCCCCAGGCCATGCCGAACATGGTCTCGACGATCTGGTCGCTGAAGGGCGGCGTCGGGTTGTTGTAGTACTGGAAGGGGTTGAGCCAGATGTCCACGCGGTCCTGGACGTGGCCGAAGGCGCGCCACGCGAACAGGGCCCCGCTGAGGAACAGCGCCGAGCCGACCACGAGCCACCCGGGACGCTCGGTGGCGACGTAGAGCATCACCAGGAACAGGCCGAAGAACAGCAGGCTGGAGCCGAGGTCCTTCTGGAAGACCAGGATGCCGAGGCTGACCAGCCACATCGCGAGGATCGGCCCGAGGTCACGCCCGCGGGGCAGGTCGACGAAGAGGAAGCGCCGCCCGGCCAGGGCCAGGGCGTCGCGGTGCAGCACCAGGTAGCCGGCGAAGGCGACCACCAGCAGCACCTTGGCGACCTCGCCGGGCTGGAAGCTGAAGGGGCCGACGCCGATCCAGATCTTGGCGCCGTTGATGGTCTTGCCGACGCCGGGCACCAGCGGCAGGAGCAGCAGGAGGATCGCGGTCAGCCCGAAGGTGTAGGTGAAGCGGGTCAGCACCCGGTGGTCGCGCAGGACGACCAGGGCACCGATGAACAGCAGCACCCCGAGGGTCATCCAGGTGAGCTGTTGGCGCGCGAAGGTGGTGCCCTCGGTGAGGTCGAGTCGGTGGATGACCGCCAGCCCGAGCCCGTTGAGCGCGGCGACGAGCGGGAGCAGCACCGGGTCGGCGTAGGGCGCCACGAAACGGACCGCGACGTGGGCGGCGACGACCAGCCCGGCCAGCCAGCCGCCATAGCTGACGATGTCGACCGGGACGCTGCCTTCGACCCCGATGCCGACGGCGGCGTAGGCGCCGACGCCGACCGCGAGCGCGAGGACCAGCAAGAAGAGCTCGGCGCCCCGACGGCGCCGGTGGACGAAGCCCATCAGGGCGGAGGTCTGGGGCATCTCAGCCGGCCTCGTCGGTCGGCGTCATCTCGGTGGCCAGGCTCTGGACCGTCTCCTGGGCCGCGTCGAGGTCGGCGACCTCGATGCCGTCGCGCACGCGCCCGGCGTCGTAGTCGGAGAGCCGCTCGATCTCGACGTCGCTGGTCATGAAGAGGGAGCTGAGCGGGACGCCGGGGAGGTCGGTGTTGATGCCGCGGTAGATGACGACGCTGCCGTCCTGCTCGCCGACGAAGTACTGGTCCTGGGTCCACGACCACGCGGCCGCGACACCGACCCAGACCACGCCCACGAGGATCGCGAGCACCAGGGCCCGCTTGAGCCACTGGAAGCGCGCCGGGGGTCGGGGCGCGTAGCGGGCGGTCTCGGGGTCGACCGGGTCGGCGGGGACCGCGCGGACGCCCTCGGGGATCTCGTCCTCGATCGGGTCGAGCTCGCCGGTGTCGCCGGAGCGGTGGCCGCGGAAGAGGGGGCCCTTGGCGCCACGCGGCGTACGTCGACGCAGCTCGCCCGCCGCGCCCACGAGCAGCGGCTCGAGGCCGGAGATCTCGGGGTCGGCCAGCGCGGCCTCCTCGGTGACGACGTCGGCCACGATGCAGGTGACGTTGTCGGAGCTGCCGGCCTCGAGGCTGGCGCGCACCAGCTCGACGGCGGCGAAGTCGGGGCTGCCTGTGTTGAGGATGTCGGCCAGGCGGCCGTCGTCGAGGACGCCGCAGGCGCCGTCGCTGCAGAGGAAGACCCGGTCGCCGTCGACGAGCTCGATCATGAAGAGGTCGGGCTCCGCCTCGTGCATCCCGTCGAGGGCCTTGAGGATGAGGTTGCGGTGCGGGTGGACCCGCGACTCCTCCTCGGTGATGCGGCCCTCGTCGATGAGCGACTGGACGAAGGTGTGGTCCTTGGTGAGCTGGGAGAGCTCGCCGTCGCGGAAGAGGTAGGCGCGACTGTCGCCGACGTGGCCCAGGCCGATGCGGGAGCCGTCGAAGAGCGCCACCGTCGCGGTGGTGCTGGTGCCGTTGAGGGCGGGGTCGGCGTCGACGAGCCTGCCGATGCGCACGTGGGCCTCGTGCAGCGCGTCGGTGACCCGGTCGAGCAGGCCGGAGCCGGTGTCGTCGGCCGGCGGGTCGTCGAGCTCGCGCAGCTGCTGGATCGCGGTGCTCGAGGCGATGTCGCCGCGCGCCGCACCGCCGACGCCGTCGCAGACGCTCAGCAGCCACGGGCCGGCGTAGCCGGAGTCCTGGTTGTCCTTGCGGACCCGGCCGACGTCGGAGATCGCCGAGTAGTGGAGTCGCAGCGGCGAGCTCACTTGCGCAGCTCCAGGATCGTCTTGCCGATCCTCACCTGGGTGCCGAGGGTGATCGTGGTCGGCTGGGTGATGCGGACGGTGCCGATGTAGGTGCCGTTGGTGGACCCGAGGTCCTCGACGAACCACTGGTCACCGGAGGCTGCGATGCGGGCGTGGCGGGTGGAGACGTAGTCGTCCTCGAGACGGATCGCCGCGTCCGTGCCGCGTCCGATGAGGATCGGGGCGTTCTGGAGGTCCGCGGTCGCGCCCTCGCTGGTGCCGGCGGTCACCACGACCTGGGTCGGTGAGCCGCGACGCTTGGCGGGGGGCTTCTGCCTCGGCTGCTTGCCGGCCTTGGCGTCGCGGCCGGCCGCGCGCGCGGTCTCGGGGACCCGGGCGCCGAACATGTCGGAGCGGATCACCGAGATCGCGGAGAGCACGAAGATCCAGAGGATCGCCAGGTAGGCGACCCGGATGAGGAAGAGGGTCAGCTCAGACATCGGCATCGTCCTTGATCACGCGGACCGTCATCGTCGTGTTGCCCACCTTCACTCGTGAGCCGTTGCGGAGCGTGGCCCTCGGTACCTTGCGGTCGTCGACGAGCATGCCGTTGGTCGAGCCGAGGTCCTGGACCTCCACCATCAGGTCGTCTCCGTGACCGGTGACGAGGAACTCGATGTGGCGCCGGCTGACGCCGGGGTCGTTGATGCGTACGTCGGCCTCGGTGCCGCGACCGACGACCAGCCCGGGCGCGTGCAGGGGGTGCTGCGTGCCATTGACGTCCAGCAGCGCGTGGGCCCGGCGTACCTGGGTGTG
Organism: Nocardioides psychrotolerans; assembly: GCF_900113685.1. Lineage (GTDB taxonomy): Bacteria > Actinomycetota > Actinomycetes > Propionibacteriales > Nocardioidaceae > Nocardioides > Nocardioides psychrotolerans. Next base: position 163,678 of record NZ_FOQG01000006.1, read on the forward strand.
GGAGGCGTTGCCCGTGACCTTGGCCTGCGCGGAGCTCCGGATCCGGAAGCGGCCGGTCGTCAGGTCGTCGGCCGGCTCGAAGCCGAGCTTGACCGGGCCGGTGAAGACGTAGCCCTGGGCGTCGGCGTGCTGCTGGAGCTGGTCGAGGAGCTCCTGGGCCATCGCGTCCTCGTAGGTCGCGAGGCGGTCCAGGTCGGTCTGTGCGAGCTCGACGTGGAAGTCGTTGGGCACCAGCCGGCGGTCGCGGGAGAGGATCTGGGCGTTGTTGTCGCACTCGCGCTGGAGCGCGGCGGCGATCTCCACCGGCTGCACCGCGGAGCGGAACGCGCGCGCGAAGGCACCCGAGATCATCTGCTCGAGCCGTTGCTCGAAGCGTTGCAGTCCTCTCACGTCGCCTCCTTCCGCAGACATGCCGACTACCCCGGCACCGAGCCGGGGTCCGACGATCGTATCGGGACGTGGGGTCAGACTGATGCACCCTCCGGCCCGGTTTGGGCCCTGATCGGGAGCTGGGATAGCCTTACCCGGCTACATGCGCGAGTGGCGGAACGGCAGACGCGCTGGCTTCAGGTGCCAGTGTCCGAAAGGGCGTGGGGGTTCAAATCCCCCCTCGCGCACGCATTCCGGGGGAATTCCCCCGGTCCCGAGGCCGGGGCTCCCAGAGATGGGGGTCCCGGCCTCGAGTCGTCTCTCGACGTTCTTGCTCCCAGGGTCACGGCACCCACGGTCCGGCCCCGAGCCTGAGCGGCAACCACCCGACCAGTCCTGGACGTGCAGGCCCTTACCAATCCGACCGCGGAGTCATATGCTGATCGGTCCAACACGGGAAGCATGTCCCCCTAGCGGGCGACTGCTGGCCGAGTCGACTCGGGCGCGACCGTCTTCAGCCTTCGCTTGGAAATGAGCCAGCGAAGTGCCAGTGCATCAGTCTCAGCCGCCGGCCGCGTTGGTGCTCCATTCGCGGCGGCACAAGGGCTTGGCCGTCACCGTCCTTGCCGCGGGTCTCGCGTTCACGGCATTGCAGCCCGGGGTCAGTAGCCGCGACGTCCCGGCACCGGCAGCTCAGGACGGCGCGGTAGCCGCCTACGGGGAGCTTCCCCTGGCCTTCGAACCCAACCTCGGCCAGGTTCCGGACCGCTACGACTTCGTGTCCCGCGGTCGGGGATTCGGCCTGGCGATCGACGCGACCGGTGCGACTCTGTCCCTCGGAACGGACAGTGACCAGGACTTCGTCCGCCTCGCGTTCACTGGCGCGGACACCTCCGCGACCTCGGCGGCCCTGGAGCCTCTCTCTGGCAAGGTCAACTACCTCGTCGGCAACGACGCACGCGCCTGGCACACCGGCATCGCGACTTTCGCCCGCGTCTCGTACGACGACGTCCTCCCGGGAGTAGACGTCACCTACTACGGCACGAACGACGGCACGCTCGAGTACGACTTCGAAGTGGCCCCCCACGCCGATCCGGCGAGCATTCGGTTCGGCTTCCCGGGGGCGGAGGGGGTCGTGATCCAGGACCGGAGTCTCATCATCACCACGGCGCACGGTGCCGTCACGCAGGCGGCACCGGTCATCTACCAGAGGATGGCCGGCCTCCGGGTCCCCGTTGACGGACGCTTCGAACTCAGGGGCGACGAGGTCGGTTTCTCTGTCGGTGCCTACGACCCTCGGCGCCCACTCGTCATCGACCCCACCCTCACTTACTCGACCTACCTCGGTGGTGCGAACGACGAGGAGGGCCACGGGATCGCGGTCGACGATGCGGGGAGCGCCTATGTGACCGGTGTCAGCTACTCCACCAACTTCCCCACGCGTTCCCCGCTCGGGCCCGGATCGGTGGTGCAGGACGCCAACGGTCAGGGTGCCGGCGGAACCTCGGGAGCCGACGTCTTCGTCAGCAAGCTCAACGCCGCCGGCACGGGGCTCGTCTACTCGACGTATCTCGGCGGCTCAGGGGCGGACTCCGGCGCCGGAGTCGTGGTCGACCGCACGGGGCAGGCGCACGTGACCGGCTACACCGACTCACCGAACTTCCCTGTCCAGGCGGCGTTCCAGGGTGCGCTGGCCCCGGGATCCAGCCCGGGCGGGCCCACCCCCACCGACGCTTTCGTCGCCAAGCTGGACGCCAACGGCTCGGCACTCGTCTACTCGACCTACCTCGGGGGCTCGGGGGCCGAGCTGGCGCAGGGGATCGCGCTCGATCGGGCCGGCCGGGTCTACGTGACCGGGTCCACATCGTCCACGGACTTCCCCACCCAGGCTCCGCTGCACGGGTCGAGCGCCGGGTCGTACGACGCCTTCGTCACCAGGCTCGACGCCACGGGCTCCACGCTCGACTACTCGACGTACCTCGGAGGGTCAGGAACCGATCACGCCTACGGGATCGCGGTGGATCCGGTCGGCACCGCGTACGTCACCGGCTACACGTCGTCCTCGAACTTCCCCACCCAGGCCCCGTTCCAGGCGGCCCGTGCCGGGGCCTTCAACGCGTTCGTCACCAAGATCAACGACAAGGGCTCCGGTCTCGTCTACTCGACGTACCTCGGGGGCTCGGGCAGCGATGTCGCCTACGGGGTTGCGGTCGACGCCTCGGGGGCGGCCTACGTGACCGGCCACACAACCTCGACGAACTTCCCCCTGCACGCCGCTCTGCAGGGGTCCAAGGCCGGTTCCATCGACGCGTTTGTCACCAAGCTCCACCCGACGGGCTCGGCCCTCGTCTACTCGACGTACCTCGGGGGCTCGGACGCCGACTACGGCCGGTCGATCGCAGTCGACGCGGCGGGCTCGGCCTTCGTGACCGGAAACACGTTCTCCTCCGGGTTCCCCACGCAGGCGGCGCTCCAGCCGGCCAAGCCGTTCGACGCCTTCGTCACCAGCTTCAATGCGACGGGCTCCGCCCTCGACTTCTCGACCTACCTGGGCGGCTCGGGCAGCGACATCGGCTATGGCATCGCGGTCGACACAGATGACGTCTACGTGACCGGCACGACGTCCTCCACGAACTTCCCCACGGGCGCACCGCTGCAAGCAGCGAACGCCGGGGCGCACGACGCCTTCGTCACCAAGCTCACCCAACCGTCGAGCGCAGCGGCGGACCTGTCCCTGACCAAGACGGACTCACCCGATCCCGTGAACGCCGGCCAGATCCTCACCTACACGATCACCGTCCAGAACGCGGGCGCCGCCACCGCGACCGGGGTCACGATCAGCGACCCGTTGCCGAGCGGTGTCACGTTCGCGTCCGCCTCCGCGGGCTGCACCCACACTTCTGGAACCGTCACGTGCGGCGTCCCCAACCTGGCCCCTGGCGCCTCGTCGCAGGTGGAGATCCGGGTGACCCCGAACCAGGCGGGTGTGGTCTCCAACACCGCCTCCGTGGTGGCGAACGAAGCCGACCCCTTCCTGACCGACAACCAGGACACCGAGCGGACCACGGTCCAGCCTCCGCTGCCCCCCTGTGACGGCACCGCGGCAGCTGCGGTGGTGACCATCCAGGTGGCGAACCCGAACCAGACGACCTACGGGACAGCTGGAGTCGACGTCATCCGCGGCACCCAGGGGAACGACACCATCGTCGGTCTGGAAGGCAACGACATCATCTGCGGTCTCGCCGGCAACGACACCATCATGGGAGGCGACGGCGCCGACCGCCTCTACGGCGACAGCGTCTACGGAGGGACCGGCGAGGACCGGGTGTCTGGAGGAGCAGGACCCGACCGCATCTACGGAAACCTCGGCGCCGACCTGCTCTTGGGCGACCAGGGAGCCGACAAGGTCTTCGGCAACGAGGGAGCCGACAAGGCCTACGGAGGCACCGGCGACGACGAGCTCTCCGGCTTCGACGCCGACGACCAGCTCATCGGAGGCCCTGGTCATGACGAGCTCTCCGGCGGCAGCGGGAAGGACTTCATGAACGGCGGTGACGGCAACGACAAGCTCTACGGAAACCCCGGCGACGACAAGCTCTTCGGCGGTGTCGGCAGCGACAAGCTCTACGGCGAGAGCTACTACCCCAACGGCACCGGCAACGACCTCCTCAACGGTGGTGCCGGGAACGACCGGATCTACGGGGCACCCGGCAACGACACCCTCTTCGGCCACGCGGGGGGCGACGTGCTCCAGGGGGGCGACGGCAACGACCGGGCGTACGGCGGCGGGGACGGGGACCTCCTCTACGGAGGGGCGAGTAGTGACGACCTGTTCGGAGAAGCCGGCAACGATCGCCTCTACGGGGAGGACGGCAGCGACAGGCTCGACGGCGGACCCGACGGCGACCTGTGTGCCGGAGGTGCAGGCGTCGACACCGGCAGTCTCTGCGAACCCTTCACCCAGTAGGTCCGCTGGGTCGGCGGTCGGCGAGGTGGCAGTGGCCTGCGTCCTGGCACCCGAGACCGGGACCGGGACGACCGTGACGCTGCGCTGCCGGTCGCCACGCTGACGCACCAGGGCCTGGTGGGCCGTTGGGGGGGGCTGGTGGGGAATGTTGGTCGGGTCCAACCTCCCAGGGCTCACCGCCCGCCGGATACCGGGCGCGCCGGCCTCAGCTGCGTCGTACGCCGCCGTAGATCCCGCGTCGCACGATCAGCGGCTGGAGGACGCTGCGGATCGTCCAGGCGGGGAAGCGGAAGGCCTGGCCGGAGGGGGCGAAGACCTGGAGCCCGTCCGGCTGGAACCCGAGGACCGAGCCCCAGCGGCGGCCGGGGGCGCGGTAGGCCTTCAGCGGCAGCCCGGCGAGGTGGGCGCGGACGTTGGCGGCGAGCAGCTTGTCCGCCCGGTTGCGCGCCGAGGAGCGCAGCGGGTCGGTCGCGGCGACGTCGCCGACCGCGAAGACGCCGGGGTGGCCGGGGAGCGAGAGGTCGGGGCCGACGCGCACGAAGCCGTGCTCGTCGAGGAGCTCTGGGGGAAGCCACGCGGTGTTGGGTCGGACCCGGCCGATCGCCCAGAGCACGGCGTCGGCGCTGGAGGGCGGCTGGCCGGTGCTCCAAGCGACCGGCTCGTCGGTGATCTCGTCACACCCGAACCCGTCGGGGACCACGGCGCGGTGGCCGGGATGCAGGCTCACCCCGAGACCGGTGAGCCGGGCGGCGACGGTGCGCCAGACGCGGTGGTGGTGCTGGGGCAGCGCCCGCTCGCCGGGGAAGTGCAGGGCCACCCGCTTCTCGGGCCAGGTCAGCGCGAGGTGGGCGGCGCTGCTGACGGCGGCGGCGCCCCCGCCGATGACGATCACCGAGCGGGCGGCCGCGAGACGGTCGTGGGCGCCGCGGAGGTCGGCGTCGACGTCGGTGCTGCTCTGCAGGTCGGGCCGGCGCCAGAAGCCGTTGGTGACGCCGGTCGAGATGACCAGCACGTCGTAGGGCTCGTGGGTGTCGGTGCCGTCGGCGGTCGTGAGCCGCACCCGGCGATCGGCCGTGTCGAGGCCGGTGAGCGTGGCGTGGACCCGGCGCACGTGGTCGAGGCGGCGGTAGCGGTCGAAGCCGATCCGGTAGTCGCGCGCCCACTCCTCGGGCCGGGCCAGCCGCATCCCGAGCTCCTGCCCGCTGACCAGCTCGGGCTTGCTGGAGATCCCGACGACGTCGGCGTGGCGGGACAGGTGGATCGCGGTCAGCAGGCCGCTGTCGCCGAGGCCGGCGACCAGCACGCGCGCCCGCGTCACGTCGTACGACGTGCCGGTCGCGGCACGAAGCGGGGGACGCGGTCGATGACGTCCTGGTAGGCCGGGCGGCGCTCGAGGCTGCGCTCCTCCATCATCGGGATGCTCGCGCCCTGGAGCATCGCGAGCATCGCGAGCGCGCCGACGAAGAGCCACCACGCGTCACCGGGCGATGCGGCCACGCCGAAGAGCGCGAGGGCGAACCAGAAGGCCCACTCGCCGAAGTAGTTGGGGTGGCGCGACCACGCCCAGAGGCCCTGGTCCATGGCCTGGCCGGGCTGGCGGGTGCGGGCGAAGCGGTACATCTGGAGGTCGGCCACGAACGTGAGGAGCACGGCCCCGAGCCCCACGACGACCGCGACGGCGTCGAGCCAGCCGACGTCGCGGCCCTGCCGGGTGACGGCGACGTAGACAGGGAGGCAGCCGAGGAACACCTGGATCGTGGGGACCACGTGGATCCCCCCGAGGTCGGCGAGCGCCTCGGCCTTGCCTGCCTTGTCGCGGAGGAGGGGATAGCGCCAGTCCTCGTGATGCAGGCCGGGGAAGGCGTAGACCCAGTTGGCCGTCAGCCGCACCGCCCACACGACGATGACGAGCATCACCAGCGCGGCGCGGGTGTCGTTGGCCTCGGGACTCTGGCTCCACCACCACCCGGCCAGCAGCGGCGGCACCACGGACCAGTAGGCGTCATAGAAGCTGGAGTTGTGGTGGAACCGGCTGAACCCGAAGATCACCAGCGTCGCCAGCAGGTCTGCCACCAGGCCGTCCCACAGGATCGAGCCCGTGCTCGGCCCCAGCGCCAGCCAGGCAACGGCGACGGCGAGCGCGGACGCGTAGGCGATCGCCACGCGGGTCAGGGACGCGGACTTGGTCATGGGCCCTGACGCTAGTGACTCGCGGCGCTCGTCACATCCGAATCGCCCGAGCAGTTGCTTGGTCGGTGTCCCGAGCAGCGCGAGTCGGCGCAATGTCGCAGGCGTTGGGTGCAACATCGCGCCGACTCGGCGTCCGGCACGTCAGCGCAGGTGTCGCAGCGCGGAGGCGGCTGCGTTGGCGCCGCCCATGCCGTGCACGCCGGCGCCTGGAGGGGTGGCGGCGGAGCAGATGAAGACGCCGGGGATGCCCGTGGCGTAGGGGTCGAGGGCGAGCCGGGGCCGGAAGAGCACCTGGCGCGCGTCGTTGGCGCCGGTGACGATGTCGCCGCCGACATAGTTGGGGTTGTAGTCCTCCCACGCCGACGTGGAGGTGGTGGCCTGCGCGACGATGCGCTCGCGCGTGCCGGGGGCGAACCGTTCGATCTGGGCGATGATCGCCTCGGAGGCATCACCGTCGTAGCCGGTCGGCACGTGCGCGTAGGCCCACACCGGGTGGACGTCGCCGGCCGAGCGGGTGGGGTCGGCGAGGTACTGCTGGGCCAGGAGGACGTAGGGACGGGCGGGCATCCGGCCACGCTGGATGTCGATCTCCGCCTCGGCGATCTCCTCGAAGCGGCCGCCGAGGTGCACGGTGCCGGCGCGGCGGGCGTGCTCGTTGGTCCACGGGATGCCGCCCTGCACGGCGAGGTCGAGCTTGAAGGCCCCGGGGCCGTGGCGGTAGCGCTCGTAGGCGCGCCGCACCCGCCGGGGCAGCCGGTCACCGGCGACCTCGACGACCCCGGCGGGGGCCAGGTCGAGGATGACCACGTCGGTGGGCGGGAGGTCGTCGAGCGAGCGGACACGGACACCGGTCTCGAGGCGACCGCCGTGCTCGAGGACGATCGCGGCGAGGGCGTCGGTGATCTTCGCCGACCCGCCCTCGGGCACCGGCCAGCCGAAGCGGTGGCCGACGGCGAGCAGCATCGTCCCGATCGCCGACGAGGTGGGGCGGTGCAGCGGGAAGAACGCGTGGGCGGCCGCCCCTGCGTAGAGCGCCCGCGCCTCGTCGGTCTGCCACCGCCGCGCGACGGTCGAGGCCGGCAGCAGGGCACGCAGGCCGAAGCGCGCCAGGTGGAGGGGGTGGTGCGGGACGTGCATGATCGGGCCCATCAGGTCCTGCGCCAGGTCGTCGAAGGAGTCCGCGATCGGGCCGAACAGCCGGGCCCAGGCATCGCCGTCGGCCCCGAGCAACGCCCGGGTCTCCTCGAGGTCCTGCACCATCACCCCGGCCCGCCCGCCGTCCAGGGGGTGGGCCAGGTCGACCTCGGGATAGCGCCAGGTCACGCCGTACGACGTGAGGTCGGCGCCGCGCATGAACGGCGAGGCGACGCCCATCGGGTGGACCGCCGAGCAGTGGTCGTGCAGGAGCCCGGGGACCGTCAGCTCACTGGTGCGGGTCCCGCCGCCGATCGTCTCGTGAGCCTCGAGGACGGTGACCTCGACGCCCGCCTTCGCCAGCGTGACGGCCGCGGCCAACCCGTTGGGGCCGGAGCCGACGACGATAGCGGTGGGCACGTGGTCAGGCCTCCGGGCTCAGGATCGGGGCAGCTGCGGTGACGACGTCGTGGACCGGGATCTCGCCGGCCCAGGGCTGCCTCTCGAGCATGTCAGAGACGTGCACGACACCTCGCTCGAGCTCTCCGGTGGCGGCATCGACGAGGCGGTACTCCTGGCGGGGGTCCCAGAACCTCTGCGACTCCAGCGCGATCAGCCGGACCTCGCCGGGCTCCCAGGCACAGCGCTCCTGCAGCGCGGCGAGGAGCTGCTCGTGGTGCAGGTGGCCGTCCCCGAAGTTCCACCCCAGCGTCACGCCCGCCACGAACTCGCCGTCGTGGGGCGAGTAGTCGGTCTCGTGGTCGGGCCCGCACGCGCGGGGGATCAGCCCGAAGAGCGCGCGGCCGTGGGTGTGCATCGCGCGGAACGCATAGCCCTTGTGGACCAGCAGCGCCGCGGTCTCCTCGCCGTACAACATCTCGAGCTGCGTGGCCGGCAGCCGGGCTCCCTTCACCACCGAGGCGTCGAGCTTCGCGACCGCCGACGGCGTGAAGCACCACAGCGAGGTGGCCCAGTTGCCGGCGTAGTAGCGCATCGCGGGGAGGAAGGAGAACTGGTGCGGGAAGAGGTTGCCCAGCACGACGACGGATGCGGCGGCCGCGATCACCACCAGGACCAGGGGGTTGCCGAGGTCGCCGACGCCGACCGTTGCGTTCTCGACGAAGAGGAAGCCGATGCCGAAGATCATGAAGACGTTCCACTCCAGCGGGACGCCCATCGGCAGCGAGGTCAGGATCTGGAGGTGGAAGCAGACCATCACGATCGCGGCCACCGCCGTGACCGGCCCGCCGTCGGAGAGCAGCAGCACCAGCGGCACGACGTACTCCACGACCGTGCCGCCGTGGGCGAGGTTCGTCGAGATCCGCGACGGCCGGATGTCGTCGGGGAAGTCGCGGTGGAAGCGGCGCTTGACCGCCCTGACGCGCAGCAGCGGGTTGTTGCTCATCATCACCGACACGACGTGCGGGAAGTGCTGGTTGAGCTTGGACGTCGCGGCGCCCCACCAGATCAGCACCATCATCAGCTTGAGCCCGACGATCATGTCGGTGTCGCCGCCGCTGCCCGAGGAGAAGAGGAAGAACACCGCGAGCGTCCCGTAGACCTCGGTGCGCGCCGCCAGGAAGATCGTCTTGTCGCGCAGCCCGACCAGGACCAGCAGCCCGAAGAGCGGCAGGAACAGCAGCGGGTCGATGACCCCGACGCCGGGGCCGACCCCGGGCGCGAGCAGCAGCTGGACGACGGCAAGCAGCAGCCCGGCGTACAGGATCACGTCCACGAGGGTGCGGTGCGTCCCGCGCGTGAGCGGTATGACGGACGGCCAGGGTGGGAGCCGCACGGTGCCGGGCCGCAGCCAGTGCAGGAAGGCGCCGATCGGCGGCAGGAAGCGCAGCGTCAGCGGGCCGAAGCCGCAGCCGAGACCGAGCACCTCGAAGAGCAGGGTGAAGACGACGACCTTCTGGAAGAAGATCGGCTCGCTCCACCAATCGGCGATGTCCCCGAGACCCCCGATCCCGGGCGTCGCGGCGGTGAACAGGGCCGCGCCGAGGCAGTAGAGCGCGATCTTGGCCGTGTAGAGCACGTAGACGGCCTCGGGCGCCGAGAACCCGGCCTGGGCCCAGTCCTGGACCATCGGTCGCATCCGCTCCATGCGCGAGCCGCGGGCCCACTCCTCGCGGTCGAGGTCCGGCAGGTTGGGCGAGATGAACCCCATGGCGCACGCTCCTGTGACGGCGGACGTCGGCGTCCGTCCGGGCAACGTAGCGGCTGGAGCGGCCCGGGGTGTCGGATCAGCGACGTTCAGGAGGTGGCGCGGCCCTCGTGCTCGATGAGCACCAGGGCGAGATCGTCACCGATCTCGGCGCGGGATGCCCGCAGCTGGCCAGCGTCAGTCGGTCCGGCCCGAGCTCCGCGACCGGGGTCGGACACCGACTCGTGAATGCGGCAACGCCTCAGACCTGTGGAAGCCGGACGACCGGTGCCAGCGCGCGCAGGGCCACCTCGACGGGCATGGCCAGCCGGTGGTCGGCCACGTCGGTGCTGACCTCGGCCCCCTGCGGTCCGGAGGCAGCCAGGGCGTCCCGCACGGCTTCGGCCAGCGAGCACGAGGTCATCCCCGCGATCTCGGGCACCGCCGGTGCGGTCCGGGCCATCTCCAGCAGGGTCGTGAGGGGGGTGCGGAGCTCGTGGGCGAGCTCGGAGGTGAGGCGCTGCTCGGAGCGGATGGCGGCGGCCACCTTGTCGAGGAGGGTGTCCAGGTCGCGGCGAGCGCGGTGATCTCGTTGCCCGGGGGGCCGAGGTCGAAGCGCTGGCCCAGGTCGTGCTCGCTCCAGTCCGCGGCGGTCCCGGCAAGCAGGGCCACCGGTCGGAGGGCCCGACCGACCACCCATGCGGCGATGGCCGCGGCTGAGCCCGGAGAGGATCAGCTGGAGCACCAGCGTGAGCAGCAGCATCGCGAGCGCCGTGACGCACGCCGTGAGCATCACGATCTGGCGGCGGAACGGGCCGAGCAGGGCCGGCGAGGCCCTCATCGGACCCGGAAACCCACGCCGCGGACCGTCTCGATCGTCACCGACGAGCCGATGCTGGTGAGTTTGGCGCGGATGTGCCGGATGAAGGAGTCGACGGTGTTCTGGCTGACGATCGCGCCGTCCGGCCACGCTGCGGCGACCACGCTGCGTCGTCTCACGACCTCGCCGGGGCGGGACGTGATCGCCGCGAGCATCCGGAACTCGGTGGGTGTGAGCAGGGCCTCGCCCCCCGCGGCGCGGGCGGAGTGGGCGGCGGGGTCGAGCACCAGCCCGGGGAGCGGGGTCGGCGCGGGTCGGCCGCGCCGCCCGAGCGCCTCGATGCGCACCAGCAGCTCCTGGACGTCGAACGGCTTGGCGACGTAGTCGTCGCCGCCGGCGTGGAAGCCCGAGAGCCGGTCGTGCAGGTCGCCCAGGGGCCGTGAGGAACACGACCGGGGCAGCCTGGCCGGCGGAGCGCAGTGCCTGGGTCACGTCGAGGCCGTCGGAGTCGGGGAGTCCGATGTCCATGACGACCACGTCGACCGGGTTGTCGGCCCCGAAGAGCCGCAGTGCCTCACCCCCGTTGTGGGCGACCAGGACCTCGTGGCCGGCGAACGCCAGTGCCTGCTGAAGGAGTCGTCGGATCGACGCGTCGTCCTCGCAGACACCGATGAGCACGGGCCTAGTCTCCCGTCGACGAGGTGACCGCGTCTCCCCAGGCAGCCCGCGCGCCGGAGTCGCCGACCCGATAGACCTGCACGGTGGTCGCCAGGCCGGCCACGACTGCCAGCACGGCGACGACGGTGAGCATCGTGTTCTTGGCCGTGGCGGCGCTCGCGTCGGCGGTGACGGCCTTGTCGTGCCGGCGCTGGAGGTAGACCAGCGCGGCGGAGAGGATGACCAGGGCGAGGCCGAACCACACCAGGCTCTCGCCGAGGTCGGCGTGCTCGCCGGGGTCACCCACGCGCTTCTCCAGGGCCTCGCCGCTCGAGGTGGCGACCGGGCACAGGATCGTGGCGACCAGCGCCGCGCCGACGACGAGCGGCCCGTAGGTCGCCCGCCACCGCGGGCGGACGGCGATGGCGATGGTGCCGAGCATGGCCAGTGGAAGGAGGACGACGACAGCGTGCACGACGAGCGGGTGCAAGGGGATGCCGTTGATGAGATCGAACATGGGGTTCCTCACGGGGAGTCGGGGTATGGGGGGAGTCTGCTGCCGGGAACCTGCAGGCCACCTGACCGCGGCCGACCAGGTCAGCTCTGGCCCCGCCAGGGCCCATGGTCCCTGAGGTCGGGTTTCGGGGCCGGCCCTACCGTGGGGCCCATGAGCCCGACCACTTTCCTCGACGCCGCCCTGGACCGCTCCCTGGTCCTCGGCTACACCAAGATCGGCTCCGGCCTGCGCAGGCGTTGGTGGCCCGCCGACCCGGCACCGGGCTCGATGCACGGCAAGCGGGTCGTGGTGACCGGTGCGACCTCCGGCATCGGCGAGGCGATGGCCCGCTCCTTCCTCGACCTCGGCGCGACGGTCCACCTGCTCGGCCGCAACCCCGAGAAGGTCTCGCGCTACGCCGCCGAGCTGCGCCGCGACGTGCCGACCGCCGACCTCGTCGAGGAGGTGTGCGACATCGGTGACCTCGACGCCGTCCGCGCCTGGTGCGACGAGCTCAGCGGCCGCGTCGAGGCCCTCCACGGCATCGTCCACAACGCCGGCACCATGACCCAGCAGCGCGAGGAGAGCCCCCAGGGCCACGAGTTCACCCTGGCCGCCCACGTCCTCGGCCCGCACCTGATGACCGAGCTCCTGCTGCCGCTCCTCGGTGCGGCCGAGGGTTCCTCGGTGGTCTTCATGTCCTCGGGCGGGATGTATGGCGCCGGCCTGCGCTCGGAGCCCGACGAGATCGAGTTCCGCGAGGCGGCGTACGACGCCGTGCAGGGCTATGCGCGCACCAAGCGGATGCAGGTGGTCCTGGCCGACGCGTGGTCGGACCGCTTGCGCGGGGGCACGATCCGCGTCGAGAGCATGCACCCGGGCTGGGTGGCCACCCCGGGGGTGAGCGAGAGCCTCCCCACGTTCAACAAGGTGATGGGCCCGCTGCTGCGCACCGCCGAGGCGGGCGCCGACACCGCGGTCTGGTTGGTCGCCACCCGCCCGGAGTCGGCAGGCAGCCAGCACTTCTGGCACGACCGGGCCCTGCGCCCCACCACCTTCGGCTGGCAGCGTGACCAGGACCCTGACGCGCTCGCCGCGTTCCTCGCCTACGTCGTCGGCGCGACGGGCACCACCGCCGCCTGGTGAGGTGCCGGGGCGCCGACCCGGGATAATGACGCGCATGGACCACGCACCGATGCCGGGAGCCGAGCACCTGGCCGAGCCGCTGCGATCGCGGTGGAGCCCGAGCATCTTCGACGACCAGCACCGACTGACCCACGAGCAGATCGGCACGCTGCTCCACGCCGCGCAGTGGGCGCCGAGCTCGGGCAACAGCCAGCCGTGGGCGTTCGTGGTGGCCGAGCGGGGCAGCGCGAGCCACGACGTGCTGACGCAGCACCTCAGCCGCGGCAACGCCGGGTGGGTGCCGCGCGCCTCGGTCGTGCTGGTCACCGCCACCCAGGTCGCGCCCGACGAGGACGGCAACGGCGGGCGCAGCGAGGCGCTGGCGCACTACGACCTCGGCCAGGCGGCCGCCCACGTCACCCTGCAGGCGCGGGCGATGGGCTTGCACGCGCACCAGTTCGGCGGCTTCGACCAGGCGGCAGTGGCCGCGGGGCTCGGAGTGCCGGCCCACTACCGCGTCCTGAGCGGCATCGCGATCGGCGCCCGCGGCAACCCCGACGACGTCCCGGAGCGCGACCGGGAGCGCGAGCAGCGCCCCCGCGCGCGCCGCCCCCTCGCCGAGATCGTCCACGGAGCCGCCTGGGGCGAGCCGTGGCCACCCCCCGGCGAGGCCCTGTGAGGATCCGGTGAGGAGTCGGCGCCAGGCGCTGTTGCTGCTCGCCCTGCTCTTCGTCCTGGTCAACCTGCCGCTCGCCCACTCCACCTGGACCAAGAGCCGGGTGGAGCGCTCCGGGGTGGACGTGACCGCAGTTGTCACCGACACCCGTGAGGTGACGTCCGACGACGAGACCGGCTACCTCGTGGAGTTCCGGTTCCCCACCGACGTCGACCCCGCGCAGACGCTCTGGACCGCCCGCATCGACGCACCCACCCACGACGAGGCCGTCGAGACCGAGCAGCTCGCGGTGCGCGTGCTCCCCGACCAGCCGTCGGCGTACGTCGTGCAGGGCCAGGTCTCCGGCCGCATCGGGCTCTGGATCACCGTGGCAGCCGACCTCTTCCTGCTGGTGATGGCACTCCTGCTGGCCCGCTTCCGCGGTCGTACGGCGCCCGCGCTCGCGCTGGTCGCGACCGAGGACCTGGTGCGCTGCAAGCCCGGGGCCACCCTCGAGCGGCTCGACGGGCTCACCTACGTCGTGGAGGGCGAGGTGCTGGAGATCAGCGACGACCTCGTGGTCCTCGACCTGGGCGACCGGCTGGTCCGCGTGCACCTCGACGGGCACGCCAACCCGGCCGGGCACCAGCAGCCCGTGCGCGCGACCGGCCGCATGATCGGGTGAGACCCCGACCAGGACTTGGCGCGGCCAGGAACAATATGGCCATGAGCTCTCTCCACACCTTCACCGCGGCGGGCATCGACGGCCAGGACGTCGACCTCGCCGCCTACGCCGGCCAGGTCGTCCTCGTGGTCAACACCGCCTCGCAGTGCGGGTTCACGCCCCAGTACAAGGGGCTCCAGGAGCTCCACGACGCCTACAGCAGCCAGGGCTTCGCCGTCCTGGGCTTCCCGTGCGACCAGTTCGGCCACCAGGAGCCGGGTGAGGACGCGGAGATCGCGGGCTTCTGCGAGCGCAACTTCGGGGTGACCTTCCCGTTGTTCAGCAAGGTCGAGGTCAACGGCGACGGTGCCCACCCGCTCTACCGGTGGATGCGCTCCGAGAAGGGCGGCCTGCTCGGCAGCAAGATCAAGTGGAACTTCACCAAGTACCTCGTCGGCAAGGACGGCCAGGTCATCAGCCGCTACTCCCCGACCACCAAGCCGGAGAAGATCGAGGGCGACATCGCGAAGGCACTCAAGGCCTGATCGAGATGGCGACCTTCTCAGCAGCGACCACGGCAGAGGCGCTCGTCCCCTACGACCGCCAGAAGATCTGGGACGTCCTCGTGGACCCTGACCTGGTGGCCCGGTTCACGCCCTTCGTCAAGAAGATCGTGGAGGACGGCGACCACTGGCGCTGGTCGATGAGCGGCCTCGAGGTGCTCGGCATCGGCTTCGCACCGGTCTTCAGCGAGCGGATGATCCTCACCGACCTCGAGCGCATCGAGTTCAAGCACGACCCGGCGCAGGGCCAGAAGGAGCGGGCCGGCGTCAACGGCTGGTATGCCCTGAGCGAGGCCGACGGTGGCACCCGGCTGGAGACCAGTCTCGACATCTGCGCGAGCCTGCCGCTGCCGCGGCTCTCCTCGCCGGCGGTGACGAGCGCGATGAAGGGCGTCATGGCCACCATGGGTGACCGGTTCTCCAAGAACCTCCTCGACCACCTGTCGAAGCAGCCGAAGAAGTAGCACCATGGGCGGCCTCGCCATGAGGAGGCCCCGATGCGTCTGACCAGCACCGTCCCGGCCCTGCCGGTCACCGACGTGGTCCGGGCGGTCGCGTTCTACGCCGACCGCCTGGGCTTCGTTGCGCGCCACCAGGACGAGGGCTTCGCGATCGTCGTGCGTGACGCCGCGGAGCTGCACCTCTGGGAGGCCGGCGACACCGGATGGCGCCTGCGTGACCCGGCGGACCTCGGCGACTGCCCCGTCCGCACCGGTGCGGAGGACTTCATCGCCGGCACGGCCAGCTGCCGGATCGCGGCCGACGAGGTCGACACCCTGCACGACGAGCTGGCGGCTGCCGGGGTCCTGCACCCCACCGACTCCGGCTCGCCCGACGACACCGACTGGGGCACCCGCGAGTTCGCCGCCCTCGACCTCGACAACAACCTGCTCACGTTCTTCGCGCGGGTCCTCGGACCCTGACGCCAGCCTGTTCTTCCCGCCACTCGATCAAGCGCGGCGACGCAGTCGGTCGAGGTCCAGCTCGACCTCGACTCCGTTGATGGTGGCCACGAGACGCGGGTGCTCGGCCCCCGTGGCGTGGAGGTAGTCCGCCAGGGTGGAAAGGAGCATGTCGTCGCGTCGCTCGAGTCGGGAGACGGCTCCCTGGTCGACTCCCATCCGCACTGCCACCTCGGCTTGGGTCTGGTCGCCTGCCTTGCGGATCACCGCGAGGTTTTCGGCATAGACACGGTCCAGCTCGCGGGACTCGGCCTGGATGAGGGCGACCCTCTCCGCGACGCCAGGCTTGGCAAGCATCTCGTCGAGGCGCTTGTTGCCCCGGACGAATGTGGGCTCGGCAGTGACCGGCTCGTCGGAGCGAGATGTCGATGTCATGGGTCCGTCCATTCTGATTCGTGCTTCCAGGGGTCGACCGACGCATCGGCGCGACTGCCGACGCTGTTGTAGAACGCGTCTTCCATCGCTGCCTTGTCTCCCGCGAAGAGGGCCACGACCACGGTGTTGGAACCCGGCGGGACCAGCAGATCAGCCGAACGGCGGTGTTCTCGCGGTAAGGGTGTGAGACCCGCCAGACGATGTTGGTCCGGGACTGGCGCACGACCTTAAGGGTGGCGGTCTCCTCGGCCGGGACCTCGGTGAGGTCTTGAAGTGCCTTGAGCTCGGCGAGGACCAGGTCGAGTGGCTCTCGAGCTCGCCCGTCCCCGCGATCGGCTCGTCTTCGAGGGTGTCCAGCCAAGCGCCGAACGATCTCGGCCAGTCGATCTCCACCGCACTAGTATGGCATCAGAAGCATATGTCTTTCAATACATGGTTGCACCATTCCACAGGAAGACGACGAAGGCCCCCTAAGGGCGCCCGGGGCCTTTCGGGGTGCTGACCTGGGTCAGACCTTGACGCTGCTGTCCTCGTCGAGGTCCTCGAGCTCGTCCTCGAGGGACCGACCGGTGAGGTGCGGGCGGGGGAGCTTCTCGCCCTCGACGTCGACGTTGGGCAGGATCTTGTCGAGCCAGGCGGGGAGCCACCAGGCCTTCTCGCCCATGAGGAACATCAAGGCCGGGATCAGCGTCATCCGCACGATGAAGGCGTCGAAGAAGACGGCGACGGCGAGGGCGAAGCCCATCGACTTGATGATCGGCTCGTCGATCAGCACGAACGCGGCGAAGACCGAGATCATGATGACCGCAGCTGCGGCGACGACCCGGGCGGAGTTGCGGAAGCCGTCCACGACCGCGTCGTGGGTGGACATGCCGTGGACGTGGGCCTCGCGCATCCGGGTCACGAGGAACACCTGGTAGTCCATGGCCAGGCCGAAGACCAGGCCGATCAGGAAGATCGGCATGAAGCTGACGATCGGCTGGCCCTCGACGATCCCGAACAGGCCCTCCTGGAACACCGCGACGGTCGCGCCGAGCGTGGCCAGGACCGAGAGCAGGAAGCCGAGGGTGGCGGTGAGCGGCACCAGGATCGAGCGGAAGACGATCATCAGCAGGATGAACGCCAGGCCCACGACGACGGCGAGGTAGAGCGGCAACGCGCTGCTCAGCCGCTCGGAGACGTCGGTGGTGATGGCGGTCAGGCCGGTCACGCCGATCGTCGTGCCGGTCCGGTCCTCGATGTCGGGCTGGCCGTCGCGCAGGTCGGTCAGCAGGTCCTCGGTGGCGGTGTTCTCGGGGCCGGTGGCCGGCGTCACGAGGATCTGCGCGCCGGTGCCGTCCTCGTTGGTGCCGGCGACCTGGGCGTTGGCGACGCCCTCCTGGCCCGAGGCCCAGGCGGCGACGTCACCGAACGCGGTGCCGCGGTCGGCCTCGGCGACGTCACGGGCGTCGACGACCAGCAGCATCGGGGCGTCGCGGCCGGGGCCGAACGCGTCGGCGACCAGGTCGGAGGCCTGGCGCTGGGTGGTGTCGGTCGCGGCGGTGCTGTCGCTGGGGAACGCGAGGTGCAGGCTCTGCAGCGGCAGGGCGAGAGCGCCCAGGCCGAGCACCGAGACGATCACGAAGGCAACCGGGGCCCGGGCGATGAAGCGCGCCCAGCGGACCCCGTTGTTGAGGATCAGGCCGCTGCTCTCGCGGGCGGGACGGTAGTGCCGCACCCGGCCGCCGAACGCCTTCGACTTGGTCATGCCGAGGATGGCGGGGAGCAGCGTGAGGGCGACCAGGACGGCGACCAGGACGGTTGCGGCGGCCGCCACGCCCATGCTCGCGAGGAACGGGATGCCCACGAGCAGCAGCGCGGTCAGGGCGATGATGACGGTGAGACCGGCGAACACGACGGCCGAGCCGGCCGTGCCGACGGCGATGCCGACGGCTTCCTCGCGGTCGTCGGTGTGCTGCAGCTCGCTGCGGTAGCGGGCGAGGATGAACAGCGCGTAGTCGATGCCGACCGCGAGCCCGATCATCGTGGCCAGCATCGGGGTGGTGGAGCCGATGTCGGTGAAGGCCGTCATCGCGGTGATGCCGGTGATGCCGAGACCGACACCGACCATGGCGGTGATGATCGGCAGGCCGGCGGCGATGAGCGAGCCGAAGGTGAGGATCAGCACGATCAGCGCGACACCGATGCCGATCAGCTCCGAGGTGCCGCCGATCTCGGCCATGCCCGTGGTGCCGGAGCCGTTGGCCTCGACCGTGAGGCCGTCGGTGCTGGCGTCTGCCATGACCTCCTTGAGCTGCTCGATCGTGGTGGGCTCCACGTCGGCGACGGTGTCGACGTCGAAGGCCCACGAGATGGTGCCGACCCGACCGTCCTCGCTCAGCGGCGAGATGGCGTCGGCGTTGGCCCGCGCCTCGGTGACCGAGCCCCCGGACTCCGTGGCGCCCTGCACGATCTGCTCCCGCTGCGTGTCGGCAGCCTGCACCGGGTTGACCAGCGGTGGCTCCGTGGGCATCTGCGGGAGGGCGGCCAGCGCGGCGATCAGGTCGTCGACCTGGGCGGCGTACGTCGGCTCCGCCAGCGTGGTGCCCTCGGGGGCAGCGACCACCACCTTGACCGTGGCCTGGTCGAAGGCGCCGACGGTTTCCGGGAAGAGCTCGGCCTGGAGGTCGGCGGCCTTCTCGGAGGGGATGCCGGGGATCGAGAACGAGTCGCTCATCGGCTTCGACATGGTTGCCGCGAACGCGCCGACGCTCACCATGGCGAGGATCCACGCCGCGAGGAAGAGGGGCCAGCGGCGGTAGGCCGTCTTGCCGAGTCGGTGGAGCAGGGTGGCCATCGAGGTCTCCTGGGTGAGGACGGGGGAGCGGTGGAAGAAGAGGAGGATCAGGCGAGGAGCTCGCGCGCCGCGCGCAGGCTCTCGTCGTAGAGGTCGGCCAGCGAGCGCTCGGGCTCGTGCTCGGAGTGGGGCAGGCAGCCGTCGAAGATCGCGACCAGCAGCCGGATCAGCAGCCGGGCCCGGTCGGCGCCGAAGGCCTGGCCCTCCCGGGCGAGGATCACGTCGACGAACTCGGCCGTGATGTCCTCGAAGCGGGCGTGGGCGGCCATGATCAGCCGCGGCTCGCCGGTGATGACCCGACGCCCGAGCTCCATCTGGTCGCGGGTGATGTCCTTGCCGTCGAGGATGACCCGGACCAGCTCGCCCAGGTCGGCGACCAGGTGGCCGTGGGGACCGCCGGCGTGGAAGGTGGCCATCACCGCCGGCGGGATCTCCGGTGGGTTGCCGAGCACGGCGTCGAGCTTGCTGGGGAAGTAGTTGAAGAGCGTGCGGCGCGAGACGTCGGCGGCCTCGGCGAGGTCCTCCATCGTGAAGCCGTCGAGCCCGTGCTCGTCGGTCAGGCGCAGGGCGCACAGGGCGATCCGGTGCTCGGTCTGCTGCCTGCGCCGTTCTCGCGTCGTTGCACTTTTCTCCATGGAGTGCATTGTTGCACTCTAGTGCTGAAAGTGCAGAATTGTGACGGCGGTCACGCCGCGACGCCTCCGCGGTTCTGGTCGTTGTGGTCCCTGCCCGCGTACTTGTGACTTGCCCGTAACCCTGCGATGGGGCCAGGGTGGCGAGCGTGTCAAGACCCTCCGCCACCCCCTCGTCGTACTCGATCACCATGCGCCTGCACACGGCGCCCGACCACGGGGTCGTGGGCCAGGTCGCCACGGCCATCGCCGCCGCCGGCGGGATCGTCACGGCCATCGACGTGGCCGAGTCCACCGGCACCCGTCTGGTCCTCGACGTCACCTGCTCGGCCGGCGACGCCGACCATGCCCAGGAGCTCGAGGCAGCCGTCGACGAGGTGCCCGGCGTCGAGGTCTACAAGGTCAGCGACCGCACGTTCCTGCTCCACCTCGGTGGCAAGATCTCGGTCAACAGCAAGGTCCCGCTGCGCAACCGCGACGACCTCTCGATGGCCTA
Organism: Nocardioides psychrotolerans; assembly: GCF_900113685.1. GTDB lineage: Bacteria > Actinomycetota > Actinomycetes > Propionibacteriales > Nocardioidaceae > Nocardioides > Nocardioides psychrotolerans. The sequence goes on from NZ_FOQG01000006.1 coordinate 183,765, forward strand.
CACCCCGGGGGTGGGCCGGGTCAGCATGGCGATCGCCGAGCACCCGGAGGACGTCTGGCGCCTGACGTCCAAGGGCAACACGGTCGCCGTGGTGACCGACGGCTCCGCGGTGCTCGGCCTCGGCAACCTCGGGCCGGGCGCCGCGCTGCCGGTCATGGAGGGAAAGGCGGCGCTCTTCAAGCGCTTCGCCGACATCGATGCCTGGCCGATCTGCCTCGACACCCAGGACACCGACGAGATCGTCCGCGCGGTCGAGCTGATCGCACCCGGCTTCGGCGGCATCAACCTCGAGGACATCGCGGCTCCCCGGTGCTTCGAGATCGAGCGCCGGCTGCGCGCCAGCCTCGACATCCCGGTCTTCCACGACGACCAGCACGGGACGGCGATCGTCGTGCTGGCGGCGCTCACCAATGCCCTGCGCGTGGTGAAGAAGGACCTGGCAGCGGCTCGCGTGGTCGTGTCGGGCGCTGGTGCGGCAGGCTCGGCGATCGTCACGCTGCTGCTGGCCGCGGGGGTGACCGACGTGGTCGTCTTCGACCGTGAGGGCTGCCTGGTGCCTGACCTGCCAGGACTCTCCCCGGCCAAGAAGCAGCTCGCCGAGGCGACCAACCCGCGTCTGGTCTCCGGCGACCTGCGTGCGGGCCTCGCCGGCGCCGACGTGTTCATCGGCGTGAGCGCGCCCAAGGTCCTCCGGGCCGAGTGGATCAAGGACATGGCCGCCGACGCGGTCGTCTTCGCGCTGGCCAACCCCGACCCGGAGGTCGACCCGGCGGCGGCCGGCAAGTACGCCGCGGTCGTGGCCAGCGGTCGCTCCGACTACCCCAACCAGATCAACAACGTCCTGGCCTTCCCCGGGGTGTTCCGCGGGCTCCTCGATGCCCGCGCCTCCGAGATCACCTTGGAGATGCTGCTGCGGGCGGCCGAGGCGATCGCCCTGTCCGTCAAGGACGAGGAGCTCAACTCCAGCTTCATCATCCCCAGCGTCTTCAACCCCGACGTGCCCAAGGCGGTCGCGGCGGCGATCCGGGGCGATCAGCGGTAGCTGATCGAGGCCGCCCCGCGGAACGTCACGATCGTCGCGAGCGCGTCCTCGCGCAGGACGCGCTCCTCGGCGCGGACCTCCACGGCGTAGGGGAAGTCGACGTACATCGACGTCACGGTGAAGCCTGCGTCCTCCTCGAGCTCGCGGCGCCACTCGTAGCGGACCGGCGTGCCGTTGTCGGCCTCGACGGTGAGCCGCTCCGCGTCGCCGTACTCCTGCTGGATGAACGCGCGGGCCGGCTTGACCCCGGTCAGCTCGCTGTAGGTGAGGACGATCGGGGAGCCACCGATCTCGACGGTGCACTCCCACATCGTGGGGCGCTCGAAGGCGGGGTTGTCGAGCAGCACGTCACGGCACTCGTCCGCGTCGGGCTGGAAGGACGGGAAGACCCAGCGCAGGCCGGCGACGCCCTCGGGCAGTCCGCAGTCCTGCGGGTCGACGAGCCGCTCGCCGTCCCAGCAGCGGACGGTCGCGACCTGCGGCGCGGACCCGGGCACCTGCTCCCAGAGCATCCGCGCGCCGATCCCGCCCGAGACCACCAGGGCGCCGATGAGCGGCAGCAGGACCAGGGGGGTGCGGAAGTGCGCGACCGCGCGCATCGCGCGGGTGAACCCGGACGGACCCTCGCGTACGACGGGTGCCGCGGGCACCGCAGCGCCTCCCAGATCGCCTCTCGGATCGCCGACGGGAGCACCGACGGGAGCACCACAATCGGTGCAGAACCGCCCGCTCGCCGCCGGGGTGCCACAGCGTGCGCAGGCAGGCCCCAGGTCCCGCGGTTGTGTCATCGTGCACCCCTCGACGCCTCGTTCGTGGGGTCAGTGTGGCGGTCCGTCACGACCGGGGCCAGTGCCACCACGGCCCCAGCGGACTCCGCTCGGCAGTCCTGGCGCGGGCAGAATCTAGACCAGTACCCAGTGCGCCCTGGAAGTATGCATGCGTCCAGCGCACAATGTCGTCATGTCCTACGGAGTCCTGATGTCGAAGACCGGCCACGTGATGGTCGAGACGACGGGCGGCTCCGGCGACACCGACACCGACACGGTGCTGGACCGGTTCCAGGCCGTCTTCGGCGCGGCGTGGGTGCCGGGACGTCTCACGCTGACGAGCCTGCACCTCAACTACGTGCCGTCCCGCTCCGGCCAGGGCGTGGCGATGCTGGACCTCAACCTGCGCGACGTCACGACCGTCGAGCTGAGCAGTGGTCGGGTGAGCAAGACCATCGGGCTGCGCACCGCCCGGCACCTGTTCCACGTCCGCTCGTTGGCGGCGCCTGCCCTCGCCCAGCAGATCGCCAGTGCTCTGGACCAGCTGCGCAAGAGACATCGGACCAGGTGATGGTCACCGCCTGACGTCGCACTCCGGAGAACTTTACAAACGTCAACCCCTTGTCAACCTCGTTTACAAACGCTACCTTCCTGTAAACCAGCAAGGAGGCTGACGATGGACATCCCCACCCAGACCCCTACCGCGATCCCCACCGAGAGCATCGCCAACAGCACCGTCCCGTCCGGGTCGAGCGACCAGTGGACCGACAAGAAGCGCTACCTGTGGCTGATCGGGCTCGTGGTGCCCTCGCTCGCGTTCCTGGCCTACGGCCTGTGGCTCGCGACCGGGCTCGGCGCGTGGTTCTGGATCGGCCCGGTGGTGATCCTGGTGATCGTGCCCGCGATCGACCTGTTCTCCGGCCTCGACCGTTCCAACCCCCCCGACGAGGCCATCGAGGCGCTCGAGGCCGACGCCTACTACCGCTGGGTGACCTACCTCTTCCTGCCGATCCAGTACGTCGGGTTCGTCGGCGCGATGTACCTCATCGCCCGCGGAGACCCGCTCGGCATCGGCGGCGACCTGACCGCATGGGACAAGGTCGGTCTGGCGCTAACCATCGGCTGCATCGGCGGCATCGGCATCAACACCGCCCACGAGCTCGGCCACAAGCGGGAGGCCAACGAGCGTTGGCTGTCCAAGATCGCCCTGGCCCAGAGCTTCTACGGCCACTTCTACATCGAGCACAACCGTGGCCACCACGTGCGGGTCGCCACCCCCGAGGACCCCGCCTCCTCCCGCATGGGTGAGAGCTTCTACGCCTTCTGGCCCCGCACCGTGGGCGGCTCACTCAAGAGCGCCTGGAACGTCGAGAAGAAGCGCTACGCCCGCCGCGACCAGCACCCCTTCCGCATCGGCAACGACGTGCTCAACGCCTGGGTGATGTCGGCCGTGCTGTTCGGTGGCGTGATCGCCTGGCTCGGTCTCGAGGTCGTCCCCTACCTGCTGCTCCAGGCTGTCATCGGCTTCTCGCTGCTCGAGGTCGTCAACTACATGGAGCATTACGGGATGCTGCGGCAGAAGGTCGGCAAGCCCGGCAAGGAGCGCTTCGAGCGTGTCGACCCGTCGCACTCGTGGAACTCCAACAACATCGCCACCAACGTGCTGCTCTACCACCTGCAGCGCCACAGCGACCACCACGCCAATCCGACCCGTCGCTACCAGACGCTGCGTGACTTCGAGGAGTCGCCGGTCCTGCCCACCGGCTACGCCGGCATGATCACCCTCGCGCTCTTCCCGCCCCTCTACCGCCGGGTGATGGACCCCCGGGTCCTCGCGCACTTCGACGGTGACCTGACCCGGGCCAACCTCCAGCCGGGCAAGCGGGACAAGCTCCTCGCGAAGTACCCGCCCCCGGTGACGCAGAGCGCGGAGGAGATCGCGGCCGAGCAGGCGTCAGCCGACGCGGCTGCCGCCCTGACGCCCGACGAGGTCATGGCCGCGCGCTGCCCCGGCTGCGGCCACACCTACCAGGTCGAGGCCGGCAACGAGCTCCAGGGCTTCGCCGCCGGCACCGCCTGGTCGGACATCCCCGAGGACTGGTGCTGCCCCGACTGCGGGGTCCGCGAGAAGGTCGACTTCGTGCCCCTCACCTCGGTGGAGGCCCCGTGAAGATCGAGGTGGACCGTGACAGGTGCGAGGGGCTCGGTATGTGCGAGGCCATGGCCCACCACTACTTCGAGGTCACGGAGACCGCGGACGGCGACGAGGTCATGTCGGTGCTCGACGACTCCCCGCCGGAGTCCGACCGGGCCCAGGTGTTCGCCGCCGTCCAGGCCTGCCCCGTCCTGGCGCTGACGCTCACGGGCTGATGGTTACGCTGCTGGACGTGAGCCTGCCGCCCGTCGAGACCATGCGTGAGCGTGTGGTCGACGCAGCGGTCGGGCTCACGTCCGAGCTGGGCTGGTCGCACGTCACGATGGCCAAGCTGGCCGACGCCGTGGGGGTCAGCCGGCAGACGGTCTACAACGAGATCGGCACCAAGGCCGGTCTCGCCGAGGCCATGATCTTGCGCGAGCTCGATCGTTTCATGGGCGTCGTGAGCGTGTCCTTCGACGCCCACCCCGACGACCTCGTCGGCGCGATCCACGGCGCGTCGCAGACCGTCCTGGAGCTCGCCCACGGCAACCCGCTGCTGCACGCGGTCGTCTCGGCGACGCACGGCGCCGACACCGAGCTCCTCCCGCTCCTTACCACCCACGCCGACTCCCTGCTGGTCGTGGCGAAGGGGGTCATCGCCGAGCGGATCGCGCCCTACGACCTGGACCTCGGCCCGGCCCGCCTCGACGCCGCCATCGACATGGTCGTGCGGGTGGTGCTGAGCCACGTCATGCAGCCCAGCGGGTCGCCCGAGGACACCGCCCGCGACATCGCCTGGATCTCCGAGCGCGTCCTGCGCTGAGCCGAGTCGGCGCGATGTCGCAGCCCGTGCGACATCGCGCCGACTGGGCAGGTCGGTGGGTCGGTGGGGCGCTCTAGAGTCACCTGCGTGAGCGACGCAGGTGCCAGCGGCGTACGGCTCGGCACACCGACGGGTCGCGCGGTCATCGCGGCCGCGGCCCTCGGCTCGGGCATGACGATGCTCGACGCGACGGTCGTCAACGTCGCGCTGCGCAGCATCGGGGAGGACCTCGACGCCAGCCTGGCCGAGCTGCAGTGGATCACCAACGGCTACCTGCTGTCGCTGGCCAGCCTGATCCTGCTCGGCGGCTCGTTGGGCGACCGGTTCGGCCGGCGCCGGGTCTTCGTCGTCGGCACGGTGTGGTTCGCCGGGGCCTCGCTGCTGTGCGGGCTGGCCCCGACGCCGGAGGTGCTGATCCTGGCCCGCGTGCTGCAGGGGGTCGGCGGAGCGATGCTGACGCCGGGGAGCCTGGCGATGATCCAGGGCGCCTTCGCACACGAGGACAGGGCGCGGGCGATCGGGGCGTGGTCGGGCCTGGGCGGCATCGCCACGGCACTCGGCCCCTTCGTCGGCGGGGTGCTCATCGACTCGGCGTCATGGCGCTGGATCTTCCTGGTCAACGCACCGCTGGCCCTGGTGACGGTCGTCGTCGCGCAGCGGGCGGTGCCCGAGACCCGCGACCCCCACGCGTCGGCCCACCTCGACGTCACCGGAGCGTTGCTGGCGACCGCGGCGCTCGGCGGCACGACGTACGCCCTGATCCAGTGGGGCGGCCCCCTCGCGCCGTATGCCGGCGGGCTGGCCCTGCTCGCGGGTGCCGCGTTCATCCTGGTCGAGCGGCGCGAGCGGGAGCCGATGCTCGAGCTCAGCGTCTTCGCCGACCGCACCTTCAGCGCGGCCAACGCCATGACCCTGCTCGTCTATGCCGCGCTCGGCGCCATCCTCTTCTTCCTCACCCTGCAGCTGCAGACCGTCGGCGGCTACGGCGCGCTCGCCGCCGGGACGGCCACCTTGCCGATGACGGCGTGCCTGCTGCTGCTGGCGGCGCGAGGCGGAGAGCTCGGCGCTCGTCTGGGTCCGCGACTACCGCTGAGCCTCGGGCCGGTCGTGATGGCCGTCGGGACGCTGCTCCTGCTGCGGATCGGCGGCGACGTCGTCTACTGGCGCGACGTGCTGCCCGGCATCACCGTCTTCGGGCTCGGCCTGGCGCTGCTCGTCGCGCCGCTGACGGCCACGGTCCTCGCGGCGGCCTCCGACGAGCACGCCGGCATCGCGAGCGGCGTCAGCAACGCCGTCTCCCGCGCGGGCTAGCTGCTCGCGGTCGCCGCACTGCCGGTGGCGGTGGGCCTGGGAGGGGAGCAGTACGCCGACCCGGTCGCCCTCGACGCCGCCTACTCCTCCGCGATGCTCGTGTGCGCGGGGCTGCTGGTCGCCGGCGGCGCGTTGTCGTGGGTGACGATCCGCAACCCCGCCTTCCTGCGCTTCGGGTGATCGGAATCCGAAGGCGGCTCGGGTGACTGGTCCGTGGGTCTTGGGCGGCCGGTGTCGTGATCGACGACCACGATCAGGTGCTGGTGTCCGCGTTGGGAGGAGACGTCGACCCGTGGGGCGTCGCCTTCCAGGAAGCCCACGGATGAGTCATCAGGGCCACCATGGCGCCGACGTGGCACTCACCAGGTGGGCACCGGGGGTGGGTCGTCGGGGTCGGGGCGGTCCTCGAGCTCCTGCTCGACCTGCTCCTGCTCGCGCCGCTCCTCCAGCGAGCGTCGGTCGCGCTCGTCGAGCCGTTGCTCCCGCTCCGCGAAGGTCTCATCCGGTGGCACCGCAGGAGCGGGCTCGGGGGCCGGGTCGGTGCGCGCGTCGATGAGCTTGGCGGCCAGTCGCGCGTCGATGACCTCGGCCGTGGCTCGGTCCTCCACCTGGCGCGCGGCGTCCGCCCGGTCGCTGTCGTCCTCGCCGTCACCGCTGTCCTCGCCGGTCGGTGGCTGGAGGGTGAGGCAGTCGGCGAGCGCCTCACGCCCCGCCGTCCAGGACGCCTCGGCGGCCACCCGACGCTCGGCCGACACAGCGTCCCCGATGGCCTCGTGGGCGAGCGCGAGGTTGCTGCGCACCGCGCACTCCCACGACTCCGGCACGTGCTCCAGGGCCACCTCGTAGGAGTCGACCGCGCCACCGAGGTCGCCACCCCGGTGGCGGGCGACGCCCTCGTCGAAGGGCGCGATCCAGCGCTCGAAGGGGTTGAGGAGCGCGTTGGTCGCGAAGCTGTCCCGCGCCGGCCCGAAGGCGCTGCGGGCATAGTTGTCCTGGCCCGACGACTCCGCCTGGAGCACCAGCGCGATCCGCCCCGAGACCAGCAGCAGGAGCAGCGCCGGCAGCACCCCGACGAGGTAGAGACGGTTGCGCGCGCGACGTCGCGTCGAGCTGGTCACGAGAGCGACCGTCGGGCATCGAGCAGCCGCCGCCAGTGTCGCCGCAGGTCGACGAGGACCAGCAGCAGCAGCGCCAGGGCGAGCACCCAGGTCAGCTCGAGGGCGACGGGAACCTCGCCTCCGGGGGCGGGGTCGCTGTGGCGGAAACGCTCGGCCCACGCAGCAGCGACGTCGTCGAGACCGCCGGGAGTGGTGCGGTGCAGGTAGGGGATCCCGAGCTCCCCGGCGACCGCGCGCAGGTTGATCTCGGCGAGGCGCGACCGGGCGTCCTGGCCGGTCCGGACGTCCTGGATCCAGCCGCTGTCGGGCTGGTCCTCGTCGGCGGGCATCCGGCCCCCGGCGACCGTCCCGTAGCCCAGCACCAGGCCGTCGTCCACGGCCGCCGCCAGGTCGGCGTACGACGCCTGGGCCTGGCGGTTGGTGTTCTCCCCGTCGCTCATCAGGACGACGAGTCGCGGGCGGTCGGGCGCGCGCTGCCGCGCCTGGTCGAGGAGGTCGGTCAGCGTCTTGAGCGGTCGGTCGAGCCGCGAGCCGCTGCCGGCGAAGGGCCGCTCGCGACCGATCAGGGCGAGCGTGTCCGCGATCAGCGACCCATCCTGGGTCGAGGGGAGCTCGGTGGCGACCCGCCGCCCGAACGTCACGACGGTGAAGCGACCGGTGGGCAGGGCACCCACGAGGTCCGTGAGGTCGCGGCGTACGCCGTCCAGCCGCGACCGCCGGCCGTCCCAGTCGAGCGCTGACATCGAGGTGGTCCGGTCGATGACCACGACCACCTCGACCTGCGCCGCGCTGGTCGGGACCGGCTCGGTGCCGAGGCCGGGACGCAGGGCGATCGCGGCCAGCAGCAGCACCATGAAGGCGCGCAGGAGCCAGGCGCCGCGCTCGCTGCGCCGCGACCAGACGGCGCCGACGACCGTGACGGCGAGCAGCGAGAGCGCGCCGATCACGACCAGTGGGAGGTCGACCAGGGGGTTCACCGGCGCCTCCCGACCAGGGCTGCGCCGATGAGGAGGCCGAGGCCCCCGAGCGTGACCCAGAACGGCGTGGCGGGGTCGTCGACGGCGATGTCCGTCGCCCGGGACTCCAGCCGCTCCCGCTCGAGCCGCTGGATCGCGCGCACCAGGTCGTCGACGGCGCCGTCGTCCTCGACCACGGTCATCTCCCCGCCGGTGGTCAGGGCGGCGTCGGCGAACTCACGGGCCCGCTCGTCCGACATGTTCGGCGTGCCGACCCCGTAGAGCACGACCTCGTCGCGGACGGCCTCCTGCGCGGCCTCGGGCAGCAGGAAGATCCCCGTGCCGAGGGGGTCGTTGTCGGAGGCGAGCACGACGGCCCGGCCGCGCTGCTCCCCGGACTCCTCGAAGCGCTGGAGGCACGACATCAGGCCGTCGCCGGTCTGGCTGGCGCGCGGGACCCTGGCCTCGGCGCCGGTGAAGTAGTCGAAGTCCCCGTCGGCGAAGGCCGCCTCGGCCTCGTCGAGCCGGTCGTCGACGTATTCGTAGTCGTCGGTCAGCGGGAAGATTGCCACCGAGGAGCCGCTGAAGATGGTGAGCCCAAGGCGCTCGCCGTCGAGCTCGGACAACAGCTGGCGGAAGCTGGCGACGACCTGGAGGTTCCACCGGTCCATCGATGCCGAGACGTCGAGGCAGAGCATGATGTCGCGACCGTTGCGGTCCGGCTCGATCGTCACCGGCCGGGTGGGGCGGGCAGCGAGGAGCACCGTCCCGACCACCATGGCCGCGGCTCCGAGCGTCGCGAGCGCTGCGACCGCCTGCTCACGGCGGGCCAGGGACCGGAAGCGAGGCAGGCTCCTGAGCAGTGCGGTGTGGGCGACCAGCACGCCGCCGCCCCCGGCACGCGTGCGCGGACGTCTGGCCCAGAGCAGCAGCAGCGCGAGGACCAGCACCGATAGCGACAGGGCCAGGACCGGCCAGCGGAGGTCGCTCATGGCAGCCAGTCCGAGACCAGCGCGCGGGCGTCGGCGAGGGCCGGGGCCAGTCGCTCGGCGGGCTCGCCCTGCGCGGCGGGAGAGAACTCCGGTGGGTAGACCAGTGCCACCACGTCGACGAGCCCCGAGGGACCTACGAGCCGGAGCTGCTCGAGGGTCAGGGGCCGGGCGTCGAGCGGGCCGGCGGCCGTGGCGAAGGAGCGGACGATCTCGCTGATCGCCTGGTGCGCGCCGCGCAGCGACAGCTCCGCGCGTCCCACCGACGCCTCGACCTCGTCCAGCCGTGCGAGGTGGCGGCGCCGGGTCTCGGCGAGCGCAGGGGTGCCGCGTCGGCCACCTGGTCGGCGCGCCCACCAGGTGACGCCGGCGTAGTAGAGGACGACCAGCACGACCAGCAGGACGGCCAGCCAGGTCAGCCAGGGCGAGTACGACGTCGGCCCGGTCAGCCCCGTGGCCGCCAGCCCCGTGGCCGACGGCTCAGCGGCGGCGAGCACGGCGGTGCCTCTCCAGGAGCCGGAACACCGCCGGGACGGCCGCCTCGTGGTCGGCGACGTGCTCGTGCGAGATGCCGAGCCGCGCGAGGCCCGCGGTGAGGTCCTGCGCGTCGGCGGCCAGCCGGCCGGCGTACTCCTCCTGGAGCCGTCGGTCGCCGTTCAGCCAGTCAGGCAGCGGTCCGCCGTGGTCGACATCGACGAGGCGGGGAAGGTCGTCGCGGGTCGGGTCGAGGTCGCCGAGCGTCACGACGAGCACCTCGTGCTGCGCCTGGGCCCGGTGCAGGAGGGTCCTCAACCGGTCGTCGAGGACCTGGTCGTCGCAGACCACGACCATGATCGTGCGGCGCCGGCGGACGACCTGCGCCACGTGCTCGAGGACGGAGCCGAGGTCGGAGGCCGCGCCACCGCTGCTGATGGCGTCGTGCACGGCCCCGAGGGAGTGCTCCAGGCGCAGCTCGCCGCCGGAGGCCGGGCGGGAGCGACCACCCTGCGCGTCGCCGTAGGCCACGCCGACGAGGTCGCCGTGCCGGACGGCGAGCCAGCCGACGACCCCGGCGACGAAGACCGCGAGGTCCTGCTTGGGCACCAGCCGGTCGTTGACGGCCGCCATGCTGCGGCCGGTGGAGACGACCAGGAGCACGGTGTGCTTGCGGGTCGCGACGTAGCGCTTGACCAGCATCTGCCCGCTGCGTGCCGAGGCCTTCCAGTCGACGTCGCGCACGTCGTCGCCGCGCACGTAGGTGCGCAGGTCGTGGAGGTCGAGGGAGCGACCGACGTGGGTGGAGGCGTACTCGCCCTGGAGCACACCTCGGACCCGGCGGTGGGAGTGCAGGGCCAGCCGGGCCTTGATGCGGGGCAGGTGGGTGGTCATGCGGGCGTCAGGGGGACGGAACGGCGTCGAAGACGGCGTCGATGATCTCCTCGGGCCGCACCCGGTCGGCGAGCGCCTCGAAGGTGAGGTGCAGGCGATGACGGAGCACGCCGTGGCGGAGCCGACGCACGTCCTCGGGGATCACGTGGTTGCGGCCGTCGAGGATCGCCAGTGCCCGGGCGACCTGGAGGAACGCGATGCTGCCGCGCGGGCTCGCCCCGATCTCCACGTAGCGACCTTGGTCGGAGCCGACCACCTCACCCACGTGGCGGGTCGCGTGCACGAGCCGGACGATGTAGTCCTTGATGGCGGCGTCGACGTAGACCCGCTCGGTGAGCCGCTGGAGCCCGGCCACGTCGGTGGTGGTGAGCACCGCGGTGACCGGCGCGGCGTGGGGTCCGAGCGTCCCGGCGTCGATGCGGTCGAGGACCGCGACCTCGTCGGCCAACGAGGGGTAGTCGACCACTTCCTTCAGCAGGAACCGGTCCATCTGGGCCTCGGGCAGGACGAACGTGCCCTCCTCCTCGATGGGGTTCTGCGTGGCCAGCACCATGAAGGGCTCCGGCAGCCGGTGGACGACTCCCGCGATCGAGGTCTGGCGCTCCTGCATCGCCTCGAGCATCGCCGACTGGGTCTTGGCGCTGGCCCGGTTGATCTCGTCGAGCAGCACGACGTTGGCGTGCACCGGTCCGAGCTGGGTGTCGAACGTGTGGGTGCGCGGGTCATAGACCTGGGTGCCGATGATGTCGCTGGGGAGCAGGTCGGGCGTGCACTGGATCCGCGCGAAGTCGGCACCCATCGACGTCGCCAATGTGGAGGCGGCCAAGGTCTTCGCGAGGCCGGGGACGCTCTCGAGGAGCAGGTGGCCCTCGGCCAGCATCGTCGTCAGCAGCGCGGTGCGGACCTGTTCCTGGCCGGAGACCCGCGACGAGAAGGTCTGCTCCAGCGCCGACAGCAGCGTGCGGGCGCCCGCGAGCTCGCTGGCCTCGATCGTGGTCAAGGTGTCCCCCTGGAGGCCGTGAGCGTGAGGGGCCAGTAAAGCAAGGCCGACTCGGCAATCGAGCATCCGCCAGCGGGTGTTGCGCGCCCCGCCTACCCTGGGTGGTGGAGGTCACATGAGCATCAGGCGCACGCTGACGACGACCGGGCTGGTCGTCGCCCTCGCGGTGCTGCCCTCGTGCGCGTCGCCCTCCGAGGGCGAGGAGCCCGCCGCGGGGGCCAGCACGGGGTCCAGCACCGAGGGAGGCACGTCGGGCTCCGCGGATCCCGCTCCGGCCGGCCAGCCCGGCCAGGCCGGGTCCGGCGCGCCGAGCGCCCCCGCGCTGGACCCGGCGTACGCCGTGGACCCGCCGGGTCCGCGGGAGGGCGCCATCGAGCCCTCCGACATGATCCTGATCGGCAAGTCGGCCTTCAGCGACGAGACCGTCGCGGCGATCGAGGCCATCAAGGGGATCCAACGCGTCGTGAGCTTCTCCCACGCGCAGGTGACGGTCGAGGGCAACGTGCTCGACATCGCAGCGGTCGACCCGTCGACCTACCGTAACTACACGCCGGTCGGGTCCGCCGACCTCCAGGAGGTCTGGGACCGGGTCGCGGCGGGCGAGGTCGCGGTGCTGCCCGAGCTGCGCAAGCAGCTGCCGATCGACGAGGCCGGCTTCGTGAAGCTCGGCGTCGGCGCCGACGCCCCGCAGGTCCACGTCGGCGCGTTCGCACCGCAGAGCCCGCTGGTCGATGCCGTCGTGAACTCCGCGTGGGGCGAGGAGCTCGGCATGACGCCCGGCAACGCGCTGTTGGTCTCGACGGGCATCGTCGCGCCGCAGTCGGTGCGCAAGGCCGTCCAGGGCGTCGCCGGTGACGGCGTGTCCGTGCAGCTCACCGATGTTGCGACCAGCCAGGGCATCGACCCGAGCGTCCAGCAGACCGCGACGCCGGTCGGGTCGGTCAGCGACGTCGTCGGCACCTTCAACTACACCGTGATCGGTGGTGGCCGGATCGCACCGGAGCCCTCGTGGGTGGCCTCGCACATCTCCACCGAGGAGATCCCGATCCTCGGCACCGTGACGTGCAACCGCTTCGTCTTCCCGCAGCTGCGCGCGGCCTTCGAGGAGATCGTGGCCCGCGGGCTCTCCGACAAGATCAACCCCGGCGAGTACGCCGGCTGCTACTACCCGCGCTTCATCGCCGGCTCGACGAGCCTCTCCAATCACTCCTTCGGCACCGCCTTCGACATCAACACGCCGGGCAACCAGCGCGGCACCGTCGGGGAGCTCGACCGGCAGGTCGTCAGCATCTTCAAGAGGTGGGGCTTCGCCTGGGGTGGCGACTGGCGCTACACCGACCCGATGCACTTCGAGATGGACGCGCTGATCGACCCGCGCTGAAGTCGTCGGCTCAGGCCGGTGGCACCCGGCACGCGGCGGTGCCGCCGGGCAGCCGGTAGCGGTAGCGCGCGACCAGCGCATAGCCCAGCGCCGCCACGGGCCGCACCGGCGGCAGGTCGATGAGCCGCCCGAGCAGGCGGTAGCCCAGCAGCCGCGGCCCGGGCCGGAAGGAACGCAGGGCCGCGGCGATCGCGCGGGCGCCGCGGCTCGTCTCACGGCCGTCGAGCCAGAAGGCGGCCTCGCTGACCTGCTGCTCGGTCAGCCCGACCGCGGCGAGGTCGAGCGACTGCCACGGGGCGACGGCGTAGGTGCCGCGGGCGCGGGCGAAGTCGGCGCAGCGCGTGCAGAAGCCGCAGTCGGCGTCGTAGACGAGGGTCGGAGTGGTCACGACACCGAGCCTACGGACCGGCCACGGCTCGCTGGACCGCCTCGGCCGTCATCGCCATCGTCGCGCGCGCCCGGACGAGGTCGGCGGAGAGGAAGTAGTGGTCGGCGCCGGGGGTCACGTCGTGCAGCACGGGGACGCCGACCTCGCGCAGCCGCGCGGCATAGCGGTCGCCGTCGGGGCGCAGGCTGTCGTTCTCGGCGGTGAGGACCACGGCGGCCGGCAGCCCGCACAGGTCCGGGGCCAGGACTGGCGAGGCATAGGCGTCGCCGCGCGTCGCCGGGTCGGGGAAGTAGACGCGACGCACCAGCCCGCGCAGGCTCGGCGAGATCATGCCGGGGCTCGAGGAGACGTCGGTGGCGAGGTCGAGGGCGGGTACGCCGAGCACCTGCAGGCGTGGGCGGAACCGACCTGAGTCGCGGGCCTGGAGGCAGACCGACGCGGCCAGGCCGCCCCCGGAGCTGAAGCCGCCGACCACGAGCAGGTCGCCGTCGACCGGGGCACCGGCCAGCGCGAGCATCCGGTCGGCGGCGTGGTCGTGCACCCACGCCGCGACGTCGTGGCACTGCTCCTGCGCGACGGGATAGGTCGCGTAGGGCCCGGTCCTGAAGTCGACGTTGACGACGACCACGCCGGCGGTGGCCACCAGGTAGCGGCACCAGAAGTCGTCCATCTCCGGGTAGCGCATCAGCCACGCCCCGCCGTGGAAGTGCACGTAGACGCCCCGTGGCTCCGCGCGGTCCCACGCGGGGTCGGTGTAGACGTGGACCGGCACGGCTCCGTGTCGCGTCGGGACCTTGGCCTTGCGCGGCGCGGGCAGGGCGGTGCCTGCGAACCGCAGCTCCTCGCCGTACCTCACCGTCCAGCGGGCGCTGGCATGCATCATCGTGGCGCTGATCCGGTCGCTGAGCCTCACCCTTGTCGTTCGGTGCGGCGCCCCCGGTGGATGGCCCGACGCCCGCGGGAGGGCGGGTCGGTAGCGTGCCCCCATGCGTGCAGTCCAGGTCGTCACCACCACCGGTCCCACCGACATCGAGATCCGCGACGTCCCCGAGCCCACCCCAGGCCCCGACGACGTGCTGATCGAGGTCCACAGCGTCGGGACGTCGTTCCCGGACCTGCTGCTGAGCCGGGGTGACTACCAGCTCAAGCCCGAGCTGCCCTTCACCCTCGGTGTCGACGTCGCCGGCACGGTCGTGAGCGGCCCCGGCTTCGAGCCCGGCCAGCGGGTCGCGGCCGTGGGTGGCTATGGCGGCGCCTCCGAGCTTGCCGCGATCCCCGCGATGTTCACCTTCCCGCTGCCCGACTCGCTCTCCTTCGACGAGGGCGCGGCGCTGCCGATGAACTACCTCACGGCTCAGTTCGCGCTCGCCGAGCGTGGTGGGATCCGCGCGGGCGAGACCGTGCTCGTGCACGGTGCCGCCGGCGGCGTCGGCACCGCCACCCTCCAGGTGGCCAAGGGCTACGGCGCCCGCACGATCGCGGTCGTCTCCACCGAGGAGAAGGCCGAGGTCGCCCGCGCGGCCGGTGCCGACGAAGCGGTGCTGCTCGACGGCTTCAAGGACGCCACGATGGCGCTGACCGAGGGCAAGGGCGTCGACATCGTGCTCGACGTCGTCGGCGGCGACGCGTTCACCGACTCGCTGCGGGTCCTGGCTCCGCAGGGCCGCCTGCTCGTCGTGGGCTTCGCCTCCGGGCAGGGGATCCCGCAGGTCAAGGTCAACCGGCTGCTGCTCAACAACGTCGACGTCCGCGGGGTCGGCTGGGGCGCCTTCGCGATGCTGCGCCCGGGCTACATGCAGGAGCAGTGGCGTGCGCTCGAGCCGATGATGGCGAGCGGTGTCATCAAGCCGCCGATCGGCAAGGTCTACCCGCTCGAGGACTTCGGCCAGGCCCTGGTCGACATGGACGAGCGCCGCACTCTCGGGAAGTCCGTCGTGAGGCTGCGGTGAGACCGCGCCTGCCACGCAGGCGCGGAAAGTCGGCCGGGGTCAACCTGGCCGGCTACTTCGCCGGCGAGCTCGGGGTGGGCGAGCTCGGCCGGCTGCTCGTGGAGGCCACCGAGAGGTCCGGGCTCCCGTTCACCACCCGCGTGCACCGGCGCACCCGCAGCCGCCAGGACGCGGCGTTCGAGGAGACCGCCGGCGACGCACACCCGGTCACCGTCGCGGTCGTCAACGCCGACCAGTTCCCCCAGTGGGTCGAGGACGCCCCCGACCTGCACCGAGACCGCTACGTCATCGGCGTCTGGGCCTGGGAGGTCGAGCGCTTCCCGGCGTACGCCGACGCGTTCGCGCTGGTCGACGAGGTCTGGACGCTGTCGCAGCACAACGCCGGGCCGTCGCCCGCCGTACGGACAAGCCGGTGCTCACCGTGCCGCTGCCGACCCGGGTGCCCGGCCCGGCGTCGGCGCTGGACCTCGCGGCGCTCGGGCTGCCCGAGGGCCCCTACGTCCTCACCGCGTTCGACCACCTCAGCGTCTTCGACCGCAAGAACCCGCTCGGCCTGGTCGAGGCGTTCTCGCGGGCCTTCGGTGACGGCGAGGGCCCGGCACTCGTGGTCAAGGCGATCAACGGACACCTCAAGCCGGAGGACCGCGCCCTGCTGCGGCGGGCGGCCGCCCGCCGCCGCGACGTCCACCTGCTCGAGGCGTACGTCGGCGCGGCCGAGCTCGGCGCGCTGATGGACCGCTGCCAGGCCTACGCGTCGCTGCACCGTGCGGAGGGCTACGGGCTGACCCTCGCCGAGGCGATGGTGCGGGGGCGGCCGGTGCTGGCGACCGGCTACTCGGGCAACCTCGACTTCATGGACGAGAGCACCGCCCTGCTGGTGCCGGTCAGCCGGGTTCCGGTCGGGCCCGGCCATCGGCCCTACCCGCCCCAGGCCCACTGGGGCGAGCCCGACCTCGACGCCGCCGCCGCCCACCTGCGCTGGGTGCACGACCACCCGGAGCAGGCACAGGCGCTCGGTGACCGGGGCCGCGAGCACCACCTGGCCACCCGCACCCTCGACCGCACCGCCGCCTTCGTGCGGGAGCGGGTCACGGCAGCGATGGCGCATGAGTGACCCGCGCCCCGACTCCCGGACGGCGGCGCACGCCCAGGCCGGGCACCGGGTCCGGCTCGAGTGGGGGCCGACCGGTGCGGCCGCCATCGCCGCGGGCGCCGACGTCGCGGTGGTCGTCGACGTCTTGTCGTTCACCACGACGCTGACCGTGGCGGTCGAGCGCGGGATGGTCGTGCACCCCTGGGGGTGGCGCGACGAGCGTGCCGCGGCGCACGCAGAGGCGCTCGGTGCGGTGCTGGCGATCGGCCGCTTCGAGCAGCGCTCGATCGCTCCGGGAGCCACGGTCAGCCTGTCGCCGGCGGCGATGGCGCAGGTGAGCGGCATCGAGCGGATCGTGCTCCCGTCCCCCAACGGCTCGGCGATCAGCTCCGGGCTGCGTGACGCCGGCGTCGAGGTCGTCGGGGCGTGCCTGCGCAATCGCACCGCCGTCGCCCGCTGGCTCGCGCCCCGGGTCGCGGCTGGTGCGGTCCTCGCCGTCGTACCGGCGGGGGAGCGGTGGCCCGACGGGACGCTCCGTCCTGCCGCGGAGGACCTGTGGGGGGCCGGGGCGGTCGTGGACGCGCTGGTGCTCGCGGGTGCCGCCATCGGGCCTGCTCAGCCCGGGCCTGCTCAGCCCGGAGGCGGAGCTGGCGCGCGAGGCGTTCCTGGCGGTGCGTGACCGCCTGCCGGAGCGGCTGCTCGCGTGTGCGGGCGGTCAGGAGCTCGCGGCCGTCGACTTCGCCGCCGACGTCGCGGTCGCGGCCGAGCTGGACGTCAGCGACGTCGTGCCGCTGCTGGGCGCCGACGGGTTCCGCGACGCGGGTTGAGTGCCCCGGTCAGTCGGGTCGTGTGCCGGAGGAAGCGCCGAGGCGCGGTCTGGGACACACGACTGCAGCCGAGGTCGGGGCCGACCCCCTCAGACCGCGTCGAGCTGGTGGATCGCCAGGTCGCCGTCGAGGACCGGGCCGAGCACCTCGAAGGCCGTGGCGACGTGGGGCGTGCTCATGTGGGCGGTCATGTCGTCGGCACCGCGCCAGGACTCGATCGTCACGAACGTGCCGGGCACCGACGTCGAGGCGAACACCTCGTAGCCCAGGCAGCCCTCCTCCTGCTGTGAGGCGGCAGCGAGCGCCGCCAGGGCGGGCCCGGCGGCGGCGACGCCCTCGGGCTTGATCGGGATGGTGGCGACGACGCGCAGCTGGCTCATGGGCTCAGTTCTAGCAGCCCTGTCCAGACGCGGGCTGCCTGCGTGACCCGCGGTTGGTTAGGGTCGGAGCGTGAGCATCCTCGATGACGCCCGCGAGGGCATGAACCTTGACATCCGCCCGCAGGACGACCTCTTCGGCCACGTCAACGGCCGCTGGCTCGACGAGGTCGAGATCCCGTCGGACCGCTCCAGCTGGGGACCCTTCGTCCAGCTCGCTGACGTGGCGGAGCAGCACGTGCACACCATCATCGAGGAGCTGGCCGCCGGTGAGCCGCGCGACGAGGACGCCCGCAAGATCGGTGACCTCTACGCCTCGTTCATGGACACCGAGAGGATCGACCACCTGGGCACCCGCCCCCTGCGGCCCCTGGTCGAGGCGGTCGCTGCGCTGCGCGACGTGCGTGACCTGGCGGCGTTCCTCGGCGAGTTCGAGCGGGTCGGCGGGCACGGGATGTTCGGGTCCTACGTCGACACCGACAGCCGCCAGTCCGACCGCTACCTCTTCCACATCGCGCAGGGCGGGCTCGGGCTTCCCGACGAGTCCTACTACCGCGACGAGAAGTTCGCCGAGACCCGCGACGCCTACGTCGGCTACCTCACCCGCCTGCTCGAGCTCGGCGGTCACGAGTCCGCCGCCGACGCGGCCGCGACCATCCTGGCCATCGACACCCGCCTCGCCGCCGGTCACTGGGAGCGCGCCGAGACCCGCGACGTGCAGAAGACCTACAACCTGCTGACCGCCGACGACCTGGTGGCGCTGTGCCCGTCGTTCGACTGGAACGCCTACGTCACCAACCTCGGCGGCAAGACCGACATCATCGCCGAGGTCGTCGTCCGCCAGCCGTCCTACCTCTCCCACCTCTCGAGCGTCCTCGACGAGGTCCCCCTCGAGCAGTGGAAGGACTGGCTGCTCAGCCACGTCCTCCGCTCCGCGGCGCCCTACCTGACCGACGAGCTGGTCGAGAACAACTTCGACTTCTACGGCCGCACCCTCAACGGCACGCCCGAGCTGCGGGCGCGTTGGAAGCGCGGGGTGTCGCTGGTCGAGGGGGCGCTCGGCGAGGCCGTCGGCAAGGAGTACGTCGCTCGTCACTTCCCGCCCCGCTCCAAGGAGCTGATGGACGACCTGGTCGCCAACCTGCTGGCTGCCTACCGCGAGTCGATCTCCACGCTGGACTGGATGACCGAGGAGACCAAGGACCGCGCCTACGACAAGCTGGCGACCTTCCGTCCCAAGATCGGCTACCCCGAGACGTTCCGCGACTACTCCGCGCTCGAGGTCACGCCCGACGACCTGCTCGGCAACGTCGCCGCCGCGTCCGGCTTCGAGACCGACCGCCAGCTCGCCAAGATCGGTGCCCCGGTCGACCGCGACGAGTGGTTCATGCTGCCCCAGACCGTCAACGCCTACTACAACCCCGGCACCAACGAGATCTGCTTCCCGGCCGGCATCCTGCAGAAGCCGTTCTTCTCGCCCGACGCCGACCCGGCCGAGAACTACGGCGGCATCGGCGCGGTCATCGGCCACGAGATCGGTCACGGCTTCGACGACCAGGGCGCGCAATATGACGGCGACGGCAACCTCAACGACTGGTGGACCGCCGAGGACAAGGCCGCCTTCGAGGTGAAGTCCACGACCCTCGTCGCGCAGTACGACGGGTTCTCGCCCCGCGCGCTGCCCGGCGAGCAGGTCAACGGGTCGCTGACCGTCGGCGAGAACATCGGCGACCTCGGCGGCCTGACCATCGGTCACAAGGCGTTCGTCATCTCGACCGACGGCTCGGCCACCCGCGAGGACCGCGAGAAGCTGTTCCTCAACTGGGCCTACGTGTGGCGGACCAAGCGGCGAGCCGAGCAGGAGCGCCAGTACCTCACCATCGACCCGCACAGCCCGCCGGAGTTCCGCGCCAACATCGTGCGCAACCTCGACGAGTTCCACGAGGTCTTCGGCACCACCGAGGGTGACGCCCTGTGGCTGGCGCCCGAGGAGCGCGTGCGGATCTGGTGACGCCGGGCCGGCGGCGTACGACGCCTGCTCAGTCCGACTCCACGCAGTAGACCGTCAGCACCAGCAGGTTGTCGTTGGGGCTGGGGTTGATCCCTTCGGCGATGAAGGCCTCGGTCGGGGTGCTGCTGTTGGGGTAGGTCTGCGGTGCGACGGAGGTCTGGCCCCAGAAGGATCCGGCACCCGTGACGACCTTGCCGTCGGGACAGCTCACCTGGATCGAGCCTTCCACGGAGCCCGGCACCACGACCGGGTCCTTGACGACCTCGTAGCCGCTCAGTGGGATCCGGCCTATTCGCACTCCGGGGCCAGGTGCGGGATGCTCACCAGATGCCGCTCCTCCGCGTCCTCGCCGCCGCCGTCGTCCGCACCGTCCTGCTCACGCTCTTCTACCTGGTCTTCGTCGAGGCGATCTCGCGCAGCGACAGCACCGACGCCCTCGGCGCCGGCCTGCTGTTCTTCCTCATCGTGGTGGTCGTGGCGCTCGCCTGGGCGACGTGGGACGGCGCCCGCCGTGGATTCCTGCCGGCAGTGGTCGTGTGGCTGCTCACGGGCGCGGGAGTGGGCGCGACCGTCACGCTCGCCTATGTGATCAGCACCGACACGGCCGGCGCGTTCGTCGACGAGCTGCGCGACGGCTGGCTGTTCTTCGCGCTGCTGGTGTTCCTCCCGGCCCTCCCCGGCGCGGGCGTCGGCGCGCTGATCCACCGCTCGCGCCGTACGCCGTCGGCCTGAGGCCCCACGGAAAGCACGGACAACAGGGACAGCACTGACAACGCTGACCCCGCAGACCCCAGCCTGATCCCCCGCCACGAGATCGCCCACACCCACAGCCCTCCGCGCCTACCCTGGAGGGGTGGCCGCGCAGGGGGATCGAGAGGGGTCGCTGTCGGCCCTGTTGGACGCGATCGTCGGTGGTCACCTCGAGAGCCACCTGGCCACGACCGAGGACGCCGACCCCACCTGGGGCGGGGCGCTCCGCGTCGTCGGGCTGGTGGTCACGCTGCGGTGGGCCGATGCCCTGCAGTGCGCCCTCGCGGTCCCGGCGCCGGCTGAGGACGACCCCGACGCCCGGTGGCTGCTGGTCGGTGCGACGGCGTGGGCCATGTCGGGCGACCCGAGGCCCGACTCCGACGAGGTCCTGGCCGATCTCGCCGATCCCCGTGCCGTCCTGCCCGACGTCACGCGCTCGACCGGGAGGTTCGCGGGCTACCTCCTCGTCGAGGCGGCCCTCGCGCACGCCCGCCTGGACCTCGCCCACGACGTCGAGGAGCGCCTCGGCCCCAGCCTCTGGGACGAGCTGCGCCTCGGCGGAGAGGTCCACCCGTTCCACCACATGATGGTCGCGAGCCGGATCCGGCTCCTCGCCTTCCGCGGCCACATCGCCGACGCCGACGCCGTACGACGTGCGGCCCCGACGCCGCAGACCGGTGGCCCGATCGTCGCGCTCAGCGCCGCGACCGCTTGCCTGGTGCGCGGCAACGATGCCGATCCGGCCGACGTACGACGCCTGGCCGCCGAGGTCGACGTCCACGTCCCTGAGCCCACCCACCTGCTCGCCGCCGGAGCGCAGATGCTGGTCGCCTTCGGGTTGATCGCGGTCGGGGAGGTGGCCGAGTCGGCACGCCGCGTCCTGCTGGCCGGGCACGGCCCGGGGCTGGAGGCGCTCAACGTGATCGATCGCGCCCTCGGCCTGGAGCTGCTCGCCACGCTGGCGGTCGCGGCCGGCGACCTCGACGCCGCCGAGGCCTGGCAGGACCGCTCGGTACCGTTGCTCGCCTCACCGATCGCCGACTCGACCGTCGCGCGGCTGCACAGCCGGGTGGCCCTCGCCCGCGGCGACGTCGACCAGGCCGTCGCCTGGGGCGAGCGGGCGGTGGCGCGGGCGCGTGAGGTGGAGCGGACGATCGAGTACGCCGAGGGCGAGATCGTCCTCTCCCGCGCCCGGATCCTCCAGCGCGGCCCGGGCGGTCGGGCCGGCGCGGCCCAGGTCCTGCAGGCGATGGTGGCCGAGGCCGAGCAGCGCGGACACCGCTCGGCAAGACGCTCGGCGGCTCGCGAGCTGCGGCCGATCGGCCTCCGGCTGCGGCCCTTGTCGGGCAGCGGCTGGCAGGGCCTGACCGCACGGGAGTCCGAGGTCGCGAGGCTGGTCGCCGACGGTGGCGCCAACAAGGACATCGCCGCGCTGCTGCACGTCTCCGAGCACACCGTGCGCGCGCACGTCTCGCGCGTGCTCGCGGCGTTCGGCGTGCCGACCCGGGTCGCGCTGCCGGGCGTGCTCGACCGCTTCGTCCCCCTGGCCCCGGACGACGCGCGCCGACTGGCCACCCTGCCGCCCCTCACCGAGCGGCAACAGGTCGTCGCGGCCCTCGTCGCCCCGGGGGCTGAGCAACGTCGCGATCGCCACCGAGCTCGGGGTCAGCCCCCGCACGGTCGAGAAGCACGTCGGCGACATCCTGGCGCGCTGGGACCTGCACACCCGCACGTCGATCGCGCGCCCGGTGACGACCGCGGCGACCTACCGCAGCGAATAGCCGCGAGCCTGTCGTCGACCTGCCCGGCGAGCTCGCCCGACGCGGTCGCGTCGCTGTCCCTGGTCGCTGGTAGACAAGGCGGGTGACCTCGACCGACTCGCAGACCATGGACGGACCCCTCGACCGGGGGCGCGTCCGCGACCGCGCGGAGGCCCACCTGCGGGCGTTGGTCGGGCGCGACGACGTCACGCTGCGGGAGGACCAGTGGACCGCGATCGAGGCGCTCGCCGTCGACAAGCGTCGCTCCCTGGTCGTGCAACGCACCGGCTGGGGCAAGTCGGCGGTCTACTTCGTGGCGACCCTGCTGCTGCGCGAGCAGGGCGCCGGCCCGACGGTGATCGTCTCCCCGCTCCTCGCGCTGATGCGCAACCAGATCGCCGCGGCCGAACGCGCCGGCATCAGGGCGGTGACGATCAACTCCACCAACCTCTCCGACTGGGAGTCCACCCACGACGCGATCCGTGCCGGTGAGGTCGACGTCCTCCTCGTCAGCCCCGAGCGGCTCAACAACCCCGGCTTCCGCGACGAGGTCCTCCCGCGCCTGGCAGCGACCTGCGGGCTGCTGGTCGTCGACGAGGCCCACTGCATCTCCGACTGGGGCCACGACTTCCGCCCCGACTACCGCCGCATCCGCACGTTGCTGGACGACCTGCCGACCGGCATCCCCGTGCTCGCGACGACGGCGACCGCCAACGCCCGGGTCACCTCCGACGTCAGCGAGCAGCTCGGCCGCGACGTCGTCGTCCTGCGCGGCTCGCTCGACCGGGAGTCCCTGCGCCTGGGTGTGGTCCACCTCAAGACCGCCCAGCAACGGCTGGCCTGGCTGGCCGACCACCTCGCGGAGCAGCCCGGCTCCGGCATCGTCTACTGCCTGACCGTCGCCGCGACCCAGGAGGTCGCCGACTACCTCCGCTCCCGCGGCCACGACGTCGCGGCCTACTCCGGCCAGACCGAGCAGACCGAGCGCCTTGCCCTCGAGGCCGACCTGATCGCCGGTCGGGTCAAGGCTCTCGTCGCCACCAGCGCGCTCGGCATGGGCTTCGACGCCACCCTCGGCTTCGTGGTCAACCTGGGTGCGCCCTCGTCCCCGGTCGCCTACTACCAGCAGGTCGGTCGTGCGGGTCGTGGACTGGCCAAGGATGACGACCGTGCCACGGTGGTGCTCCTGCCCGCGATCGAGGACCGCGACATCTGGGCCTACTTCGCCTCGCTCGCCTTCCCGCGCGAGGAGCTGGTCCGCCAGACCCTGCACGTCCTGGCCGAGGAGGGGCGCGCGCTGAGCACCGCCGCCCTCGAGACCCGCGTCGAGCTCAACCGCAACCGGCTCGAGACGATGCTCAAGGTGCTCGACGTCGACGGCGCGGTGCGGCGCGTCCGGGGCGGGTGGGAGTCCACCGGGCAGCCCTGGACCTACGACGAGGAGCGCTACCGCCGCGTGGCCGAGGCCCGCGAGCGCGAGCAGCAGGCGATGCTCGACTACCTGCGCACGACCGAGTGCCGCATGTGGTTCCTGCGCGACCAGCTCGACGACCCCGACGCGGTGCCGTGCGGTCGCTGCGACAACTGCGGCGGCTTCGCGCTCTCCTCAGAGGTCTCGTCGGCTGCGGTCGAGGAGGCCGAGGCGCGGCTGTCGCGCCCCGGCGTCGTGGTCGAGCCTCGCAAGATGTGGCCGACCGGGCTGGCCACGATGGGCATCGACCTCAAGGGCAAGATCTCCGCCGGCGCCTCCGAGGGCCGGGCGGTCGCCCGGCTCACCGACCTCGGCTACGGCCAGGCGTTGCGCGAGCTGTTCCGCCCCGGCGCCGGCGACGGGCCTGTGCCGGTGGGGCTGGCCAAGGCGATGGTCGAGGTGCTCGGCGACTGGCGTCCGCGCGTCGAGGGCATCGCCGTGGTCGAGTCAGCCACCCGACCGGCGCTGACCGCCGACCTCGCCGAGGGGCTCTCCCGCTTCTTGGCGGTGCCGGTCGTGGCGCACTACGCGATCGTCGACCCCGACGTCGCGCCCGGCCAGGGCGCGATGAACTCCGCGCAGCGCGTCGCCGCAGTCGGGCGCCGTTTCGCCCTGCAGGGCGAGGTGCCGTCCGGGCCGGTCCTGCTGGTCGACGACCTCGTCGTCACCGGCTGGACGATCACCCGGGCTGCCCACGCGCTGCGACAGGCCGGCGCTACCGAGGTGCTCCCGCTCGTCCTCGCCCTTCAGTCCTGAGTCCGCCGGCGGGATCGCCTGGACGACGAACTAGAACGCGTTCTAGTGTGACGGGCATGAGCCAGCCCCTGCGCGTGATCCAGTGGACGACCGGCAACATCGGCCGGCGCTCGCTGCGCGCGATCCTCGCCCGCCCCGACCTCGAGCTGGTGGGCGTCTTCGCCCACGGCGCGGACAAGGTGGGCCTCGACGCGGCCGCGCTGTGCGACTGGCCGTCACCGACCGGCGTACGCGCGACTGACGACGTCGACGCGCTGCTGGCGCTGCGCCCGGACGCCTGCTGCTACAACCCGCTCTGGCCCAGCATCGACGACCTGGTGCGGCTCCTCGAGGCGGGCGTCAACGTCTGCTCGAGCGCCGCGTGGATCACGGGTGGCAAGCAGGCTCCTGCCGACCTCGACCGGGTCCGGGCTGCCTGCGCAGCGGGCGGCTCCACGATCTTCGGCAGCGGCGCCCACCCCGGGCTGACCAACATGGTGGGCATGGTGCTCAGTGGAGCCTGCGAGCGGGTCGACGAGATCCGGATCACCGAGTCGGTGGACTGCTCGACCTACGAGTCGGCCGGGACCCAGACGGCGATGGGTTTCTCACAGCCACCCGACACGCCGGGCCTGGCCGAGTCGGTGCGGGTCGAGAGCGAGGTGTTCGCCGAGTCGGCCGCGATGATGGCCGACGCGATGGGCGTGACGCTGGACCGGATGAGCTTCGACGTGGAGTTCACGGTGGCGACCGCGGATTCCGACCTCGGCTTCATGCAGATCCCGGCCGGGACGGTGGCCGGGGTGATGGGCTACCACCGCGGCTGGGTGGGTGATCGCAACGTCGTGAGCGTCGGTTTCAACTGGACGATGGGCTCGCACGTCGTGCCACCCAAGCCGCTCGCGCACGGCCACGTCATCCAGGTCTTCGGCCTGCCCAACATGCGCACGGTCATCCACTGCCTGCCCCCGGTCGACTGGACCGAGGAGGGCTTCATGGGCCTCGGGATGATCTACACCGCGATGCCGGTCACCAACGCCGTCCCGGCCGTGGTCGCCGCCGCCCCCGGCATCGCGACCCTGGCGGACCTGCCGGTGGTCACGGGGCGGGTGGCGCACTTGTAACACGCAGTTACCCCATCTACGAGCCCCGTTGCAGCGGGCGGGTGGATGGGGTTTCACCGTGTTACATGTTCCCCGCTTGTCGTTGCCGGTGGCCCGGGCGAGCAGCTGCTGGACGCGTGCGTCACGCGGACCTGTGCCGGCCAGCTCCGTCAGCCGCGCCGGGCGGTCAACCGAGCTGGGCGTGGATCGCGCTGACGACGCGCTCGTCGAGCGGCTCGACGCGCGGACCGAAGCGGGCGACCACGGAGCCGTCAGCGGCGATGAGGAACTTCTCGAAGTTCCACGACACGTCACCGGCCGAGCCGCTCTCGTCGGGCGTCGTGATGAGCTCGGCGTAGAGCGCGTGCCGACCGTCGCCGTTGACGTCGATCTTCTCGCTCATCGGGAAGCTCACGCCGTAGGTGGCCGAGCAGAACTCCGCGATCTCCTCGGACGTGCCGGGCTCCTGCCCGCCGAACTGGTTGCACGGCAGCCCCACCACGGTGAAGCGGTCGCCGAGCTCGGAGGCCAGCTCCTCAAGGCCGGTGTACTGCGGCGTCAGGCCGCACTTGCTCGCGACGTTGACCAGCAGCGCGGGCTTGCCCCTGGTCAGGTCGCCGAGCGTGCCGGGCGTTCCGTCGAGGCGGGCGAGGGGTAGGTCGAGGAGGGTCATGTCGCCCAGCCTATTCAGGACCTCCCCCTATCACCGACGCGCGCGTCGCCGTGCAACCTGGAGACGGACGTCGTGCGGCCGGTCTCGAGACGGGCTCGCCGTGGGCTCGGCTGGCTCGACCAACGACCGGCACCGGAACGCCTGGTCGGCGCCACCGGGATGTTCGATCGCGAGCGAGAACTCCCCATGGAACGACGGAGCCGTTCCACGCGTTAGCGTCGGGAGTCCCGTTGGTCCAGCCGCACCGTCCCACCCTGATCCGAGGTCGCCCGTGAGCTTCGTGCCCGTCACCGGACCGGCGACCTTCCGCCCGGCGGTCCCGCCGCGCGAGGGCGTGGTGGAGTTCAGCGACGAGCGGCGCACGATCTCGCTGCCGATCCGGGCTGCGCTGCCGGTGCTCACCAAGGCTCATGCGCGCGACGACGTGCACCCGAGCGTGGGACTGCTCAGCGGTGCGGTGCTGCTGGGGATGCGGCTGGTGGCGGCCGGCAAGTTCGAGCCCGACGAGGCCGGTCGCAGCTGGCGGGCCAGCCCGTTGGATGCTGCCGACACCGACCGCGTGGAGATGCTCGCGCGCTCGCGGTCCTATGACGACGTCGACGAGCAGACCGCCCAGGCGCTGGTGCGTGAGGTGCTCGACGCCGTCAGCGACGCGATGCCGCGCTCGGCTCCCCGGTCGACCGCCCACCGGGCCAGCACACCGAGCTCGCCCTCGTCCGGGGCGGGCAGTCAGCGCGGCAGTCAGCGCGGCGGCCACGGCTTCGAGTCACGGCTGCGTCAGCGACTGGCCCGCCACCGCACGGACGCCGACGCCGACCTCCCCCAGCTGGTGACGATCTCGCTGCGGGTCGAGGCCGACGAGGAGGAGCTGGTCGCTGGGGCTGTGCGCCTGGTGCTCCAGGTCCACGACGAGCAGAACCCGCTCCACCTCTGCGACGCGGCGGTGCTGTTCACCGAGAGCGGGCCGACCGCCAGCCACGGCTTCGGTGAGCGCGCCCGCACCCACGCCAGCATCGCCCTGCGGGCCGCAGCAGACGTCTGGCCGGTGCTCGACCGGCTGCTCGAGCTCCGCGTGCCCGACGAGATCACCCTCGACACCGACGAGCTGGTCAGCCTCCTCGAGGACGGCGTCGGTGCCCTCAAGGACCGCGGCATCGACGTCCTCTGGCCGCGCAGTCTCGGCCGCGACCTGACGGCCAGCGCCGTCCTCGATCGCACCTCGCCACCAGGCGGCGCCGGCAAGGGCAAGGCCAAGGGCCAGCGCGAGGAGCCGCTCCACGAGGGCCTCTTCGGTACGGCCGCGATGTTCGCGTTCAAGTGGCAGCTCGCGCTCCACGGGGACCCGCTGACGCCCGAGGAGATGGACGAGCTCGCCCAGGCGACGGCACCGATCCTCAAGCTGCGCGGTCACTGGACCGTGGTGGACCCGGCGATGGCCAGGCGGGCCCGCAAGCGCCTGGTCCGCACGGTCAAGCCGGTGCAGGCGGTCGCCGCGGCGCTGACCGGTGTGGTGCAGCTCGAGCCGGCCGACGACCGCGGCGAGGTGAGCCAGACCCAGGTGGTCGTCGGGGCCACGCTGCTCAAGGTCCGTGAACAGCTGCTCACCGCGGCCACGCGCGACCCGGTCGAGCCCTCGCCGCACCTGCGGGCCGACCTGCGCGACTACCAACGCCACGGCCTCACCTGGTTGGCCGACCTGACCTCGCTCGGTCTCGGCGCGTGTCTCGCCGACGACATGGGCCTGGGCAAGACGGTCACCCTCATCGCGCTGCACCTGCACCGCCGCGACGCCGGCGCGACCGGCCCGACGCTCGTGGTGTGCCCGGCGAGCCTGCTGGGCAACTGGGAGGCCGAGATCCAGCGCTTCGCTCCGGGTGTCCCCGTGCGGCGGTTCCACGGCACGCAGCGCTCGCTCGAGGACCTCGAGCACGACGGCGGGTTCGTGCTCACGACGTACGGCACCATGCGGGTCGACCACGCCACCTTGGAGCAGGTGCCGTGGGACCTGGTGGTTGCCGACGAGGCCCAGCACGTCAAGAACCCCCAGTCGTCCACGGCGCGGGCGCTGCGGGCGATCGAGAGCCAGGCGAGGGTGGCACTGACCGGGACCCCGGTGGAGAACAACCTGACCGAGCTCTGGGCGATCCTCGACTGGGCGACCCCAGGGCTGCTCGGCAGTCGCAACGCCTTCCGCAAGGTGTGGGCGGGCCCGATCGAGTCCGGTCTCGAGCCGACCAAGGCGCGGCAGTTCGCCGACCTGATCGGGCCGTTCCTGCTGCGCCGCCGCAAGTCCGACCCCGGCATCGCCCCCGAGCTGCCGGCCAAGACCGAGACCGACCACCCGCTGGGGCTCACCCAGGAGCAGGTCGTCCTCTACGAGTCGTTCGTGCGCGACTCGATGCGCCGCATCGAGGAGGCCGACGAGGAGACCCGTCGCGGCCTGGTCCTCGCGCTGCTCACCGGTCTCAAGCAGATCTGCAACCACCCGGCCCACTTCCTCAAGCAGTCCAACGGCCGTCTCGCGGGTCGCTCGGAGAAGCTCGACCTGCTCGACGAGCTGATCGGCACGGTGCTGGCGGAGGACGGGGCGGTGCTGCTCTTCACCCAGTACGTCGCCATGGCGCGGCTGCTCGAGACCCACTTCGCGAAGGCCTCGATCCCGCACCAGTTCCTCCATGGCGGCACGCCGGTGCGTGAGCGCGATGCGATGGTCAGGCGGTTCCAGGCCGGTGAGGTGCCGGTCTTCCTGCTCTCGCTCAAGGCCGGCGGCACCGGGCTCAACCTCACCCGGGCCGACCACGTCATCCACGTCGATCGCTGGTGGAACCCGGCCGTCGAGGACCAGGCCACGGATCGCGCCTACCGGATCGGCCAGACCCGACCGGTCCAGGTCCACCGGCTCATCACCCAGGGCACGATCGAGGAGAAGGTCGCCGAGCTGCTCACGCGCAAGCGCGCCTTGGCCGACTCCGTGCTGGGCGGCGGCGAGGCGGCGCTCACCGAGCTGAGCAACGACGAGCTGCGCGACCTGGTGACGTTGCGGAGGCCGTGACCGTGCAGCCCTCCACCGTGGTGCACTCCCGTCTCGCGGCGCGCACCCGCCCGGCGCGGGCCAGCACCTGGTGGGGCAAGGCGTGGGTGCGCGCGGTCGAGGAGGCGGCGTACGCCGACGGCGACCTGCGCAGGGCGCGCACCCTCGCCCGCGGGGGCCACGTGGGGGGCATCACCGTCACGCCGGGCGGCTTCGTCGCGAGCGTCGAGGACGAGGGCGGCCTGGTCACCGCCTCAGGGACCGTGCCGGTGTTCGACGCCGCCGGCCGCGACGCCCTCGTCGAGACCGTCGCGGCGGAGGCCGGACGCGTCGCTGCGTTGCTGGCCGGCGACCTGCCCCACACCCTGGTGGAGCACGCCGACCAGCTCGGCGCCGAGCTGCTGCCCTACGGTGGCGAGCTCGGCTCCTCGTGCACCTGCGGCTTCTGGGCCGACCCCTGCCCGCACGCGCTGGCGGTGCTCTACCAGCTGACCTGGCTGGTCGAGGCCGACCCGTTCGTGCTGCTCCACCTGCGCGGCGTCCCGCGCGATGCACTGCTGGCCGACCTGCATGAGCGCTCCACCACGGAGCAGGCGTCTCCGACGGCCGCAGCCGCAGCGGACGCAGCCGCGGCAGCGGACGAGGACGCCGACGACGTCGACGCGGCCGTCGACGCCGCCCTCCGGGCCGCCCGGATCCTCGAGCTGGTCGACGATCCGGCCACCGGCATCGACCATCTCTTCTGACCTCAGTAGTCGTAGGTGATGCAGACCCGGTCGGTCAAGGCCTTCCACGTCAGCTCGTCCACGACACCGGTGGCCGGCACGATGTCGCCGCGGCCCTCCTGGAACTCCTTGACGCGCTCCTCGGTGCGCGCATCGAAGACCCCGGTGACGTCGCTGGGAGCAAAGCCGTCCTCGCGGCCGGCGTCGGCATCGATGTCCACCAGGGTGTTCTGCAGCGACCGGACCCAGATACCCGTCTCGGGGTCGGTGCCGTCACTGCGGGAGAGGACCCGCAGGTCGGCGCTGGCGACCTCGCAGACGCACTTCACGTAGGTCTGGTTGCCGCCGTTGAGCCGGGTGACGTCGTCGTTCTTGTGCGCGCCGGTCAGCCGCTCGCGGCACGGCTCGACGAGGGTGTCGTAGGGGCCGCTGTAGGCGACGTACTCCGGCAGGTCCACGCCCGGAGGCGCCCAGAGGGTGGCGCAGGAGTCGTCGGTGCGCAGGTAGCGCACGGAGTCGTCGGGGTTGTTGACCACCGCCGAGCGCAACGGCGCCCCGGTCTCGCCGTAGCCGAGCACGATCACTGCGTCTCCCGTGCACTCCAGGTCGACCAGCGGGACCCCCACCCGCAGCGGGTCGTTGAACGACGACTCGCTGCTCACCGGTGGCTCGTCGGGCACGACGAGGGCGGTCGCGACCCCTGCAGCCGCGCCGAGCAGCGCCGCCACCAGCGGCAGCCACACTGCCCGTCTCCTGCCCATCTCGTCACCCTAGGCGGGAGGGTCGCCCGGGCAGGGCAGGAGCGCCCGCAGCGCCATGGCGATCAGTACGTCGTGCAGCGACGGGTCGGGCAGGGCGCCGGTGCGCGGCGTGGAGTTGATCAGCCCGAACGCCGCGTGCGCCATGGCCCGCGCGGTGGTCAGGTCCAGCCCGGCGTGCAGCTCGCGGAGCTGGGCGGCCCACAGGTCGACGTACGACCGTTGCAGCGTGCGCACCCGTTCGCGGGCCTGCGCGGGCAGCGACTCCCAGTCGCGGTCCTGGACGATGATCAGCGCGCGGTGGCGCAGCGCGAAGTCGACGTGCCAGTCGACCAGGGCCCGCAGCGCCTGCTCGGCACCACTGGCGGCGCTGACGCGGGCCGTGCCGACCGCCAGCAGCTGCTCGCTGATCGACACCAGCATCTCGGCGAGCACGGCGTCCTTGGACGCGAAGTGCTTGTAGAGCGCCGGGCCGGTGATCCCGCACGCCGAGCCGAGGTCGGCCACCGAGACGCCGTGGAAGCCGCGGGCGGCGAAGAGGTCGGCCGCGGTCGCGAGGATCTGCTCACGGCGACTCGGCGTCTCGTCGCTGCGCGCCTGGCTCATTCGCGAAGGTTAGCGCCCGTTAACGGCCGACTCGGCCTGCGCTGTGCAACATCGCGCCGACTCGGCACTCCTCGGCATGGACGTGCAGGTTAACGATCGCTAACCTGACGGAGTGCCCCCAGAGATGACAGACCTCGTGGCCGAGCTCCGCGAGCGGTTGGCGACGGCCCGCCTCGGCGGCAGCGAGGCCGCCCGCACCAAGCACACCGACCGCGGCAAGCTGCTGGTGCGCGACCGCGTCGACGCCCTGCTCGACCCGGGCAGCCCGTTCCTGGAGCTGAGCCCGCTCGCCGCGACCGGGATGTACGGCGACCCGGGGCGCCCCGATGCAGCAGACACCGTGCCGAGCGCCGGCGTGGTGACCGGCATCGGGCGGATCAGCGGGCGCGAGTGCGTCGTGGTCGCCAACGACGCGACGGTCAAGGGCGGCACCTACTACCCGATCACGGTCAAGAAGCACCTGCGCGCCCAGACCGTCGCCTCCGACAACCACCTGCCGTGCGTCTACCTCGTCGACTCCGGCGGTGCGTTCCTGCCGATGCAGGACGAGGTCTTCCCCGACCGTGAGCACTTCGGCCGGATCTTCTTCAACCAGGCCAACCTCTCCGCGCGTGGCATCCCGCAGGTCGCGAGCGTCATGGGCTCGTGCACGGCCGGTGGCGCCTATGTCCCGGCGATGTCGGACGAGACCGTGATCGTCAAGGAGCAGGGCACGATCTTCCTCGGTGGCCCGCCGCTGGTGAAGGCCGCGACCGGCGAGATCGTGACGGCCGAGGACCTCGGCGGGGGCGACGTCCACGCCCGGACATCCGGCGTCGTGGACCACCTCGCCGACGACGACCGCCACGCGCTGGCGATCTTGCGGAGCATCGTCGAGACCTTCGCGCGACCCGCTGCTCCGTCCTACGACGTGCACCCGGTCGAGGAGCCTGCCGAGGACCCGCTCGGGCTCTACGACGTCGTGCCGGCCGACACCCGCACGCCCTACGACGTGCGCGAGGTCATCCGCCGCGTGGTCGACGGCAGCCGCTTCCACGAGTTCAAGAGGCTCTACGGCGAGACGCTGGTGACCGGCTTCGCGCGGATCTGGGGCCACCCGGTCGGCATCATCGCCAACAACGGCATCCTCTTCAGCGAGTCGGCCCTCAAGGGGGCGCACTTCATCGAGCTGTGCAACCAGCGCGGCATCCCGTTGGTCTTCCTGCAGAACATCACCGGCTTCATGGTCGGCCGGGAGTACGAGAACCGCGGCATCGCCCGCGACGGCGCCAAGCTCGTCACCGCCGTCGCCTGCTCGGTCGTCCCGAAGTTCACCGTCGTCATCGGCGGCTCCTTCGGCGCCGGCAACTACGGCATGTGCGGGCGCGCCTACGACCCGCGCTTCCTGTGGATGTGGCCCAACGCTCGGATCTCGGTCATGGGTGGCGAGCAGGCCGCCTCCGTCCTCGCCACCGTCCGCCGCGACGGGATGGAGGGCAAGGGCGAGGAGTGGTCGGTGGAGGACGAGGAAGCCTTCAAGGCCCCCATTCGCGACCAGTACGACGCCCAGGGCTCCCCCTACTACTCGACCGCACGGCTGTGGGACGACGGTGTCATCGACCCCCTCGACACCCGCCGGGTGCTCGGCATGGGGCTGGCCGCGGCCGCCCACGCGCCGATCCCGCAGCCCTCCTACGGCATTTTTCGGATGTGATGACGTGCTCGACAGCACCATGCGTGTCCTGATCGCCAACCGTGGCGAGATCGCGATCCGGGTCGCCCGGACGTGTCGCCGCCTCGGTCTTCCGACCGTCGCCCTCTACACCGACCTCGACGCCGACGCGCCGCACGTGCGCGAGTGCGACGAGGCCGCCCGGGTGTCCTCCTACCTCGACATCGAGGAGGTCGTCGGCCAGGCCCGCCGCCACGGCTGCTGGGCCGTGCACCCCGGCTACGGATTCCTCTCCGAGCGCCCGGCGTTCGCGGCGGCGCTCGAGGCCGCCGGCGTCACGCTCGTCGGCCCGAGCTCAGCCGTCATGGAGCAGATGGGCCGCAAGGACGCTGCCCGCGAGATCGCGGTCGCGGCCGGGGTCCCGGTCGTGCCGTCCGGGGTCTCGGCCGACGAGATGACCTACCCCGTGCTCGTGAAGGCCGCAGCCGGCGGCGGTGGCAAGGGCATGCGCATCGTCCGGTCCGCGGAGGACTACGACGAGGCGTTCGTCTCCGCCCGGCGCGAGGCACTGTCGTCGTTCGGCGACGACACCATGCTCGTCGAGAAGTACGTCGAGCACGGGCGCCACATCGAGGTGCAGGTCCTCGCCGACTCCCACGGCACCGTGCTGCACCTCTTCGAGCGCGACTGCTCGACCCAGCGCCGCCACCAGAAGGTGCTGGAGGAGGCGCCCGCGCCGACCCTCACCGCCGAGCAGCGCGAGCGGGTGACCAGTGCGTCCGTCGCGCTGGCCGCTCACGTCGGCTACGTCAATGCCGGCACCGTCGAGTTCCTCCTCGACAGCGACACCGGCGAGGTCTACTTCCTGGAGATGAACACCCGCCTCCAGGTCGAGCACCCCGTGACCGAGCTCGTCTGCCGGCTCGACGGCCGGCCGCTCGACCTGGTCGAGCACCAGCTGCGCGTCGCCGCGGGCGAGCCGTTGTCCTTCGGCCAGGACGACCTGAGCCTGGTGGGCCACGCGATCGAGGCCCGGGTCTACGCCGAGGACTCTCATCGTGGCTTCCTGCCCCAGGCCGGCACGGCGAGCATCGTGCGCTGGCCGCAGGGTCAGGGCGTGCGGGTCGACCATGCCCTCGAGCCCGGCCAGGTCGTGAGCACCTCCTACGACCCGATGCTCGGCAAGGTGATCGCCCACGGCCCCGACCGCGAGAGCGCCCGCCGTGCCCTGGTGCAGGCGCTCGACGACACCGCCGTCCTCGGCCTCACGACCAACACCGGATTCCTGCGCGCGCTGGTCGCGAGCGACGACTTCCGGGACGCGACGATCGACACCGCGTGGCTCGACAGCGCGGAGGTCCCTGCGCCGAGCAGCGACGTGCCGCGCTCGCTCGCCGCCTGGACCTCCGCGATGATCTCGGCCTCCGACAGTGGCCACCCCTTCCAGGCCGACGGTTTCCGCCTCGGCTCCGCCCCGGCCCCCACCGTGGTCGAGCTGGACCGCGCCGTGAGCGTCGACCGCAGCGCGGGCACCGTCGACGGCACGCCCTTCCGGCAGGTCAACGCCGCCGACCACGTGCTCGACGCGTTCGTCGACGGCCGGCGGGTGCGGGCGGTCGTCAACGTGCAGCCCGACATCGTTGAGGTCTCCTACCGGGGCCAACGCCACGTCTTCACCCCGCCCGACCGGCTCGCCGACCACGTCGACGTGGGCGATGGCGCGCTCACCGCGCCGATGCCCGGCACCGTCCTGGATGTCCGCGTCACCGAGGGCCAGCAGGTCGGCGAGGGCGACGTGCTCGGGGTGCTCGAGGCGATGAAGATGGAGCTGGCGATGAAGGCACCCTTCGCCGGCACCGTCACCGAGGTCGGCGCGAGGGTCGGCGAGCAGGTCGTGCTCGGGGCCACGCTGTTCATCGTGTCGCCCGACGCGGAGGAGGACTCGTGAAGCTGCCCGAGAAGGTCACCATCTACGAGGTCGGCCCGCGCGACGGCCTCCAGAACGAGAAGACCCTGGTCCCCACGGACGTCAAGGCCGAGTTCGTACGACGGCTGGTCACCGCCGGCCTGCCCGTCGTGGAGGCGACCAGCTTCGTCCACCCCAGATGGGTCCCCCAGCTCGCGGATGCCGCCGAGCTGATGACGATCCTCGGCGAGGACGGTCGCGACCACCCGGTCCTGGTGCCCAACGAGCGCGGCCTGGACCGCGCGCTCGAGCTCGGCCTGCGCCACGTCGCGATCTTCGGCTCGGCGACCGAGACCTTCGCGCAGAAGAACCTCAACCGCGGCCTCGACGAGCAGTTCGCGATGTTCGAGCCCACCGTGCGCCGGGCCCGCGAGGCCGGGCTCGACGTCCGTGCCTACGTCTCGATGTGCTTCGGCGACCCGTGGGAGGGCGCGGTGCCGGTCGAGCAGGTCGTGTCCGTCGGCAAGCGGCTCTTCGACCTCGGCGCCAGCCAGCTCAGCCTGGGCGACACGATCGGCGTCGGCACGGCCAACCAGGTCACGGCGCTCGTCACGGCGTTCACCGACGCGGGCATGACGACCGACCAGCTCGCGCTGCACTTCCACGACACCTACGGCCAGGCCCTCGCCAACGCCTACGCCGGTCTCCAGGCCGGTATCACGACGTACGACGCCAGCGCCGGCGGCCTCGGCGGCTGTCCCTATGCGAAGAGCGCGACCGGCAACCTGGCCACGGAGGACCTGGTCTGGTTGCTCACCGGGCTCGGCATCGAGCACGGCGTCGACCTCGAGCAGCTGGTCGCGACGAGCGTGTGGATGGCGGCTCAACTGGGTCGGCCGAGCCCCTCCGCGGTGGTGCGGGCCGTGGGCGGGACGCCGGGTCCGGCACAATCTCCCGGGTGAGTGCCGCCGCGGGTCCGAAGCGCAAGGTCTACCTGCACATCGGTGCTCCCAAGACCGGCACCACCTACGTGCAGGACCGGCTCAGCCTCAACGCCAAGAGCCTGGCCGCCCACGGCGTCCACTTCCCGACCCGGTCGCCGATGCTCAGCGCCGGGCTCTTCCACTTCCGCGCCGCGCTCGACCTGCTCGGCCAGGACTGGGGCGGTCCGGCGGGCCACGCGGAGGGCAGCTGGGACGCGCTCGTGAGGCGTGTGAAGCGGCGATCCGGCACCGTCGTCATCAGCCACGAGATCCTCGCCCCGGCGACCCGGGACGCGATCCTCAAGGCCAAGCGCGACCTGGCCGGCAGCGAGATCCATGTCGTCTACAGCGCCCGCGACCTCGCCCGCCAGCTGCCGGCGGCGTGGCAGGAGAGCGTCAAGCAGGGCCGCAAGTGGACCTACCGGCGCTTCCTCGGCCGGGTGGAGCACGGCAAGCCGTGGTTCTACCGCGCGCTCGACCTGCCGACCGTCCTCGAGGCCTGGGGCGCCGGCATCGACCCGGCCCACGTCCACGTCGTCACGGTGCCACCGAAGGGCGCACCCCGGGACCTGCTGTGGGCGCGCTACTGCGAGGTCCTGGGCATCGACCCGGCCTGGGCGCCGCGCGACAGCGACCGGCTCAACCAGTCGCTCGGGGTCGCCGAGACCCAGGTGATCCGCAAGCTCAACCGGCGCATGGACCGTGCGACGCGACGCGAAGCCTCCTACGACGGGCTGATCCGCGAGATGCTCGCCCAGAACGAGCTGGTCGGCCGTGTCTCCCAGCCCGTGCGGATGCCGCCCCGGCTCCAGCCGTGGGCCGAGGCGGAGGCCCAGCGCTGGGTCGAGTGGATCCGGGCCAGCGGGGTCGACGTCGTCGGCGACGTCGAGGACCTGCGGCCGCTGCCGCTCGCCGAGGACGTCATTTTCGTCAACCCCGACAAGGTCTCCACCAAGCAGCAGCTCCGCATCGCGATGGACGCGCTCTCCGCGATGACCCGCGAGGCCGCCCGGCGCCCCGACCCGGACCAGCAGCTGATCAGCAAGGTCCGCACGCAGGCCAAGAGGATGCGCCAGTGAGGGTCCCGTGATGACCGTCAGCGGCGAGCGGCGCGCCTGGGGCTGGGTCGCGCACCTGCGCGACGGCGGCACGACGCCCTGGGCCGACTGGCGCGGGGAGGGCACCCGTGAGGGCGTCTACCTCCCCGGCGCCCAGCAGCTCGAGCTCCTCCGCCGCCTCCACCTCGCCGCGCACCGCGACGGAGGCCGCCCCTCCCCACGCCTGGTCGAGCGGATCGTCGAGGCGAGTGCCCCGGGCCGGGGCACGCCCGACCTGGAGCTGGTCGGTGCGACCGACGCCTCGCCGTTCGGGCCTAGGCCGGTCGACCCGGTCGACCTGCCCGACGCCGAGCTGACCCGCGTCGCCACCAGCCTGATCGCCGAGGACCTGGTCGCGGCGGGCGCGCGTCGTCCGCACGAGGCGTCGCCCCTGATCCGGCCCTGGCGCACCCGCTACCGCCTCGTCGGCGACCCCTGGCTGGCCGACCCCGTGCGCGAGGCCCTGGTCGCCCGGGGACGACCCCCCGGCGGGCGCGGGTCCGTGGTCGTCGTGCTGGGCCGCGACGTCGCCACGATGGTCGCCGACGCCTGGACGTCGCGCTGCTTCGACGAGGGCTCGGTGCCGTGGCGCGAGTGGCTGGACCCCTTCGCGGCCGGCCACCGCGTGCCTCCGCGCGTCGACCTCGAGCGGGCGGCGGCCACCTGGGCCCGCCGCGTCGGTCCGGCCCGGGTGCGCGTGGTCCTGGACCCGGGCGCCCTGCCCCGACTGCTCGGCCAACGACGGGCACAGCGACGACGACGGGCACAGCGACGAGCCCTGCCGCAGCCGCCCGCCCTCGCTGCCGACGCGGTCGACCTCGCCCGCCAGGTGGCAGCCGTGCTGGGCCTGCTGGTGCTGCCGTCGCAGCGCGCCGACCTGCTCCGCCACACCTTCCTCCCCCGGCTCCTCGACGCGCCCGGACCGCCGTTGCTGCTGCCGGCCGAGCACGCGGAGTGGGCCACGCAGCGAGCCGTGCGGATGCGCGATCGGATGCTCCGCGCTGGCTACGCTGTCCACGGCGACCCCGACCGGCTCGTGCCGCGGCCCGAAGCGGTCGCGCCGGCCGGCGCGTCGGGTCCCACCGACGCCGGGGTGCTCGCCCTGGCCGTCCGACTGATGCTCGACGAGACGCAAGGAGGCAGCCCGTGACCCGCCGCCTCCTCCTGCACGTGGGCACCCCCAAGACCGGCACGTCCTACCTCCAGGACGTCCTGCA
Source organism: Nocardioides psychrotolerans (assembly GCF_900113685.1). Taxonomy (GTDB): domain Bacteria; phylum Actinomycetota; class Actinomycetes; order Propionibacteriales; family Nocardioidaceae; genus Nocardioides; species Nocardioides psychrotolerans. The sequence goes on from NZ_FOQG01000006.1 coordinate 221,768, forward strand.
CCGCAACCGGCGCACCCTGGCGGCGGCCGGCATCAGCTATCCCGCCGACCGGTTCGACGCCCACTTCCTGGCTGCGCTGGACCTGATGCGACTGCCGTGGGGCGGGCTCGAGACCGAGGCGATCGGCGCGTGGGACCGGCTGGCCGAGCAGGTCCGCGACCACCACGGCACCTCGATCATCAGCCACGAGATCTTCGCCGCCGCTTCCCGCTCCCAGGTCGGCCGGGCGCTGCGCGACCTCGGCCACGACGACGGCACCGAGGTCCACGTGGTGCTCTCCGTGCGCGACCTGGTGCGCCAGGTCCCCGCGGAGTGGCAGGAGAACGTCAAGCACCGCAGCTCGATCAGCTATGCCCGCTTCCTGCGCCAGGTCCAGGACCCGGCACGTGAGGGCCGCATCGCGAGCTGGTTCTGGAGCGTCCAGGAGATCCCCGACATCCTCAACCGCTGGGGCCACGACCTGCCGCCCGAGCACGTCCACCTCGTCACGGTGCCGCCGCCCGGCGGTCCGCCCGAGGTGCTGTGGGAACGCTTCAGCGAGGCGTTCGGCCTCGGCGGCCTCGACCTCGACCTCGAGGCCGAGCGGGTCAACCCCTCGCTCGGCGTGCCCGAGACCGCGCTGATCCGCCGCATCAACGCCGCCGCCAACCGCCAGCTCCCGCCGGCCGACTACCGCCCACTGGTCCGCGAGCTGCTGGCCCACCAGACCCTCTCGCAGCGCACCGGCTCCCCCCGCCTTGCGCTCCCGCCCGAGGTGCATCCGTGGGTGCGCGAGCTCGAGGACTCGTGGGTGGCCGAGATCCGCGAACGCGGCTACGACGTCGTCGGTGACCTCGCCGACCTCGAGGGCGGGCCGCCTCCGACCGCCTGGGCCGACCCCGACCAGCCCTCGGAGAAGCAGGTCGCGGGTGCCGCGGTCGACGCCATCAAGGCGCTCCTGCTGGAGAACGGCCGTCTCCAGCAGGAGGCCGCCCGGTTGCGCGGCGACCTCGACGCCGCCCACCACGACCTGGAGCGGTCCTACCTGCGCCCGACGTATCGGCTCCGGGAGAAGGCCGTTCGTCGCCTGCAGGACGCACGCCTCGGCCGCGTCGCGCTCAGGGCCTACCGGGTGGGGCGGGGCAGGAGCTCCCGGTCGGCGTAGCGGCCGATCTTCCACGTGAGGTAGCCGTCGGCGCCCATGCCGACGACCCCGCCCACCACGGGCACGCGGCGGCCGATGGTGATCGCGAGTCGCTTGCCGGCGACCTTGGTGATCAGGTCGGAGGCGACCTCGGTGGAGATGACCACGTCGATGCTGGCGTCGTGCACGGGCGCGGTAGCCAGCGCCATCGGCGGTGCGGGGATCTTCTTCTTCTTGACCATCGACGTCACCGCGTCCTCGCCGAGCATCGCGACGAGGATCGCGTTGCGGACGCGCGGGTCGTCGAGGTCGTAGCCGCGGAGGTGGGCGATGCCGGCGATCATCCGGCACTGGATCAGGGCGAGGCCGGTGATGTTGGCCGGGATCGTCACCGCGGCCGTGACGAGGCCGCCGATGTTGGTCATGAAGCCCTGGGCGCCCGCGTAGCGGACGTGGTTCTCGATGACCTCCTTGACCGCCTTGTCGACGTCGCCCTTCTGCTCATCGAGCTGCTTGTCGGCGGCCTTGGCCGCGGGTGGCAGCGGGCCGACCCCGACGATGGCGCGGTGCAGCGCCTCGCGGACGAAGGACGCCGTGAGGCCCGGCGCGAGGCCGGCCACCCTCGGTGCCAGCTGCTTGCCGACTGACTTCGTGACTCCCATGCCCCCGATCCTAGTGAGGCGATCCCAGCCCCGGCTCACCCACTACGGTCGGTCTCGTGTCACCGACCGAGCCGACCCCGAGCCGTTGGGTCTTCGGTGATCCCGCCGGGTTCGACCCCGACGACGACCTGGTGGGCGTCGGCGCCGACCTCGAGCCGGGCACCCTCCTGGCGGCCTACCGCCGCGGGCTGTTCCCCATGCCGGTGGGGGAGCCGGGCGATCCGATGTGTTGGTTCAGTCCCGTACGACGAGGGGTGCTGGAGCTGGACGAGCTGCAGGTCTCGCGGTCCCTGCGGCGCTCGGCCCGCGACTTCGAGGTCCGGGTCGACACCGCGCTGCCGGAGGTCATCGACGCCTGCGGTGACCCCCGACGGCCCCAGGGCTGGATCGACGACGACATCCGCTCGGCGTACCTCCGGCTGGGCGAGCTGGGCTGGGCCCACTCGGTGGAGGTGTGGCGCGACGGCCGTCTGGAGGGCGGGCTGTACGGACTGACCATCGGTGGGCTCTTCGCCGGGGAGTCGATGTTCCACCGCGCTCGTGATGCCTCCAAGGTGGCCCTCGTGGGGCTGGTCGACCTGCTCTCGGCGGCGCCACCCGGGGAGCGGTTGATCGACACCCAGTGGGTGACGCCCCACCTGGCGACGCTGGGGGTGAAGGAGATCGCGCGCGACGACTACCTGGCGCGACTGCCCCGACTGTTCACCTCCGCTTCGCCGGACCTCTCGACTCCGACGCGGCGACTGTGACTGAATGTCGTGCCGACGGGGCATGAACTGCGCTCCGCCGCCCCGACCCGAGGAGCTCGCCTGCATGACCCTCACGACACGTGTCCTGACCTCCACCGCCCTCGCCGCCCTGCTGTCCGGCTCGTTGGTCGCTTGTGGCGACGACGACCCGACGTCCGCGGCCGACGAGCCGGTGACCGCTGCCCTGACCGCGGACTTCTGCGCGGCCCTGGGCAACGTCGCGGCCGCCTACGGCGAGGTGGCGCCGGACGACCTCACCGAGGAGGCCGTGCAGGCGATCAAGGGGACGGTGACCGAGCTGGTCGAGGTCGGCACCCCCGACGACATGTCCGACGACGCGGAGGAGGGCTTCGTGCTCGTCACGAGCGAGGTCCTCGACCTGGCCGACGACGTCACGCTCGACGAGCTCGAGCAGGCCGGTGAGGACTTCAGCGGGGCTGACGAGGAGAAGGCAGACGCCTTCGACGACTATGTGGACCAGACGTGTGATGACGCGTCGGGAGAGGACGAGTGACAAGGATGAGGATCATGACGGGCACCAAGACCACGACGACCATGAAGACGGCGGGAGCGGCCGCTGCGCTCGCCCTGGTCCTCGCAGGCTGCGGCGGCGGTGGCGCCTCGGGCGCCCCCACCGACGCCTCGCAGGACGAGTTCTGCGAGAAGTACACGAGCGGCTTCGTCGGCGCCTTCGAGGAGATCGACCCGGAGGCCTCCGAGCAGGAGCAGGCCGAGGCGATCCTCGAGTCGCTCAAGTCGTGGGCCGACGAGATGGCGGACCTCGGCACCCCCGAGGAGATGTCCGACGAGGCCCGCGACGGTTTCGAGCTCACCATCCAGAGCATCCAGGACCTCAACGCCGACGACCTCCAGGACGAGGAGGCCATGGCCGAGCTCGAGGACAAGCTGTCCGGGGACGACAAGAAGGCCGCCGCGGCCCTGCAGACCTACGTCACCGACAACTGCGACTTCGGTGGTCTGCCCGAGGGGCTCGAGTCCCCCAGCCTGCCCTCGGAGTGACCTGACACGAGCCGCCCCGCTGGACCTCCGGGTCCGGCGGGGCGGTTCCGTCCCATTTGCACGGAACCACACGGCTGCCGTGCGAGAAGTCGGCCCGCGTCACACCACCTGCGGGACCTGGCCGTTGTCGCTGACCATCGGCCGGCCGGCAGCGGCCCAGTCGAGCATCCCGCCGTCGAGGTTGACCACGTCGTAGCCCTGCTGCGCGAGGTAGCCGACCGCCTGGCCCGATCGGCCACCCACCTTGCACACGACCAGCGTCTGCCCTGGCGGCAGGTCGGAGAGGCGCTCGGTGAGCTCGCCCAGGGGCACGTGCACCGCACCCTCGATGTGGCCGTGCTCCCACTCGACCGGCTCGCGCACGTCGAGCACGGCCAGCCCCTCGGGCAGGGGGTGGGGGACGGCGTCGATGGAGACGGTGGGGATGCCGGTCATGGGATGACCTTTCACTTGAGGAGCTTGCTCATGCGCCGGTCGGCGAGAGGCTTGCCGCCGGTCTGGCAGGTAGGGCAGTACTGCAACGAGGAGTCGGCGAAGGAGACCTCACGCACGACGTCGCCGCAGACACCGCAGGCCTGGCCGGTGCGGCCGTGGACGGCGAGGTTGGACTTCTTCTCCCCCTTGAGCTGGCTGGCCGCCAGGCCACGCGAGCGCTCGACGGCGTCGCCGAGCACCCCGCGGATCGCCGCGTAGAGGGTCTCCACCTCGGCGTCGTCGAGGCTGTTGGCGGGCTTGAACGGCGACATCCTCGCGGCGTGGAGCAGCTCGTCGCTGTAGGCGTTCCCGATGCCGGCGATCGTGCTCTGGTAGCGCAGGACCCCCTTGAGCTGCTTGCGTCCCTCGGCCTCGAGGATGCCGCGCAGCACCTCGATGGTGAACTCGTCGGCGAGCGGGTCCGGGCCCAGGCGGGCGATGCCCGGTACGTCGGCGGGGTCGCGGACGACGTACATCGCCAATGACTTCTTGGTGCCCGCCTCGGTGACGTCGAGGCCGGTGCCGTCGTCGAGGACGATGCGCGCGGCCATGGGGGACTTGTTGCTCGGCTTGGGCGGGAGTGCGGGCACCTCGTCGCGCCAGCGGATCCAGCCGGCACGGGCCAGGTGCAGGCAGAGGTGCAGCCCGGAGGCCTCGATGTCGAGGAACTTGCCGTGCCGGGTGACGCCGTCGACGAGGGTGCCGTCGAGCGCGGAGAGCGGGGGGTCGTAGGTCTTCAGGGCGCTGAAGGCGGCGAGGTGGATCGTGGTGATCGCACGTCCCTCCAGCCGGCCCCGGAGGTCCAGGGTCAGGGCTTCCACCTCGGGCAGCTCGGGCACGTCGGCGATTCTAGGTCGAGAACGGCTCGTGTCGAACCGGTGACACGAGGAGCCGTCACGGCGCATGATGGGGCATGTCCGCCGCACGCCCGCTGCCTGAGACGGGGTCGATCTACCTCGACGCCCGCGGTCAGGACCGTGCCCTGCGCATCTCGTGGCACCAGGAGGCCGCGGTCGTGGTGCTCTCGCTGTGGCGCGACAACCTCTGCACGGGCTCCTTCCGGCTCGCCGTCGACGAGGTCCCCGACCTGATCGACCTGCTGCGTGCGGGGCTCGACAAGTCCTTCGCCTCGATCTACCGCCCCGACCCGCACGACACCCTCGACGACACCGCCGTTCGGCCCCGGGTCAGCTGAGGCCGCGACGCGCCGAGCAGCCCTCGATCGGGCAATCTAAGGATTGCGCTAGAGAGCCGGATAGCGTCCTCACATGGACCCGATCCGCAACCCCTACGCGCCCGGCGCCGGCCAGCGCCCGCCCGAGCTCGCCGGTCGCGACGAGCAGGTCGGGGCCTTCGACGTCGTGCTGGAGCGGGTCGCCCGTGGGCGTCCCGAGCGGTCCTTGGTGCTCACCGGCCTGCGAGGGGTGGGCAAGACCGTGCTGCTCAACGCCCTGCGCTCGCAGGCGGTCCGCAAGGGCTGGGGCACCGGCAAGCTCGAGGCGCGGCCCGACCAGCGGCTGCGCCGGCCGCTGAGCAGCGCGCTGCACCAGGCGGTCCGCGAGCTCGCCCACCCCGAGCAGGACCAGGCCGACCACGTCCTCGGCGTGCTGCGCGCCTTCGCCCAGCGTGAGGCCGGGCCCACCGCCAAGCTGCGCGAGCAGTGGAGCCCCGGGATCGACGTACCTGCTGCGCGCGGGCGCGCCGACTCCGGCGACATCGAGATCGACCTCGTCGAGCTGCTCACCGACGTCGGCGGCCTCGCGGCCGACGTGGGCAAGGGCGTCGCGGTGTTCATCGACGAGATGCAGGACCTCGGGCCCGATGACGTCTCCGCGCTCTGCGCGGCCTGCCACGAGATCAGCCAGTCGGGGCTGCCGGTGATCGTGGTCGGGGCCGGTCTGCCGCACCTGCCGGCGGTGCTGTCGGCGAGCAAGTCCTACTCCGAGCGGCTCTTCTCCTACCAGCGCATCGACCGGCTCTCGCGCGCCGAGGCCGACCGCGCCCTGACGGCTCCCGCCGACGACGAGGACGCAGCGTTCGCGGAGGCCGCGCTGACGGCGATGTACGCCGCGACCGGCGGCTACCCCTACTTCATCCAGGCCTACGGCAAGGCCGTCTGGGACCTCGCGCCCCGCTCGCCGATCACCCCCGAGGACGTCGCGGTCGCCGCACCCGAGGCCGAGCGCGAGCTGGCGGTGGGGTTCTTCGGCAGCCGCTACGAGCGGGCGACGCCGGGGGAGCGCGACTACCTGCGCGCGATGGCCGACGCGGCGGTCGCCGTCGCGGAGGCCGACCCGGCGGGCGAGGGTGTCGACGTCGTCGGCTCGGTCGCCACCTCCGACGTCGCGGTGCAGCTCGGCAAGAAGCCGCAGTCGCTCTCGCCCGCGCGCGACTCGCTGCTCAAGAAGGGCCTCATCTACTCCGGCGAGCGTGGCCGGATCGCCTTCACCGTGCCCCACTTCGGTCGCTACCTGCGCGAGAACGCCTGACCCACCCCGCCGAGTCGGCGCGATGTTGCAGGCCGTGCAACATTGCGCCGACTCGGCGGGTGGGTCCTGGCGTGGCGGATCCCGATCCGCGACACAATGGCGCCATGAGGCCGCAGGTCGTCGCTCACCGGGGCGCGAGCCACGAGAACGCCGAGCACACCCTCGGGGCCTACCTCGCGGCGCTCGACGCGGGTGCCGAGGGCCTCGAGTGCGACGTTCGGCTGACCGCCGACGGCCACCTGGTCTGCGTGCACGACCGCGACCTGCGTCGTACGACGAGCCGCCGCGGCGTCGTCTCCACCCTCGACCTCGCGGAGCTGTCCGAGCTCGACTTCGCCGCCTGGAAGAACCCGTGGACCGACCTGGACGACGAGGCGCCGGAACGGGACGAGGAGCTGGACCGGGTCCTCACGCTGCGCAAGCTGCTCGAGACCGTCGCCGACTACGACCGTCGCGTCGAGGTGGCGATCGAGACCAAGCACCCGACCCGCTACGGTGGGCTGGTCGAGAAGCGGCTCGTGGAGATGCTGCGCGACTTCGGCTGGGACACGCCGGGCTCGCCGGTGCGGGTGATGAGCTTCTCGTTCACGGCGCTCCAGCGCGTGGAGCGGCTCGCGCCCCACGTCCAGCTGGTCCAGCTGGTCGAGCACCTGCCGACGTGGCCCATGCTGCGCCGCGTCATCGGCAAGGACTGGTTGGTCGGCCCGGGCATCGAGCTGCTGCGTGAGCACCCGCGTTTCGCCCAGCGGGTGCTGCGCAGCGGCCACGACGTGCACGTGTGGACGGTCAACACCGAGGCCGACCTCGACCTGTGCATCCGGCTGGGCGTCAAGGCCGTCATCAGCGACCGGCCGGCCTACATGCTGGAGCTCCTCGACCAGCGGCAGGACCAGCGGTAGGACCAGCGTGAGGACCAGCGGTAAGACCAGTGAGGGGGCCGGGAACGGCCCGGGCTCGCCGGGCCCAGTAGGTTCTGGCCCATGGCCAAGAGCTCCCGCACCAAGACCCGCGACTCCGTCCCCGCCGGCGAGGTCGCCCCCCGTCAGCCCTGCCCCTGCGGCTCGGGCAAGCGCTACAAGGCGTGCCACGGCGCCAAGGGTGGCGCCGCCGACGTGTTCGTGGGCCGCCCCTTCGAGGGACTGCCGTCGGAGTGCGACATCGTCGCGATGCGCGAGCTCGTGCCCGCCGCCACCGCGACCCTGACCGTCGAGAAGGCCGGCCACCGCCAGGTCCAGCTCTGCACGCTGTTGCCGATGGCCGCGCCGGCCATGTCGCGCGAGAGCGGCCAGGTCTGGCTCGGCCTCCAGGTCCAGCACAACTACGGCGACCCGTCACGCGATCTCGCGGCGGTGCTGTTGGAGGCCATCGACGCCGAGCCCGGCATCGTCGGCCTCACCTCCGCGCCCGGCGAAGGCCCCCGCCTGCAGGACCTGGTCGGCGACGCGACGCTCGAGGTCACCGTCCACGACGGCTTCGACTACTGGATCGGTGACGTCGAGGACACCAGCGGCATGGAGGGCGCCCTCGAGCAGGCCAACCAGGCCGCCACCCCCACCGCCCGCCTGAGCTCGGTCGAGGCGGCCTACTGGACCAACGTCGGCGCCAAGGAGCACCTGCGCTGGGTGATGCCCGAGCCCGAGGACCAGCTCCTCGACGCCCTGGCGCGCCTCCACGTCTCCGGCGCCGACGTCATCGCCGAGGGGGCGCGCCTGGTCGGCATGTTTCGCGCGCACGGCCTGCTGGCCCCGGTCTGGGATCTGCCCGTCGGCACCGGCGCGGCCGCCCTCGAGGGGCCGGCCGCGACGTTCAAGTCCGCGCTGGACGAGGCGCTGGCCGACACCTCCGACCTGACCGCCGAGCAGCGGGCGGCTCGCTCGGGCCTCGCGAACCGTCAGGTGACCATCCGCTGAGCGATGCCGCCAGAGGTGTTCCGGATCACACCCGCCCCGATGCGGCGACACCCTCGCACCCGACGTAGCGTGAACGATTGGTCCGACCGCTGCTGAATCCCCCGTCTGCAGCGGTCGGACCTGCTATCTGCCGGCCCCCGGCTCGAGGCCTCGGCCCTGGCGTGGCCGGCGCAGCGCCCAGGCGCCCAACCGCGAGTAGCCCTTGACCGAGACCCGGCGCATCCGCCGGAACGTGTACGGCGACCCGCCGGCCTCACCCTCGGCCTGCCCGTCCGGCGCCTGACCGTGCGGCGCCTGCCCGTCCGCGTCCTCGGCGTGGACCCGTCCCGAGAGCCGCTCGTAGGCGCCCTGGTCGATCAGGACCGTGCCCGGGCGGGCCAGGGCGGTGAGCCGCGAGGCGATGTTGACGGTCGGGCCGAAGACGTCGCCGAGGCGGGTGACGACCGGCCCGAAGGCGATGCCGGCGCGCACCTCGGGGAAGCGGTCGTCCTCGTCGCTGCCGCGCGAGGTCATGGTCAGCGCGATCTCGGCCGCGTCGGTCACGTCGTCGGCGACCACGAGCACCTCGTCGCCGATGTTCTTGATGATCCGACCGCCACGGTCGACGACCAGCCCGAGGGTCTCGCTCTCGAAGTGCTCTAGCCAGTCGACGAGCTCCGCCTCCGACAGCGCCTTGCTGCGCGAGGTGTAGCCGACGATGTCGACGAACACCACCGCCTGGCGTACGACGGGCGAGCCCGGCGTTTCGACGGCCAGCATCCGGGCGCCGGCGCTGACGAGGTGGCGTCGCCACACGTAGGACTGGAGGGCCTCGACGCGTGGCAGCACTTCCTGGGTCAGCTGCGCCAGGGTGTCTGCGGGATCGGCGTCGCTCTCCAGCGCCCGGCTGGTGAGCAGCGTGGCCTGCCACTCGGCCAGCCGCGCATAGCTGCGACCCCAGGTGCGCACCAGCGCCGCCTGCCGGTCGGGACCGAGGATGCCGAGGTCGATGAGGTCCCGGGTGTGGCGCAGGGCCTGGACGTCGAGCGGGGTGAACGCGATGGCATCGTCGGTCTGCGTCGGGAAGCCCATGAGTCGCCACAGCTCCGTGGCGACCTCCGGCTCGACGCCGGACTGCTCGGCGACCTGGAGCCGCGTCAGGCTCGGTGCCTCGCCCAGCAGATAGGTCTCGACGACCTCGAGGGCGCCGGCCAGGACGACGGGGTCCGGCGGCTCCCGGTCCTCAGGGTCCTCGGGCGGTGTCAGGTGCTCATCCCAGGCGGGACCCGGCGACGGCCTCGAGCGCCGCCTTGAACTTGGGCATCTGGTCGCAGAGCTCGCGCACCGTCTCGGAGGTGAAGTGGATGACCTCCAGCGGCGTCAGCGCCACGATGGACGCGGTGCGCAGCGAGTGGCCGAGGATCGCCTGCTCGCCCATGAACTCGCCCGGACCGAGCTGGGCGATCTCCGCGCCGCCCTTGCGCACCGACACGGTGCCGTCGATGAGGATGTAGGCCTTGTCGGCGGGGGTGCGCTCCCAGATCGGCGACCAGCCCTCGGGCAGCGTGACGTGCCTCCCCTTGGCGCTGATGCGCGCGACTTCCTGCGGTGTGAACGAGTCGAAGAACGAAGCCATGCCGAGCCTTTCGAAGTGGTGCTCCCGCACGGATCCTCCCTTCTCCACCCGGCACTGTCCAGCAAACGCGCAGGTGACCTGCGTCCCGGTGGCGAGGTGCCGATCCGGTGAACCCCGCCGGGGGGCGCTAGCATGGTTGTCAGCACCGACCGACCGCAGCGCGGAGTCGTCGAGCGACGACTCAGATGGCGGGGGTCGATGATGCGTTCCCCAGCAGGGGGGCGCAGGTCCCACACCGGGGGCGGGCCATCGAGGTCCACCGCGATCGATAGCGCGTGTATCGGTGGGGCCGAGTCGTCGGGAGTGGCCCGTCCACGCACCCGGCGTCGTCCGAGGTCCCGGGAGCGGGACGCCGTACGACACCCAGGTTCCGCCGCGGCGCGCGCGGTGGATGCTCATCAGGAGGAGCTTTGGCCCGACGAGGCCAGCGCCAGTCCGGCGCGACCCGCACGAACCCGCGCAACCAGCGCCGGGCCCGTGATCTCGACAACGAGGGCGTCATCCCCGTCCTCGCCCGCGCCGTGCGCGAGGTCGAGACCCGGGCACAGCGTGGTCCCGTGCCCCGCGAGGGACGCACCAAGTTCCAGGTCGTCGCGCTCCTCGTACGTGAGGAGCGGTTCCGGCTCAAGGCCGACACGACCGTCACCGAGGCCCAGCGGGCCGAGCAGCTCAAGCGGCTCGACGGCATCGCCACCATCCTGGCCAAGACCACCGCCCGCGACACCTCGCTGCTGGTCCTGCTCGCCGAGGACGCCGAGGTCTCCGACGCCGCGCGTGACCTGCGCCGCGAGCTGATCGCCAAGGCCGGCATGGAGCCGGAGCCGGAGCCCGAGCCCGATCCGGAGCCGGTCCTCGCGAGCGCCGCCGCCGAGCGCCGGGTCGTCCCGGCCTCGGTCGTCGCCCGACAGCTGGCCAACCCCTTCCTCGTGCCCGACTTCTCCGCGGCCCCGCCGCGCCCGGCCGGTCCCCGCCGCCTGGCCAGCTGGGAGCTGATCAACCCGCTGCTGACCTCCTTCGAGCGCGCCTCCGGTGGCGCCAAGGCGTGCATGGAGCTGCCCGAGGCGGGCGCGGTCCAGGCGCCGGGCAAGCTCGAGCTGATGCACCACCAGGCGCAGGTCGTCGCCGCGGCCGAGGCCGGTCACCGCACGTTCCTGCTCGCCGACGAGCCCGGGCTGGGCAAGACCGCGCAGGCGCTGCTCGCGGCTCAGGCCGCCGACGCCTACCCGCTGCTGGTCGTCGTGCCCAACGTCGTCAAGACCAACTGGGCTCGCGAGGCCCACCTCTGGACCCCGCACCGTCCCGCGACCGTGATCCACGGTGATGGCGAGACCATCGACGGCTTCGCCGACATCGTGGTCGTCAACTACGAGGTGCTCGACCGCCACGTCGGCTGGCTGGGCAACCTCGGGTTCAAGGGCATGGTCGTCGACGAGGCCCACTTCATCAAGAACAAGTCCTCCCAGCGCTCCCAGCACGTGCTCCAGCTCTCCGAGCGCATCCGGGCCCGCACGCCCCGTCCGCTGCTGATGGCGCTGACCGGCACTCCGCTGATCAACGACATCGAGGACTTCCGCGCGATCTGGCAGTTCCTCGGCTGGATCGACGACAAGAAGCCGATGGCGGAGCTCATGGAGGGACTCGAGGAGACCGGCATGACACCGGTCGACCCGGGCTTCTACCCTGCCGCCCGTGCCGCCGTGATCGACATGGGCATCGTGCGGCGCCGCAAGGTCGACGTCGCCTCCGACATCCCGGCGCGCCGCATCGCCGATCTGCCGGTCGAGCTCGACGACGCCGCCGGCCGCTCGATCCGCGACGCCGAGCGCGAGCTCGCCCGCCGTCTGGTCCACCGCTACGAGCGGGCGCTCGAGACGCGAACCTCGGGCGTCACCGTCGAGGGCATCGACCACGAGCTCGTACGCCGCGTCGCCGGCTGGGAGCGCGACGACACGACCACCGCCAAGGCGGAGGAGAATGTCTTCGCGATGATGCGCCGCATCGGGCAGGCCAAGGCCGGTCTCGCGGCCGACTACGCCGCCCAGCTCGCGCGCAACGTCGGCAAGGTCGTGTTCTTCGCCAAGCACATCGACGTCATGGACGTCGCCGAGGCGACCTTCGCGCGTCGGGGGATCGGCTACACCTCGATCCGCGGCAACCAGTCGACAGCGGCCCGCACCAAGGCGATCGACTCGTTCGTCAGCGACCCCGAGGTCCAGGTCGTCGTCTGCTCGCTCTCGGCCGCCGGTGTGGGGCTCAACCTGCAGGTCGCGTCCAACGTCGTGCTCGCCGAGCTGTCCTGGACCGACGCCGAGCAGACTCAGGCCATCGACCGCGTGCACCGCATCGGTCAGGGGGACCCGGTCACCGCGTGGCGCATCATCGCCTCGCAGACCATCGACACCAAGATCGCCGAGCTGATCGACTCCAAGGCGGGCCTCGCTGCCCGCGCCCTCGACGGCTCCGACGAGGAGGTCTCCGACTCCGCCGACATCCAGCTCGAGGCGCTCGTCGCCCTGCTCACCGAGGCGCTCGAGGAGAAGCTGGGGTTGTAGGCGCCTAGGCGGGGGTAGTACGGGACGTTTTCTACGTTCTGAAACGCTTCAGAGGTCGAAAACGTCCCGTACTTTCCGGGCCCGGGCAGCCGCCTCAGACGGCCAGCGGGTCCCGGGCGACCGGGCAGCTCATGCAGCGCGGGCCGCCGCGACCGGAGCCGAGCTCGGAGCCGGCGATCCGCACGACCTCGATGCCGGCGTCCTCGAGCCGCTCGTTGGTCTCGTCGTTGCGCTCGTAGGCGACCGCCACCCGTGGCGCCAGGGCCAGGGTGTTGTTGCCGTCGTCCCACTGCTCGCGCTCGGCGGTGACCGGGTCGAGCCCGGTGTCGATCTGGTGCAGCGTGTCGATGCCCATCGCCTTCGCGGCGGCCACGAGGAACGGCTCGGCCGGCGTCACCGCGAGGATCAGCGTCCCGTCGTCGGTGGCTCCGTCGGCCGTCACGGCGTAGGCCATCAACGAGTCGGCGACGTTGGGATACATCACGATCTTGTCGACGTCGACCATCGTGCACACGGTGTCGAGGTGCATGGTGGCGCGCTCCTGCGCGATGGGTACGGCGAGCACGGTGTCGGCCAGCTTGGCCTCGAAGACCTGGCGGGCCAGGCGCTCCGCTCCCGCGGGCGTCGTGCGCTCCCCGACGCCCACGGCGATGACTCGAGGGGCCAGCAGGAGGACGTCGCCGCCCTCGACGTGCTCGAAGTGGTGGCCATGGATGCGCGGGGTGCCTGCGAAGCGCGGGTGCAGGCTGTAGATGATCTCGGTCAGCTGGGTCTCGCGCTTGCGCGCCGGCATGGCCAGTGACGTGATCGCCACCCGGTCGTGCACCCACACCGAGGAGTCGCGCGTGAAGAGCAGGTTGGGAAGCGGGTCGATGAGGAAGTCGTCGCGTGCCATCAGCGAGGTGACCAGGCCGAAGCCGCCGCGCACCTCGTCGTTGCGGATGCCGGCCGTCAGGTAGCCCGTCAGCTCCGACGGCGACGCGTCGTGCAGGAAGCCGCCCAGGTAGTGGCGCATCGTGTCGCCGAGGTCGAGGTCGGCCAGCGCGGTCGCGATCGCGCTGTCACGGGCCTCGGCCGTCTCGAAGGTGTCGGTCAGCAGGTCGGTCAGGTAGAGGACCTCGACGTCACGGGAGCGCAGCGCCTCGGCGAACGCGTCGTGCTCCTCCTGTGCCCGCGCCACCCACGGGATGCCGTCGAAAAGCAGCTTGTCGTTGTTGCGGGGGGTCAGTCGCTTCAGCTCGTTGCCGGGGCGGTGCAGCATCACCGTCCGCAGTCGGCCGACCTCGCTGTCCGCGCCGTGGATGGCAGTCATGGGCTCAGCCTAAGGGGCACCCGACGTCAGGACACCAGCTCATAGACGGTGAGCGTCGCCAGCAGCACGCACACGCCCGCGCCGAGGAAGTGCAGCACGTGGATCGAGATGAACCGGAGCAGGCTGCGCCCCACGATCACCGCGAGCGCGCTGACGGTGAGAAGCGCGGCCAGCGCGCCGACGAAGACGCTCAGCGGTGCCTCGTACTTCGCGACCAGCGACAGCGTCACCAGCTGCGACAGGTCGCCCCACTCGGCCGCGAACAGCACCAGGAACGACGCCAGCACCGCCCGCCACCCGGTCACGGGCTTGGCCTTCTCGGCGAACTCGTCGCCGCTGGCCGCTTCCTGGTGGCTGCGACCCTCACGGAAGAGGATCACCGCGCCGACCAGGAACAGCACGATCGCCGCGATCTTCACGACGTCTGGCGGGAGCAGCGACGCGGCGTGACCCAGTGCCACGGCGACGCCGGTCTGCACGGTGAACGCGAGTCCGACGCCGATCCAGACCAGGATCGGGCGGTACTTCGTCGCCAGCACCAGCGTCGCCAGGAAGGTCTTGTCCGGCAGCTCGACGAGGAAGATCGCGCCGAAGGTGAGCGCGACGGCAGCGAGGTCCATGCTCCCATTCTCGGACGTGCGCCCGACCACCCTGACGCAGGGGTACGACGGGACCACCCACGCCGTGGTGGGTCCTCTCGCCCGACGTACGCCGGATGCTGAGGGCCCTGCCCCTCAGCTGATCGGGCGGGGAGGCAACCGCGCCTCCAGCGACGCGACCTGCACCTTGAGCTCCTCGAGCGCAGCGAGGATCGCGGCCGACGACTCGTCGATCTCCTCACCGATCTCCTCAGCCAGCTCCTCGCGCGACTCCGCGGTCTCCCGGTCGAGCGCCTCGACGGCGACGGCGATGAAGAGGTTGAGCACGATGTAGGTCGCCATCACGATGAAGAGGATGAAGAACGCCCAGGCCCAGGGGTAGACGTCGGTCGCCGGGCGCACGACGTTGGCCCAGTCGTCACCGGTGGTGATCTGGAACATGGAGAGCAACGAGGTTCCCAGCGAGCCGAAGTGCTGGGGGTCGACGTCGCCGAAGAGCTGCGTCGCCATCACCGCCCCGATGTAGAGCAGCATCGCCAGCAGGGCGCCGATCGACGCCATGCCGGGCACGGTGCTGACCAGCGCTCCGACGACCACCCGCATCGAGCGCACGGTCGACAGCAGCCTCAGCACCCGGAGCACGCGCAGCACCCGGAAGACGGCGTAGGAGCCGCCGCCGGGCACCAGCGAGATCAGCACGACCAGGAAGTCGAAGACGTTCCACGGACCCCGGAAGAAGCCGAGGCCGTAGGCGTAGAGCCGCAGCGAGATCTCGACGACGAAGATGCCCACCGTCGCCCAGCCGACGGTCGTCGTCGCGTCGCCGTAGGACGCCATCCAGCGCGGCGAGACCTCGAGCCCGATGACGGCCGAGTTGACCAGGATGACCGCGATGATCGTCCACTGGAAGGCGCCGGTCTCGACCAGGCGTCGTACGACGGCGCGTGAGCCGGTCGTGCCCGTGCCGGTCATGCGCGGAACGAGTCCGCGGGATAAACGCCGAGGATCTTGACGTCGGTCGTGAAGAAGGTGAGCTCCTCGAGCGCGTGCGCCAGCCCGATCTCGGCCGGGTGGCCGTCGACCTCGGCGAGGAACTGGGTGGCGGAGAAGTGGCCGCCGACCATGTAGCTCTCCAGCTTGGTCATGTTGACCCCGTTGGTCGCGAAGCCGCCCAGCGCCTTGTAGAGCGCGGCGGGGAGGTTGCGCACGTTGAAGATGAACGACGTGACGACCGGCCCGTCGTCGAGGGGAGCCTCGACGTAGTCGCGCGAGAGCACGACGAAGCGGGTGGTGTTGTGGTCCTCGTCCTCGATGTCCTCGGCGAGCACGTCGAGGCCGTAGATCTCCGCAGCCAGCGGTGGCGAGATCGCGGCCTGGGTGGGGTCGGCCGCCTCGGCGACCTCGCGCGCGGCGCCCGCGGTGTCGCCGGAGATGATCGGCACCAGGCCGTGCTCGCGGATGATCTTGCGGCACTGGCCGAGCGCGTGGACGTGGCTGTGCACGGTGGTCACCTGCTCGAGGGACGCGCCGGGCACCCCGAGCAGGTGGAAGCGGATCCGCAGGAAGTGCTCGGCGATGATGTGCAGGTCGGAGTCGGGCAGGAAGTGGTGGATGTCGGCGACGCGGCCGGCGATCGAGTTGTCGATCGGGATCATCGCCAGGTCCGCACTGGGGCTCACTCCGGGGCTGCCCTCGACGGCGGCGAAGACGTCCTCGAACGACGCGCAGGCCAGCGCCTCCCAGTCGGGGTAGTGCTGGCGGCACACCAGGTGGGAGTTGGCGCCGGGCTCACCTTGGTAGGCGATGCGTCGAGGGGAAGTCACCCGAGTGAGTTTAGGGTCGGGGACGTGGTCCTCCTCGCCGTTCTCAGCCTCGCGGTCGCGCTCGTCGCGATCACCCTCTCGGTCCTCACCCTCCGCACGACGAGCAGCGCGCGACGCGCGATGGGCGCGGAGGCCCTCCCCGAGGACGTCCACGGCCTGCGCCAGGAGGTCGCGGCGCTCCGCGCGGAGGCTCGTGGCTCGCTCCGGCACCTGGCCGTGGTCCGCTACGACGCCTTCGGCGACATGGGCGGTCACCTGTCCTGGTCGCTCGCGCTCCTCGACGACAGCGGTGACGGGGTGGTGCTGAGCTCGATCCATGGCCGCTCCGACGCCCGCAGCTACGCCAAGAACATCGCCCGGTGGCGCTCCGAGCAGCAGCTCTCACCGGAGGAGGACGAGGCGATCGCCAACGCCCGGTCCTAGAGGCCGATACGCGGGGGAGACAACTTCCCGGCCCTGGAACGGCACGCTGTTGGCGGCCCGCACCACCGAGGGGACCCCCTTCGGCAACGGCTTCATGGGCGCCGAGGCCCGCTACTACGAGACCTGGAAAGCAGGTCTACCGCTGGGCCCTCGGCGGCAGCGTCTCGATCGAGGGGCCGCCGACCCGCCAGCCCCTCGATCGAGGGCTGCTTCGCCATGGACGACGCCGACCCGGGAGCCGCGCTCACCCGCTGCTGACCCGGCCGGGCCATGCCCGCGGTCGGCTCCAGGAGCCGCTGGCTGCCCGCCGCCCGGTGGCGGGCGGCCAGCGCCAGCAGGCGCAGCCGCGAGGCGGTCCACAGGTGCAGCGAGGTCATCAGGAAGAGCCCGAGGTAGAGCACGATCGGGTAGAGCCGCTCGGCCGGCATGTCGGAGAAGGCGTGCCAGGGCCATTCGATGATCAGCACCCCGGCGCTCAGCGACGCCAGCACGAAACCGCCTGCCATGGTCAGGGTCCAGAGCGCCAGGATCGTGAGCCCGACCATCTCGAGCAAGATCGAGGTCGAGCGCCAGGCCAGGCCCGCGACGAGCACCGCACCCCCGACGAAGGCCAGGCCTCCGGTCGTCAGCCGCATCCAGTCACCGTACTGATCGAAGGTCGCAGCCGTTCCGTTGAAAAGGATCAGGAGTCCGGCCATCAGGCCGATGAGGGCATGGAGGAGCAGCATCCCCAAGCGGTTGGCCTGCTCCCACTCGGCGGCCGCCAGGGGTCGCCGACGCCCGAACGCGTTCGCGGAACGCGAGGGCGGGGGGTCGCGGCGTGCGCCGATCACGGGAGGACCTTTCGTCGTGACGCAAAGTGTGACAGGCGGGGGGTGACGCCCACCAGAGACGAAGAGGCGCGCTCACCTGGCCTGTTGGGAGCCAGGATCTGTCCGAAAGGATGACTCCACGAGGTGGCGGCCTCAGGGCTCGAGGGTGTAGCCCAGCCCGCTGGTCGTCAGCAGGTGGCGGGGCCGGGCCGGGTCGGCCTCCAGCTTGCGACGCAGCTGGGCGGCGTAGACGCGCAGGTAGTGGCTCTCGTGCTCATAGCCCGGACCCCACACCTCGCGCAGCACCTGCTCGCGGGTGACCAGGCGCCCGGCGTTGCGCGCGAGCAGCTCGAGGAAGGCCCACTCCGTGGGTGTCAGGCGTACGTCGGTCCCCTCGCGCGCGACGCGCTTGCGCGCCAGGTCGATGACCAGGTCACCCACCTCGACGGTCGAGACCGCGGGCCATCAGGACCGAGCTCAGCCGACGCCCTTCGTCAGCTCCGCGCCCATCGCTGTGACGAGCGCCTGGAGGCCCTTCATCGGCCGGACCATCACGGTGAAGGACGTCAGTCGGCCGTCGGTGCCCCAGCGGAGCATGTCCACGCCGTGGACGCTCATGTTGTCGACGACGGAGGTGAACTCCAGCACCGCGCTGTCCTCCGAGCACCACTCGGCGACGTAGCGGAGCTCCGGGCCGAGCACGACCATCGCGGCGCCGAGGTATGCGGTGGTGAGCGCCTTGCCCGCCTGCGGGGTGTGGACGGCTGGGGAGCGGAAGACGACGTCGTCGGCCAGCAGGGCATCGAGGCCGGCCGGGTCGCGGGACTCGGCCACGGCGTGCCAGGCGGCGACCGGAGCGGGGCGGCTGCTGGTGGGGGCGGTCATGAGCGCCAGTCAACCACCGTCCCGTGATCACCGACCCGCGGACTAGCGCGGGACCCGCACCAGCAACCGTCCGTGGACACACTCCATGTGCAGCTCGCGGCCCGGGCCGATCGAGTCGCCGTCGAGCTGGCGCGGGGTGTCGGTGGCGGCCCTGATGCTGACGCGCTGGCCGGTCATCCGGTTGATGGTGTCGTCGGTGCGCGATTGCTTGGCGAGCACCCGGAAGGCCAGGGGGATCCAGGAGAAGAACGTGCGCGGGTGCAGGATCACGACGTCGATCTGGCCGTCGTCGATGGCGGCGTCGGGCAGCAGCGGCATGCCGGCCTGGAGGAAGCCGACGTTGCCGACGACGACCGTGCGCGCGCGGTGGCGGGTGTAGTCCCCACCGTCGACCGAGATGTCGACCCGGACGGCGGGGAACATCAGGGACCTGAGGCCGGAGATCACGTAGGCGATCCAGCCGACCTTCTTCTTCAGGTCCTCGTTGACGCCCTCCATCAGCGCGGCGTCGAAGCCCATCCCCGCCATCACCGTGAAGTGGCTGTCCTCGATGCCGTCGCCGGTCACCGAGACCATGTCGATCGCGCGGTCCTGGCCGGTGAGCGCGACGTCGATGGCGGCGCGCACGTAGAGCGGGATGCCGAGGTTGCGGGCGAGCAGGTTTCCGGTGCCGGCGGGCACGATGCCGACCGGGATGCCGGTGCCGGCGAGCTCGGCGCAGACCTCGCGGACGGTGCCGTCGCCGCCGCAGACGATGACCAGGCCGGCACCCTCGACCGAGGCCTGCTCGGCCTGGCCGGTGCCGGGGTCCTCGACGGTCGTCAGGTGCCACGACGGCTCCTGCCAGCCAGCCTCGAGGGCCATCGAGGTGACGATCGACTGGAACTGCCCGACGTCCTCGACCTTGATCGGGTTGAGCACGACGGCGAGCTTGCGCCCGGGCGGCAGGACCTCGGCCAGCGGCTCGATCTTCTCGGCGTGGCTGCGCGGCAGCGGGCTGTAGACCGCAAGGCCGAGCAGTACGAAGCCGGCACCGAGGAGCACCCCGCCGATCACGTCGGTCGGGAAGTGCCGCCCGAGCAGCACCCGGTCCAGGCAGACGAGGATCACGACCAGGGCGACGGTGACGTCGGCGAAGCGGCGCACGCCGGCACGGCGTACGAGCATCGAGACCAGCACCAGCACGATGCCGCCCAGTGCAGCGACCGACGACGCGTGGCCCGAGGGGAACGCGTTGTTGCCCAGCAGCCACTCGGGCTCCTGCCACGCCGGCCGGTCGCGTCCGACGCCGAGCTTGATCAGCGTCGTCGCGGCCGAGGTCAGCCCCATCACGCCGGCCGCGTAGAACGCCGCCCGGCGGTAGCCCTTGACGAACATCGCGACCGCCAGCACGACGGTGTACGCCGTCATGGCGACCGTCCCGAAGGCCACCTCGACCACGCGGAGGAACGAGCGCAGCCCCTGGTCGTCGACGGCCCAGCCACGCACGGTGTCGCCGCGGTCGTCGAAGGACACCAGGGGGGACCAGCCCTGGTTCACGGCGAGCGCCAGCAACCCGACGAGGCCGAAGCACAGGGCGGACCAGGTCAGGAGGTGGACGCGAGAACGGTCAAGCACGGCGCCCAGTATGAGCGACGCGATCACCCGCGCACGAACTGGGAAGCAATGGGGATGAGCGCGCCGCCCGAGCCCCGATAGCCTGGGCCCATGATCGATCCGCGCATCCTCCGTGAAGACCCAGACCGCGTCCGAGCCGCCCAGGCCAAGCGCGGCCTGTCCGACGACGTGGTCGATCGCGCACTGGCCGCCGACACCGCCCGTCGTGAGGCGATCACGACCTTCGAGTCGAGGCGTGGTGAGCAGAAGCGGCTCGGCAAGCTGATCCCCCAGGCGCAGGGTGAGGAGAAGACGGCGCTGCTCACCCGGACCAAGGCGCTCGCGGCCCAGGTCAAGGAGGCCGAGGCCGCCCAGGCGGTGGCCGAGGAGGAGTGGCGGCAGTCGCTGCTCTCGATCCCCAACCTGGCCGCCGACGAGGTGCCGGCCGGCGGTGAGGACGACTTCGTCGTGCTCGAGACCGTCGGCACGCCCGCGACGTTCGACTTCGAGCCCCGCGACCACGTCGAGCTCGGTCGGATGCTCGGGGCCATCGACCTCGAGCGTGGCGCCAAGGTCTCCGGCTCGCGCTTCTACTTCCTCACCGGCGTCGGTGCCGAGCTGGAGTTCGCGCTGATCAACCTCGCCAACGAGACCGCCCGCGAGTTCGGCTTCACCCAGGTGATCGCACCGTCGATGGTCAAGCCGCGCGCCATGGACGGCACCGGCTTCCTCGGCCAGGCCGCAGACGACGTCTACCGCATCGAGGGCCAGGACATGTACCTCGTCGGCACCTCCGAGGTCCCGATGGCCGCCTACCACTCCGACGAGATCCTGGACGGCTCGTCGCTGCCCCTGCGCTACGCCGCGTTCAGCCCGTGCTTCCGCAAGGAGGCCGGCTCGCACGGCAAGGACACCAAGGGGATCATCCGGGTCCACTGGTTCGACAAGGTGGAGATGTTCGTCTACACGACGGTGGAGGACTCCTACGCCGAGCACCAGCGGCTGCTGTCGATCGAGAAGGCGTTCCTCGACAAGCTCGAGCTGGCCTACCAGGTGATCGACACCGCGGCCGGCGACCTCGGCCTGTCCGCTCAGCGCAAGTTCGACTGCGAGGCGTGGATCCCCACCCAGGGCAAGTACCGCGAGCTCACCTCGACCTCCAACTGCACCGAGTTCCAGACCCGACGCCTCGACACCCGCGGCCGCTTCACCACCGCCGACGGCGGCACCGAGCTCAAGGCGATCGCGACGCTCAACGGCACCCTGTGCGCCGTCCCGCGCGCGATCGTGGCCATCCTCGAGACCCACCAGCAAGCCGACGGCTCGGTCAAGGTGCCGCAGGCACTGCAGAAGTGGCTGGGACGCGAGGTCCTGGAGCCGGTGACCGGTGGCTGAGGACTGGAAGCCCGGCATCGTCGCGCTCGACATCGACGGCACCCTGCTGAAGTGGATCGAGGGCGCCGGCTCGACCTACGAGCAGGTCGAGCCCGCTGTCCACGACGCCATCCACCGCGCCCTCGACGCCGGCGCCCACGTGGTGCTCGCGTCCGGCCGCTCGCCGCACGGCATGACCCCGATCGCCGACCTGCTCGACCTGCGCGGCCAGGACGCCGAGCGGCTGTGGATCGTGGCCAGCAACGGCGCCGTGGTGTTCCGCTACCCGCCGCTCGAGGTCGTCCACGAGGAGACCTTCGACGCCGGGCCCGCGGTCAAGCTCATCCTGGAGCGCCAGCCGACAGCGCGGGTCGCGGTCGAGGAGCGCGGCATCGGCTACCGCGTCAGCACGCCCTTCCCCGACGGCGAGCTCTCGGGCGACATGATCGTCACGCCCGTCGAGGAGCTCGTGGCCGGTCCGGTCAGTCGTGTCATCATCCGCGACCCCGACGCCAGCGCCGAGCAGTTCGTCGAGCTCGCGAAGGCGCTCGGACTGCACGGCACCAACTACGTCGTCGGCTGGACCGCCTGGCTGGACCTGTCGCCGGTCGGGGTCTCCAAGGCCTCCGGGCTCGGCCACGTCGCGTCGGCCCTCGGGCTTACCGCCGCCGACGTCCTGGCGATCGGTGATGGTCGCAACGACATCGAGATGCTCCAGTGGGCCGGCCGCGGGGTCGCCATGGGCCAGTCGGTCCAGGAGGTCATCGACGTGGCCGACGCCGTCACCGAGTCGGTCTACGAGGACGGCGCCGCCATCGAGATCGACCGCTGGTTCCGGTGACCGAGGACGCAGTCGTCGGCGAGCCTGCTGTCTCGCCGGTCGCGTCCCTGCCCGCGCTGATCAGCTCCGAGCGGCTGCGCCTGATCCCCATCAGCGCCGCCGACGCCGCCGACATGCTGGCCGGTCGCCACCAGGACCGCTGGCACCCCGACTACCCCCGCCGTGACGACGTCGACGCAGCGGCCATGGTCCGCGCCGGGGACACCTGGGGTCCGCGCCACGTGGTCCTCGGGATGCTGGCGGTCGGCTCCATCGGCTGCTTCGGCCCGCCGACGGACGGTGAGACCGAGGTCGGCTACGGCCTCGTGGAGGCGGCCCGCGGCGGTGGCGTGGCCACGGAGGCGCTGCGTGCCCTGGTCGCGCAGACCGACCTCGTCGGCGTACGACTGCGCGCCAGCGTGCGGGTCCTGGCCAAGTGCGGCTTCACCGAGCTGCGTGGCAGCAACGAGGACGGCGACCTGGTCATGGCCCGGCCGCTGCCCGTCCGGACGGCACCGTGAGCGGGCTGCCGCGCCTCGTCGCCACCGACCTCGACGGCACCCTCGTAGGCGCCGACGGCGCGATCAGCGACCGTACGGCGGCCGTCCTGCGGGCCGTCGAGGCCCGCGGCGTCCCGGTCGTGTTCGTCACCGGTCGGCCGCTGCGCTGGGCGGCCGACGTCTTCGAGCACGTCGGCTCCCACGGCCTCGCGGTCGTGAGCAACGGCGCGGTCGTGTGGGACGTGGCCGAGGAGCGCGCGCGGCTCGAGCGGCCGATCGACCCGGCCCTGGGCCTCGAGGTGTGTCGCGCCCTGCGCGCGGCGGTGCCGGGCACGACGTACGCCGTGGAGGACCTCGACGGGATCGCCCTGGAGCCGGAGTTCCTCGAGCGCTACCTGGTGCCGGAGGGCAGCCGCCGGGCGCCGGTGGAGGAGCTCTTCGACCGCCCCGCCCTCAAGCTGCTCGCGCGGCACGAGGAGCTCGACCCGCAGGACTTCTGGTCCCGGGCCGAGGTGGCCACCGAGGGCCGGCTGGTCATCACCTGGTCGTCGAGCACGTCCCTGCTGGAGATCAGCGCGCCGGGCGTGACGAAGGCGTCGACCCTGGCGCTGCTGTGCGACGAGCTCGGCGTCGCCGCGGCCGACGTCGTGGCCTTCGGGGACATGCCCAACGACCTGCCGATGCTGGGCTGGGCGGGCACGGCCTATGCGATGGCCAACGCCCATCCCGACGTGCTCGCCCTCGCCCACCACGTCGCTCCTCACCATGACGAGGACGGGGTCGCGCAGGTGCTCACCGGCCTCTTCGGGCTCGATGAGGTGTGACTCGTGGCGTGGCGGGGACGTCTCGACTGGTGTCCGTCACCACCGATCTGTTGTGATGAGCGCGTGCTCGCAGCCGCCCGTCGCCTTCTCACCGCCTTCCTGATGGCCTTCCTCATGGTCGGCGGCCTCGTCGCGCTCGGTGCCGCGCCCGCCCAGGCCTGCACCTGCGCCCAGGCTTCCGGGACCGGCGCCGACTCGTTGATGGAGCGCATCAAGGACGCCGATGCCGTCTTCACCGGCACGGTCGCCTCGTCGACCCGCTCCGAGGGCGTCGGGGCCGCGGCGGTCGTCAGCATCACCAACGAGGTCGTGCTCGACCGGGTCTACAAGGGCCGGATCGCCGACGTCGACCAGACCGTGCTCACCACCCAGCGCACCCAGGCGACCTGCGGCCTGGGCCAGCTCCAGGTCGACTCCCGCTATGTCTTCGTCGTCGCCGCCGATGCCACCGTCGAGGGGGCCTGGGCCGACGACGGCTGTTCCGGCACCCGGGCTGCGACCTCTGCCCTGATCGCCGAGGTCCAGGGCGTGCTCGGCGAGGGTCGGCCAGCGACGCCCGAGCCGGCCCCCGAGCCGGCCGTCCTCACCGACGCCGACACCGGCCAGCCGACCTCGCTGAGCCGTGCCGCGGCGCCGGGACTCGCGCTCGTGCTCGTCGGCTTCCTCGGCCTGATCCTCGTCGGACGGCTCAACGCCCGACGCTGACCTGGAGGAACGGTCTCGCACCCCGAGGCGTCCCACCGGCATGTCGCTGGTCCGCCTCGCGCCGACCACCCGGCCGCCGACCTACAGGTACATCCCGCTCGACGACCCGGGCCGCGACTCGTCCTCGGGAGGCACCGGCAACCCGCCGTCGGTCTGGGGGGCGCCACCCATGCCCGGCGGCAGCCCGCGCCGCATCTGCTCGAACTGCGCACGAGCGGCCATCTGCTGGGCGTAGATCGCGGTCTGGATCCCGTGGAAGAGGCCCTCGAGCCAGCCGACCAGCTGGGCCTGCGCGATCCGCAGCTCGCCTTCGGAGGGCACCTCGTCCCCGCTGAAGGGCAGCGTCAGCCGGTCGAGCTCCTCGATCAGCTCGGGTGCGAGGCCCTGCTCGAGCTCCTTGATGGAGGCCTCGTGGATCTCCTTGAGACGGACGCGGCTGGCCTCGTCGAGGGGCGCTGCCTTCACCTCCTCGAGGAGCTGGCGGATCATGCTGCCGATCCGCATCACCTTCGCGGGCTGCTCGACCAGGTCGGTGAGCGCGCGCTCGCCCTCGTCGTCGTCGTGGTCACCACCCTCACCCTCGGGCGCCTGCTGCAACGCGGAGGCCGGCAGGGTCCCGATGGGCTTGCCGTCGGGACCGATGATGACGACCTGCTGCTCCTGCTCGTCGGACTGCTCACTCATGTCCTGCAGCCTATGCGTCAGACGGTCAGCACGATCTTCCCGGTGTGCTCGCCCGACTCCATCAGCTCGTGGGCGGCCACCACGTCGTCGAGCGGCATAGTGCCGTGCACGATCGGTCGGACCAGGCCCTCGGCCACCAACGGCCACACCAGCTCCACGAGCGACGCACAGATGGCGGCCTTCTGGTCGGCCGCGCGGGAGCGCAGCGAGGTCGCGATGACCGCTCCGCGCTTGCGGAGCAGGACGCTGATGTCGAGCTCGGCCTTGATGCCGCCCTGCATGCCGATGATGACGAGCCGGCCTTCGGTGGCCAGGGCCTCGACGTTGCGCTGGAGGTACTTCGCGCCCATGTTGTCCAGGATCACGTCGACCCCACCGCCGCCGGTCGCCGCCTTCACGGCCTCCACGAAGTCCTCGTCGCGGTAGTTGATCGTCACGTCCGCGCCGAGCGAGGCGCAGAACGCGAGCTTCTCGGCCGTGCCGCCCGTGGTGAACACTCGGGCCCCCAGGGCCGAGGCGAGCTGGATCGCGAACGTGCCGATGCCGCCGGCGCCGCCGTGCACGAGGAACCCCTCGTGCGGCTTGAGCCCGGCGACCATGAAGACGTTGGACCACACCGTCGCCGCCACCTCGGGCAGCGCAGCGGCGGTCACGAGGTCGACGCCGTCGGGCACCGGCATCACCTGCCCGGCCGGTACGACGACCCGTGACGCGTAGCCGCCTCCCGCGAGCAGTGCGCACACCTCGTCACCGACCGACCACTGCTCCACGCCCTCGCCGACGGCGGCGATCGTGCCGCTGCACTCCAGGCCGATCACCTCCGAGGCTCCGGGCGGCGGTGGATAGAAGCCCTGACGCTGCAACAGGTCGGCGCGGTTGACTGCGGTCGCGACGACCGCGATGGCGACCTCGCCGGGCCCGGGCTCGACATCGGGGACCTCGTGGACGGACAGGACCTCGGGGCCACCGGCTGCGGTGGCGATCACGGCACGCATGGGGCTCAGTGTGCCCCAGGGTCGGCGCCGGGTCAGTCGTCGAGCGCGTCGCCGGTGTGGTCGACACCGCTGTCGTCGGGTACCGGCTGGTCGACGTCGAGCGGGTCGCGGAAGCCCGCCGGGCGGTCCCAGCCCTCGGCCAGGCCCTGCGCCATGGACGCGAGCTTCTCGACGCTCTCGGGGTTGGCCTCCCGCGACCCGGCCGCGAAGCCGAGCAGGTAGGCCGTGACCGGGCCGGCGCTGCGCTCTACGTTGTCCGTCGCGATCCGGCTCAGGTCGTTGAGGAGCCCCTCGTCGACCTCGGCCTCGAGGTCGAGGACGTCGCAGAGCTCGTCGATCCAGTCGTGCAGGTTCACGTCAACCAATGTGGTCACAACGAGGGCGCGGCGCAACCCCCAACGCTCAGGTCATGCCCGGGTCACTCGGCGAGGTCGCGCAGGTCCGACCAGGTGTCGATGTCACGGTGCTCGTCGCCGTCGGCCACCACCTCGGCGAGCGACAGCTGCGCCAGGAGCCGGTGCAGGGCCATGTCGTGCTGTGCCTCGTGGTCCGGCCGGACGGCGTCGAGGCGCGCGACGTCGAGGACCAGCGCGAGCTGCCGGCGCCCGGACGGGTCGACGAGGACGGCCCCGTCGTGGCCCGGTGTCGCCCGGAGCAGGCGGGCGAAGGTCAGTGGGCCGACCCGGGGCATGTCGACGGCGAGGACGGCCAGCCAGGGCGGGGAGCGGAGCAGTGCGTCGCGTCCGGTGAGCAGGGCGGCGACAGGACCGCCGTACTGCGGGCTCTCGACGGTGAACGTCACCGGTCGCTCGGTCGGCACGGACTCGCCGACCACGACCACCTCGGTGGCGTCCATGACCGCGTCGATCGCCCGCGCCAGGAGGGTGCGACCACCGAGCTCGACCGAGGACTTGTCCACGCCCCCGAGGCGGGCGGCGCGCCCACCGGCGAGCACCACCGCGCTGAAGGGGCCGAGCCCGACGTCGATCTCCACCCCGCGAGTCTCGCACCGCACGCCCGCCGCCGCGCACCACAGTGGCAGGCTGGGCCTGGTGATGTCCCCCACGCTCCAGGTCAGCCTCGTGCAGGAGGCCTCCGGCCTCGACCCGGCCACCAACCGCGCCCGCCTCGCCGCGCTGGTGCCCAGCGGCACTGACCTGGTGGTCCTGCCCGAGGCCTTCGCCCGCGACTTCGGAGAGGCAGGCTCCGACGTCGCGCCGTACGCCGAGGGGCTGGACGGGCCGTTCGGCTCCGAGCTGGCGCGGGTCGCGCAGGAGCGCGCGACGACCGTCGTGGCGGGGATGTTCGAGGCGAGCGAGGACCCCACGCGGCCGTGGAACACGCTGCTGGTGCGCGGTGCGGTGGAGGCGTCCTACCGCAAGATCCACCTCTACGACTCGTTCGGCTACCGCGAGTCCGACCGGTTGCTGGCCGGCGAGGTCGTGCCCACCGTGGTCGAGGTCGGAGGGTTCCAGGTCGGCCTCATGACCTGCTACGACCTGCGCTTCCCCGAGTTGGCGCGCGCGCTGGTCGACCGGGGCGCCGAGGTGCTCGTGATCCCGGCGGCGTGGGTCGCGGGGCCGCGCAAGGTCGACCACTGGCGCACGCTGGCGCGGGCACGGGCCATCGAGAACACGGTGTTCGTGGCCGCCGCGGGGCAGCCCGGGCCGCGCTACTCCGGCCACTCGCTGGTCGTCGACCCGATGGGCGACGTGCTCGCCGAGGCCGGGGACGATGCGGTGGTGCTGAGCGCCACCCTGGAGCGGTCCGCGCTCGACGCGGCACGGCGTACCAACCCCTCGGTGGCCAACCGCCGTCTGTAGCCTGGTGCCTCGTGTCCAGGACTGCTGCTCGCCGTCGCGAGGACAAGCCACCCGCGGCCTGGCAGCGAGCCGTGACTGCGCTGGGTCGGGGACGGACGCCGGTGGCGACGTTCGTGGTCCTGGTCGGCGCAGGCCTGATCGCCCTGGTCTGCGGGATCGTCCCGATCGGCCCTGACTGGCTGCCCGGGATCGGCTCGGTGGTCGTCGCGAGCACCTACGCCTGGGCCCTGGCCGCACGCACCGGTGGTCGCCCGGTCGTCTTCGGCACCCTCGCGATCGTCCTGGGGGTCGTGACGCTCGTGGCCGACGACGACTCGTTGCGCACGGGGGCGGCCGTCATGACCTGCGTGGTCGCCGCGGTGCTCGCGGTGATGGCCACGGTCCCCGCGGTGCGCTTCGTCCAGGTGGTGCGCGAGTGCGTCATCGCCATGCTGATCGCCGGCGTGGGGGCCATGGCCACCGTCGGCTTCGAGCCGGCGATCACCGTCGTGCGCTTCGAGTACGCCACCTTCGGGCTGTCCCTCGTGGGCGCCCTGCTCGTGGTCTTCAGGCTCGGAGCGGGTTTCCACGGCCTCGGTCGCCGAGGCCTCGCGATCGTCGTGATCGGCCTGGTGGTGGTGGCGGTCACGCTGCTCTACGCGGAGCTGCTGCGCCGCTACGGCGCCGCCGGGATGGTCGAGTCCCTGCTCGACCTGGTGCGCTGGAGCCGCACCAACCTGGGCGCCTTCCCGCGCCCCATCGAGACCGTCCTCGGCATCCCGGCCCTGGCCTGGGGTTGCCACATGCGGGCCCGCCGACGCCAGGGCTGGTGGGTCTGCGCGTTCGGCGTCGCGGCGACCTCGGCGGTCGCCAACTCGCTGGCCAACCCCGCGATCGCGCTGCGCGAGAGCGGGCTGTCGGTCCTCTACGGGCTCGTCCTCGGCCTGCTGATCGCGCTCGTCGTGATCCGCATCGACCTCGCCCTCACCGGTTCGCGGGGCAGTCGCAGCCGGCGCGCCGAGGAGGCCGCCGCCGTACGACCGGAGCCGGCGCGGACCAGCGCCCTGCTGTGACCGGCCGGGTCTCCGTACCGCCCGGTAACGACTAGCGTCCTGGGCATGGCCCGTGAACAGGTGACCGAGATCCTCGCCGAGATGGTGGCCAGCGTGCTGTCCGTGTCGGTCGCCGCCGGCGATGCCGTGGCCCCGGGCGACAGCGTCGTCCTGCTGGAGTCGATGAAGATGGAGATCCCGGTCCTCGTCGAGATCGACGGCACCATCCGCGCGGTCAAGGTCGCGCCCGGCGACGTCGTCCAGGAGGGCACCGTCCTCGTGGAGATCACGCCCCGGAGCTAGCCCGGCCGAGCTTGGCAGAGGGGGCGGGATTCGAACCCGCGGTAGGTCTCCCTACGACCGCTTTCAAGGCGGTTCCGATCGGCCGCTCCGGCACCCCTCCGTGCACGCCCGCAGACGTACGACGCAGGAGTCTAGTGGGACCTCACTCCGAGCCGCCGAGCTCCATCTCGACGTCGTCGTAGGCGATGTCGTTGAGACGCTGCACGTGGTGGCTGATGTCGACGAGCAGGCGCTTGACGTCGTCGCGCACGCGCTCGACGTCGGCGGCCTCCAGGACGGTCGGCCCCAGCGCGCTGAGCCGGCCCAGGAGCTGGTTGCGCTCGCGGAAGGCGGTGCCCCCGCGCGCGGCGAGCCAGCCGTCGTCGGGGTCGCTGCTCTCGCCGATCAGGGCGTCGCGGACGAGCGTGATGCGCTGGCGCACGACCCAGCGCCAGTTGCCGAGGGCGACCCCTTCGGAGCGTGGCACCTCGAGGGCGGCATCGAGGCTGCGGAGCGCGGTGCTGAGCGCTGGCGTCACGACGGTCACGGCAACCTCCCGGGTGGCCCGGCATCAGGTCGAGAGTCGGGTGGGACCTCGAGCATGGCGGTTGGAGGGGGGCAACGACAAGACCGGGTGGCGAGGGAAATCGAGGGTTGTGTTCAATCATCCCCATGACCCCACCCGAGACGTCCGACTATCGGCTCTCCCGACCGTTCGTCGCCCGCTTCGTCGGGGCCTACCTGCTCGTCTTCGCAGTCGTGGTCTTCATCAGCACCGGCTTCGTCGCGGCCACGGACGCCCTGCCACCCGACGTGCTCGTCGTCCTGCTCGTGGTGGGGCTGTTGGGGTTGTTCTGGCTCGGCAGCTGGCTGCGTTCGAAGGCCTACGTCGTCCGCCTGGACGCGGACGGCTACGAGGTCCGGATGATCCGGGGCGCCGGCGTCAAGCGAGCCGCCTGGAGCGAGGTCGAGGACGTCGGGACCGCTAGCCCGCGTGACATCCCGTGCGTCGTGCTGCGCCTGAGCGGTGGGCGCACGACGACCGTCCCGGTCGAGGCCCTCGCCGTCGACCGCGAGCAGTTCGTGCGCGAGCTCCAGGACCACCTCGACCGGGGCCTCGGGCTACGCCCGATCTGAGCCTGCCCAGGGCGGGCGACGGTCCGGAGCAGGGGTGATTGGTCCTCCACCGTCAGGTCCTTGTAGCCTGTGCGGGCTGCTCCAGGCCGCGTGCCTGGAAGTGGAGGAGGCGTCGCCTAGTCCGGTCGATGGCGCCCGCCTGCTAAGCGGGTTGAGGATAAAACCTCTCGCGGGTTCAAATCCCGCCGCCTCCGCCAAGCGTCCGGTACCTTTCGTCGCACGACGAAGGGTGCCGGGCTCTGTGCATCGTTGACCACCCCTCCCTCCAACTTCAGACGTTCTCCCGCCTGCCTACCCCACGTGGGGGTCTGGCCGCTGCAGTGCACGTCCTCGCACTGCAGGATTCTGCAATGCACACTTATGAGGCAAGCGATCGCTGTCACCCCCCGGCACCCACCGGACAGACTCGTGGCACGGGCCATTCCGTGGGCCCTTCAAGAAAAGGTGTGTCTTCCATGAACATTGCACGCAAGGTTGGCATCACGGTCGCTGCGACCGCCATCTCGCTTGGTCTCCTCGGCGTCTCCGCCCCGGCGCACGCCAAGGACAGCAGCTGGGGCTGCGGCGGCTACTGCAAGGTCTCCACCAAGTAGCTCCCCCGGTTCGCCCATCGACTTGAGACCCGGACCCAACTGTCCCCCCACTTGTTGGGTCCTCGTGCCACCCCCCGGCCGGTCTCAACCATGAGCGAGGGCGGTGACTCGATCACAACTCGAGTCATCGCCCTCGCCGCATGTGAACACGTCGACGCGCCCCGCCTGTAGACCTGAGGTCGGCCGGTCTTGTCGCGTCAGTCGGTCTCCTCGGTGCCCGAGACGCCCTGCTGGCCCATCGTGTAGCCGATCTGGAAACGGGTGTCCGCCTCGTACTCCGTCTTGAGCTCGGCCACGTAGCCGGCGTAGGTGCGTGGGCTGACGCCGAGCCGCTTCGCGCTCACCTGGTCGGAGTGACCCTCGATCAGCATCCGGATCGTCATCGCGCGCTGCTCGGCGGCGATGCCCTTCATCATCGAGGTCTCGCGGTCGGTGAAGGGACGAGCCCGCTCCCATGTGCGCTCGAAGATGTCGACCAGGTAAGCGACCACCGACGGCTCGCGGATCGCGATCGCCACCCGCAGGTCGTCGCCGCCGGGGATGACCGCGATGCGTCGGTCGAAGACCAGCATCCGGTTGAAGAACTCGTCCAGGGTGCGGACCTCGGCACCGCGGGCGGTGACGGCGGCGACGTACTTGTGCGTGACGGAGCTGCGTCGCGCGCTGTGCTGGTAGAGGGTGCGCATCTTGGTGCCGCGCTCGAGCATCTGCGTGTCGCGCAGCGCGGCGGCGGCCAGCGACTGCGCGTCGCGGCCGGTCTGGGGCTGCGCGGTGAGCAGCTCCTCCTCGCACTCCGAGACCAGGCCGGTGATGAAGGGCCCGATGGCCTCGTCGTGGATGTGGGTGAACGGCCCGCGCACGGCCGACATCGGCGAACGGCGCCAGGTCTGGGTGAGGCCGCCGAACACCCGGGCCCAGTGGGAGGACTCGTCGAGCAGCCGGGCGCCCTCCTGGCTCAGCGGGGAGACGACGCGCGACTGGATGCTGCTG
Source organism: Nocardioides psychrotolerans (assembly GCF_900113685.1). Lineage (GTDB taxonomy): Bacteria > Actinomycetota > Actinomycetes > Propionibacteriales > Nocardioidaceae > Nocardioides > Nocardioides psychrotolerans. Next base: position 253,570 of record NZ_FOQG01000006.1, read on the forward strand.
GGGTCCTCGGGGACCCAGGTGTCGGTCTCCTTGTCGAGCAGCACCAGGCCGAGCCCGACGAGCAGGTCGAAGGCGGGTCGCTGCTCGGAGCCGGGTGCGATGCGGGGGTCGGCGGTCGGGATGCCACCGAGGTCGACGATGGTCTCGAACAGGCGGGCGGAGGCACTCTCGAAGAGGGCGCGCTCATCCGGGCCGTAGCTCGCCACCCCCACCTCCTGTCCAGCCTGCCCTGACCCCGGTCCCAATGCTCCCACAGAACGCACCGGTCCCGCCCAGGTCAGACCTGGACGGGACCGGTGCGGTCGTGCGGTGTCAGCGGTGCGTCAGCGGTGAGGACTCAGTCCTCCTCGGCCTCCAGAGCGGCGGCGACGCGGCGGTGCGCCTCCCAGATCTCCTCGGGCAGCCGGTCGAACTGCTTGAGGTGCTCCTCGCGGAAACCCATCTCCTGCTTCCAGCGCTCGACGTCGATGGTCAGCAGCTTCTCGAGGTCCTCGGGCCTGGTCGACATGCCGTCGAGCACGAGCTCGTCCTCGGTCGGGATGATGCCGACGGGGGTCTGGCGACCCTTGACCTCACCGTTCTTGAGCTGGAGCAACCACAGCAGTGGGCGCAGGTTGTCCCGGTAGCCGTGCCACAGGAAGTGGCCGTCCTCGGGGTCGCGCTGGAACCAGTTGACGTGGGCGAAGATCGGCTGCTCCTTCGCGGCGCCGACGATCTTGAGGTAGTGAGCGGCGTAGTCGCCCTCGCCGTAGGCCATGAACGGCCGGTTCGACATGGGGTCGTAGCGCAGCTGGCCCTCGACGCCCTCGGCGGCGGCCGTGGCCTCGGCGCCGAGCGTCAGGCCGTCGTAGACGCCCTCGGCGAGGTCGGTGATCGCGCGGATCAGCGGCTCGCGATCGCGCGTGCGGCCACCGAAGATGATCGCGTCGATCGGCACGCCCTTGGCGGCGTTGTAGTCGGGCGCGATGTTGGGGACGTTGTCGAGCGTCGTGGTGAACCGGCTGTTGGGGTGCGCCCAGGGCAGGGTGTCGCCCTCCTCGCGCTCCGCGATCGGCGCGCCCTTCCAGTCCAACCACCCGGCGGTGTCGGCGGGCGGCTCGGCGGTGCGGCCCTCCCACCAGACCTCGTGGGTCACCGCGTTGTAGGCGATGTTGGTGAAGATCGTGCCGGTGCCCGCGTCGACCGAGTGGAGCGCGGTCGGGTTGGTGACCTCGTTGGTGTCCTTGGCGACTCCGAAGACGCCGTACTCCGGGTTCATCCCGTAGAGCTTGCCGTCCTCCTCGTCCACCCACAGCCAGGCGATGTCGTCGCCGTAGAAGGAGACGTGGTAGCGCTCGCCGAGGGCGTCGGGGGCCAGCATCATCGCGAGGTTGGTCTTGCCGGAGGCACTCGGGAAACCGCCGCAGACGTGGTAGGTCTTGCCGGTCTCCTTGTCGTGGATCCCGATGAGCATGTACTGCTCGGCGAGGAACTTCTTCGACGCCCAGCCGTCGTACGCCGCCTGGCGCAGGCCGTGGGCGATCTTGCCGAGGAGCGCGTTGCCGCCGTAGGACGAGCCGAAGTGCAGGATCGTGCGCTCGTCGGCCACGGTCACGAAGTAGCGCTGGTCGTCGGGGGTGCCCTGGCCGAGGTTCTCCAGGTCGCCGGTCACGTGGACGGCGCGCACGAAGCTGTCGGGGTCCTCGAGGTCGTTGACGAAGTCGATGCCGACGCGGGCCATGCGGATCATGTGCAGGACCACGGTGCGGGTGTCGGTGACCTGGACGCCGGTGGCCCAGGGCGAGAGCGTGTTGCCCGGAGGCGCCATCAGGTAGGGGATGACGTACATCGTCTTGCCGGCGGAGGCGCCGCGCATGCGGTCCTCCAGCATCGGCTTCATCTCCGCGGCGGGGCGCCAGTTGTTGTAGACGCCCTTGTCCTGGGGGTTGCTCGTGGCGACGATGGTGCGCTCCTCGGAGCGCGCGGTGTCCTTGTGATAGCTGCGCGAGTAGTAGCGACCGTCCCCGGCGGGCTCGAGCTCGCCCGCCTCGAGTGCCTCCCGGATCAGGCGCGCGTCATCTGCGGCGCTGACCACCTCGACGCGCTCGGCGCCCGTGAGCTCGGCGTAGTAGTGGACGTATTCGCGGACCTTGGGGTTGGTGACCCCGGCTGCGTCCAGTGCGGCCTCGACATTGGGCATCGTTGCGTTTTCCCTCTCGCGCATTCACGGCCTGCAGCCCCGGGGGCTGAGGTCCGCGCCGTCGAGCGTGTCGACGGAGGTGTCGTGGAGTTGTGGTGGCATCGCACGGCTTCGTTGGCGGCGACAAGTTGCCGCGAGGCTACTCGTGGCGCTAATGGCGTCCTATTGGATCGTTCAACGGCACGTGTCCCACCTCACACCTGGGGAAGTGGTGCGACCGATTTCGTCGTCGCAGACCGGTTCGGCTATTGTCGTCCAGTCGCGCGGCACGCCGCTCGACCCGCGCCTGTAGCTCAACGGATAGAGCATCTGACTACGGATCAGAAGGTTTGGGGTTCGAATCCCTACAGGCGCACAGATCGGATTCACCGCATGACCTGCGCAAACAGGGTCACGAGGGCCGCTCCCCATCCAGGGAGCGGCCCTTCTCCGTCTCAATTACCGGCCCAAATACCCCCCTGCGGCTCGCCGTCATCTCGGGTCGTCTCCGGACGCGTCCCCCCACCGCGGGACTGCTACTGGTCGAGCCCAAGACCAAGGCGTCCAAGCGGACCATCGTGCTGCCCCGACCCCTCGTGGATGAGCTGCGCGCCCACCGCGCCGGTGTCAACCGCCGAAGGCTCGCGGCTGGCGAGGCATGGGACGGTACGCACGACCTGGTGTTCCCCGCCGCGAACGGCGGACTGATCGACCCCGCGCGCGATCACAGCGCATGGAAGTCCCTGCTCACCCGGGCCGGGCTCCGCGACGTACGCCTGCACGACGCCCGCCACACCGCTGCGACTCTCCTGCTTGTCCAGGGCGTCGACCTCCGCACGGTCATGTCGATCATGGGCTGGACCGAGGTGGCTGCCGCCCAGCGCTACACGCACGTCGACGGGCTGCGCGGGCGAGCGCCACGGCAGCTGGGAGCGTTGCTGTGGGATCAGGGGACCGGCGGCTGATCGAGGTGACCGGTCTCATGGGCCGAGGGTGCCGATGGGAAGGACGGTGACACCGTCGGGTCGACGGTAGGCGAACCCGGTGGAGGTGATGACTCCCAGCGCCGTGGGCCGCCCGACCTTGCTGTGGTCGACCTTCTCGGCGAAGGACAACAGTGCTGCCGCCGCCTTGTCCGAGTCGGCTGGGTTCATCTTCACCTCGAATGCTCCCCATCGACCGTCGGGCAGGGTGACCACGACGTCGACTTCGTTCTGGTTTTGATCTCGCCAGTGATGGACGCTGCCCCCGAGCCTCTGGGCGTAGGTGCGGATGTCGCGCACCACGAGGTTCTCGAAGAGGAAGCCTGTGGCGTTGAGGTCCCCCAGGAGCTGGGTCGGTCCTTGGCCGAGCGCTGCAACGGCGAGGGACGGGTCGACGAAGTATCGGGTGGGTGACGATTGCAGCGGGGTGGCGGACCGCATGTGTGGCGCCCAGGCGGGCGAATTCTCGGTCAGCCGCAGCCGTGACAGCGAATCGAGGTATCCGTCGACGGTTGCCCGCGCGATCGGGCCCTCTGCCCCGCCGACGTCCTTGGCCAGAGCGGTGACCCTCGCCGCGGCACCGACAGTGCGGGCCAGTGAGTTCAGAAGCCGACGCAGGTTCTCGGGATCGCGCCGCCGCGTGCCGAACTGTTGGACGTCTACCAGCACGATCTGGTTGAGGTAGTCGCGCAACCACCGCCCGGCATCCTGGGCAGTGGCGTCGAGCAGGGCCGGCCAGCCCCCGATGCAGATCCTGTCGATGACATCAGGAACCGTCAGGCCCGAGTCCTGCGCGGTGACCTGGTCACCGTCCAGGACGGCTTTCAGTGACGCCTGCCCGGTGGAGTGCCCTGACTCCATCAGCGACATGGGCCGCATCTGGACTACCGCGATACGACCAGCCCCGGAGTGCCGGTTGACGTCCTCTCTGGGCGTCGCCGACCCGGTCAGGATGTACAGCCCCTTTTCAGGGGCTCGGTCGTCGACGGAACGGCGGACCTGGTCCCACAAGGAGGGAACGACCTGCCACTCATCGAATAGCACTGGGGTGGCACTGTCGAGCAGCAGGGCAGGAGCAACACTGGCCACGTCGCGGGCGGCCTGGTCGACGTCAAGCCGATAGGTAGTAGCTGCCTTCTGACTCGCCGACGCCGTCTTGCCACACGCCTTCGGGCCTTCGATGAGGACAGCGCCGATGGCGCTCAGCCGTTGCAGAAACCATAGCCTTAACGATGCAGATTCCATAAGACTGGCTTTGCGAAATTCCCAGGATCAGTCTCGTTCAGCCCTGATCCACCGACGGATGTGGTGTTGTGAGCGTGGCGTAGAACGAGAATGCCCTTGCTGGGCGGGAGAATCGGAGTTACCAGACAACGATTCGAACGCCGAGCAAGGGACACCTCGTAAGTGAAAGCCTCTCACAGCATCCGACCTGTTTTCGATGACCCGAACCTGGTGTCGGTCGCAGGTCTGGTCCCGGCCATGCGACTGGCCGAGTCGGCCGGTCTGCACGACCTCCTCGAGGACCGGTTGAGCATCGACTCGGCAAACGCGACCGCGAAGACCACCGCCGTGATCGCTGGGATGCTCGCCGGGGCCGACTGCATCGATGACCTCGACCTGCTGCGCC
>NZ_FOQG01000004.1:0-110468 GCF_900113685.1 Nocardioides psychrotolerans
GGCTGCCCTGGCCCAGATCGCCGGCACCTGCCCCATCCCAGCGTCCTCAGGCAACACCGTGCGCCACCGGCTCAACCGCGGCGGCGACCGGCGCCTGAACTGGGCCCTGAACACCGTCGTGCTCACTCGCATGCGCACCGACCCAGCCACCCGCGACTACGTCGCCCGGCGCACCGCGGAGGGCAAAACCGGCCGAGAGATCCGACGCTGTCTCAAGCGCTACACCACCCGCCAGATCTACCGGACCCTCAACGCCGCGGCTGCTCCCGACCGACCTGCTTCGGCCGCTTGACAGCACATAGAAGCATCCCAGGTTCTCGGCCGTTCCTATACGGGGTACGGCTCTCGTTGAGGGCAGCGTCGTGGACTTGCTCGTACTCGATGGGCGGGACGTTTCCCAGGGTTCCGTGCAGGCGTCGGTTGACCAATCGACCTGACTTTTTTCAGGCTAGCCCGGATCGTTCACGGGCCTGCGGCGTGATCGGCGTGTAGAAACACGCAAGTGCCTACCCAGCAGGGGAACCTTGGGTTCACGACGACGCAAGATCTCCAACGTGGAAGGCACTCCGTAGGTCAAGCGTACGTCGCGGTGTGCTGGCTTGTCCGTAACCGCTGATGGTGTCGGCGTGGTGGCCCACGCGGGCAGTCTCGGACTCCGTCTCCTGGCCGACCGCACCGGCCTGACCAACGAGCTGTCCAAGGCGAAGACGCGTTGCTCGTTCGCTCCCGTCCACGACCGTGGCCGGGAGCTGGTCGACGTCGCGGTGATGATCGCTGATGGTGGTGAGGCGATCACCGACATCGACGTGCTGCGGCATCAGTCCAGTGTTCTCGGCCCGGTCGCGTCGCCACCGACGGTGTGGCGCACCCCGGACGAAGTCATCCCGGGCCGGTTGCAGAAAATAGCCACGGCGCGGGCCCGGGTCCGCCGCCATGTCTGGCACAGCTCCTCGGCGGGCTGCCCGCGTCCAAGGCCGCAGGGACCGACCTTGGCTCCACGGTGGTGCTCGATGTCGACGCCACCATCGTGATCGCGCACAGTGAGAAAGAGAACGCTTCGCCAACGTTCAAGAAGACCGTCGGGTTCCACCCGCTCGGCGTGTGGTGTGACTGTGAGAATGAGCGTGCGCCGTACAGAACAAGGTCCGTGGCCGCCGGGTGGAGTACCGCGTCGGGTTTGCGGTCACCGAGAAGGTCCGCGACGCGATCAAGCTGGTGCCCAAGCAGATCTGGACGCCCGCGTCCGATGCCGACGGCGGGATCCGTGAGGGTGGCGACGTCGCGGAACTGACCGGGCTGCTGGACCTGTCCGGCTGGCCGGAAGGGATGCGGATCATCGTGCGCCGCGAACGACCCCACCCCGGCGCCCAGCTCTCCTTGTTCGAAGAATGTGACGGCTGGCGCTACCAAGCGATCGCCACCAACACCCCCGAGCAGCCCGGCGTCCAGTTGGCCTTCTTGGAAGCCCGACACCGCGCCCACGCCCGCGTCGAAGACCGCATCCGGCACGCCAGAGACGCCGGCCTCGGGCAGGTTCCGTCGAGGGAGTTCAAGATCACCCAGGCCTGGCTGATGGCCACGACCATCGCCGCTGACCTGAGCGCGTGGACCAGGTTGCTCGCGTTGACCGGTGCTGCCGAGGTCCTCGCTGGCTGTGAGCCCAAAGCGCTGCGCTACCGGTTCCTCCACGTCCCGGCCCGACTCACCCACGGTGCCCGCCGGCGACGACTACGGGTGCCGGAGTCCTGGCCGTGGGCGGCCGCGATCGCAGCGGTCTTCGCGAACATCGCAGCGATCCCACCACCAGCCTGACCACGCCCGTCCGCCCACGACATCACGACCCGGAGAACCGCAGCCCGGCAGCGCCAGCCGGCCCAACGACGTACCCGAGATCAGTCGTCATGCTTTTCGCAGAGTCCACCCCACCGAGATCGACGCAGCGCCACGCTCATGAATCACCGCTGGTGCCGATTGCTACAAGCAGTGGAAGGGCCCATGAAGGCAGAGTCGTTGACCGACCTGGTCTACGAGCTACGAGCACCTCGAACGCGCTTGAAGAGCGTCCAGCGGACGGAGTGCGCACACGGTGCACGGCGGTCGTGAGAATTGCCTGCGCCAGAGCCTCGTCGCGCTTGCCGCCGCCGGTCCCCTGAACGGCTGCGACACACTTGACAGAGCAAAGGTGCTGTTTGAGACCACCTCCTGTGATCATCGCCAAGGCAACCGAGGTCAGTGATCTGGCCGCTAGCGCCTTCGCCGCCAGGTTTTACGCCGTGGTTGCCTCGGCGCAACCGATCGGGCAGGCGCTGCGCCAGGGCGCGGTCGTGCTGGACCTCATGGGCCTGTACGGGGGCTGGAAGCCCAACGTGCTCTCCCGGACCGACGTCACCGTCGACGATCTGGTCTTTGTGCAGGTCCCCATCGAGTAGCAGCTGCCAGTACTCGTCCGTTCCACCCGGCGTTCGCCATCTGGGCGCTGCTCGTTCAACCGCCGCTGCTGAGATGTTGCGCATGACTGACTCGAGGCGTCCTGAGGCAAGCCGGCGACAGGTGATCAAGACGGGCGGCGCGGCCGCCGGGCTCGCGGTCGCGGGCTCGCTGCTTCCCCCGTCCATGCACCGCGCGATGGCGGCGCCGATGCGGGCGGGCGGCCTCGGCGCGATCGAGCACGTCATCCTGCTGATGCAGGAGAACCGGTCCTTCGACCACTACTACGGCAATCTGCGCGGTGTCCGTGGGTACGGCGACCGCACGCGGCTGCGGCGCCGTGTCGGCAGTGACGTGATGCACCAGCCGGTTGGCCCCGCTGGCCAGGTGCTCCCGTTCTCGGTGCGAGAGGCAGCGGTCGCCGCAGGACGGCCGGCCACCGACATCCAGTACCTCGGCGACCTCCCGCACGGATTCAGCGACGCGACCCTGGCATGGGCGGACGGCTGGTGGGACGGCTGGGTGCCGGCGAAGGGCGCGGCCACGATGACCTACTACGACCGGGACGACGTGCCGCTGCAGTACGAGCTCGCCGAGACGTTCACCACCTTCGACGCCTACCACTGCTCGGCGTTCGGATCGACCAACCCCAACCGCAACTACTTCTGGAGCGGTACGACGGGCTACGAGCCCGACGGCGTGCGTCGCGCTGTGACCAACGCCGCGTATAGCTACTCCCACGGGGGATATGACTGGACGACTTACCCCGAGCGCCTCGAGCAGGCCGACGTGTCGTGGCAGATCTACCAGGAGTGGGACAATTTCACGGATAACGCCGTGGAGTACTTCCTCCCGTTCAAGCGGATCGGCACCAAGATGCTGGCCCACGTCGACGGCAGCTACCGCACGACCGAGGAGTTCTACGACTCGCTGCACGTGAAGCCGGCTGCCGAACAGGACCGGCTGCTGGCGCAGCTCGAGGAGGGCCGCGCCGCGCTCTCCGCCGAGGAGCGGTCCCTGTTCGACAAGGCGATGTACCGCAGCCGGCCCGGCACCCTGCTGACGCGCGTGCGTGACGACCTCGCCGCTGGCACCCTGCCCAAGGTCACCTGGCTAGTCCCCACCGCGGCGCTGTCCGAGCACCCAGGCGCCTCGACCCCGGTCGGCTCGGCCAACCTGATCTACGACCTCCTCGACATCGTCGCCTCTGACCTCGACACCTGGTCCAAGACGGCGACCATGATCAACTTCGACGAGAACGACGGCTTCTTCGACCACGTGCCGCCGCCCGTGGCGCCGCGGCCGGCCTCGGGCAACGGCAACGACTGGTACCTCGGCCAGCCGATCGGCCTCGGGCCGCGGGTGCCGATGACGATCGTGTCGCCGTGGACGATCGGCGGGCACGTCGACTCCTCCGTTGCCGACCACACCTCGACGCTACGGTTCCTGGAGAAGTGGACCGGCGTCGCCGAGCCGAACATCTCGGCGTGGCGTCGCGCCGTGTGCTCGGACCTCACCTCCGCCTTCGACTTCACCCGGACCGGCAGCCCGCCCTCCCTCAGCCAGCCCGACTCCGTACCCGCCCCGGTCTCCCGATGGCGGCCGGTCCCGCCCGCCGACCAGGAGCTGCCCGAGCAGGAGACCGGCCGCAGCGGTTCGCGTCGGCTGGCCTACTCCCCGACGATGTCCGCCGGGCTGACAGGCGGGGTCCTGCGGCTCCGGCTCGGCAACACCGGGTCAGAGGACCTGGCCGCCCACGTCTACGGCTTTGCCGGCGAGCTGCAGCGGCCCGAGCACCTCCTCGTGCCCGCGGGGGAGCAGCAGGAGCTGGCCGTAAGGCCGGCGATCGGGCGCTGGGACCTCGCGGTCCAGGGCCCGAACCAGTACTGGTACGAGCTGGCCGGCAGCCTCTCCGGGGCGGCCGCAGGTGTCGACGTCCGGCAGTCCACCCGCGCCCGCCGCTCCAGCGTCGAGTTGACGCTCACCAACGAGGGCAGCGCGCGAGTCATCCTCACGGTGCGTCCGCTGGCCTACGCCGGCGCCACCGTGAAGGTGAAGCTCGCGCCCGGGGGAAGCCGGGAGATCGCGTGGGCCACCGACCGCGGCTGGTACGACGTTGAGGTCGTCGCCGCCGAAGACGCGACCTTCCGTCGCCGTGTGACTGGCAGACTGGAGACCTCGTCCAGGGGCGTCACCGCCTGACCGAGGCACGTCCGCTGCGCATGAGACCTGAACCGGACGTGCCCGGTCGTTGAGTCGGGCTGCACCAGAGGAAAGCCCGACACCCAGGAACACCAGCGGCGGCCCTTGTCGGCGATCAGTCGTCGACGTCGTTCGAGCAAGCCTCCGTTGGGGGATCCATGACTGGGCATCGCGGCGGTCCCGGCACACGAATCTGCGCCGGGACATCTGGGCACGAGTGGAGCCTTGCGTGGACGTCGTTTCGGTGGCGCATCGGCCACGACCTCGGGGTCGCTTGCACCATGGCCAAGCTGCCCAGGGGCCGGAGCCAGACCGTCCTGTTCTCATCGACCGGGGTAAGCAGGCTCCAACCGACTCCACAGCGGGGCGGGTCATATCGACGAGGGTGCGGGGGTCGGGAGATCGAGGGCAACCTGCGGTCCGGTGATGGTGGCTGTGCCGCCGTGGGCCTCGGCTACGGCCTGGACCAGGGCGAGGCCGAGCCCTGTGCCGCGGGTGGTTCGGCTGGTGTCGGCGCGGGTGAATCGGTCGAACGCCTGGTCGACGAACTGGGCGGGGAACCCAGGGCCGTCGTCGCTGACAGCGAGCCGGATCCGTTCGTGGGTTCCGTTGGTGGTGGCGGCGGCGGTGGCGGTGGCGGTGGCGGTGGCAGTGGCGGTCATGCGGATGGTGCCTTCGCCGTATCGCAGAGCGTTGGAGACGAGGTTCGCCAGGGCGAGCTCGAGCCAGTGCTGGTTCCCCGCGATGGTCAGGCCAGTCGTGGTGGGCACTGTGAGGCGTCGCCCCTCCGCGTTCGCTTGCCCGGCGAAGCGGCTGGCGACGTCGATGAGGAGCAGGTCGACATCGACAGGGTCGTGCGAGGCCTCGCCGGAGACGCGCAGCTCTTCGAGGTCTAGGAGGGCGTTGGAGAGCGTGATGAGCCGCTCGACCTGGCTGCGCAGGGACTCGAACGCGGTCGCGGTCTCGGCGTCGCCACGGGGCCGCAGCAGGGCCACCTCGAGCTCGGTGCGCATCAGCGCAAGCGGTGACCGCAGCTCGTGAGAGGCGTCGGCAAGGAACTGTCGTTCGCGCTCGTTGGCCTGCCGGATGCGTTCGAGCAGCGCGTTGAAGGTGTGTCCCAGGCGAGTGACCTCATCATCCTTACCTGTAGCGACGGGGAGCAGCGGCGCCCCGTCGGCCTTCTCGGCGGCGAGGCGGTATCTCTCGACCGGGTTGAGGGCTGCCCGGGCGGTTCCGTAGCCGACGAGCGACGCGACGATCAGGGTGGCCAGGTCGGCGATGGCGAGCTGGAGCAGCAGCTCACGGAGTGCTTCGTCGTGCTTGTTCTTGCTGATGGCTGAGGCGACCACGACGGTGCCGTCCGGGGCGTCGACCCGTGCAACGACCACCTCGTAGGGGTGGTCGGTGGGAGGGATGAGGTTGCCGACGTCCTCGCGAACCTCGGTGCCGGCCACCGCCCGCGCGATCGCGTCCGGAGCGGCGAGCCGGGTCCTCGCATTTCCGGCGATTACGCGCCCTTGCGGGTCGTAGACCTGGTAGCTCTGCCCGGGTGTGCCGGTCGGTGGCGTGGCACCGGCGGCGATCGCGCGTCGGACGACTTGCTGGTAGGCGTCGAGGTCCTGGTCAAGTTGTCGGTTCAGGGCGTATCCGACGCGCCAGAACACGAAGGCTCCGGCGATCAGCAGCACGGCGGTCATGGTCACGGCGACGGCCAGCACCAGGCGGGTGACGATGGGTCGGTCGCCGATAACGCGGCGCCACAGCGTGATCATTCCTGCGTCATCCTCGGGTCTTTTCCATCCGGTATCCGACGCCTCGCAGGGTGCGGATCGTGACCAGATCGGACGATCCGAGCCGGTTGCGGAGCCGCGACATGTGCACGTCGAGGGCATTGCTGCGGATGTCGACCTCACCGACCCATACGTCGTCGTAGAGCCGGGCCCGGCTCACGACGTGGCCGCGGCTCTCCATCAGTGAGGTGAGCAGCGCGAACTCGCGGCGAGACAGCGTGACTTCAGTGCCGGCGACATAGGCACGTTGCTCGAGCGGGTCCAGGGTGATGTCGCCGACCACGAGTCGATGGTCCGCGTCGGGATCGAGACGGCGACGAATGGCCCGCAGACGCGCATGAAGTTCCTCGAGCGCGAACGGTTTGACAAGGTAGTCATCGGCCCCCGCCTCGAGACCGGCGACGCGTTCGGGGACGGCGCCGCGGGCAGTCAGCATCAGGATGGGGATGTCGTTGCCCTCGCGGCGCAGCTGCTTGCACACCTCGATGCCGCTCAGTCCCGGCAACATCAGGTCGAGCACCACCGCGTCGACGTCGAGCGCGCGGGCTGCGGCGAGGCCACTGGGCCCGTCGAAGCATCCGACGGTAGTGACGCGCTGGTCGGCGAGGTAACTGGCGATGAGCTCGACCATCCGATGTTCGTCGTCGACCACCACCACGTGCATGCAGTCAGCGTAGGTGCGTGGCATCGCGTCTGCTGCGGGCAAGCCAGGTCTAGGGCCGCTGCACCGGCAAGGAGGCAGGCGAGGTCGGTCCGACGCCGGTCGCAGGCCGCAGCTGGAACGCCACCTCGTCGGCGCCGTCAGGCACCGATGTGGGAAGGGTCAGCGTGCCAGTGGACTGCTCCCGCAGGCTGTATGGAAAGGCGCCGAGGTTTCGACCTCCGGCCGTCGCGGTCAACGTGCCGGAGCACCCGTCACTCCCGGCCCCGCAGCTCACCTGCAACCCGACCCGGCCTTGGTCGTCGGGTGTCACAGAGGTGCTCGTGACGGTGAGCAGTGAGGGGAAGGAGACGTCCGTGGCGGTGTTGTCGCCGTTCGGGTCAAAGCACCCATCGAACTCGAAGACCGGGTTGGGGACCTCACGCCCGCGGGTGTCGGTCATGGTGAGGAAGCCGATGATCTTGCTGGGCCCCGTGACGGTGTAGCAGTCGTTGCTGTGCACGTTGAGCTCGAACTTGCCGTACCCCTCGGGCGGCAGCGGCATCTTCGGGTCGGTCCAACCGATCAGGCAGACCCAGTCGCCGCCGGGTCCGACGTCGGCCACGTCTGGCCCGTGCTTGTCGCACATGGCCTCGGCGTGGAGCGACTCAGGGGTGAGGTCGTCGCGGCCCAGGAGGCGTGCCTTCTCAACATAGAGGTTGGCGAAAGCAACCGGGAGCGACCGTTCGAGGCGGGCCTGGGTGACGCTGCTCCCATGGCCGCCGGCGGCGACGGCTGAGCCGAAGGCGACCGCGGCGATCAGGGCGATGAGGGTGCCTAGGATGATGCGGCGCATGGTGTTCAGCCTCCGGTGATGTCGCGACGGCGGAGCAGGACGAAGGCGGTTGCGAGCGAGGCGACGCACCAGCCTCCGCTGACGAGCAGGCCCTCGATGAGGGGCCCGGAGAAGCGGGGTTCGGTGAGGAGGCCGTGCCATGCCTCGAACGACGTGGTCACCAGGAACGGGCGGATCGCCTCGACGCCTCCGAGGGCACCGACCAGCTGCATCACCATCGCGAGGACCACGGGGGCCGCGATGCCGACGGCGGGGTTGCGCGACCAGACCGACAGCAAGATCGCCAGGCAGGTGAACGCGAGCATGGGCGGGAGCATCATCGCCCAGCTCGCGGCCACTAGCTGCAGGGCAGTGCCGGCGGGGATTGTCTGGCCGGAGAGCCCGATCAGCGGCTGGTGCCCGACAATCATCCAGCTCGACGCGATCGTGGAGACCGCGAGCAGGACAAGCACGAGGGTGGCGAAGGCGCCCGCGGTGATGGTCTTGGCCCAGAACAGACGGCTTCGACTGGTCGAGCGGGTCAGCACGGTCTTCCAGGTGCCGTGCTGGTCCTCGCTGGCGAAGACGTCGCCGGCGACGATGGCTGTGAGCAGAGGCAGGACCCACTGCGAGGCGAACCCGAGAACGAGCAGCGACAGGGCGAACCCGTTGTCGATGGCGAACCGTCCGAACAGGGTGTCCTTCGGCGGGCGGGACTGCCCGTGGATGACCACCACGATCGCGACGGGGGCCAGGACGGCGACCAGCAGGACGGCGCGGGCCCGATACTGCGCCCGCAGCTTGCGGACCTCCCACCGCAAAGCTGTGAGAGGACCGGGAAGGCGGCGGGCGACGTGGTCAGGCCCGACCGTGCGGACGGGAGCCGACTGCCCGGTCGTCATCGGCTGGGTGATCGGCTGGGTCATCGGAGTGTGTCCTGTAATTGCGCGGGGCGGTCCAAAGACTGGTGAGTGGGGTCGTCGGTAAGCATGAAGAACAGAGCCTCCAGCGGGGTCCGGGTCGGGGTGAGGGCGAGCAGGCCGATGTCGGCGGACACGAGGGATCCGACGTACGACGACACCTCGGTTGGCGGGCCGGTCACGATGAGCGCCGCTCCCGGGTCGCGCGCCACCGTGATCGCGAACCGGTTCTCGGCCAGCTTCAGCGCGCGTACGTCGTCGGTGGTCGCCAGCACGTGACCCGGATCAGGGGCCATCGTCCGGAGCTGAGCGATGGTGCCGTGGAAGGCGACCGTGCCGCGCGTCATGATCGTCACGTTGTCGCAGATCTCCTCGACCTCCTCCATGTCGTGGGAGCTGAGGAGCACCGTCAGACCGCGTCCGGCGAGCCGCTTCACCAACGCGCGCATGTCACGGATGCCCGCAGGGTCGAGTCCGTTGGCGGGCTCGTCGAGGACGAGCAGCCGTGGCTCGCGCAGCAGGCTGGCCGCGACACCCAGGCGTTGGCGCATGCCGTAGGAATAGCCGCCCACCTTCTGGTCGGCGCGTTCGGACATCTCCACGACGTCCAGCACCTCCTCGAGCAGGCCGGTCGGCGTACCGCCGTCCAGCAGCGCGAGGCCCTCCAGGTTCTGTCGACCGGTGAGGTAGGGGTAGAACCGCGGGCTCTCGATAAAGCCCGCGACCCCATCCAACACCCGGACCCCGGAGTCCTCCCACGTCTTGCCGAACACCCGTATAGTGCCCGCATCAGGACGGATCAGCCCGAAGAGCATCCGCAGGAACGTCGTCTTGCCGGCACCGTTCGGGCCGAGGACGCCGTACACCTCGCCCGCCGCCACGCGAACCGAGATGTCGTCGACGGCACGTAGGGACCCGTAGGTCTTGGTCACACCCTGAGCGTCCACGGCCAGTATGTCGTTCATGTCGTGGACGGTAGGAGCCCAACATTAAGGAAACATGACCGCGGACTCCGGCCCCGTCGGCGGGCCCCCGTTGCAGTCCCCGGGAGTCCGGTCGCCGCACGCCAGCGAGGGTGGCGCGACCGGCTGACGTCGCGCCACGCGGGGGAGAGCGCCGCGCGTGCTGCGAGCTGTGCGGTCGTGGTAAGCACGGCGTGTGGGCGCTGCGACGCCCTGGAAGGCCACGAAGACGCCGTAGGCGGTGGCGAGTCGGCGTTGGGGGACCAGGTCGGCGATCAGTGCCTTGACGCCGTCCACCCGCAGGGCGATTGCAGACGCCGACGTCGGAGGTCCAAGTCTGTCCGGCCTCCGCGCGAAAACCCGCGGAGCCCATTGCTTGTGCAGCAACGATAAGGGTGGGACAGGCGACGCCGAGAGCGCCAACTCCAGTTATCGCCGCCTTCACTGCGCCGAGAAGAGCGCGGTCACCAGCACGCCTCTTTCGTCAGGTGTCGTGCGTTCGGTGTTCCGGTGACCGTCAATGTCGATGCAGGACCCGCCGAGTAGGTCATGGGATACCTTGCGGGTCAGGTTCACTACTGGGATGGGGCCAGGTTGTGCCGGACAACGAGCCGGGATCTTTCGAGTTGCGCGCACTCGTCGCGCAAGCGCGACTTGCGGTGGCCGCCTGCGACGCCTCCGGAAGCCTCGTCATGTTCAGCCCAGCACTGGAACGGATTTTCGGCTGGTCGTTCACGGAGTTGACCGAGAGTCAGCTCTTCGACGCCATCCCACTCCTCACCGCCGACGGCAAGACGCCCCTACCGCCGGAGGACCGTCCTCTGACTCGCGCCCGACACGGCGAGGTCGTCTCCGACGCGGTGGTGGCCGCAGACACCGCCGATGGACGCCGCATCCACCTGCGTTGCAACGCCGCCCCGTTGCGGGACGAGGGCGGAACCAACCGCGGTGCCGTGCTCTGGGTGCAGAACATCACCCTGGAGACCGCCGGTCGAGTCGAGCAAGAAGAGCTGCGGCACCGGCTGATCGACACCGTGAACCACGAGTTCCGCACCCCCCTGACCAAGCTCATGGGCCACCTGGAGATCCTCGACGACTCATCCGATGAGTTGCCGGTAGATGCCCAGTGGTCGGTCGGGGTGGCGCAGGAGGCCGCGACCGAGCTGAGCGATCTGGTTCTGCGGGTCTCCGGGTTGGCCGATCTCGGCTCCCACGCAAAGCTGAATCTGACCGACTGCAACCTGGCCGGGCTCCTGCGTGATGTCGCCCACCAGTTCGCCCCGGTCCTCGCCGCCCGCGCCGTTGGCCTCGACGCCGACCTCTCCGATCGGGTCACGGCCACCCTGGACCCTGGCGAGATCACCCAGGCGGTCGTGGAGTTGCTCGCCAACGCTGGGCAGTTCGCGCCACCAGGCTCCCGGGTGAGGCTCGGACTCCAGGTGACGCCGCCGTCGCTAGAGGTGAGTGTTATCGACCAAGGGTGCGGGATCCCCGCCCGAGACCGCGATCGGCTGCTGCAACCGTTCGAGCGGGGCAGCCACCCCGGGCAGAAGACCAACAGCAAGGGGCTGGGCCTCGCCATCGCCCAGACCATCGCGGCTGCGCACGGAGGGACCCTCACCATGCGGGACAACGACCCCACCGGCCTCGTCGTGACACTCTCCCTCCCCCAGGAAGGGCGCCCGTGGTGAGGCTGAACTGGCGCTGCACACCAGCACACTCGACGTCCACGGCTACCACCAGGACGGGTCGCCGTTGGCCGAGGCCCGGGGTGAGCGGACCCCTGACCGGGATCGGGTAGGACTACGCCGACACCAAGGCCGAGGGCGAACGCCATCGGATTGGGGCAAGACTGCCCGAGAGCTCGACTACCAACCAGGCGACCTCGACCGTGCCATCAGCGACGCAGCCCGGTGGTACGACGTACGCATGCCAGTCTCCTCGACATGTTCACTGCATCGAAGAGTCACCCGTCGCCCAGCCCGTTGAACAATCCCTCGCCACCGTCCTTCTGGATCGACGCGGCCTGGGTCATCATCGGCAGCCTGCTCCTCGGTGGTCTCACGTCCCTTGCTCAAGGTGTGTTGCCGGACTCGCTGCGATCCTTCGCACAGGGAACTGACCCTCGGGGTGGACGCTGCTCACGGTCATCATGATCGCCGTTCGGCGTCCGAGTCTCTGGCCCGCTGCCTGCCTGGGCGCCGTGAGCTTCGTGTGCCTGGACCTGGGCTACACCGCTGCTTCCGAGCTCCGCGGTCTGAGCTACGACCCGTTGTTCTGGGGTGCGGTCGGCCTGATTGCCGGTCCGGCAATCGGCTGGTCGACCTCGGCCGCCTTCGATGCCGGGCCGTTCCTCAGCGCCACGGGGTCATCACTTATTGCTGGGGTCGCGCTCACCGATGCCTTCTACGGGTTGACGGTCGTCGCTGACACGACAGTCCCGTGTACTGGTCGATCGCCGGCGTGGCGGGGGTGATCTTCCTGGGCCTCGTGGCTTTCCGTCGGCAGCGCGCGTGGAGGTTCGTGGGCCTGCAGGTCGCCCTGACCTTGATGTGGGTCAGCCTCGGGTCTGCGGCCTATGCCGTGCTGAACGGGATGTAGACCTCACGTGAGTCATTGGACTTGGTCACTCGACCAGTCCGCCGTTCGACGTACAGGAATCACCTAGCGGGGAGCGCCGTGGCGCGAGTTCCAGTCGATCAACGTCGCAACGACCTGGTGGAGGCCGCGTTCGGTGTCACGGCACAGACCGGGATCGCTCAAAGCGACCACCCGAGCGATCTGCGCTGAGGCCGGGGTCCGGCAGAGCGTCTTTCACTACTGCTTCAACTCGAGGAAGGAGCTCCTCCAGGAGCTCGTCAGGGTCGTCGTTACCGACATGACGGACGCAGCCAGTCGTGGGCGTGGGCGGCGGCAAAGGTCTCGAACGAGACCGGCAGGCGACTGGTGACGAGTGCGACGTCGTCGGTGAGGCCGTCGGCCCTGCCTAGCCGGGCGATGGTGTAGATCGCGGTGGTCACCGCGACCATGCCCCACGGCATGCCGAGGGTGTGGCGGGCGTGGCGTGCGTAGCGCAGGATCCCGGGGTTGGTGTAGTGGATGGGGCGTCCCAGCGTGGTGCTGAGGGTGCGGGCGACCTCGGTGTAAGTGAGCGCTTCGGGGCCGGTCGGGGTCCAGGCCCGGTTGCGGTGCTGATCGGGGTCGAGGAGAGCTGCGGCGGCGACGGCGGCGACGTCGGCGGCATCGACGAAGGAGGTGGCGCCGTGGCCGGCGGGCACCACAATCTCGTCTCGGTCGCGGATGTCGCTGAGGTGGGTGCCGGTGAGGTTCTGCATGAAGAACGATGCGCGGACGAAGGTCCAGGTGAGACCGGAGGCGCGCAGCCAGGTCTCGAGGGCGGCGTGGGGGAAGAGCGTGTTGTGTTCTGCTCCCTGCAGCGACAGCAGCACGACGTGTCGAACGCCTGCGGCCTTGGCTGCCTCCAGTGAGGGCAGCATCTGGGTCTTGGGTTTGCCCAGGTGCGGCGGGCGGAGCAGGAACATCCGCTCCACGCCCTCGTACGCCGCCGACCAGGTGGCTGGGTCGGTGAAGTCCAACAGCACCGGGTCGATCGGCAGCCCCGGGCCGGTCGCCTTGCCGCGGAGCTGGGCCAGGCCGGCGTCCGAGCCGGCACTGGCCCGGACAGGGACACCCGCCGCCACCAGGGCCTCGAGCAGGTGGGCGCCCACGTTGCCGGTCGCGCCGGTGACCAGGATCGGTGCGACACTCATGCATGTACGGTACATCCATGCGCGGCGGCGACCTGAAGCGACTCGATGTGGCGTTGCTCGCGCTGCGCCGGTTCGCCGATGCCCCCGCGTCCAGTGGCGGCTCGACCCTGGTCCACGGCAGCGAGCGGGTCGAGGTCTCGACCGTGCTGGTCGTCGACGCCGTGGCCCGCCGTGGCGCCGGCGAGGAGTGCAGCATCAGCACGGTCGCCGAGGAGCTGCGCGTCGCCCACTCGACGGCCAGCCGGCTCATCGACCGCGCGGTCCGGGTGGGCATGGTTCGGCGGACCCGATCGAGCACCGATCCGCGGCGTACGGTCCTCACGCTGTCGACCGCAGGATGGCAGCTGCAACGTGACGCCATCGCCTTCCGGACCGGTCGCCTGCAGGAGCTGCTGACGGACTGGACGGCAGATGAGGTCACGACCTTTACCCAGTTGTTGGAGCGCTTTGCCCGGAGCGCCCGTCCCGTCAACGAGAAGACGTCATGAAGGTCGCCGTCATCGGACGGACAGCCGCACCCGGGCCGACCTCGACCGGGTCCTGGCCGACACGGACGCTGTCGTTTCCGCGCTCGGGCCCATGGCCAAGGAGGGCAGCCTGCACACCGACACGGCCACGGTCCGGGTGGAGGCGATGGGCGCGGCCGGCGTGACTCGGTCCGTCGGCGTCAGCGGTGCCGGGATGGACGTTCCCGGTGACCAAAAGTCGCTGTCGGTCAGGCTCATCTCCAGAGCCATCCAGACCCAGGGTGGCGAGGTGGTCAAGGACAAGCCCGCCGAGCACGCCGTCTATGCCGCCAGCGATCTTGACTGGACACTGGTCCGCCCACCCCAGCTGGTCGACGGCGACCCGACCGGACAGCTCGAGCACGACGCCCACCGATCGACCACGACCTCCGACGGGTGATCTCCGGCGGCAGGCGTGGATGGCCACTCGACCTCAAGCTGGCGACCGCAGGGGAGACGTTGGGCGCAGCGGCGCGGGGTGGGTTCAGAGGTGCGCGTCGCATCGACGCGCGGCCAGCACGGCGAGCGTGCGCGTGGTGCGGAGGAGCTCGTCGATGTCGACGTGTTCGCGAGGGCCATGGGCGAGACCTACGTCGCCGGGGCCGTAGTGAAGGGTGGGGATGTCGCCGATCCCGGCGTACAGGCGCAGGTCGCTCCCGTAGGGCGCAGCGCCAAGGGGAGCCTTCCGCCCCTCGGCGGCGCCGATTGCCGAGACGACCTCGGCCACCAGCCGGTGGTCGGTGTCGATGCGGCCGCTGGCGAACTGGCCGCCGGGCCAGGTGACCTCGACGGGGTGCTCACGCAGCCACGGGTCCCTGTCGCATGCCTCGGTCACCGCGCGCTCCAGGGCTCGGCGGGCCACTGCTGGCGGCTCGCCCAGGTGGACGCCGAGTCGTCCTGCGGCAACCAGGAGATCGGGGACGCTGCTGGCCCAGTCACCCGCCCGGACCGTCCCGATCGAGATGGGGTAGGGGAGTGGGTTGTCGGCATAGAGCGGGTCCGGGCGGGTGTTGCGGCGCCGTTCGAGTTCGACGAGGGCGGCGTGGACAGGCCAGAAGGCGTCGAGAGCACTGTGTCCGGACAGTCGGGTGCTGCCGTGGGTGGCGCGGCCCTCGACCCGCAGCTGGAAGGTCAGTGCGCCGGCATTGGCGACCACCACCTTGCCGCTGGTCGGCTCCGTGATGATCGCCGCGTCACCGCGGTGGCCTCGGAGCATGGTGGCGAAGGCGCCCAGGCCACCATCTTCTTCGCTGATGACCGCGTGCAGGGCGAAGGGACGTTCCAGGGCTACTCCGGAGTCGACCATGGCGCCTGCGACGGCCAGGTTTGCGGCGAGGCCTGCCTTCATGTCGCAGGCACCACGGCCGTGGACGGCGCCGTGGCGGACCTGGCCGCTCCACGGGTTCTGGTCGGCCCATCGGGCCAGGTCGCCGGTGGGGACGACGTCGACATGCCCCTGCAGGATCAGGGCCGGCATCCCCGTCGGTCCGAGGACGCCGACGACCCCGTAGCCCTCGGTCCGGGGTGCCTCGGTGCCCGGATGATCTGGGTGAGCGGCTAGCGCGTCGAGGTCGAGCTTCCAGGTATCCACGTCGAAACCGAGTGTTGCCAGGCGCCCGGCGTGCCGGTGCTGGAGGTCGGACTCCGCGTCGGTGCCCGTCACGCTCGGCACTTGGATCATCGACACCAGATCCTCGACGAGCGCGTGTTCGTCGATGGCGTCCAGGACGCGCAGCTCCGCGCGGGAGAGCTGGGGACGGGTCGTCGGGGTGAGGGCCACGGCGCTGACCGTAGCCAGGGAGTGGCTGCCAAGGAATAGCACGAAATGTGGGTTTGTAACATAGATTCTATGACGTGATGCATCCGCAGCAGCTGCGTGTCTTGGTCGCGATCCGGGACCGCGGGTCGCTGACGGGAGCCGCGCACGAGTTGGGGTACGGCGTCCCCACCATCGCTCACCACCTCGCTTCGCTCGAGCGGCACTTCAAGGTGCAGCTCGTGGAGCGTGACCGGCGCGGCGCCCGGCTCACCCCGTTGGGTGCCGTCCTGGTCGCCGAGGCGGAGGAGATCCTCGTGCGGCTGGACCAGGCCGAGCGGGTGGTGACTACGCAGCGTGACCGCGGCCTGTCGACCATCCGGGTCGGGACGTTTGCGTCCATCGGGTCCCAGCTGCTGCCGCGCGCCATACGGCTGCTCCGGGAGCGGGTCCAGGTGCAGGTCGAGGTCGTCGAGGCCGAACCCACGGAGGTCGTCCAGCTCCTGCGCGCTGGGGAGCTGAATGCCGGGCTGATCTACGACTCCGCCGATGATCCGGCCTTCGCAACCCCAGAGCTCGAGGTCGCCGTGCTGCTGGAGGAGCCCTATCAGGTGCTGATGGCTCGCGACAGCCCCTTCGCAGTGGGCTCGGAGATCGACCTGAGGGCACTCGCGGACGCCGACTGGATCTGCAGCCGCGACGAGAACGAGACCTCCGACCGGGTCTTGCGCCGCGCCTGCCACGCGGTGGGGATCAAGCCACGCGTCCTCATGCGCACCGACGACCTCAGCATGATCCACGGCCTGGTCGCTGAGGGTCTCGGCTGCACGCTCACCACGCAGGCTGCGCTGGACACCAGGTTCGCAGTCGAGGTTCGTCCCGCGATCCAGGATCTCGGCCTTCGCAGGACGTCCTTCGTCCGTCGCGCCACCGTGGTCCCTCGAGCCGTTGACGAGCTCCGTCACATTCTCGCTGGGCTATTGCCACGCGACACGCCAGGAGTCTGACGCTGGTCGTTGGGGCCGCTTGCGCCGCTGCTCTCGTCCTGTTGCGGGCAGGCGGTCGATGGCGGGTGCCGGTGACCAGTGCAAGTTCGACTCAAGGTTGCTTGCACGGACCGACGGATCAGGAGCCTGAGAGAAGCTCGTGGTCAGAACCCGACCGGCTGTTCTTCTCGAGGGTCCACGCTCGACGAGGTGCCTGTTGGACGGATGCGCCGTCTCGCCCTGCCACGTGAGGGGTACGGGCATGGGCCCACAGAAGCCGGCCTTCCGGCTTGCCATCGCGAATGACGACGCCGTAGTGCTCGCAGGAGCCGCCTCATTCCTCGCTGACCCGACCAGGTTCCGGTGCGCCACCGAGTTCGGGTTCGGCGAGGCACGGTGGGATCAGGCGCGGGCGAGCTCGACGACACTGCGGACGTCGGCCGCGAACCCGTCGGCTCCGATGGTGCGCCACAACTGCGGATCGTGACGGAAGGCGGCGCCGCCGACGATGATGCGAGGAGTGGCCGCGCAGCTCCCTCGGATCTGGGTGATCAGGTCGCGGGCCCCCGCGACGCATCCGCTCATGGTCACCGAGATGGCGACGAGGGTCGCCCGGTGGTGTTCGAGCGCCGAGACTATTGCGTCGTGCGGCGTGTTCGTTCCCATGAATCGCACGTCCCACCCGTCTGCCTCCAGGGCGTTGGCGATGATGCTGGCACCCACGACGTGCAGCTCGTCGACGACGCCGGTGACGACGGCGACCCTGCGGTGACTGCCGCTGTGGGTGAGGTCTTCGTGGATCACGCTGAGAATGAACTGCGTCGTGGCGGTGGCCATGTGTTCCTCGGCGATGGTGAGCTCAGTGGTCTGCCAGCGGCGGCCGACTTCGTAGAGCGCGCTCTGGAGGATGTCGACGTAGACATCAGGGGGTGACGCTCCACCGGATAGTGCCGCCCGCACGACGGCGAGCGCGTCCGTACGACGGCCGCTGACCGCCGCTGCCAGGTAGAGCCGGCACGCGGGTGAGAGCCAAACCCCATCAGCCGAGGTGAGGTCTCGTGGCGCGGTAAGTGCCTCGAGGCCCACACGCAGTGCGATCGCCACCGCTTCTGCCGCCGGCGGCGAGAGCCGACCCGCCAGCTCGTTGCGGATCGCCTCCAGGTTCTTGACGAGAAACTCGACAGCGATCCCGCGGGAGCCGAGGAGATCGCGGCACCAGAGCGCATAGTCGGCAAACGTGCTGGGATCGTCGAGGTCCACCGCCGCCTGCAGAAAGTCGATGTGCTGGCGGGGGTCCGCCACGCCGTGGGCCAGCGCCGGCTCGCCGTAGTGTTCGATCCAGTCGGGATGACGGGACAGACAGTCTTTCGTCACCTCGTGGGCCACCGCGTCGCGGAGGCGTCCCAGTTCCGCCGCAGTTTCGGCACTCACGAGTCCACCGACCCCTGGGGAAGCACGAGCGTGAACGTGGAGCCGACTCCGGGCTCACTGATGCATTCGAGGCTGCCCCCGTGCGCCTCGGCGAAGGAACGGGCGTTGGCGAGGCCGAGGCCAGTGCCCACGATGCCGAGCTCGATGGCTGTGGACGCGCGGAAGTACCTGCCGAAGAGCTGCTGGTGCTCCTCGATCGGAATTCCGATGCCCGTGTCCTCGACGGCGATCGCGATATTAGGGCCGCGGACCTCGCACGTCACGTCCACGTGTCCACCGTGGCGACTGTATTTGACGGCGTTCGACAGGAGGTTGTCGAGGGTTTGCAGCACGCGGCGCTCGTCGACGAAAGCTACCGCGGAGTCGGGTCCGTGCCGTGAGATCGTGACCCGACTCGCCCATGCTGCTGGCTGGATCGCCTCCAGAGCGCCTCGGACCGAGGCCACGAGATCGGTCTGACTCCGCTCGAGCCTCAGTTCACCGGTCATGATCTGGGCGGCGCCGAGGAGGTCGTTGATCATCGTCAGCACGCGGTGTGCACTGTTCTCAATCGTCAGGGCCATCCTTCGTGCCTCAGGCGAGAGCCCCTCCTCGCCCAGCAGTTCTGCAAAGCCGAGGATCGAGGTCAGCGGTGTCTTGAGGTCATGGGTCGCCGAGGCGAGGAACATGCTCTTCAGCTCGTCGAGCTCACGCAGCCGTCGGTTCTTGGCAGCGAGTTCGCGCCTCGCTCCGAGCAGATCGCTATTGAGTTCGAGCAGCAGTGCATTCAACTTCTCTCCTGGAGCACGCAACGGCTCCGCCAGCATGAGAACGCCCTTGTCCTGGGCAAGGGCCCAGACTTTGCAGTCGACCATGTCCCCGCTCCGGCGTACGAGCCCCGCCTGCACGGAGTGCCACGACGGCCCGGCCTCCGCGAGGAGGTCGGTCACCACCGGACCATGGGCGGGCACGACGATTTCGTGGATCGACGCGGTCGACCCCAGCAGGCGCTCGAGGGCTCTGTTGGCTTCGAGGATCGTGCCGTCGCGCGCCACCATCGCGGCTGCGACCGCGTCACTGTCGGCCAGGAAACCGTCAAAAGGCGTCATGGCCCCGTCGGCTCCGGGCGCGACCGCCCACCTTGATCGCGTGCGCTCAGTATGCGGCACGGGGATACTCCCACGGGCTATCGAACGCTGGCGGCCTGCCTGGCCCCGCCGGGGTGGGCCTCGAGGTACGCCGATTCGCGCTTTGTTTACCGGAAGCGTGCGTGTCCGGGTATCGGTCGGCGAGGTTTGGTTCCCTGATGTGGGTCTGCTGCATCGACTGGCCACCCACGAGGCACTGCGCCCCGCGGCCTGAACCCCGAAGGACTTCGTCGGTGCCCACTAGCGCCTCACGAGCGATGGCGCGTTCAGGATGCGCTCGAGGCGGGGGATCAGGGTCTTGACCAGGTCCGACTTCTCCAGGTAGCCGTGCGCGCCGGCGTTGAGCGCGCCCTGTCCGGCGGTTGCGACCGGGTAACCGGAGAGCATCACGACTAATGCCTCCGGCGCAGCTTCGCGGATCAGGGGTAGTGCCTGCATGCCGTCCATGACCGGCATCGAGATGTCGAGCAGCACGACGTCAGGCTGACTGGCCCTGGCGACGTCGATGGCCTGGCGTCCGTCAGCGGCCGTGGCGACGACCTTCCAGCCGCCGGGATGCCTGTCGATGACCATGCAGATCAGATCCCGCAGATCATCGGAGTCGTCGACCACCAGCACGTTGAGGTTCTTGGTCATGGCGCGTCAGCTTCGCATCCGGGAGGGGCGTCGCGCACGGCCGTGCCGGGCTGGACCTGGTGGTCCACGGCGAGCTCGCCGATCCAACGTCGCGCCCTGGCGGAGGTGCTGGCGATCGCGCTGCGGGCCTCGGCGTAGCGCTCCAGATCGAAAGCCATCTCCGCGGTCACCAGGCCCTGCACAATGGTGTCGTTCACCTCGCGGGCGACGCGCTGTCGCTCGGCCTGTGCCGCTTCCTCGGCGAACTGTCGCTCGACCTGTTTCTGCAGCGTCAGATCGGTGAAGACCAGGCACCGCACCAGCACGCCGTCCAGGTCGAGGGCGGTGGCGGCGACGAGCGCAGGCACATGACTGCCGTCGGTCGCCGCGATCGTGAGCTCGGCCCGCCTCGTCTCCGTGGCCACGGTCTCGAGGAGGCCGCGGAGAGCGACCTGCTGGTCATCGTCGACGTACTCGGTGATGTCGCGCCCGATCATGCGGTCGCGCTCCATGCCGATGAAGTCGGCCAGCCGTGGGTTGGCGAACAGGATCACCCCACTCTCGGAGACGGTCACAGCGCCTTCTCCCATCCTCTCCACGATCACCCGATAGGGACGGTCTGCGTTCGTGAGGGTGTAGACCTGCTCGTTCTCCGGTGCGCCCAGCACGACCGCGTCGACACCGCCGCTGCTGAGCGCGGTCAGCGCCTCCTGGAGGTAGGCGATCTGTCGAACCAGCTCGCCAAGCTCCTGCTCCGAAGTCTCGGACGACTCCTCTATATCCGTCACGTCCCCCCCTCAGCGATCAGAGGTGATCCATCGAGGTCGATCTGGATGGCACCCAGGTCGAGGGCAGCGCGGACGCGCGCTGTATCAGTGAGGTTGCCCATCAGGCGCCGGAGTGGTCCGGGTGAGCGCTTGACCAGCGTCGGCAGGGACAGAATGTGGTCCTCCGTCACCGGCGGCGGATGCTCGGCTGCATGGATCACCTTGAGGTCCAACCTGCAGGCCATGGGCTCTTGGCCTGGGGACGCAGTTGGAGACCGACGAGCACGCGGTCGGGTGTCGAACAGGTCGCCGATGATCGTGCGCAGTGGCGCGGGGAGCATGCGGACGAGTTTGGGAACGGCAAGAATCTCGTCGCCGCTGGCCAGCGCGGGGTGGATCGGGAGGTCGAACCCGAGGGAGGCCTCGTTCAGTGCAAGGTTGCCCCGAGATTCCTCGAAGGCGATGGTGACCCCGGTGGGCACCTTCTCCTGGCCGCTGAGGACGCGAGGCACCCCGGCCTCGGGCGCCTCGGCTGTCACGCGTTGGTCCACGTCCACATCTGCAGTCTCTCCTACTGACCGTCTCTTCGGGCGGCTTCGCGGAGACTCGGAGTGAGATCCGTGGATGTGCTGGCGGATGCGGGCTGCCCGCCCGCCACCTGAGGAGTCGTCGGGTTGCGCAGGGGCGGTCCAAGCATCCAGGGACGTGGTGTGCGACGGCCCGACCTGAGCGTGGCGCTCTGGCCTCACGACCATGCAACGGACCCGCATCGGATGAGGAGAGAACCCCACAGAGAAGGCCACCGGGAACGCACCCGTGCTCGCCTCATCCGACACACCGCCCGGGAGCTCGTCGACGCCGACGGGGCGACCTTCGTGCTTCGCGACGAGGGCAGTGCCACCACGTCAACGAGGACGCTATCCCCGACATCTACCTCGGCGACCGGATCCGCGCGTCGCCTACCGTCCGATCCTCGTCGAGAGCCTGGTGATGACCCCCATCCGCACGGCGAAACGCCTGGGTCCATCGGGCCCTACTGGGCCTGCGAACGCGTTGCGACGCCCGCAGAGCGCGAGCCCCTGCTGGCACTCGCTGACAGCACCTCGGTCGCCATCGAGAGCATCGGGGTCCGCGACGAGCTGAAGCGACGTGGCGGCCCACGAACGCCCATCTCTTCCTTGATGTCGAAGGACGCGAGGTTGTCCTGGCTGAGGTGGCCGAGCAATTCCGCTCCGCTGTCGATAACGACGACGGCGTTGCCGGGCAGCTAATGCCCGATCTGCGGACACCTGACGTGGTGATGGATCCGCGTCGCGCGTGCGGACAGCCTGCGGTCCGAGATGTCCGGACCGATTCGGTGGCCGCCGGTGGTCGTCGGCTCGAAGGGCATGAGGAGGGTGGGCGGGCGGATGGAGGGTGGACATCCGGCTTCTCGAACCACTGACATGCGAGATGTCGAGGCCTGTCACCGCCCGACTGCGATGACGAGGCACAGGGCCGTGAGTACAGCGGTGAGCGCAGTCGCGCCGATGCGCTCGACCGGGTGTTTTCCGGACAGGTTCCTCAGGGTGTTCAGGGCGAAGAGCGTGGCGGCGGCCCACATCGCCGCGGTCAGGACGCCCTCGGCCGTTGGCCCGCGGCCGATCACCGAACCTGCTGCGAGGACCAGCCAGGCGACACCCGAAAGAGCGAGCGCCGCTACGGCGCTGGTCGCCCGGTATCGGGTGGGCAATCGGCCTTCGCCCTCCACGAACCGGCCGCCGTAACGCCGCCGCCCCCCAGCGAGCGCCCGTTGCCAGCGCCAGCTGAAAGGCGACCACCAAGGCAATCAGACAGACGGCCGCCACGGCGGCGATCTGGACCAATGCGGAAGTGGACATCAGAACGTTCTCTGGTCGCAGCCTCAGCAGTCAGCGCGGGACCTCGATGAGTGAGGCATCACCACCAAGCACGGGATGCTCGGGGTAAGCGTCAGGTAGGCCCCCACCGGCTCGGGGGGGACGAGACACGGCGAACCGTCGTGGCAAGCAGGTGGATGGCATCGCTACTTGACCTCCGCTCGCACCACGACGGCGAGGCCGACGGTCAGCGGGAAGAGCAGCCAGATCACGCTGGCGACTCCCAGGTGTTCCCATTGTTGGATCGTCACTGTCCCGTCGATCAGGGTGCCTTGGGCGTACTTGAAGTCCATCCAGGGCTGGAGGTCGCGGAACCAGGCCTGCGAGCTGGCAAGCAGCACTGAGAGTGTGGGAAGCAGGAACGAGTAGACGAAGTAGCCGACGATGGCTCCGGCCGAGCTCCGGATCACGACGCCGAGCATGAACCCCACCAGCAGACCGAGAACATTGGCCAACACGATGGTGGCCATGTTCGACACCGTCAGGTCCCAGACAGGCTCGATCCCCGCGATGGTCGTTCCCACCACATTGCCGAGTGCCCCGACCGCGAAGGCGAGCAGGATGGTGGCGATCGCGACGCCGACGCACGCAACCGCCTTGGCTGCGATGACGCGGGAGCGGTCTGGCACGAGGGTGAACGTGGTGAGCCCGCTGCGCTGGCTCCACTCGCTGGTCACCGACAAGATCGCGATGATCGGGAGGACGACGGTGATCGGATAGCCGATCGCGGTCGCGAACGCGCTGTAGGTCATGCCGGCGTCGGAGGAGAACGCGATGACTGCCGCGCTGGCGAGCAGCGCCAGGATGCCGATGCTCGCCATCAGCCAGAACCCGGACCGGGTGTCGAACATCTTGCGCAGCTCGGTGGTGATGATGCGGCTCATGGGGATGGCTCGGTGGGTGGTCACCGAACCTGTAGTCCCCCTGGCAACGGGTGCGGGGGTGGTGTCGAGGGTGGTCATGCCACTGCTCCTTCAGGCTGGCTGTCGCTGGTGGTGTCGCGTTGGGTCTGGGCGGTGAGCTCGAGGAACATCTCCTCCAGGCCGGTGCCGTCGGCCGGCCTGAGCTCGAGCAGAGGCGCGCCGGCGGCGAAGGCGATCTTCCCAACCTTCGCGGTGTCGGCGTGGGCGAGAAGCCCATCTGTGCCGACGGGCGTAGAGGTGACGCCTGAGTCGAGCAGTGCCTGGGCGACGACGTCGCGGTCGAGGGCACGGAGCATGGACCCTGCGGAGCGAAGCAGGTCGCTCTTGGCTCCTTGGGCCACGATGCGGCCGTTGTCGATGACCACGAGGTCGTCAGCGATGACCTCGATCTCATGGAGCAGGTGGGAGGAGAGCAGGACGGTGCCACCGCGGTCGGCGAAGTCGCGCAGTAGTCCCCGCATCCAGCGGATCCCGGCCGGGTCGAGCCCGTTGGCCGGTTCGTCGAGGATCAGCACTCCCGGTTCGCCGATCAGCGCGGTCGCGATGCCGAGGCGTTGTCGCATCCCCAGGGAGTAGTCGCGGACCCGCCGGGACGCCTCCTGCGGCGTGAGGCTGACCAGAGCGAGCATCTCCTCGACGCGGCTGCGCGGAAGACCCATGAACCGCCGGGCGATGGTCAGGATCTCACGCCCGGTGCGACCGGTGTGCTGGGCTGACGCGTCGAGCAGGACGCCGACCACGAGTCCCGGGTTGGGTAGGTCGACGTACCTGCGGCCGGCAACGGTGGCGGTTCCCGACGTGGGCTGGGTGAGCCCGACGATGATCCGCATGGTGGTGGACTTCCCGGCGCCGTTGGGGCCGAGGAACCCGGTCACGCGACCAGGCTGGGCGGTGAAGCTGACGTCGTCGACGGCGGTGAAGTCGCCGTAGGTCCTGGACACGGATTCGATGGTGATCATGAGCTGAGGTCCTTGGGATCGGGTGATGCGGAGGCGGTCGGGCCCTGGTGGGCCTAGCAGCGTGGAGGGTCGGCGTCGATGGCGTTGACCGAGAGGAGGGTGGCGCCGAGGTCGCGCACCTTGGCGAGCAGGCCGTGCAGCTCGGCCTGGTCGGTCACGGGGCCGCGCAGGATGGTGGTGCCGTCGTCGGCGTGGGTGAGGCTCAGGCCGCCGAACCAGGTCGACCAGTGCTCGTCGAGATGCCCGTCGATGCGGAGTTCGTAGTGGCCGGTTGGCTGTGGTGCGGGTCGTGCGTTCATCGCAAGCCGGCCAGGGCTGCGCGGGTGCGAGTGCTGCGGGTCCGCCGGGTGGAGGGGCGGCGGATGAACCATTCCGCGACGGCGAGGTTGATCGCCCAGCCGGCTCCCATCATGAGGTCGGTGCGGACGACGCCGGCACCGAAGAGGGCTTCGCCGAACCCGACGGTGAGTGCCTGGGTGCCGGCGCCGAGTGCCAGGGCGTAGGCGCGGGTCATCCAGGTGCGGTGCCGGTCGATGTCGCGTCGCCGGATGGCGGCGAGGCCGAGAATGATGCTGAGGGCCATCCCGGACCCGAAGAGCAGCCGGAACACGTGCAGGAGGTCGCCGGTGCCTTCTTTGCGGGGGAAGATCAGTGTCATCCACAGGGCCGAGAGCGCCACCGCGAGTCCGAGCACGACGAGGAGTCGTCCGGTCCGGCGGTGCCACCCGGGGTGACGTCGGCGGATGCCGGCGGAGAACTGGAACGCGCCGAGGAGGGCGTAGCCGATGGCTGCTGCGACGTGTACGACGACCGGGGCCGGTGAGGCTGCGAAGCGGGCATCGGTCGGGATGAGCTCGGGCCCGCCACGGATCTCGACGAGCCGGGCGGTGCCGGCCAGGACGGGGATCGCGGCCAGCGCGACCAGGCCGACCGGCACCCACCGGCCGGTGCGCCGGGTCATTCGGCACCTGCCGCGGTGAGATGCGGGGCGTCGACAGCGGTCGGCTGTGCCGTGGTGTCGGTGCGCGTGGTGCGCGTGGTGAGCCAGAGCGAGTAGCCGAGGGCAACCATGGCGATGCCGTTGGGGAAGGCCAGCAACCGGTAGAAGGCGTCCGGCATCAGGGTCAGCGCGGCACTGACGAGGCCACCGACGGCGAGGAGCACGGACGCCCAGCGGGCGAGGACGCGTGCCCGGTAGAGCGCGATGCCGAAGATGAGGCCGCCGGCCAGGTAGGTGATGCCGGAGACCGGGAGGACGTACTGCAGCCGCCCGATGTCGCCGATGACCTTGCCTTCGGTGGCCGAGACGAGGACATCGTTGACGTAGGAGGGGTCTGTCCCGGCGATGGAGGGCAGGACGGACGCCGCGACGAAGGAGGTGCCCATGATGATGAGGTAGCAGGTGCTGAGCAGCAGGTACCCGACCAGTCCCAGCACGCCGGACTGCTTCACCTGGTGCAGGTACATGCCGGTGATGCCGACCAGGGCAAGGACGGCCATGAGCACCTTCAGGGAGCTGCGGATGGCCACTTCGGTCGTGGTGATGGAACTGGCGTCGAGGTGCGGGTGGTTGATCTGGACGCCGATGAAGATGAGCCCGGCGGCAGCGGCGGCGACGCCGGCCGCCCGGGTGAGGGTGGTGGGCGTGATGGTCATGTCTGGTTCCTGTCCTGGTTGCCCTGTGACGAGCGCCGCGGGGATGACTGGAACCTAGGAGCCGAGAGGGTGACCTGGCCTCACCACATGATGTGACTGACGTGGTGACGGCGGAGCCTGATCGATCCTTGATCACCGCCGCGAGCACGCCCGAGAAGGTGGGCCTGATGCTCAGCGGTTCCCAGAGCCGGACAGCAGGCCGAGCTGGTGTGCCTTGCTGATGGCCGCGCGCCGGCTGTTCACGCCGAGCTTGGTGTAGATGTGCTTGGTGTGGGTCCGGACCGTGTTGAGGGACACGAACAGCGTGCGCGCGATGGCAGGACCGTCAAGATCTGAGCCGAGGAGCCGCAGCACATCCAGCTCGCGTTCGCTCAACGGGTCCACCAGCCCCAACCCCCGCCTCGACCCCGGTGCCGGTCCCGGGCCGACCTCGTCGGCTGCCTCGGTGGCGGCGCTGCCGGTCGCGGTCACCGCCGTGAGCAGTTCCCAGAGGTAGCCCGACGGTGGCTGGCTCGGCGCGAGCTCAGCCAGCAGGTCGGTCAAGGCGGGGGCCGCGTCGACAAAGATCCGGACCCAGCCCTCCGTTTGTGCGAGCTCGACAGCGTGCCCCAGCGCCTCGAGCGCCTCGTCCCTTGCGCCACCCGCGAGGGCGACGGCCCGGAGCACCTCCAGCTCGATCACCGAGCCGATGCGCTCACCGTTCTGGGCTGCCGCCAGCAGACGATCCAGCAGTCGAGCGGCGTCATGCAGCGACTGCGAGGTCCCCGTGGCCGCGTGCTCCGCGAGCAGGATCCTGGCGAGGGTGATGTGCTCGTACTCGCGCATGTAGGAGAGCTCGTCGTCTGGTGTGACCTGGTGGTGGCGGGCCCAGGCGCGTGCCTCGGCGATGTCGCCGTGAGCGGCCAGCACGCGTGCGCGGGTCGCGTGGACTGGTTGGACGTTCGGCGAGAAGTCGCCCACGTACAACCGCTCGGCTTCATCGAGAAGCTCCAGTGCAGTGGACAGGTCGCCCTCGGCGGCCCGTAGCCGTGCCATCCCGACCCGCCAACGGTACGGGTTCTGCGCCAGTGAAGCGGCCTCCCCGAGCTCATCGGAGCGGCGCAGGTAGTCGGCCGCTGCCGCCAGGTCGTTGCGGCACCAGGCCATGCGGCTCAGCCCGACGAGCATGTCGGCGGTGCCTCGCGTGACCTCCGACCCGGTCGGGGTGCTCGCCGCCGCCAGCTCCAGGGCACGGGCGACGGTGCGGTCGGCCTCGCGCAGACGGCCCAGTCGGAGCTCCATGTCGGCCATTGCGATCGAGCAGCCCAGCACATCCGCGATGTGCCCAGCGCGAGTCAGCGCGGTGATGGCGGTGTTGTAGCTGGCGTGAGCCGAGACAATATTTCCGGTGGTCCAGGACGCCAGACCGGACAGCGCTGCCGAGCCACCGATGACCAGGTCGTCGCCGCCGGCCACGGCTGCCTCGACGGCATGCTGTGCGCGCGTGATGGCACCGGCAGGGTCGCCGCCGAGGAGCGCGAGTGCGGCCCGGTACATGTTGACGGTCGCGGGTACGCGTGAGAGCTCGTCGCGGTCCGCGACCACCAGGTCCGCCGCCGACCTCGCCAACAGCTGCTCGACGTGATCGAGGCGCAGGTCCACGCCGTCGACCTCATTGCTGGCCATCAGGCCGCCGATGAGCGCGATCCCAAGCACGGGGCGGTCGCGGACAACATCGTCGGGCAGCTCGTGGGCCCATCGACGGAGGAGGTCCTCGCGGCGCTCACGACCCAGCGCCCGGAAGTTCAGCTCGACGAGGTCAGCTGCCCGCTCCGTGTCCCCGGCGGCCAGCGCATGCCGGACCGCGGCTTCGGTCTGCCCTGCCTCGGCATACCAGCCGGCGGCTCGCCGATGGAGGCCTGAGACATCATCCGGTCGTTCGTCGAGCAGGTGGGCGTGCAGGACGTCTCCGAAGAGGTGGTGGTAGCGGTACCAGCTCCGGTGGTCGTCGAGCGGAACCAGGAACAGGTTCGCTCTGTCCAGAGCCTCGAGCATCGCTCTGCCACTCTGGCCGCCAGCGCGCTCGGGCAGGGGGCTGACCGCGTCGCATAGCGACCCGGTGAGCCGATCGAGGATCGAGGTGTCGAGCAGGAAGCGGCGTACGCCGTCGGGCTGCCGACTGAGGACCTCCTCGACGAGGTAGTCGACGACGAATCGGTCGTCGCCAGCGAACCCGGCGATGAAGCTGGTGCGGTCTTCGCGGTCGCGGTCGCGTAGCGATAGCGCCGCCAGCTGGAGGGCGGCGACCCACCCCTCCGTATGGGCCTCGAGTGCTGCGAGGTCGGCGGTCGTGAGGTCGAGGCCGTTGAGGTCGTTGAGGTAGCTGGACACCTCCTCGCGGGTGAAGCGAAGGTCGCTCGCGCGGATCTCGACGAGTTCGCCACGAGCCCTCAGTCGCGAGAGTGGCAGCGCAGGATCGGCCCGGGTGCCGAGGACGAGCCGGAGCTGTGGCGGCAGGTGGTCGATGAGGAACGCCATCCCGGTCGCGACCTCGACACCATCAGCGAGGTGGTAGTCGTCGAGGACGACCGTGACCTCACCCGGATGCACGCTCAGCTCGTTCACCACGCCGGCGAGCACGGTCTCCACCGTCGCCTGTCCGGACTGGAGGAGGGTGAGCGCTCCAGCGCCGGAACCCGGAACGGCCCGGTCGAGGGCCATGAGGACGTAGGTCCAGAACGACGTCGCCTCGCGGTCACGCTCATCCAGGGACACCCAGGCGACGAGACGGTCGTCATGGGCGGCCGGGGCAGTGGCGAACCATGAGGCCAGCAAAGTCGTCTTGCCGAACCCCGCGGGCGCCGATACCAGCGTGACGGGGCCTTGCGAGCCGCGGAGCAACAGCTCGGCCAGCCGAGGGCGCGGCACGACGTCGCGACGCGGTCTGGGCAGGAGAAGCTTGGTCTCCACCACAGGGTCGACCATCAGTGCACCGACTCGGAAGTCCCAGGCTGTTCGTTGGTGTGCATCCGCTCCCCGGGGCGGCCGAAGATGCTGAGCACCTCGGCGGGACCTTCACCGGTGCTGCCGAACCAGTGCGGAACCATGGTGTCGAACTCGGCTGCTTCACCGATGCCCAGGACAACGTCCTGGTCCCCGATCACGAGCCGCATCCGACCCGACAGCACGTAAAGCCACTCGAACCCGTCGTGTGCGCGCGGATTCGGTTCCGACTGGGACGTCGGGATCACGATCTTCCACGCCTGGATGCCACCGGGCCGAGTCAAGGGCAACACGGTGCGCCCGTTGACCCGCCGCGGCTTCAAGCGGATACGTGGGTCGCCGACCTCCGGCGCACCGACGAGGTCGTCGATGGGCACCCGGTACGTCTGCGCGAGCGGCAGGAGCAGCTCCAGGCCCGGTCGCCGCTGCCCGTTCTCCAGCCGCGACAACGTGCTCTTGGAGATGCCCGTCAGGCGCGCGACCTCGGTGAGGGTGACGCCGCGCTGCTCGCGCACCCGCCGCAGTCGCGGACCGACCAGGTCGAGGGCCGCCGCAATCGGGTTGCCTGGGTCCGCGGCGGCAGGAACGTCGGCGCTCGGGGTGCTCGGGGTGCTGGGAAGCGCGGCCATGTCTCTATTGCACCGTGCGGTTCCCAGGTTCAGCAACAACCGTTGTCGCGAACGTCTTGCGGGGTCACTCTCTTCGTATGAACGAATACGACGTGGTGGTGGTCGGCGGAGGCGCCGCCGGCCTCTCAGCTGCCCTGGTCCTCACCCGCGCCCGCCGCCACGTCGCCGTGGTCGACTCCGGTCAGCCGCGCAACGCCCCTGCGGCACACATGCAGGGGTTCCTCGGTTCCGACGGCCTCCCGCCCACCGAGCTGCTGGCTGCTGGACGCTCGGAGGTCGCCGGATACGGAGGTCATCTTCTGTCCGGGACCGTCGCCAGCATCACCCGATGCACTCAGACCGGCGCACATGCCCGGCAAGGATTCGACGTCGCCCTCGAGGACGGCTCCACGTTGCGCACTCGTCGCGTCCTGGTGACGACCGGGCTGCGCGACGAGGTCCCGGACCTCCCCGGCGTCCGTGAGCGGTGGGGCCGCGACCTGCTCCACTGCCCGTACTGCCACGGCTACGAGGTCCGCGATCAGCCTCTCGGCGTCCTCGGCGGTGCCCCCGACGAGATCCATGTGGCCATCGCGCACGCGCACCTGATCCGTCAGTGGTCCGACGACGTCGTGTTCTTCACCAACGGCGCCGCCTTGACCGCCAGCCAGCGCGAGCAGCTCGTCGCCCGCGCCATCGGGGTCGTCGACGAACGCGTCACCCGGTTGGTGGTCGAGAACGACGAGCTGAGCGGGGTCGAGCTCGACTCCGGCCGCGTCGTACGGCGAGCCGCCGTGTTCGTGCGACCCCACTTCGTCCCCAACGACGACCTGCTGGCGCGCCTGGGGTGCGCCAACCACGACACCGGCTGGGTAGCCGTCGACGCCGTCGGACGTACGAGTGTGCCCGGCGTCTGGGCTGCCGGGAATGCCGTCAACCCGCGCGCCCAGGTCATCACTGCCGCCGGTGAAGGCTCCGGAGCAGCGATCGCGATCAACAACGACCTGGTCGAGGAGGACCTGCCGATCGCGGTGGTGAACTTCCGCCTCGGCCTCCCGCTCTCACCCTCAGCGACCTAGCAGCCGCCACCCACTCACCACCGCACCTGCGGCGGCACACCGGGCCGCCCCACTACCGCCCGAGCGGCCTTCCGGTCGCGCCCACATCACACCAAACGAGGAGCATCGCCATGTCCACCCCACAGACTCACCACCGCGCCAGTCCGGTCCCGCCGCCCACCAAGCACCAGCTCGCGCTGATGATCTGGGTCGCCGTCTTCCCGACCCTGACGGTGCTCAACCTGCTGCTCGGCGACTCTCTTGCCGACCTGCCGAGCGTGCTCCGCACGTTCGTCCTGGCCACCGTCGCGGTTCCGATCGTGATCTACGGCCTGATGCCGCGCCTGCACAAGTTTCGGGCTCACATCCTCATGCGCCGCGCCACCGCCTGATCCGTTCCGCCTGTCCACCGCGAGACGCGGCCGGGGCGGGTGCCCTCAGGGTCAGCCGCCAACGAGGATCACCACCCGTCCCACCGGTTGCCCCGAGGCCAGATACCGCAGCGCCTCGGGCGCCTCGGCCAGAGGGAAGGTTCGATCGATCGCCACTCGGAGCTGGCCGGTCTCCAGGAACTGGGTCAGTGTGGTCATCAGTCGACGCTTGTCCGGTGACGCGAACGAGCCACCCCGCAGCTCGGGGGTCACTGCCGATCGCGTCACCAACCCCAACATTCGCGGGATGCTGCCGAGCCAGTGGTGCCCGGTGGCGCCGAATGCGTCGTGCCCGATCAGGACGTAGCGACCGTGCGGGTCCAGTGACCGTCGTATCTCCTGGAAGGAGTGGTTGCCGGGCACGTCGACGATGAGGTCCCACTGCTCGCCGCCGCGGGTGAAGTCCTCGCACGTGTAGTCGATGATCCGGTCCGCTCCCAGCGAGCGGACGAGTGCAAGCTTGCGCCGGTGGTCGACCCCGGTGACCTCCGCGCCGTAGGCCTTGGCGAGTTGCACTGCGAACGCACCTACGCCGCCGGCGGCACCGTTGATCAGCACCCGAGAACCGGTCGGTACTCGGGCCTGCGGGAGGTTGTTGAGCGCGATCAGGCCGGCGGTGGGCACCGCCGCTGCTTCCTCGAAGCTGACCGTAGGTGGCTTGAGTGCGGCTCCCTCCTCGGGCACCGTGGCGTACTCGGCGAACGCGCCGCCGTTGCGCCACTGGACGCCCCGGATGGTCTCACCGAAAACTTCGTCCCCGGGTCGGAACCGGGTCACCGCACGGCCCACCGACTCCACCACCCCGGCGACGTCGGTGCCGGGCACTCGGTCCTTGGGTCGCCGTACCCCGGAGCCCATCAGGCGGAGCACCGCTGGCTGGCCGGTCACGACGTGCCACACGTCGGGATGCACTGACGCTGCCCGGACCCGAACCAACACCTCGTCCTCAGCGGGCTCCGGGCGTGGGACCTCACCGAGTCGGAGGTCGTCGACGTTGCCATAGCGGTCCTGAACGATCGCTCTCATCCCCGGACCGTACTGCGATCGAACCTGCGCAGGTCTACGATCCCGGCCATTTGACCGGCGCGCTGCAGCCCGGTGATTCCTAGCGTGAGTGTCCCGACGGGTCTCAGTCACCGCCCTCACTCACCGAAGGACAATGTCATGAAGAACTCGACCTCAGACGGATCCATCACGAAGCTTGCTCCGGCCCCCTACGAGCGGGCCGAGGACCGGCAGTCGCTGCTCAGTCGAAGGCCGAGCGGACACCTTGGTCGGGTTGCCGCCGGCTCGATGGCAACCGGGCTCGTCACGGCCCTGCTCCTCGTCGCCGCCCCGTTCGTCCGGGCTGAGGTCGACACCGTGACGGGTGCCGTCATGTGCGGATTCGCCCTGGGCTGGGCGATGCTGGCCGTGCTCTCGACGCGGCTCACCGATCAGCCCCAGCGATGGGCCTTGGCTCCCGCAGCTTTCATGGCGTTCGGTGGTCTTCTGCTGGTGGGGTTCGCCTCCTCGTTGCCCCAGGTGTTCGATGGGGCTTGGCCCCCCGCCTTGCTTGCGTTGGTGATCTGGATGATCATCCGCTCCCGGCGGCAGCTTCGTAGCCGAAGCGCACGCTGCCTCATCTACCCCGTCTTCGCGGTGTTGGCACTTTCTTCCGTTGGCGGCGGCTACGAGACCGTGAGTGGAGCGGCGGATGCACAGGACTACCCGATGCCGGGTGAGCTGGTCGACGTCGGCGGACACAGCCTGCACCTGAACTGCACCGGCTCAGGTAGCCCCACAGTCGTGCTCGAAGCGGGTGGTGGCGAGATGTCGTCGTCCTTCGGGTGGATAGCACCGGACGTGTCCCGCGCCACCCGGGTCTGCGTCTACGACCGCGCAGGTCACGGCTGGAGCGAGCCCGCCGACACGCCCCAGGACGGCGCGCAGGTGGCGACCGACCTCCACATCCTGCTGGATCGCGCACAGGTTCCGAGGCCCTACGTGATCGCGGGCCATTCCTTCGGCGGCCTCTACGTGCTCGCCTTCGCCGACCGCTATCCCGACGACGTCGCCGGCATGGTGCTGGTGGACTCCACCCTACCGAAATCTGCTGCGGACCCGACGGCCACACCCGACGACGAGGCCTCCTACGACGGCGTGGCCCGTGTGTCTGCGCTGGTCGCAACCACCGCCCGACTCGGACTGGGGCGGCTCATCGGCCTCGCCGACTTCGGCAGCCTCCCGCCCCGGTCACGCGACGAGCTGCGCGCCACCACGGCCACCGATGACCACGTCCGCGCCACGGTCGAGGAGTACCTCACCGCGACGGCCTCGATGGGCCAAGCCGCCGCCCTCGATGACTTCGGCGACAAGCCGTTGGTCGTCCTGACCGCCGGAAGCGGCAGTGATGCGTACTGGATCGCGGCGCACGATGACCTGGCCGGGTTGTCGTCCAACAGCGATCACCGCACCATCGACGGCGCCACCCACTCGATGCTGATCCATGACGAGGACGACGCCCGTGCCACCACCCGAGCAATCCTCGACGTCGTCTCATCGGTCCGGGACGCAGTGCCACTGACGCAGTGATCCGTGGCGGGCCGCATGGAGAATCTCCACCCAGTTCTGCCGGATCGCCGTCACACGCTCCCGCGCGTCGTACCGTGAGGTCGTGCTGCATGGCCGGGACCGCGAGACAGCAGAGCTGGTGGCGATGCTCGATGCGGCACGCGCCGGACTGGCCTCACGCATGCTCATCAGCGCAGGCGCCGGCGTCGGCAAGTCCGCACTCCTGGAGGCGATGGCGGCGCAGGCTCACGGCGCGACGGTCCTGCGCACGGCCGGCCTGGAGTCCGAGTCGCCCCTGGCGTTCGCAGCCCTGCACCGGCTGCTGCGTCCGGTCATGGACCGGGCGACGTCACTGCCTGAGCCGCAGGCTCGTGCCCTCCACGTCGCCTTCGGTCAGGACGACGGAGACCGGATCGACCCGTTCCTGGTCGCACTGGCGACGCTGTCGCTCCTGACAGAGGTGGCCGAGGCAGGTCCCGTGCTGTGCCTGATCGACGACGCGCACTGGCTCGACGTCGCCTCGAGCGAGGCCCTGCTGTTCGCCGCGCGACGCCTGCTCGCGGAACCCGTGGTGATCGTCTTCGCCGCTCGCGACGACGACCCCCGCAGCTTCGCCCCGACCGATGTGCCCCTGATGCGTCTCCAGGGATTGTCCGGCCCAGCGTCTGGTGCGCTCCTTCGCGAACGAGCGGACCACGACCTGTCGGACCAGGTCGTCCACCAACTCGCTGCCCGCACCGGCGGCAACCCGCTGGCCCTGATGGAGCTACCCGGTCGGCTCAACACCGCGCAGCTGGAAGGAACAGCTGCACTGCCCGACGAGCTACCCCTCTCGGACCGCGTCGAACGTGCCTTCCTGGACCGGTGCCGCCGGCTCTCGGAAACGGGACAGACCCTGATGCTCCTGGCGGCAGCCGACGACACCGGACGGCTGTCGGTGCTCCTGCGCGCGGGCGAGGCGCTGGGCGTGCCCCCCGCGACTGTCCACGAGGTCGAGCCGACCCAACTCCTGGAAGTGGACGGCGACTCGGTTCGCGTGCGGCACCCCCTGGTTAGGTCGGCGGTCTACCAGGCGGCGACCGGCTCGGAACGGCGCCACGTGCACGCTGCGCTGGCTGACGCGCTGACCGCCTCCGTGGATCGTGACCGGCGTACGTGGCACCGGGCAGCCGCGTGCGACGGACCCGACGAGGGCGTTGCCGCGGAGCTCGAGGCTGCAGGTAGCCGCGCCGAACGACGTGGAGGGCACTACTCGGCTTCGGAGGCCTACCAGCGGGCCGCCCGGCTCACCTCGCGCGACGAGCTGCGCGCCAGGCGCCTGTTCTCCGCGGCGCGCACCTCTTACGCCGCGGGAACGATCGACCGAGCGGGCGCGCTGCTCGACGAGGTGAGGCTGATCGCAGACGACCCTCTGGTGCGTGCCGACATCGACCGGCTGCGTGGCCGGATCCAGGTCGTGCTCGGCTCCGCTGCGGACGCCCACAGCATGTTCATCCGGGCCGCTCGTGGCGTCGCCGAGCAGGATCAGGAACGCGCCGTCGAGATGGCAGCCCTGGCCGGAGTGCTGCGCAGCCACGGCGCCGACAGCGGTTCGACCCTTCCGGCCGGGGTCGTGGTGACGGGTGTCACCGCGTCGGACTCGGTCCGCATCCAGTGCCTGAAGCTGCTGCTCCAGAGCACCACGCTGGACGCCGAGCGGGACTGGGGTGGGGCGCTCAAGGTGCTGCGGACTGCGCTGACTATCGGCTTGGACACGGAGGACCGTGACGTCTGGGCGAACCTGGCCAACATCGCCCTCCACCTCGGCGATGACGCGGCTCACCGCCGCTACTTCAGTGCCATGCTGTCGGCCGCGCGCGCCGACGGTGCGGTGATGGAGGTCCTCTACGCCCTGCACCGTGTGTGCCTCAGCGAATTCGCGGCGGGCGACTGGTCGGCGGTACGCCGTTCGGCAGATGACGCCATGGCTCTGGCGCGGAGCATCGGGCAACCGGCCTTGACCACCACTCCGCTGGCCTGGCTCACCCTGCTGGCCGCCCTCGGAGGGGCGGAGGACTACGACGCCCTGTTGAACGAGACCGAGGAGGCTCTCGCGCAGCGTCGGCTGGGGATCATGGAGCGCCCGGTCGCGGACCTGCTCCACTGGGCCAAGGGCACCCGGGCCCAGCACGCGGGTGCCGCGTCCGAGTCCTCCCACCACTTCGACCAGATGCGAGTGCCGGTGCTGACCCGCCTCGCGGCCTCTGCCCGGATCTCCGCCGCCGTGCAGGCCAAGGAACACAGCCTCGCTTCTGACTGGACCTCGGAGATCGAGGCGTTCGCCGTCGCCACGGCGCTGCCGTGGGCGTTGGCCGTGGCCGAGCACGGACGTGCTCTCCTCGCCGGCGCGGACGATGTGCCCGGTCTCTACGAGCGTGCGCTCATCCACCACGCGCAGGCCGGACGCCGCTACGAGGAGGCCTGCACCCAGCTGGCGTACGGGGAGCACCTGCGCCGCGCTGGCCGTCGCGTGGAAGCGCGCAGACACCTCACCAAGGCGCTCGAAACGTTCCGGGACCTGCGCGCCGAGCCCCTGGTGGCGCGGGCCACCCGCGAGCTGCGTGCCTCCGGTGCGACCGCCCGCCAACGAAACCCCTCGACGCTGGTCGCGCTCACGCCTACCGAGCTTCACATCGCCCAGCTTGTCAGCCACGGGATGTCGAACAAGGACGTCGCTGCGCAGTGCTGGATCTCCCCCCGCACGGTCGCCTTCCACCTCCGCAACGTCTTCACCAAGACCGGCGTCACCTCCCGTGGGGAACTCGCGCAGCTCGACCTCGGCTGAGCCCATCCCGGCAGTTTGACCGGGGCGACGTCGCCGCTTCCCGAGCAAGGTGAGTGGTGACGGCACGACGTGCCGGACGGAAGCGGACCCGATGTCCCGCCTCTCCCGATGGGGACCTCCCGTGAACGACCGACGCACCGACCTGGGAACGATCACCTGGGTCCAGCAAACCTCCGGCTGGCTCTCACCCGCCGAACGACGCTCCCTGCTCTGGCCGCTGGCACGCGCCCACGCCCGCAACACGATCGGTCGGTTCTCCACCGCGGTGCGCCTCAACTCCGGACGACACGCCTACATCCCCGCACTCCGGCTGGTGCCTCCCAACACGGTGCTCACCCGGGCCGCCGAGGACCTGGCCCGCAACGTGATGCCTTCCGCCTTGGTCAACCACAGCCACCGCACCTACACGTTCGGCCGCGCGCTGGGCGAGCTCGAAGACGTCGACGTCGACGACGAGCTCCTGTTCGCCGCCGCGATGCTGCACGACACCGGCCTGATCAAGCCGACCGGAGACGCCGACTTCACCCTCACCAGCGCCCGCATCGCCCGTGACGTCGCCGAACAGGTGGGCCTGTCCACCACCGCAAGCACGACCATTCAGACCGCCATCACCCTGCACCACAGCCCCGGGGTCACGCTGAGCGCCGGACCTGTCGCCTACCTGCTCTCCGCAGGGGCTGGCCTCGACGTCGTCGGTCTCCGGTCCTGGGAGCTCCCCGCCGACACCCTGACCGACGCCGTCAACGCCTACCCGCGCGAGAACTTCAAGCGGGTCTTCGCCACCGCGTTCGCCCAGGAAGCCGCCCGCGTGCCGCAGGGCCGCACCAACGTCCTCCACCGCTACGGCGCCTTCACCGCCGCGATCCGCTTCGCACCCTTCAGCTCCTGACCCACCCCGCGCCACACCCACGTCGTCGAACCCCGGCGTCCCGCCCTCACCACCATTTCCGACCCCACCCTGGGAGTTCCCATGTCACACCCACCGCACCTCACCGCAACCCACGAACACGCGACCGAGACGCCTCGTCGCTCCTGGTCTGTCCTGGCCATGGCCCTGGCCGCCCAGGTCCTCGTCGTTCTCGACATCTCGGTCGTCAACACCGCCCTGCCCACCATCGGCACCGAGCTGCATCTGGCCAGCACCGACCTGGCCTGGATGGTCACCGCCTACCTACTCTTCTCCGGGGGCGGCCTACTGCTCGGCGGCCGCATCGCCGACCTCCTGCCGAAACGACGCATCTTCATGCTCGGCATGACCGTGTTCACCGGCGCCTCGCTC
Source organism: Nocardioides psychrotolerans (assembly GCF_900113685.1). Classification (GTDB taxonomy): domain Bacteria; phylum Actinomycetota; class Actinomycetes; order Propionibacteriales; family Nocardioidaceae; genus Nocardioides; species Nocardioides psychrotolerans. Next base: position 37,906 of record NZ_FOQG01000004.1, read on the forward strand.
CTGAGCGGCTTCGCCTCCAGCGGTGGCGAGCTCATCGCCGGCCGGGCGACGCAAGGCGCCGGCGCGGCACTGATGACACCGGCCGCGCTCGCGATCATCATGACCACCTACGCCGGCGCGCAGCGTGCACGCGGCCTGGCCCTGTGGGGTGCCATCGGTGGCCTCGGCATCGCCGCCGGTGTCACCATCGGCGGAGCCCTGACCACGTGGGCTGGATGGCAGGCCATCTTCTGGGTCAACGTCCCCATCGGGATCATCACCCTCGTCACCGCCATGCGGATCCTGCCCAAGATGAAGGCCGAACGCGTCAGCCTGGGCCGCTTCGACGTCGCCGGAGCCGCCACCGTCGTCACCGGCCTGGCCACCCTCATGTATGCCCTGTCCGGCACCGAGACCCATGGCTGGACCTCGACGCGCACCCTCCTCACCCTCGGCGTCTCAGCTGTTCTGCTCGCGGCCTTCATGGCGATCGAGTGCCGGGTCGCCCAGCCGCTGGTCCACCCGCACACCTGGAAGATCTCCTCGCTGGTCTCCTCCACGGCCGTGATGCTCGGCGTCACCGGCCTCGTGGTGGGCACCGTCTTCCTCACGTCGATCTTCTTCCAGACCACGCTGGGCTACGCGGCCCTCACAGCAGGGCTCGCGGTCCTGCCGCTGGCGCTCGCCCTGGTCGTGGGCACCCACGTCGCCGGCATCATCAGCAACCACCTCGCGGCTCGGGGTGTCGCCTCGTCCGGCCTCGTCGTGGCCGCAGTCGGCGCGTTGCTGCTCTCACGTGCCGATGAAGCTGCCAGCTATGCCGTTGACCTGCTGCCAGGCCTGCTCATCATCGGCATCGGGACCGGCATGGTGTTCGTCGCGGTCTCGGGCGCCGCGATGGGCGGCATCCCGGACGAGCACGCAGGCATGGCTGCAGGATTTCTGATGACCGGCCACGAGGTCGGAGCCGCCCTCGGCGTCGCCGTGCTGTCCGCCGTGGCCGCCGCGGCCGGTCCGCTGAGCACCGCAGCCGGGGCTGCGGCTGCGTTCGAGCGGGGCTTCGTCGCCGCGGTCGTCGTTGCCGTAGGCTTCGCCGCGCTGGCCGCCCTGTGCATGCCAGCCACCCGAAGCGCAGGCGGTCACCTGCACATGCACTGACCGACAGGCCTGAAGCGACATCGTTGCTCGACAGCCATGGGCGCCACAAGCGCATGCACGGCTCGGCCACACCCCTGGTGGCGGTAATCTTGCGATCGCCCTGAGTTGGGGATGCGTTCCTGTGGTGATGGAGATGCCGGTGGCGATCGAGTTCGTGATCGACGACGTGGCCGGGCCCGACCACGTCGAGGTGCTCAGCGAGGCGTTGCACGCGCGTGCGGAGCGCAGTCTTCGCGAGCGCACGGTCTGGCTCGACACTCATGACTGGCGGCTGTTCGGGGCCGGCCTGCTGTTGGAGCACCAGGTCCTCGCCGGGGGTTCGTGGCTGGTGCTGCGTGGTCTCGACGGAGACAGGATCGCCCGGCAGGCCGCCGCCCGGGCGACCGTCACCGCCGACACACTGCAGGAGGGCGCAATCGGTCACCGGGTGCGCGACCTGATCGGCCTCCGCGCGCTGCTGCCGCGTGCCTCCGTCACCCGGCCAGCGCAGGTGCTCCTGGTGTTGGACGGGGAGCAGAAGACCGTGGCCCGGGTGGTGCTGGAAGGCCCGGCGACGGTGAAGGACGGGACCCCTCTCGGCCTGCGGGCGCGCCTCGAGCCGTTGCGCGGCTACGACAAGGCCGCCCGCCGGGTCGAGAAGCGGCTGGCGGCGATCCCCGGGTTGTCACCGGCGGAATCGTTCTACGGGGCGGTATTCGCCGCCCGAGGACTCGACCCTCGCGGCTACCGCTCGAAGCCCGACCTTCACTTCGACCCGGAGCAGCCGGCCGGCGAGGCGTTTGCCAGCACCTTTGCCCAGCTCCTGGCGATCCTGCGCGACAACCTCGACGGCACGAGACGCGAGCTCGACAGCGAGTTCCTCCACGACTTTCGCGTCACTGTGCGGCGCAGCCGCGCTCTGGTGAAGCTCGCCGGAGATGTGCTCGACGACAACGTCCGCGCCCGGTACGCCGCGGAGTTGAGATGGCTCGGCGACCGCACCTCGCTGAGCCGCGACCTCGACGTTCATCTGCTTGGATTCGACCAGATGGCAGGCCAGCTCCCGGCCCCGGAGGTGCTCGACCCGTTCCGTGACCAGCTGAGGCGAGAGGCTCGAACGGCGCACGCGGCGCTGAACCGGGCGCTGCGCTCGCCGCGGTTCGCCGACCTGCTCGAGGGCTGGGAGCGCGACCTGACGATGCCGCGCCCCGGCCCGGCTACCTCGCTGGCGGTGGCCGACGTCGCTGATCGACTACTGTCCCGGTCCTGGAAGCGGGTGCACAAGCGTGGCCGCGCGATCACCGTCGACTCTTCGCCCGAGGCGCTGCACGACCTGCGCAAACGGTGCAAGGAGTTGCGCTATCTGCTGGAGCTGTTCTCCAGTCTCTACAAGACGAAGGTGCACCGCGAGCTGGTGCGCGAGCTGAAGCGGCTCCAGGACAACCTCGGGGAATTCCAGGACAGCGAGGCACAGCGGTTCACGGTCGCCGAGCACGCCGCCGAGCTCGCCCGCAACAGGACGGCCGCCGCCACCCTGATGGGCTTGGGCCGGCTCGAGCAGCAGCTGGAGACCCGGCAGGACGCCGCACGACGTGAGTTCGCCGACCGCTGGGAGCGTTTCGACCGCAGGGACAACGAGCGGCTCTACGCCGAGATGGTGGCGGCCCGATGAAGATCCTGGCGTCGTACAGCATCAAGGGCGGGGTCGGGAAGACCACCGCCGCGGTCAACCTAGCCTGGCTCGCCGCGAACGAGGGGCGCCGGGTGTTGCTGTGGGACCTCGACCCGCAGGGCGGGGCGACGTTCCTCCTCCGGATCCGACCTAGGGTCAAGGGCGGCGGCGAGGCGCTGGTCACGGGCCGCCGCGAGTTGAGGGACGCGGTCAAGGCCAGCGACTATGAGCACCTCGACGTGCTGCCGGCCGACTTCTCCTATCGCAACCTCGACCTGCTCCTCGACGCCCAGAAGAAGCCGACCCAGCGTCTCGGGCGGCTGCTGGACGATCTGGCCGAGGAGTACGACGTCGTCGTCCTGGACTGCGCTCCGAGCGTGTCGCTGGTTTCGGAGAGCATCGTGCGGGCCGCGGACCTGGTGCTCGCGCCGGTGCTTCCCGCACCGTTATCGGTGCGCACCCTCGACCAGCTGCGCTTGTTCATCGACGCGACCCGCGGGCCGGCGCCGGAGCTGCTGGCGTTCCTCTCCATGGTGGACCGGCGCCGCCGTATGCATCGCGAGCTGGCCGCCGAGCTGCCCATGCAGCACAGCGACGTCTCCGCGACCACGGTGCCAGTCGCGTCGGCCGTGGAGCAGATGGGCGTGAGGCGCGCGCCGATCGTCGACTGGGCCCCGAGCAGCCCGGCCGCACGGTCCTTCCAAGCACTGTGGAGCGAGGTCGCCGCACGCTGGACTTGACCGTCACTCGAGTCTCACAGGGTCCGGCCGACCTGGACGGGCCTCGAGACGTCCCATCAGCTCGGCCCGCTCCGGGAGGTTGAAGGCGATCCCGGCATCGCGGATCTCGCACTCGCACACGACACGCTTGTCGGGGTGTTCGACCAGGCACGGCTGCACGTCCCGGTCGAGACCGACGCTGCTGTCGTCGACGAACTGCGGCGGGTGGATGCCGACGGCTGTGCTGCGACCGCCAGGCCACCGCAGCAGCACCGAATTCGTTGCGGGTGTGCACCAGGGATTGGCCCGCGAATGGGCGCGAGCGTCGTGCGTGGACAGGGGTCCGATCCAGCGGGTTGATGGTCGTGGTTCGCTCATGGTGCTTGCCATTGACCATCACCCAGGAAGGACGCCGCCGTGATCCGCAGTGTGTACGCCAACTGCACCGTCACCGATCTCAACCGTGCAGAAGAGTGGTACACCCGGCTGTTCGCTCGCGAGCCCGACGCCCGGCCCATGCCCGGCCTGATCGAGTGGCGCCTCGGCGACACCTTCGGCGTGCAGATCTGGTCCGAACCCGAGCGTGCCGGGAAGTCGTCCGTCGTGCTTGATGAGACCGATCTCGACGCTGCCGCCGCGCATGCTGCTGACGTCGGCATCCACCACGATGGACCGCAACCCGCTCGCAGTCCGTCAAGGGCCAACGATGAGTCCTCCCCACCAGCGACTACGCGCCGCGGACACGTGCACGCCTCGCGGCCGAGGAGCAGCTCATCACCGTCGTCGACCGCTACCTCGCCGGGGTCGGCACCAGGCGGGTGCGGCCGGCTCAGGAAGGCTTGGGTGCGCCTGGCCGGGCGTAGCGGACCCACGTGATCGCGACGCACATCGCGGCGAACGCGACCCCGATGTAGAAGAACGTCTCCGGCTCCATCAAGGTCAGCCCTACGCCGAAGAAGAACGGCCCGAAGGCGGCGAGTGCTGCCGTCCAGCCGATCACGCCACCGGCTTGTCGCCGCTCGAAGATCATCGGCATCTGCTTGAACGTGGACGCGTTGCCGATGCCGGCGAACAGGAAGATCGCGAGCATCCCGTAGAGGAACTTGTCGAAGTCGGCCTCGAGGGCGCTGGCGCCGGCTCCCGCGTCGGGGGACAGCTGCAGGCTCGTGTAGAGGACGGACGCCAGGATGCCGACGCCGGCGAACAGGGTCCACCGGGCCCCGCCCATCTTGTCGGTCAGCGGGCTGAACAGCACTCGGGCACCGGCGCCGATGAGCGGGCCCAGGAAGGCGAACTTGACCGGGTCGGGGATGGAGTAGCCCTCCACGAGCACCTGCGTCGTCCCGTCGGTCATGAGGCGGGCGATCTCGGCGTTGCCGCCGCCGTAGATGTTCTTGATGAGCAGGCCGAACTGACCGGACAGCCCGGCGAAGGTGCCGAAGGTCATGATGTAGAGCAGCGTCATCCACCAGGTGTCCTGGTTCTTGAAGATGTCGAACTGCTGGCGCACGTTGACCTTGATCGGGATGCTCTTGAGCATGGTCCAGGCAAGGATCGCGCCGATGATGACGAACGGAACGTAGACGTAGGTGGCGTTCTGGTACCACACGTCCCTGGGCGCCTTCCCCGGGAACGCCTCGGTCTGGGAGGCGCCGAGGAACCCGATCATCGAGAAGCCGATGATCCACGGGGTCACGAACTGGACCAGGGACACACCGAAGTTGCCCACGCCGGCCTGTACGCCCAGCGCCGTCCCCTGCATGCGGCGGGGGAAGAAGTACGACGTGCTCGGCATGAAGCCGGAGAACGCGCCACCGCCGATCCCGGACATGAACGACAGGGCCAGCAGCCAGGTGTAGGAGGTGTCCGGGTCCTGCACGGCGACGGCCCAGCCAACCAGTGGGAAGAGAAGCAACAGGGTGGTCAGCGACACCAGCCTGCGGGTGCCGAGGATCGGCGGCAGCACCATCCAGACCAGCCGCAGGAGACCGGCGGAGAGCCCGGGCAGGGCGACCAGCCAGTAGAGCTGGTTCTGGGTGAGGTCGAAGCCCAGGTTGGTGAGCTTGGGCGCCAGGGCGCTGGCGATGAACCAGGACGCGAAGGCCAGGGTCAGCGTGAACGTCGTGACGGACAGAGTCCGCCAGGCAAGCGCCTGGTCCCAGGTCTCGTCGTTCTCCGGGTCCCAGTCCTGGAGCCACTCGTTCCCGGTCCGGTTGTCCGCCTTGGCGGTGGTAGACGACGTTGACATCAGACGTGGGCCTCTCTGGTGGTGGGTTGTTCGAAGTGGTCGGCCAGCTCCGGCGACTGCTCGTGCAGCATCTGCACGACCGTGAGGTGCATCCACACGGCGCACGCAAGGGTCAGCAGGAACAGGACGAAGAACGTCGCCGACGGCAGCCCGGTCCACGCGGTCGTGTAGGCGAACAGCGGCGGGAGGAAGAACCCGCCCAGGGCGCCGAGCATGCCCACCAGCCCGCCGACGGAGCCGACCTCGGTGGGGAAGTACTCGGGGATGTGCTTGTAGACCGCGGCCTTGCCGATGCCCATGGAGCACCCGAGCAGAAAGACCAGGATGGCGAACGGCCAGAGGCCGATCGTGTAGGGGAGCACGTCGGCGGTCCCGGAGGAGGTGTGCTTCTCCGAGACCTCCACCACCACGTGCCCGTTCGGCATCATCAGGATGAAGGTCGTCACCAGCATGATGGCGAACGTCCAGTACATCACCCGGCGGGCACCGAGGCGGTCGGAGAACCAGCCGCCAACGGGCCGCAACAGGCTGGCCGGGAAGATGAAGGTTGCCGTCAGGAGCGCGGCCGTGCTGAGGGACACGTCGAAGTTGTCGACGTAGTACTTGGGCAGCCAGGCCGAGAGTGCGACGTACGCCCCGAAGACGGCGACGTAGTAGGCGCTGAACCGCCACACCCGCACCTGGCGCAGCGGGACCAGCTGTTCACGCAACGGCCGACCCGCGCCCGGCTTGCGGTCCTGGCGGGGCGTCATGGTCCAGAGGAGCACCGCCACGACGATCAGCAGCACGGCGTAGATGACCGGGATCAGTCGCCACCCACCTTCGACGAAGCCCAGGTAGGTGCCCCCTGCCGTGGTGGTGATCAGCACGGGCCCGATGAACTTCGTGACCGAGGCGCCCACGTTGCCGGCGCCGAAGACGCCGAGCGCGAAGCCCTGGTGGTGGCGCGGGAACCAGGCGGAGTTCCAGGCGATGCCGGCGGTGAACGCGTTGCCCGCGAAACCCACGGCGAAGGCCAGCAGCAGGAGCATGCCGTAGCTGCCGGCTAGCGAGATGAGGTAGGAGAAGAGCGCCGTGGCCAGCAGCAGCACCGTGAAGACCACCCGGCCACCGAACCGGTCGGCGGCAATGCCCGCCGGGAGCCGCCACAGCGCGCCGTTGAGGATGGCGACGGCGGAGAGCCAGGAGAGCTCGACGTCGGTCAGGCCGAACTCGTCGCGAATCGGGAGGCCCAGGACGCCGAACATCAGCCAGGCCGCGAACATCAGGGTGAAGGCGACGGTGGAGAGTGCGAGGACGCGACGCGCGCCGGGCGGGACGGCGGATGACGCGGGATCCGCCGGCGCGGGGCGCGGTTGTCCGGCAAGGTCAGTGGCAGGCATGGAGGCTCCGGTCGGTGACTTGGGGCCACCCCAGAGAAATGGTGACCTCAAACAGGATGGGCCACCCAGGGGGGCCTCAGAAGGGACCTTGGTCACCGGGAGGGCGGGACCAACTATCGCCATTTCTCCGGCCGACGCGCCCGGCAAAGCTTGGTCGTCGGGCGGTGCTGACAGGGCATGCGTCGTGTGCTTGCATGGGTAAAGGCCCGCGCACAAACTCTGCGGCGACAGTGAGGGAACCACGTGAGCACCGACGTCCAGCCAGAACCGAAACAGACGCAGGACGTCGGCATGGACGGGCCGATCAGCGATGCGCTCGTCCGCAGCCGCCGGTTCTTCACCAAGGGCACGGTCTCCGACGACCTGCGGACCCTGTCGAAGAAGGGCGGGCGCGAGGCCGACGACTTCTATCGCGATCGCTGGAGCCACGACAAGGTCGTCCGCTCCACCCACGGCGTCAACTGCACCGGGTCATGCTCCTGGAAGGTCTATGTCAAGGACGGGATCATCACCTGGGAGACCCAGCAGACCGACTACCCGTCCGTGGGACCCGATTCTCCGGAGTACGAGCCCCGAGGCTGCCCGCGTGGTGCGGCGTTCTCCTGGTACACCTACTCGCCGACCCGGGTCCGCTACCCCTACGTGCGCGGTGTCCTGCTCACGATGTTCCGCGAGGCGAAGGCCCAGCACGGTGGGGATCCCGTCAAGGCGTGGGAGCACATCGTCGAGAACCCGCAGCGTGCCAAGGCCTACAAGTCCGCGCGCGGCAAGGGCGGCCTGGTGCGGGCCACGTGGGAGGAGGCCGCAGAGATCGTCGCGGCGGCGCACGTGCACACGATCAAGAGGTACGGCCCCGACCGGGTCGCGGGCTTCTCGCCGATCCCGGCTATGTCGATGGTGTCGCACGCGTCGGGTGCGCGGTTCGTGAACCTGATCGGTGGCTCGATGTTGAGCTTCTACGACTGGTACGCCGACCTGCCGGTCGCCTCGCCGCAGGTCTTCGGCGACCAGACCGATGTCCCGGAGTCGGGCGACTGGTGGAACGCGGGCTACCTCATCATGTGGGGCTCCAACCTCCCGGTGACCCGCACGCCCGACGCGCACTGGATGACCGAGGCGCGCTACCGCGGCCAGAAGGTGGTCGCGGTCGCGCCCGACTACGCCGACAACGTGAAGTTCGCCGATGAGTGGCTCCCTGCCAAGCCGGGCACGGACGCCGCGCTGGCGATGGCGATGGGGCACGTCGTCCTCCAGGAGTTCTTCGTGGACCGGGACACTCCCTACTTCACCGAGTACGTGAAGACCTACACCGACCTGCCCTACCTGGTGAAGCTCGACGAGGCTGCCGACGGACAGCTCACTGCGGGGAAGTTCCTGACCGCTTCCGACCTCGCTGCGACCGATGCGGACGAGGAGAACGCCGCCTTCAAGACCGTCCTCATCGACGCGCGCACCGGGGAGCCCGTCGTGCCCAATGGCTCCCTCGGCCACCGCTTCGGCGACGCCGGTGTGGGGAAGTGGAACCTCGAGCTCGGAGACGTCGACCCCCAGCTGTCATTGCTCGAAGGGGACGGTAGCGGCTCTCCCGTGGAGACCGTGCTCGTCCGGTTCCCCCGCTTCGACACCCCTGACGGCGCAGCAGCCGACCTGCCGCGTGGGGTCCCCGTACGCCGTATCGACGGTCACCTCGTCACCACGGTGTTCGACCTGCTCCTCGCGCAGTACGGCGTCGGCCGGGACGGGTTGCCGGGGGAGTGGGCCCGCGGCTACGACGACGCGGAGTCGCCGTACACCCCTGCGTGGCAGGAGGCGATCACCGGGGTCCCGGCCTCGACCGCGGCCCGCATCGGGCGCGAGTTCGCCGCGAACGCCGAGGAGTCCAAGGGCCGCTCGATGATCGTGATGGGCGCCGGCACCAACCACTGGTTCCACTCCGACACGATCTATCGCGCGTTCCTCACCCTGACCAACCTCACCGGCTGCCAGGGCGTCAACGGCGGCGGCTGGGCGCACTACGTGGGACAGGAGAAGGTGCGGCCGATCACCGGCTACACCCAGATCGCCAACGCGCTGGACTGGAACCGGCCGCCACGCAACATGATCCAGACGGCGTACTGGTACCTGCACACCAACCAGTTCCGCTACGACCAGTTCGGCGCCGACACCCTGTCCGCCACGACCGGCAGCGGTCAGCTGGCCGGCAAGTCCACCGCCGACGTGATCGCGCAGAGCGCCCGGATGGGCTGGATGCCGTCCTACCCGACCTTCGACCGCAACCCGCTCGACCTCAGCGACGACGCGGCTGCCGCTGGCAAGCCGGTGGGGGAGTACGTCGTCGAGCAGCTGAAGTCGGGCGAGCTCGACTTCGCCGGCGAGGATCCCGACGCGCCGCAGAACTACCCGCGCATCCTGTCGATCTGGCGGGCCAACCTGCTCGGCTCGTCCGGCAAGGGCAACGAGTACTTCCTCAAGCACCTGCTCGGCACCGACTCGTCGGTGCGGGCGACCGAGACGCCGGAAGACCAGCGCCCGGTCGACGTGACGTGGCGAGACGAGGCGCCCGAGGGCAAGCTCGACCTGCTGATGACGATCGACTTCCGACAGACGAGCACCACGATCTTCTCCGACGTCGTCCTTCCGGCAGCGACCTGGTATGAGAAGCACGACCTCAACACCACCGACATGCACCCGTTCGTGCACTCCTTCAACCCGGCGATCGCCCCGCCCTGGCAGACCCGCACCGACTGGGACGCCTGGCAGACGATCGCCGAGAAGTTCAGCGAGCTCGCGGCCACGCACCTGGGTGTGCGCAAGGACGTCGTCGCCGTCCCGCTCACGCACGACACTCCCGACGCGATGGCGAACCCGCACGGCGTCGTCCGCGACTGGAAGAAGGGTGAGTGCGAGCCGATCCCGGGCGTGACGATGCCCAAGCTGGTCGAGGTCGAACGCGACTACGGCGCCGTGGCCGAGAAGATGAACGCCCTCGGCCCGCTGGTCGACACGCTCGGCGCGACCACCAAGGGCGTCACGTTCGAGCTCAGCAAGCAGGTCGACTACCTGCGAGCGAAGAACGGCGCCGTGCGAGGCGGCGTCGCCGATGGTCGGCCGTCGCTCAAGAAGGACATCAACGTCTGCGAGGCGATCCTCGCGATGTCGGGCACCACCAACGGCCACCTCGCCACCCAAGGCTTCAAGACGTTGGAGAAGCGGACCGGGGTGCGACTGGCCGATCTGGCCGCGGAGCACGAGGGCAAGCAGATCACCTTCGCCGACACCCAGGGGCCACCGGTTCCGGTGATCACGTCACCGGAGTGGTCGGGCTCCGAGACCGGGGGTCGGCGCTACTCGCCCTTCACCATCAACGTGGAGCGCAAGAAGCCGTGGCACACGCTGACGGGGCGGATGCACTTCTACCTCGACCACGACTGGATGACCGAGCTCGGCGAGGGCCTCCCGGTCTACAGACCTCCGCTCAACATGGCCGCCCTGTTCGCGGAGCCTGCCCTCGGCAACCTCTCCGACGGCTCGAACGGACAGGTCGAGGGGCTGACCGTGCGCTACCTGACGCCGCACAACAAGTGGTCGATCCACTCGGAATACCAGGACAACCTGTTCATGCTCTCGCTGTCGCGCGGCGGCCAGAACATCTGGATGAGCGACCGCGATGCAGTCAAGGTCGGGATCAAGGACAACGACTGGATCGAGGCGGTCAACCGCAACGGAGTCGTGGTGGCTCGGGCGATCGTCTCGCACCGGATGCCCGAGGGGACGGTGTACATGTACCACGCCCAGGACCGGCTCATCGACGTACCGCTCGCGGAGACGTCGGGCAAGCGCGGAGGCATCCACAACTCGCTGACGCGGCTGCTGGTGAAGCCCTCCCACCTCATCGGCGGGTATGCCCAGCTGACCTTCGCCTTCAACTATCTCGGCCCCACCGGCAATCAACGTGACGAGGTCACCATCATCCGCAAGCGAAGCCAGGACGTGACGTACTGATGAGGGTCATGGCGCAGATGGCGATGGTGATGAACCTCGACAAGTGCATCGGGTGCCACACCTGCTCGGTGACCTGCAAGCAGGCATGGACCAACCGCTCGGGCACGGAGTACATCTGGTTCAACAACGTCGAGACTCGGCCCGGCCTCGGCTACCCGCGGACCTATGAGGACCAGGAGAAGTGGAAGGGCGGCTGGGAGCTCAACAAGCGCGGCCGGATGAAGCTCAAGGGTGGTGGCCGGTTCAAGAACCTGATGACCATCTTCTCCAACCCCAAGCTGCCCTCGATCGGCGAGTACTACGAGCCGTGGACCTACGACTACTCCACGCTGACCGACGCACCCGCCCAGGAGCACACGCCGGTCGCGCGGCCGAAGTCGCTGATCAGCGGCAAGAACATGAAGATCGAATGGTCGGCCAACTGGGACGACGACCTCGGCGGCTCGACGGAGACCGCGCACCGCGACCCGATGCTCGCGAAGATCGCCGAGAAGGTGAAGTTCGAGTTCGAGCAGACCTTCATGTTCTACCTGCCACGGATCTGCGAGCACTGCCTGAACCCCTCATGCGCGGCGTCGTGTCCCAGCGGTGCGATCTACAAGCGCGAGGAGGACGGCATCGTCCTGGTCGACCAGGACAAGTGCCGTGGCTGGCGCAAGTGCGTCTCCGGCTGTCCCTACAAGAAGATCTACTTCAACCACCGCACCGGCAAAGCCGAGAAGTGCACGTTCTGCTTCCCGCGCATCGAGGTGGGCCTGCCCACCGTCTGCGCCGAGACGTGCGTCGGGCGGCTGCGCTACATCGGCCTGATGCTCTACGACGCCGACAAGGTGCTCGAGGCCGCCTCGACGGAGGACGACCACGGTCTCTACGAGGCCCAGCGCGAGGTCTTCCTCGACCCGTTCGACCCCGAGGTGATGCGTGAGGCCGAGAAGGCCGGGATCGCCCGCGACTGGATCGACGCCGCGCAACGCTCCCCGATCTATGCGTTGATCAACACCTACAAGGTGGCGCTGCCGCTGCACCCGGAGTACCGCACGATGCCGATGGTCTGGTACATCCCGCCGCTCTCGCCGGTCATCGATGTCGTGCGTGACACGGGAGAGGATGCCGAGGACAAGGGCAACCTCTTCGCCGCCATCGACGCCCTGCGGATCCCGGTCGAGTATCTCGCCGAGCTCTTCACCGCAGGCGAGGTCGAGCCCGTGGACGCCGTGCTCAAGAAGCTGGCCGCGATGCGCTGCTACATGCGCGACATCAACATGGGCCGCGATCCCGACGCCTCGATCCCGGCCGCGGTCGGGATGACCGAGGAGGAGATGTACGACATGTATCGCCTCCTCGCGATCGCGAAGTACGACGAGCGCTACGTCATCCCACCGGCGCACGCCGAGCAGGCGCACTCGCTGGAGGAGCTGTCCACCGAGTGCTCGGTCTCCGACTACGGCGGCGGTCAGCAGGACCTCTTCGGCGAGGGGTCCGGCACACCCACGCCGATCGCCGTCGAGAACTTCCAGATGCTCCAGGACCGGCAGACCTCCGACTCGCTCGCAGGCCCTGAGAACAAGGGTGCACGGGTGAACCTGCTGAACTGGGACGGCAAGGGCTCCCCGCCCGGAATGTTCCCGCCGAAGGGGCCGGACTCGTGAGCGAGCGAAGCGAGCACACCTTGAGGCGCAGCAGCGGCCGGCGTGCGAAGGCGGCACTGCCACCAGAACAGCTGACCGTCGTGTGGCAGTCGGTGTCGCTGCTCCTCGACTACCCCGACGAGGAGGTCTTGGCGCGCGCCGAGCTCGTCAGGTCGGCCTCGCTGGGACTGCCGACCGCGATCGGGGACTCGCTCCGCGCCTTCCTCGAGCACCTCGGGTCGACGCCGTTGACCGAGCTGCAGGCCGACTACGTCGAGACGTTCGACAACAGGCGGCGCTGCAACCTCTTCCTGACGTACTTCGCCCACGGCGACACGCGCAAGCGGGGGATGGCGTTGCTGCGCTTCAAGCAGACCTACCTCGGCGCCGGCTTCGAGCTGGACGACGCAGAACTGCCAGACCACCTGTGCGTCGTGCTCGAATTCGCCGCCACGATCGACCGCGACCTCGGCCGGGACCTGATGCTCGACCACCGCGCCGGGCTCGAGCTGCTGCGGCTCTCGCTCCGGGACATGCACTCGCCGTGGGCGAGCCTGATCGACGCGGTCACCGCAACGTTACCGCCGCTGCGCGGTGAGGAGCGCGACGCCGTACGCCGCCTGGCAGCCGAGGGTCCTCCCGAGGAGGAGGTCGGCCTCGCGCCGTTCGCCGCACCTCAGTTCAGTCCGGGGTCAGCCACCGGGACGGCGCCCGAGCCGACCCTGCTGCCCATGCCGTCGTTCCCGGGGGTCCGCGCATGAACCTGCTCCTCTTCGTGGTGTTTCCCTACGTCTGCATCACCGTCTTCGTGGTCGGGCACCTGTGGCGCTACCGCTACGACAAGTTCGGGTGGACCACCCGCTCGTCCCAGCTCTACGAGAACCGCCTCCTGCGCATCGGTAGCCCGCTGTTCCACTTCGGGATGCTCGGTGTCATCGGGGGCCACATCTTCGGGTTGTTGATCCCCCAGTCGTGGACCGACGCGGTGGGCATCAGCGAGCAGATGTATCACGTGGCGGCGGTCGGCGGTGGCCTGTTGGCCGGCGTCATGACCGTGGTCGGGATGGTGATCCTGATCTACCGGCGGCGAACCGTGGGACCGGTCTTCTCCGCGACGACGGTCATGGACAAGGTGATGTACGCCTTCCTGGCCGCCGCGATCGTCCTGGGCATGTGGAACACCATTGCCGGCTCGATCCTCACCCTCGGCGGGGAGTACAACTACCGGGAGGGGGTCTCGGTCTGGTACCGCTCCTTCCTTGCGTTCCAGCCCGATGCCGACCTGATGGGCGAGGCGCCGCTGGGCTTCCAGCTCCACGCCCTGGTCGCCTTCGCCTTGTTCGCGCTGTGGCCCTTCACCCGGCTGGTGCACGTCTTCAGTGCCCCGCTCGGCTACCTGACCCGGCCCTACATCGTCTACCGCAGTCGAGACGACACCAGGCTCGGCAGCCACCGCCCTCGCCGCGGCTGGGACCGGGTCGGCTGAGATGTGTGAGTACTGCGGCTGCCGGCAGGTCGTGCCGATCGGTGAGCTCATGGACGAGCACAGCGCACTGGTCGACGCGGGCCACTACGTCCGACGCGACCTGGGCGCCGGCGATCACGCAGCGGCGATGTCACGGCTCACGGATCTCATCGCCCATCTCGACCGACACGTCCGACGCGAGGAGGACGGCATCTTCCGGGCGATGCGAGAGGCCGGGGAGTTCGTCGAGGAGATCGACGAGCTGGAGGGCGAGCACCGGGACCTCGCCGAGACCATCGGTGCCCTCGACATCGACTCCGCTGACTTCGCCACGCGGGTCACGGCCCTGCTCGATGACCTCGAGGTCCATGTCGAGCGCGAGGACCTCGGGATCTTCCCGGTCTCCGTGGTGACCCTGGGGGCGAGCGGTTGGGCGATCGTGGACGACGCCCATGCCGAGTCGCCGAGCTTCCTGCACGACGCGACGCCACCAGTGCGCCCGTCCTGAGCCCGATCACCGATCGACCACCCGCAACGAGGAGAGCAGATGCAGAAAGAGTCACTGACGGCGCTGGTGCGTCACCACCTGGAGACGGCATCGACCGCGTCCAGCGGTCGCAGCGCCCACACCATCTACGGCGGGCACGAGCACGTCCTTCGCCAGACGTTGATCGCCCTCCGTGCGGGCTCGACCTTGGACGAGCACGAGAACCCGGGCGAAGCGACCCTCCAGGTCCTGCACGGACGCGTCACGCTGATCGCGGGTGAGACCAGGTGGAACGGGTCGCCCGGCGATCTCATGACCATCCCCGACTCCCGTCACTCCCTGGAGGCGGTCGAGGACTCGGCGGTCCTGCTGACGGTCGCGAAACGGAGCTGATCTGGGCAGCGTCTGCTTCGCGACGGGGTCGATCACGAACACGGCGCGGACGGCCTGGGAGGTGTCCTCGCCCGGGACCGATGGGACCAACGACCCTGCCGCGCGGAGGGGAGGGCCGCCACCATCGGAGCGTGCCTGTTGACAGAGCTCTGCCCTCCGCTGCCTGTGCGCCCGTGGACGTGTTGCTCTCCGACGGCAGCCGCGGCGTCGTACGGCGGCTGTCGCCGACCGATGGCCCGGCGTTGCACGTGCTCCACGAGAGCGTGTCCGACGAGGCCCTGCGGCTGCGCTTCTTCAGCGTGGCCCGGGTGGCGGCGCACCACTACGTGGACCATGTCCTGCGGGACCCGCGGACGCTGGCGATGGTGGCTGAGGTGGAGGGGCGACTCGTGGCCCTGGCCACGGCCGAGCCGCTGGGCGCCGACATCAGCGAGGTGGCGTTCCTGGTGGCCGACGACTTCCACGGACGCGGTCTCGGCACGCTGCTCCTGGAGCACCTGGCCGCGACGGCTTGCCGCGTGGGCATCGCACGTTTCGAGGCCGACGTGCTCCCGGAGAACCACGACATGCTGCGCGTCTTCGAGGACGCGGGGTTCGAGGTCGTACGACGGACCGACTCAGGGGTGGTCCTGGTCGAGATGAGCACCTCCGGCACCATCACGCAGAAGCAGGCGGCGGCGAAGCGTGAGCGCCGGGCTGAAGCGAAGTCGGTGTGGTCGCCGCTGATGCCCTGACCGTGGGCAGCGACCGGCCTGCCGCTCAGGTCGAGCGAGCGTGCTTCGCCAGGTCGCCGGCGACGGCCGCGGCGTGCGTTTGCAGGCTCTCGGCGATCCCCGGGCGCCGGTCGCCGATCCGGAAGGTCGGCCCGGAGACCCCGAGCGCCGCGACGACCGTGCCGTCGCCGCTGTGGACGGGCACCGCGATGCCGTCCAGGCCCTCCTCGAGCTCGCCGCGCGTGAGGGCGTAGCCGCGCTCGAGGGTCTCCTCGAGGTCTCGCTCCAGGGCAGCGTGGGTCGCGACGGTGAACGGCGTCCGCCGCTCCAGCCTCCCTGACGGAGGGCGTACGACGCCCCACGCGAGCATCACCTTGCCGAGCGCGGAGCAGTGGTTGGGCACCTCCATGTCCACCCAGTTGACCGAGCCGATCACGAACCGGGCATCGACCTGGTCCACGTGGACGACGTCCGAGCCTCGGGCCACCGCCAGGTTGACGGTCTCCCCGGTCTGGGTGGCGAGGTCCTCCAGGTGGGTGTGGGCGACGCGGACCAGCGCCTCGACCCGGTCGAAACGTGCGGCGTAGTCGGCGAACAGCCGGCCGCCCCGGTAGGCGCCACCGCTCTCCCGTTCGACCAGGCCGCCGAGCTCGAGCGCGCCCAGCAGCCGCGACACGGTCGAGCGGGGGAGCCCCGTGGCGGCGACCAGGTCGGAGTAGGTCAGGGGGCGCTGCGCGCGCACCACCAACGCGACCAGCGCGGTCACGCGGTCGACGGACTGGGTGCCGGCGATGAATGCCTCCTGGGAGGAAGGGACTGTTGAATCGCATTATAGAACAGAGGTTCCATATTATGGAACTGTTGCCCAGTTTGGGGAACAACGTTTGTGCAGGTGGGAGGTGGTTTGCCCACCTCTGCTCCCATCAGGCGAATTCCTGAACTCGACCCCCTGTTGTGGTGCATCATGGGTTGACAGGCCCGGCCTTCGGCCGCAGGCTCGGGTCATCACCACCAGCACCCTGGAGTCCTCATGCAGTTCGTGTGTGCCCTCGACGACGTCCCGGTGGGCGAGGGGGTGCGGATCACGTCGGTGACGCCGCCGATCGCGGTGTTCCGGACCGAGGATGACGACGTCTACGCCATCGACGACACGTGCACCCACCAGGACGCCTCGCTGGCCGACGGCTGGCTCGAGGGCTGCTGGGTGGAGTGCCCACTGCACGCGTCGCGATTCGACCTGCGCACCGGCCTGGTCGACCAGCCGCCGGCCAAGCGACCCGTCCGGGTGCACGTTGCCACGGTGCGTGACGGCGGGATCTGGGTCGAGCTGTCCGGCGAGGTGCCGCACCTCCCGCCGGGTGTGACGTTGGAGGCCGGGTGATGGCCGCCCCTCGCAGGCTCCTGGTGGTCGGCGCCTCGCTGGCGGGCCACGCGGCCGCCCGGGCCCTGCGCGGCGCCGGTTTCGACGGCGACGTCGTGATGATCGGCGACGAACGGCATCGGCCCTACGACCGCCCGCCGCTGTCCAAGGGCTTCCTCGCCGGCACCACCAGCGTCGAGGACCTCTCCCTCGAGGACCACGATGGGGACCTCGGCCTCGACTGGCGGCTGGGGGTCCGCGCCGTCGCGCTGGATCCCGGCACCCGCACCGTGACCCTGGCGGACGGAGACACGCTCACTGGCGATGCGGTCGTGATCGCCACCGGCTCCCGCGCGCGGACCCTGCCGCCGGGCCTCGGCGGCGAGCAGCGCGGCGTCCACACGCTGCGCACGCTCGACGACGCCGTCGCCCTGCGCGCCGAGCTGCTGCCCGGTGCCCGTCTGGTGCTCGTCGGCGCCGGGTTCGTGGGCGCCGAGATCGCCGCGACCGCCCGGACGCTCGGGCTCGACGTGACCCTGGTGGAGGCGGCCGCCGGCCCCCTGGCGGGACCGCTGGGCTCGGAGGTCGGCGCGATGGTCGCGCGCCTGCACGCGGCCCACGGCGTCCCGCTCCTGTGCGGCACTCCCGTCGCGCGACTCACCGGCCGCACGAGGGTCGAGGGGGTCGAGCTGGCCGACGGACGGCACCTGCCGGCCGACGTCGTGGTGGTCGGGATCGGCTCGGTCGCCTCGGTCGACTGGCTGGCGGGCTCCGGTCTGGACCTCGCGGGGCCCACGGGCGGGCTCGGCTGCGACGCTGTGGGCTTCACCGGTGCGCCCGGTGTCTACGGGGTCGGCGACTGCTCCGCCTGGCACGACGCCGTGTGCGGCGCGCAGCACCGGGTCGAGCACTGGACCGACTCCCACGAGCGGCCCCGCCGGGCGGTGGACGCGCTGCTCGCAGGCGCAGGTGCAGGCGTGGCGGCGCCGCTGCCCGCGCCGTACTTCTGGAGCGAGCAGTATGGCGTCCACATCCAGTTCGCCGGCCACCGCTTCGGCGACGAGACCGTCACGATCGAGGCGGGCAGCCCGGAGACCTGCGACGTGCTCGCGGTCTATCGGCGCGGCGGCAAGGCCACCGCCGTGCTCGGCATGAACCAGCCCCGGCTCTTCGGCCGCCTGCGGCGCTCGCTCGTCGCCCTTCCCGTTGCCGTATGACGCCGACCCAGGAGACCCCGTGACCACCACGCCCGACGCCACCACCGCCCCGGCGGGGGAGTCCAGCCTGATCCCGACTCTGCCGGGGGCGGCCTACGTCGATCCGGCGGTCTTCGACCGCGAGTGCGAGCGGATCTTCGAGGACATGTGGTTCTGCGCGGCGCACGAGAGCGACCTGCCCGGGCCGGGTGCGTTCCGCACCGTGCAGGTGGGGCGAGAGTCGATCCTGCTCACCCGTTCGCGCCGCGGTGAGCTCCGCGCCTTCTACAACGTCTGCCGGCACCGGGGTGCGCGCATCTGTCTCGAGGACTCCGGTGAGAAGGCGCGTTCGTTCCAGTGCCCCTACCACGCCTGGACCTACGACTTCGACGGCAGGCTGATCGCGGCGCCCAACCTCACGAAGATGCCCGACATCGACCGCGTCGACTACGGCCTGCGCGCCGTGCACGTCCGCTCCTGGATGGGCTACGTGTGGGTGTCGCTGGCTGCTGTCCCACCGAGCTTCGAGGACACCGTCGAGGCAGAGGTGGTGGCCCGCCTCGGGACCGTCGACAACATCGCCACCTACGACATCGCCTCGCTGAGCATCGGACGGCGGATCACCTACGAGGTGAAGGCCAACTGGAAGCTGATCGTCGAGAACTTCATGGAGTGCTACCACTGCGCGACCATCCATCCCGAGCTCACCGAGGTGTTGCCGGAGTTCGCCGACGGCCTGGCAGCGCAGTACTTCGTCGATCACGGCGCCGAGTTCGGCGAGGACATCAAGGGCTTCACCATCGACGGCTCCGAGGGCCTGGGGGTGCTCCCCGGGCTCGACGAGTACCGCGACCGGAAGTACTACGCGATCACGATCAAGCCGCAGGTCTTCGTCAACCTGGTGCCCGACCACGTGATCTGGCACCGGATGTATCCCCTCTCGGAGCAGCTCACGATCGTCGAGTGCGACTGGCTCTACACCCCCGACGTCGTGACCTCCGGTCGCGACGTGAGCGCGTCCGTGGAGCTGTTCCACCGGGTCAACCAGCAGGACTTCGAGGCTTGCGAGCGGACCCAGCCCTCGATGTCCTCGCGCCTCTACCGCGACGGCGGCGTGCTCGTCCCCAGCGAGCACCACATCGGCGAATTCCACGCCTGGGTCACCGCCCGGACCGACTCTCAGAAGGCCGACTCTCAGGAGGGCGGCTGAGCCAGGTGGCCACAGGTCGCGCGATCAGTCGAAGACCACGACGCGCGAGCGGTCGAGGAACAGGCGCGACTCGGTGTGCCAGCGCACGGCCTGGGCGAGGACCCGGGCCTCGACGTCCCGGCCGGCCTGGACCATCTCGTCGGGGGTGGTGCGGTGGTCGATGCGGACGACGTCCTGCTCGATGATCGGACCCTCGTCCAGGGCCGGGGTGACGTAGTGGGCGGTGGCGCCGATCAGCTTGACGCCCCGGTCGTGCGCCTGGTGGTAGGGCCTGGCGCCCTTGAAGCTCGGCAGGAACGAGTGGTGGATGTTGATGATCCGGCCGTCGAGCTTCGAGCAGGTCTCGTCGGAGAGCACCTGCATGTAGCGGGCCAGCACGACCAGGTCGACCCGCTCGGTCTCCACCAGGGACAGCAGCCGGGTCTCGGCCGCGGGCTTCGTCGACGCCGTGACCGGGACGTGGTGGAACGGCACGTCGTAGGTCGAGGTGAGCCGCTCGTAGTCGCGGTGGTTGGACACGACGCCCGCGATGTCGATGTTGAGCACGCCGGTGCTGTGCCGGAACAACAGGTCGTTGAGGCAGTGCCCGAACTTGGAGACCAGGATCAGGGTCCGGTAGGGCGCCGTGGCCGCGACGAGCTGCCACGACATCGCGTGCGCCTGGGCGACACCCACGAACGAGCTCCTCAGCGCTTCGAGCGCGACGTCGGGCGCCTCGAACTCGACGCGCATGAAGAAGCGTTGGGTGGCTGGGTCGTCGAACTGCTGCGAGTCGGTGATGTTCCCCCGGTGCGCGACCAGCCAGGTGGACACCGCGTGCACCAGGCCGAAGTGGTTGTCGCAGGCGAGCGTCAGCACGTAGACGTGTCCGGAGCGCGGGGTCATCGGAAAAGACTGCGGCACGTGTTGCTTCATACGCAAGTAGTTGCATAATAAGCAACAACTAGGGAGCGGAGGACGTCATGGGCACGGTGCAGTCGGTCGACCGGGCGTTGCAGATCCTCGAGATCCTCGCACGCGACGGCGAGAGGGGGGTGACCGAGATCGCCGGTCAGCTCGACGTCCACAAGTCCACCGTGTCCCGACTGATCGACTCGCTCGCGGAGCGCGACCTCGTCGAGCAGAACGAGTCGCGTGGCAAGTACCGCCTCGGGGTCGGCATCCTGCGTCTGGCCGGCGCCACCACCGCGCGGCTCGACGTGGTGCAGGAGGCGCGCTCGCTGTCCAGGTCGTTGGCCGCGGCCACGGGGGAGACCGTCAACCTGGCCGTCCTCTCGGAGGGTGCCGCGCTGTACGTCGACCAGGTCGAGGCGACCTCTGCCGTGCAGTCGCACAACTGGGTCGGTCAGCGGATCCCGCTGCACGCCACGTCCAACGGCAAGGTGCTCCTCGCCGGGATGAGTGACGACGAGGTGCGCGCCGTGCTCGCCGGTGAGCTGCCGGCCTACACGACGCGGACGGTCACCGACGTGGGCGAGGTGGTCGCGCAGCTCGCCGGCGTCCGTCACGACGGTTACGTCGTCGTGGTCGACGAGCTCGAGCACGGGCTGAGTGCCGTGGCGGCTCCGGTGCGCAACATCCACGGTGACGTGATCGCCTCGATGTCGGTCTCCGGGCCGACCTTCCGGTTCACCGCCGAGCTGGTCGATCGCGCCGGTGCCGAGCTGGTGCGCTGCGCGCTCGAGGTCTCGCGCCGCCTCGGCTGGCGCGACCTGACCTGAGGGAAGCGGGTCGGGATCGTTCCCACTCGTCATTCCCGAGAAACGAAGAGTTGCGTAGAATGCCGCATGTTGCGCCATCCGCAACATGCAGACACGGAGAGAAGGGCAGCAGGACATGGCGGAGCTGTACGTCGACGGGACCTGGCGCGAGGCGCTGGGCGGGGGCACCCGGGAGATCCGCTGTCCCGCCGACAACAGCGCGGTGCGCACGGTCAGCGACGGCGCGGCCCCGGACGTCGACCTGGCCGTGGCTGCTGCCCGACGCGCCTTCGACTCCGGTCCGTGGCCGCGGACGTCGTCCACCGACCGGGCCGCACTGCTGCACCGCCTCGCCGACCTGCTCGAGCGCGACACCGCCGAGATCGCCCGGCGCGAGTCGCTCGACACCGGTAAGCGCCTGGTCGAGAGCGAGTACGACGTCGCCGACGTCACCTCCGTCTTCCGCCACTTCGCGGGACTCGCCGGCGCCGAGGGCGGCCGGGTCGTCGACACCGGTCGGGCCGACGTGGTCAGCCGGGTCGTCCACGAGCCGGTCGGTGTCTGCGCCCTCATCACCCCGTGGAACTACCCCCTCCTGCAGACCGCCTGGAAGGTCGCGCCGTGCCTGGCCACCGGCAACACGTTCGTGCTCAAGCCGAGCGAGCTGACTCCCTCGACCGCGCTGTGGCTGATGGACGCGCTCACCGAGGCTGGGCTTCCTGCCGGGGTCGCCAACCTGGTGCTGGGCGACGGCCTCCGCGTCGGCGCCCCGATGACCGAGCACCCCGACGTCGACCTGGTCTCGTTCACCGGTGGGCTCGCATCGGGCAAGCGGGTGATGGTGGCCGCCGCCGGCACGGTCAAGAAGATCGCCCTCGAGCTCGGCGGCAAGAACCCCAACATCGTCTTCGCCGACGCCGACCTCGAGGTCGCGCTCGACATGGCGCTCACCGCGGTCTTCCTGCACTCCGGGCAGGTCTGCTCCGCCGGCGCGCGGCTGCTCGTCGAGGAGTCGATCCACGACGACTTCGTCGATCGGCTGGTCGAGCGGGCGGCGCTGATCCGGCTCGGCGGTCCGTTCGACCCCGACGCGGAGACCGGTGCCCTCATCAGCGCTGCGCACCGCGAGAAGGTCGAGGCGTACGTCGCCGGGGGGATCGCCGAGGGCGCCACGCTGCTGCTGGGCGGCGAGCGGCCCCGGGGGGCGGCGTACGACGCCGGGTACTTCTACCTGCCGACGATCCTGGACGGCTGCACCTCGTCGATGACGGTCGTGCAGGAGGAGTCCTTCGGCCCGGTGCTCACGGTCGAGACCTTTGCCGGGGACACCGAGGACGCGGTCGAGGACGACGCGGTGCGGCTGGCCAACGACAGCATCTACGGCCTGGCCGGCGCGATCTGGACCCGTGACGCCGGCCGCGCCGAGCGGGTCGCGGCCCGGCTGAGGATGGGCACCGTGTGGATCAACGACTTCCATCCCTATGTCGCGCAGGCGGAGTGGGGCGGCTACAAGCAGTCGGGCATCGGCCGCGAGCTCGGGGCGGCCGGGCTCGAGGAGTATCGCGAGACCAAGCACATCTGGCACAACGTGCGACCTGCGGTCCAGAGCTGGTTCGACGGGCGTGAGACCTGATGGCCGGCGCGCGGTCCTTCGACGTCGTCATCGTCGGGGGTGGATCAGCGGGCTCCGTGCTCGCCAACCGGCTCAGTGTCGACCCCGCCACCAGCGTCCTGGTCCTCGAGGCGGGCCGCAGTGACTCGCGGCTCGACCCGTTCATCCACATGCCGGCCGCGCTGCCCTACCCGATCGGCAACCGGCTCTACGACTGGAAGTACGAGTCCGAGCCGGAGCCGCACATGAACGGGCGCCGGGTCTACCACGCCCGGGGCAAGGTGCTCGGCGGCTCCAGCAGCATCAACGGGATGATCTTCCAGCGTGGCAACCCGCTCGACTTCGAGCGCTGGGCGGCCGATGCAGGCATGAAGGAGTGGGACTTCGCCCACTGCCTGCCCTACTTCAAGCGGATGGAGAACTGCCTGGCTGGTGCCGATGCCTGGCGCGGAGGCTCCGGCCCGCTGGTCCTCGAGCGCGGGCCCGCGACCAACCCGTTGTTCGGCGCGTTCTTCGAGGCCGCCCAGCAGGCCGGCTACCCGCTCACCGACGACGTCAACGGCTACCGCCAGGAGGGCTTCGCGCCGTTCGACCGCAACCTGCACCGCGGGCGCCGGCTCTCGGCCAGCCGTGCCTACCTGCACCCCGTAGCCAGCCGGCCCAACCTCACGGTCGAGACCCTCGCCCACGTCACCGGGCTCACCCTGGACGGCGCCAGGGTCACCGGCGTCGACTACACCCGTGGCATCGGTCGGCGCGGCGCCCGCCGCAGCGTCCGCGCCGGTGAGGTCATCCTCTGCGGCGGCGCGATCAACTCGCCCCAGCTGCTCCTGCTCTCCGGCATCGGCCCGAAGGCCGACCTCGAGCAGCTCGGCATCCCGGTGGTCGCGGACCTGCCCGGCGTGGGTGCCAACCTCCAGGACCACCTCGAGGTCTACCTCCAGTACGCCTCGAAGCAACCCGTCTCGATCGGGCCCTGGCTCAAGCACCGGCACAAGCCGCGGATCGGCGCCGAGTGGCTGTTCCTGAGGCGCGGCGTGGGCGCGTCCAACCACTTCGAGGGCGGCGGCTTCATCCGCAGCAACGACCTGGTCGACTACCCCAACCAGATGTTCCACTTCCTGCCGATCGCGATCCGGTACGACGGGTCCCGGCCGGCCGCCGCGCACGGCTACCAGGTCCACGTCGGGCCGATGTACTCCGACGTGCGGGGCAACCTGACGCTGAAGAGCCGTGACCCCTTCCAGCACCCGGCGCTGCGGTTCAACTACCTGTCCACCGACAACGACCGCCGCGAGTGGATCGAGATGATCCGGGCCGCGCGGCGGATCATGAACCAGCCGGCGTTCGCGGCCTTCAACGACGGCGAGATCTCGCCGGGCCCGCGGGTCGAGACCGACCAGGAGATCCTGGACTGGGTCGCCGAGGACGCCGAGACCGCACTGCACCCGTCGTGCACCGCGCGG
The DNA here is from genome assembly GCF_900113685.1 of Nocardioides psychrotolerans. Lineage (GTDB taxonomy): Bacteria > Actinomycetota > Actinomycetes > Propionibacteriales > Nocardioidaceae > Nocardioides > Nocardioides psychrotolerans. Next base: position 62,275 of record NZ_FOQG01000004.1, read on the forward strand.
ATGGGCATCGACGAGCTGAGCGTGCTCGACCCGGCCTCGATGCGGGTGCGCGGGGTGGACGGGCTGCGGGTCGTGGACGCCTCCTCCATGCCCTACGTCACCAACGGCAACATCTACGCACCGACGATGATGCTCGCCGAGAAGGCGGCCGACCTGATCGCCGGCAATACCCCGTTGGCCCCGTCGGATGCGCCGTATTACCGCTACCGTGACGGTTCGCCGCTCTTCCCCCCGGGGGACCCCCGCAACCCGGCCGCGCCGGTGGCCAACGAGGAGACACCATGAGCGAGTCAAGCCCCGCGCTGCAGGTCGACGGCCTCTGGAAGATCTTCGGCCAGCGGGCCGACAAGGTGATCGGCACGCCCGATGCCCTCCTCTCCCGTGCCGACCTGAAGGCCAAGAACGGCTGCGTCACCGCGGTCAAGGACGTGTCCTTCGACGTCGCTCCGGGAGAGGTGTTCGTGGTGATGGGACTCTCGGGCTCCGGGAAGTCGACGCTGGTGCGCTGCCTCACCCGGCTGATCGAGCCCACGGCGGGACAGATCACGATCGACGGCGAGGACGTCACGAAGGCCTCGGAGTCCCAGCTGCGTGAGCTGCGCCGCCACAAGGTCTCCATGGTCTTCCAGCACTTCGGCCTGCTGCCGCACCGCCAGGTGATCGACAACGTGGCCTACGGCCTCGAGGTCCGCGGCGTCAAGAAGGCCCAGCGCCGCCAGCAGGCGGGGGACCTCGTCGACCTGGTGGGGCTCACCGGCTACGACGAGTCCTACCCCGACCAGCTCTCGGGCGGCATGCAGCAGCGGGTCGGCCTCGCGCGGGCGCTGGCCAACGACCCCGCGATCCTGCTGTTCGACGAGCCGTTCTCCGCGCTGGACCCGCTGATCCGCCGCGACATGCAGAACGAGGTCGTCCGTCTCCAGGCGGAGCTGAAGAAGACGATGGTCTTCGTCACCCATGACCTGCAGGAAGCCCTCAAGCTCGGTGACCGGATCCTGATCATGCGCGACGGCGAGATCGTCCAGATCGGCAGGCCGGCCGAGGTGGTGGCCCGGCCGGTCGACGACTACGTCCGCGACTTCGTCAGCGACGTCCCGCGCTCGCACGTGCTCACCCTCGAGTACGTCATGCGCGCGCCGACTCCTGAGGACTCCCGCGAGGGGCCGGTCATGTCGATGGACACGATCGTGCGCCAGGCCGCGCAGGCGGCACTGGCCTCTGCGCACCCCGTCCAGGTCGTCAGCGACGGGAAGCTCGTCGGGATCGTCGATGACGATGCCATCCTCCGCGTCGTCGTGGCCGAGGAGTCGGTCCCGACCGCACCCACGAAGCAGGCCGTGTGACGTCGGCCCCCACGACCGAGCCGGGCCTCACGACCTCGCCACCGCAGACCCCGGGGGAGGCGCCGGGACGGGTCGCTCCGCGTCCGCGCCGCGTCGTACCCCTGTGGGGCTGGCTTGTGGCCGTCGTCGTGATCTGGTGGGTGGCATCGAGGATCGGTGACGGCAGGGCGGTGCTCTACCTGCCGGGGCAGGAGACCACCGACTTCCAGGACCGCTTCACCGACCTCAAGGCCGACCTGATCGCGGGGCGCGACACCAACGTGCTGATGCAGGTGGTCGGCGCGGTGTCCGACGCCTTCAACGGGGTGGTCGAGCAACTGCAGGGGCTCGTCTCCACCCCGGACCTGCCGCGCCCGGTCCCTCAGATCGGCTGGCTGGGTGTGCTCGGGATCGCCGGCTGGGTGAGCCTGGCCATCGCCGGGTGGCGCCACGCCCTCGGGACCATGGCGTCGCTTGCCGCCGTCGGGCTCCTGGGCTACTGGGTCGACGGCATGGACACGCTGATCATCACCTTCTTCTCGGTCGCGGTGTCCTTGGCGCTCGGCCTGCCCCTGGCGGTGTGGATGGGCACCAGTCGTCGCGTGAACGCTGTCGTCACCCCCGTGCTCGATGTCCTGCAGACCTTCCCGGCGTTCGTCTATCTGGCTCCCATGGCGCTCTTCTTCAGTCTCGGGCCCGCGATCGCCGTCGCCGTCACCGTGCTCTACGCGCTGCCGCCGGTCGTGCGGATCTCCGCCCACGCCCTGCGCAGCGTGTCCGAGACCACGATCGAGGCCACCACGTCGCTCGGGCAGACCGGGTGGCAGCGGCTGATCAAGGTCCAGCTCCCCATGGCGCGACCCTCGATCATCGTCGGCGTCAACCAGACGATGATGGCGGCGCTGTCGATCTCCGTCATCGCGGGCTTCGTCAACGGTCCCGGGCTCGGCAAGCCCGTTCTCCGCGCGTTGACCGCGGGCTCCAACCAGGTGGGCGTCGCGTTCATCGCCGGCGCGTCGATCGTGTTCATCGCGATCATGCTCGACCGGGTCACCACTGCCGCCAGCGAGCGCAGCGAGCTGGTCGCCCGAGGCGGTGGCGGCAACCGGCGCACCCACCGGATCGTGCTCGCCGTTGCCGGCGCTGCAGCGCTGGTCTCGGTCTACGTCTCGCGCACCTACTTCTCGTTCGCCGAGTTCCCGGACACCGAGGTCGGCCCGAAGGTCGCCGAGGCGGTCCAGTCGGCCACCGACTGGACGACCTCGCACTTCTCCGGCCTGACCACGGGCGTCCAGGAGACCGTGACGACGGTCTTCATCAACCCGCTCCAGGACCTCGTCGCCGGATCGCCGTGGTTCGTCACCGGGCTGGCACTGATCGTCCTCTCCCAGCTGCTCGCCGGGTGGCGGGGAGCCCTCAGCAGCCTGGCCTGCCTGACCGGGATCTACGTCACCGACCTCTGGTACGACGCCATGGTCACGCTCACCAGCGTGCTCGTGGCCACGCTCTTCGTGATGGTTGTGGCCGTCGTGCTGGGCGTCTGGATGGCACGGCGGCGGCTCGTCGACCGACTGCTCCGCCCGCTGCTCGATGCGGCCCAGGTGATGCCGTCCTTCGTCTACCTGATCCCGGTGCTGGCGCTCTTCGGCCCCGGCCGGTTCACTGCGATCGTGGCTGCGTTCATCTATGCCGTGCCCGTCGCGACCAAGCTGGTGGCCGACGGGGTCAGGCAGGTCTCGGAGACGACCGTCGAGGCGGCAACGGCTGCCGGGTCCACACCGTGGCAGCTGATCACCAAGGTCCAGCTCCCGATGGCCCGCGGCAACCTGGTGCTGGCCGCCAACCAGGGGCTGCTCTTCGTGCTGGCCATGGTCGTGATCGGCGGCCTCGTCGGAGGCGGGGCGCTGGGCTACGACTCGGTCCTCGGCTTCTCGCGCGGCGAGTTCTTCGGCAAGGGCGTCTCTGCCGGTATCGCGATCGTCCTGCTCGGGATCATGGTCGACCGTGTCGCCCGGGGTGCTGCCGAGCGCGACCGCAGCGCACCCGGCCTCCTGGCCAGGCTCCGCACCCGCACGCCAGCCCACCACCTGTCCTGACCGCATTGTTCCACCCGAGAGAAGGAAGAACACCTGTGAAGCTGAGGAAAGCCAGTGCCATCACCGGGTCGCTCGCCACGCTCCCGCTCGTCCTGAGCGCCTGTGGCGGTGGCGACATCGCGGCGGAGGAGAAGGAGAACGAGAGCCAGGTTGCCGCGGCGGGCGACTGCGGCGAGCTCAACATGGCCGTGAACCCGTGGGTCGGCTTCGCGGCCGACGCCTACGTGGTCGGTCACCTGGCCGAGACCGAGCTCGGCTGCACGGTCAACTACAAGGACCTCAAGGAAGAGGTCTCCTGGCAGGGCTTCGGCACGGGTGAGGTGGACGTCGTGATCGAGGACTGGGGCCACCCCGACCTCGAGAAGCTCTACTTCGAGGACCAGGGTGGTGATGGCAGCGCCGTGGAGATGGGGCCGACCGGAAACGTCGGGATCATCGGCTGGTACGTCGCGCCGTGGATGGCCGAGGAGTACCCCGACATCACCGACTGGGAGAACCTCAACGACTACGCCGACATGTTCGAGACGCCGGAGTCGGGCGGCAAGGGGCAGTTCCTCGGCGCCGACCCGTCCTACGTCCAGTTCGACGAGGCGATCGTGGCCAACCTGGGCCTCGACTTCCAGGTGGTGTTCTCGGGCAGCGAGGCCGCCTCGATCGCGGCCTTCGAGAAGGCGGAGGCGAACAAGACCCCTCTCATCGGCTACTTCTACGAGCCGCAGTGGTTCATGTCCGAGGTGCCGCTGGTCAAGGTGAACCTGCCGGAGTTCACCGACGGTTGCCAGGACGTCGCCCAGGACGTCGCCTGCGACTATCCCGAGACGCAGCTCCAGAAGATCGTCGCCACCGAGTTCGCCGAGTCGGGGAGCCCGGCCGTCGACCTGGTCTCGAACTTCCAGTGGACCAACGACGACCAGAACCTCGTCGCCAAGTACATCTCCGTGGACGGCATGTCGGCCGAGGAGGCCGCTGCCACCTGGGTCGAGGAGAACCCCGACAAGGTCGAGGCCTGGATGTCCTGACCGACCGCCTCGCGGGCGTCGTACGACGGGGGAGGTGCGAGACGCCATCGTCGTACGACGTCGGCGAGGCATCGGCGTACACTGTTGCGCAGTGCGAGATAAGTTGCGCAAGGCGCAACAACGAGGGAGGCGGACGTGGCTGGACCGCGGGTGGTCGTGATCGGGGCGGGCGTCGTGGGCGCCGCGCTCGCCGACGAGCTGACGCAGCGGGGCTGGACCGACGTGACCGTCGTCGACGCCGGTCCGATCCCCCACACCGGGGGCTCTACGACGCACGCGCCGGGACTGGTCTTCCAGGCCAGCCCGTCGCGGATGATGACCGAGCTGGCGACCTACACGGTGGAGAAGCTCGCCTCCCTGGCGTCCGACGACGGCCCCTGCTTCCTCCAGGTCGGCGGCCTGGAGGTCGCCACCAGCCCCGACCGCCTGGCCGACCTGCACCGCCGGGCCGGCTGGCTCACCGCCAGCGGCGTCGAGGCCCGGGTGCTCACGGCGGTCGAGTGCGTCGAGCTGCACGACCTGCTCGACCCGACGCTCGTCCTCGGTGGGCTGTTCACGCCCACCGACGGCCTGGCCAAGGCGGTCCGCGCGGTCGATGCGCAGACTCGTCGCGCCGAGCAGCACGGGGCGACCCTGCGGCCCGGCACCGAGGTCACCGACGTCCTGGTCGCCGACGGCCGGGTCACCGGCGTCGCGACGACCGGTGGTGAGATCCCGGCGGACATCGTCGTGTGCTGCGCCGGCATCTGGGGCCAGAAGGTCGCGGGGATGGTCGGCCTGACCCTGCCGCTGACCCCGCTCGAGCACCAGCTCGTCCGCACCACCGCGGTGCCGGCCCAGGCCGGCCAGGTCGAGGAGGCGCTTCGTCCGATCCTGCGGCACCAGGGCGAGGACCTCTACTACCGCGACGACTTCGACCACCAGGTCGTCGGCTCCTACGCGCACCGACCGATCCCTGTGGCCGTCGAGGACTTCGACGACTGGGGTCGGCCAGGGGACGCCCAGGGCATGCCCAGCGTGCGGCCCTTCACGCCCGACGACTTCGAGGGTCCCTGGAAGGACTCGCAGATCCTGCTGCCCGCGTTGGCGGACACGCAGGTGGAGTGGGGCATCAACGGGATGTTCTCGTTCACCACCGACGGCGGCCCGTTGATCGGCGAGAGCCCGGACGTGGCGGGCTTCTGGGTCGCCGAGGCCGTGTGGGTCACCCACTCCGCCGGTGTCGGCCGGGCGGTCGCCGAGCTGCTCGTCGACGGTGTCCCGACCACGGACGTGCACGAGGCCGCGCTGGACCGCTTCGAGCGGCACCAGGTCGGCCCTGCCTACGTCCTCGAGCGCGACCAGCAGAACTTCGTCGAGGTCTACGACCTGCTCCACCCGCTCCAGCCGATGGAGTCTCCGCGGCCACTGCGGCTGCCGCCGTTCCACCAGCGCCAGGGCGAGCTGGGCGGCTACTTCCTCGAGGCCAACGGCTGGGAGCGGCCGCAGTGGTACGACGCCAACGTGGGCCTGCTCGAGACCTACGACGTCGCCGTCCCCGGCGACTGGGCAGCCCGCTACTGGTCACCGATCGCGGGCGCCGAGGCGAGGGCGACCCGGGAGCGGGTCGCGATGTACGACATGACGGCCCTCAAGCGGATCGAGGTCGTCGGTCGCGGCGCCACGGCCTTCCTCCAGGCCTTGGTCACGGGCAACGTCGCCGCCTCGGTCGGCAGCGTGACCTACTGCCTGATGCTCGATCCGCGCGGTCGGATCCGCAGCGACGTCACGGTGGCCCGGCTCAGTGCCGCGCCCGGCCAGCAGCGCTACCAGATCGGCGCCAACGGCAACCTGGATCTCGCCTACCTCCAGGCACTCGCGCCCGCCGACGTCTTCGTCCACGACGTCACGGCCGGCACCTGCTGCATCGGCCTGTGGGGCCCGGCCGCCCGAGACCTGGTGCAGAGCGTGTCCACCGACGACTTCAGCAACGCAGGAGTGAAGTACTTCCGGGCCGTCGAGGCCCACGTCGGCATGGTCCCGGTGACCGCGATGCGGCTCTCTTACGTCGGCGAGCTGGGCTGGGAGCTCTACACGACCGCCGACCTGGGCATGAAGCTCTGGGACACCCTGTGGCGGGCCGGCCAGGACCACGGCGTCCTCGCGGGCGGCCGCGCCGCCTTCAACAGCCTGCGTCTGGAGAAGGGCTACCGCTCCTTCGGCGCCGACATGACCTGGGACCACGACCCCTACGAGGCCGGCGTCGGCTTCGCGGTCAAGATGGCCAAGGACGACTTCGTCGGCAAGGCCGCGCTGGCCGACCTCGATCCGGGGGCTGTCGCCAAGAAGCTGGTCTGCCTGACCTCGACCGACCCGCTGGCCGTGGTGATGGGCAAGGAGCCGGTCCTCGCCGACGGAGCGCCGGTCGGCTACGTCACGAGCGCGGCCTGGGGCCACACCGTCGGGCGCGCCATCGCCTACGCCTGGGTCCCGGCTGCCTTCGCCGCTCCGGGCACCGAGGTCGAGATCGGCTACTTCGACCAGCGGCTGCCCTACGTCGTCACCGAGGAGCCGCTCTTCGACCCCGCCATGACGCGGCTCCGGGGCTGAGGTCACCGATGACGATCTCCGCACGGCTTCCCGGCCACCCCGAGTTCCTCTGGCGCGAGGACGAGCCGAAGGCGTCGTACGACGTCGTGGTGGTCGGCGGCGGCGGGCACGGCCTCGCCACTGCCTATTACCTGGCCAAGAACCACGGCATCACCAACGTCGCCGTCCTCGAGAAGGGCTGGCTGGCCGGCGGCAACATGGCCCGCAACACCACCATCATCCGGTCCAACTACCTCTGGGACGAGAGCGCCGGGATCTACGAGCACTCGCTGCGGCTGTGGGAGAGCCTCGAGGAGGAGCTCGACACGCAGGTGATGTTCAGCCAGCGCGGGGTGCTCAACCTCGCCCACAACCTCTCCGACATCCGCGAGGGCAAGCGCCGCGTCAACGCCAACCAGCTCAACGGTCTCGACGCCCAGTGGCTGGATGCCCAGGAGATCGGCAAGCTGGTCCCGATCCTCGACGTGACAGACCGGCCGCGGCACCCGGTGCTCGGCGGCACCTTCCAGCCCCGCGCCGGCATCGCCAAGCACGACTACGTCGCCTGGGGATTCGCGCGCGCCGCCCAGGCGCTCGGCGTCGACATCATCCAGCACTGCGAGGTCACCGGCTTCCAGACCTCTGGCGACCGGGTCACGGGCGTCTCCACGACCCGCGGTGACATCTCGTTCGGCCGCCTCGCCCTGTCGGCCGCCGGGCACTCCGGCGTCCTTGCCGGTCAGCTGGGCGTCCGGCTGCCCCTGCAGAGCCACCCGCTGCAGGCGCTCGTCTCCGAGCTCCTCGAGCAGGTCCTGGACACGGTCGTGATGTCCAACGCCGTGCACGTCTACGTCAGTCAGGCCCACAAGGGAGAGCTGGTGATGGGGGCCGGGGTCGACGCGCACGTTGGCTACGGACAGCGCGGCTCCTTCCACGTGATCGAGGAGCAGATGGCCGCCGCGGTCGAGCTGTTCCCGATCTTCGCGCGCGCCCACGTGCTGCGCACCTGGGCCGGCATCGTCGACGTCACCCCCGACGCCTCGCCGATCATCGGGCACCTGCCGTTCGAGAACGCCTACGTGAACTGCGGCTGGGGCACCGGTGGCTTCAAGGCCACCCCTGGCGTCGGCTCGGTCTATGCCGACACGGTCGCCCACGAGCGCCCGCACCCCCTGGCCGCACCCTTCGCCCTCGACCGGTTCACCACCGGCCGCCTGATCGACGAGCACGGCGCCGCCGCCGTGGCCCACTGAGGAGCCCACCGATGCTGAGGATCCCCTGCCCCCACTGTGGCGAGCGCGACGCGACCGAGTTCCACTACGGTGCTGCCGCCGGCGTCGACTACCCGACCGACCCGGCGGCGCTCACCGACGGTGAGTGGGCGGCGTACCTCTTCGTGCGAGCGAACCCGCGAGGCTGGTTCCGCGAGCGCTGGTTCCACGCGGCCGGGTGCCGGCTGTGGTTCCACGTCGAGCGGCACACCGTGACCGACCAGGTCAGGACCGTCCGGGAGGGCGCGGCATGAGTCGTCGTCTGCCCACCGGGGGCTCGCGCATCGACCGCAGCCGGCCGGTCACGATCACCGTCGACGGTGTCGAGGTCGCGGCCTACCACGGTGACACCGTCGCCTCCGCGCTGCTCGCCGCCGACCGCCCACTGCTCTCCCGCGGCATCTACTCCGGCCGCCCCCGGGGCGTGATGGGGGTGGGCGTCGAGGACGCCTGTGCCTACGTGCAGGTGCTGTCCGGCGGGGGCGAGCCGATGGTGGCCGCGACGACGCTGGAGGTCCACGACGGGCTCGCGGTCGAGCGGATCGCCGGGCGTGGCCGGCTCCCGGCCGGCGACGACACCACCCGCTACGACACCCTCTACGGCCATGCCGAGATCGCCGTCGTCGGTGGGGGACTGGCCGGCCTGCGCGCTGCAGTGGCGGCCGCCGAGGACGCAGACGGGGCCCGTGTGCTCATCCTCGACGACGGACCCGCGCTCGGCGGTGCAGCCGCCGACCTGCCTGCCGACTCTGCGGCCGGCCGGGAGCTGCGCGACCTGCTCACCCGGCTCGACGGGCTCGAAGGGGTCACCGTGCTCACCCGGACCACCGTGACCGGCTCCCACGGTCACGGCCGGCTCGTCGCGCTCGAGCAACGTCCGCATGGCGTCGCCAAGCGCCGCCTCCACCACGTCCAGGCTGTCGGGGTGGTGCTGGCGACCGGCAGCCACGAGCGGCCGCTCGTCTTCGCCGACAACGACCGGCCGGGCGTGATGCTGGCCTGCGCGGCCGCCGACTACGTCACGAGGTACGCCGTGCTGCCGGGCGAGCGGGCCGTCGTGTGGACCGCGCACGACGCCGGTCTGCACGCGGCCGTCGAGCTGGCCGACGCCGGCACCGAGATCGTCGCCGTGCTTGACGTGCGCGAGACCATGGCCGGCCCCCTGGCCGCCGCGCTGGCCGGTCGCGGGATCGCGCTGCACCTGGGCGCCGAGGTCACCGGCACCGATGGGTCCGACGACGAATCTGGTCGGCTGATCCGGGTGCACACCACCGTCGGGAGTTTCGACGTCGACCTGCTGGCGATCAGCGGTGGAGCCAACCCTGCCGTCGAGCTGTTCAGCCACCCCGGCGGTCGGACCCGCTGGTCAGACGAGGTCGCGGGGTTCGTTCCCGACGTCCCCGCCCCTGGCCAGGTCGGCCGCGAGGTCGTCGTGGGGGCCGCGGCCGGGGACCAGGACGTGGTGCCCGGCTGGCGCGAGACCCTCCAGCCCCCCGCCACGGTCTTCCGCGCCGACGCCGGCGACCCGGAGCTGGTCTTCCTCGACCCGCACCGCGACGCCACCCTGGCCGACCTGCGGCGGGCGCACGCCGCTGGGCTGAGCAGCGTCGAGCACGTCAAGCGCTTCACCACGATCGGCACCGGCGCCGACCAGGGCCGGGGCTTCGGCGTCCTGGCCGTCGGCGTCCTGGCCCAGGAGCTGGGCCGCCCGATCGAGGAGGTCGGCACCACGACCTACCGCCCGCCCTACGTCCCGCTGTCCTTCGCTCTCCTCGCGGGCCGCAACCGCGGCGAGCTCTCCGACCCGGTCCGGGTCAGCCAGGCGCACGACCGGGTCGCGCACGCCCCGATGGAGGACGTCGGGCAGTGGAAGCGGCCGTGGTACTTCCCCAGGTCCACCGCCGACGGCCTGGAGGACCTCGACGCATCGGTGGCGCGTGAGGTCCGGGCGGTGCGCACCGGCGTCGGGATGATGGACGCTTCCACCCTCGGCAAGATCCTGCTCCAGGGCGCCGATGTCGGCGTGCTGCTGGACCGCGTCTACACGAACCTCTTCTCGACCCTCAAGGTCGGCAAGGTCAGGTACGGCGTGATGTGCGGGCCCGACGGCATGGTCGTCGACGACGGCACCACCGCCCGGCTCTCCGGGACCGACTGGCTGATGACGACCACGACCGGCAACGCCGCCGCCGTCCTCGACACCCTCGAGGAGTGGCACCAGACCGAGTGGCCCGGACTCGACATCGCGCTGACCTCGGTCACCGACCAGTGGGCCGTCGTCGCGGTCGCCGGACCTCGCTCGCGCGACGTCGTGGCGACGCTCGCGCCCCAGCACGACTGGTCGGCCGAGGCGTTCGGCTTCATGGACTGGCGCGAGGCTCCGGTCGCGGGCATCCCCGCGCGCGTCCTGCGGATCTCGTTCTCCGGTGAGCTGGCCTTCGAGCTGCACGTCCCCTCCTGGTACGCCGCGGCGCTCTGGGATGCCGTGGAGGAGGCCGGCGCGCCGCACGGCATCACGCCCTACGGCACCGAGACCATGCACGTCCTGCGCGCCGAGAAGGGGTTCCCGATCGTCGGCCAGGACACCGACGGCACGGTCACGCCGCACGACCTGGGCATGTCGTGGGCGGTCTCGCGCAAGAAGACGGACTTCATCGGGATGCGCTCGTTGGCGCGCGCCGACGCCCGGAGACCGGATCGCCGCCAGCTGGTCGGGCTGGTGCCGCTCGACGGCAGCTCACGAATCGTCGAGGGCGCCCAGCTGGTCGCCCACGGCGCCGACCTGACGGCGTTCCCGGTCGCCATGGCCGGGCACGTCACCAGTGCCTACCCGAGCGGCCACGACGGGCGGCCGTTCGCTCTCGCCCTGCTCGACGGGGGCCGGGACCGGGTGGGTGAGGTCCTCGACGCGGTCGACGACCTGGTGCCGCTCGCCGTCCGGGTCACCGGGCCGGTGTCCTACGACGAGCAAGGAGCCCGCCGCGATGGGTGACGTCCTTGACCTGCGCCGCTCTCCGCTGGCCGGGCGCGGCTTCGGGGTCGACAGCCCGCGGTTGAGGATGGCCGAGGAGCCGTTCCGCTCGCTGGTGGAGGTCCGCTCGCAGGCTCGTCCCGAGGCAGCCGGGGTCGGCGCGACCTGGTGCTGGCAGCTGGGGCCGACCTGGTGGCTGGTCGACGGCGCGCCCGCGACCGAGCCGTGCCTGGAGGTCCCGCTGGCCGGGGTCGTCCGCTCCGGCAACGAGGGCGCGAGCGCGGTGGACGTCTCAGCACAGCGGACCACGGTGGTCCTCGCCGGCGAGAATGCCGAGCGGGTGCTCGCCCACGGCTGTCCGATCGACCTGTCGCGGGTCCCGGTGGGCGGCTGCGTGCAGGGGCTCCTGGTCGGTGCGCAGGTCGCGATCGGCCGCACCGGCGACGACGCGTTCCGGGTCTACGTGCGCCCTGCCTTCGCCCGTCACCTCGCCGCGTGGCTCACCGACGCGGCTGTCGAGGACCTCTGAGCACCGGTCCACCGACGGTCTGGGTGAGACTCAGGATGATCGTGCGCTCACCGGTCGGCGGCGGCGTACGGCGTGAAGCCGGCAGGAGGGTCAGCGCGAGGACCGCGACGGTCGCTCAGGACGGCCGGCCAGTGCTCGCTCACCGCGCGGCGCATCGACTGCAGATCTCCGCCGTAGCGCACGGCCGAGGTGCCCCCAGGGTGCCCCCAGGAGACCCGGGGCGCAGCCCGGCCCGCACCGACGGCACCCTCGGGGTCCAGCGCGACCTCGGTCGCGTAGCCGTCGGCCTGGGCGCCCAGCACGAGGTTCTCCAGCGGGTCTCGGCCACCGCAAAGATCCAGGGTTGGGTGTTGTGTGCGCTCGCCGGGACGCCCTGGTCGTAGGCGCGGTGGGCGATCAGACCGTCCCCCACGACCAGCAGGGTCGCCGCACCGAGAGCAGCCGACCGCAGGAGGCTCCGCCGCCCGATCACGACCGGGACGTCGCCGCGGGCATCGAGGAGCCGTCGATCGCGCCCGGTCGCGCCGATCAGCCGATGCCAGCGGCGGCGGGCACGGCGGCGTACTCGAAGACCAGTCGCGCTGCGACCGTCCCTGCCAGGACGTCGGCGATCGCCGCGTTGACGTCGTCGAGGCTCCGGGTCTCGGCAATCACCCGGGTCCGGCCCGCGGCGTGGAGCGCGAAGACCTCGACGAGGTCCTGGCGGGTGCCCACGATGGAGCCGATGATCGAGATGCCCTTGATGACGGTCTCGAAGATGGGGATGTCCATGGCGCCGCCGTCCGCCGGCAGGGCCACGCACACCAGTCGCCCGCCACGGCGCAAGGAGGCGAAGGCCTGCTCGAACACGTGGGGGGAGGTAGCCAGCACGACGGCCACGTCGAGTCCGCCGAGCGCCTCGAGCGCTGCGACTGGGTCAGTGGTCCCGGCGTCGACGACATGGTGGGCGCCGAGCTCCAGGGCCAGGTCGAGCTTGGCCTGGTGGACGTCGATGGCGACGACGGAACCGCCCATGATCTGGGCGTACTGGACCGCGAGGTGGCCCAGCCCGCCGATCCCGAAGACGCCGACCTTCTCCGTCGGTTGGATCTGGGCGACCTTCATGGCCTTGTAGGTCGTGACGCCCGCGCAGCTGAGCGGGGCGGCATCGACGGCGCTGACGCCGTCGGGCACCGGCACGACGTAGGCCGCACTCGCGACGGCGTACTCGGCGAACGCGCCGTCGATCGAGTAGCCGCTGTTCTCCTGGCTCTCGCACAGCGTCTCGCGTCCATCGATGCAATAGCGGCAGGAGCCGCAGGCGGAGCCCAGCCAGGCGATCGCGACCCGGTCCCCGACGGAGCGGTTGGTGACGCCCGAGCCGAGCTGCTCCACGATCCCGATGCCCTCGTGGCCGGGAACGAACGGGAGCGAGGGGCGGACGGGCCAGTCCCCGCCGGCCGCGTGGATGTCGGTGTGGCACAGTCCGCACGTCTCGAGGCGGACGAGGACCTGACCGTCCGCGGGCGTCGGGACGTCACGCTCGACGATCTGGAGTGGTGCGGAGAACGAGACGACGACGGCTGCCTTCATGGCGGTGCCCCTCTGTGTGGAGGGCGTGCGTGACGCCTCGCCTCGGAGGGACGAGATCAGGCATGCGGTGCCTCCACGATCACCGTGGCCCGAAGCCAGGCAGCGGCGACAGGGCCGGTCGTCCGCGCGTGAGGGGACCTTTGGCACGGGGGCCCGGGAGCGAGGGCGAGTCGCTCCTCGTGGGATCGCACCGGCGACGTTCCGGTCAAGGACCGCTGACCACGCCGACGGCAGGAGTGTGGGGCGCGGCAATCCTGGCCCTACGGTGTTGTCCCATGAAGGCACTGTTTCTGGAGAACATCCACCCCACGGCGGTCGAGGTGCTCGAGGGGAGGGGCTACGACGTCGACCTGCGCTCCGGCGCACTGTCGGAGTCGGAGCTCATCGACTCCCTCGACGGCGTGAGCCTGCTGGGGATCCGCTCCAACACGACGGTGACCGCCCGCGTGCTGGAGTCGGCACCGGACCTGCTGGCGATCGGCTGCTTCTGTATCGGCACCAACCAGGTCGACCTCACCGCAGCGTCGGCACGGGGCGTGGGGGTCTTCAACGCGCCCTACTCCAACACGCGCAGCGTCGTGGAGCTGGTCATCGGCGAGATCATCGCGCTCGCGCGTCGGCTGCCCGAGAAGACCTTGCGGATGCACGACGGGGTCTGGGACAAGTCGGCGCGGGGGAGCCACGAGGTGCGGGGCCGGACGCTGGGGATCGTCGGCTACGGCAACATCGGCACCCAGCTCTCGACGCTCGCCGAGGCCATGGGGATGCGCGTGGTCTTCTTCGACACCGCCGACCGTCCGGCGCACGGCAACGCGCGCAGGATGCGGTCGCTCGACGAGCTCCTCGAGATCTCCGACGTCGTCACGCTGCACGTCGACGGCCGGCCGGGCAATGCCGGCTTCTTCGGGGCCCGTGAGTTCGCGCTGATGAAGCCGCGGGCGATGTTCATCAACGCCTCTCGCGGCATGGTGGTCGACAACGAGTCCCTGCGGGACCACCTCGTCTCGGGCCACATCGCCGGCGCGGCACTGGACGTCTTCCCGGTCGAGCCGAAGGTGCAGGGCGACACCTTCGAGTCCGTCCTGCGTGGGCTCGACAACGTCATCCTCACGCCCCACATCGGGGGGTCGACGCAGGAGGCGCAGGCGGAGATCGGGTGGTTCGTGGCGGGCAAGCTGACCGGGTTCGCGCTCGAGGGCAGCACCGCCCTGTCGGTCAACCTGCCGGCCGTGGTGACCCCCGCCCTCAACGAGGGCCACCGGTTGGGCTTCCTGCACCACAACGTCCCCGGGGTCCTCGCCGGGTTCAATGCGCTCTTCGCCGCGGACGGCGACAACGTCGTGGGCCAGCAGCTGTCCACGCGGGACGCCCTCGGCTACGTCGTCACCGACGCCTCGGCCCCGCTGTCCGGGCACGCGATGGAGGAGCTGTTCGCCTCCGAGCACTGCCTCTGGGCGCGCACCTGGTAGTCAGCGGTCGGGGTCGATCTCGATCTCGACCTCGTCACCGGCCGCACGGCCGGTCTGCTTGCGCGTCTCGGCGTTGAAGGACACCAGGTAGCGCCCACCCGACACACCGATCGTGGTGCGGTAGGTAGGTCAGGATCCCGGGGTGTGGGCCGCCTGATCCTCCCGGGCGATGCGGCTGGCGTGCTCGCGGGCGTGGGCGATGGCCTCGGGCGTGGTGCCGAACAGGTGCCGACGGTGGGCCAGCCGGTCATAGACGCCGAGCTCGCGGAGCACCTGCTCGTGCTGGGGCCGGACGCCGGAGAGCAGCACGGTGACGTGGCGGCCTTCGAGGCGGCTGATCGTGTCGGCGAGGACGTGGGCGCCGGTCGCGTCGATGGCGGTGACGCGTGACATCCGCAGCACGACCACGCGCACGCGGGTCACATCGGTGAGCTCGAGCAGGAAGTCGTGGGCGGCGGCGAAGAAGAGCGGTCCGTCGAGCCGGTAGGCCACGATGTGCTCGTCCAGCAGCGCCAGCTCCTCGTCGACGTGGTCGCTGTCCTCGAGCGGCACCTCCTCGAGCCGAGCCGACCTGGCGGTCTCCCGCACGGCGAAGAACCCGGCCAGGACGAGGCCGACCAGGACCGCGGTGACCAGGTCGAAGGTGATGGTCGCGACGGTGGTGATCGCCAGGACCACGGCGTCGCCACGCGTGGAGCGCAGGAGAGCGGCCATGCTCGAGACGCGCACCATCTGGATCGCGGTCGCGATGAGGACACCGGCGAGCGCTGCGCGCGGGATCTCCCCGACCCATCGGGAGGCGACCAGGACGATGACGAGCAGGACCAGCGCATGGATCAGCGCGGCGAGCCGGGTCGTGGCCCCGGAGCGGACGTTGACGGCAGTGCGCGCGATGGCCGCGGTCGCGGGGATGCCGCCGAAGAGCGGGGCGACCAGATTGGCCAGGCCCTGGCCGGCGAGCTCCCGGTCGGAGTCATGGCGCTGTCCGACGCTCATGGCGTCGGCCACCGTGGCGGAGAGGAGGCTCTCCAGGGCCGCGAGCGCGGCGACGGCGATGGCGGCCAGCAGCAGCGTGTCCAGGTCGGCCCAGGGGACCTGGGGGAGCGACGGGCTCGGCAGGCTCGAGGGGATGTGGCCGATGGTGGCTGCATCTGCGCCGAGCACGGAGCACGCGAGGGTCGCTGCGACCACGGCGACGAGGGAGCCGGGGATCAGCGGGAGGGACCGGGACAGGGCGAGGACGAGTCCGGTCACGCCGACGGTGATCGCCAGCGGCACCCACTGGGGGTCGGCCGCGAAGGCGTCGACGGCGCGCCAGGAGAGGAGCAGGACCTTCTCGGCGTGCACGTCGACCCCGAGGGCGCCTGGGAGCTGCTGCAGCGCGATGATCGCGGCGATGCCGAGCGTGAAGCCTTCCACGACGGGCACCGGGACGTAGCGGATGAACCGTCCGGCCCCGGCTGCTCCGAGACCGACCAGCATGAGCCCGGCGAGCAGGCCGACGACGAGCACTCCGTCGGGTCCGTGGCTGGCGACGATCGGCACGAGGACGACGGTCATGGCGCCGGTCGGTCCACTGACCTGGAAGCGGCTGCCGCCGAAGACCGCGGCCACGGCTCCGGCCACGATCGCGGTCACCAGACCGGCGGTCGCGCCCATCCCCGAGCTGACGCCGAAGCCCAGCGCCAGGGGGAGGGCGACCAGCCCGACCATCACGCCGGCCACGAGGTCGCGCAGCGGGCGACCGTGGGTCCAGTCGGACGCGCGGGGAAGCATCCGCGCCGTGCGCGCCGCGAGGACGCGGCCGGTGGACCTCACGAGCGCTGGGCGGAGGTCAGCTGGGAGCTCAGCTCGCCCTGCACCGCGATGATCCCGGACAAGATCCCGCGAGCGGCCAGCAGCAGGTCGCGCACCTCCGGCACGCTGACCGAGTAAACGACCTTGCCACCATCTCGCCGCGACACCACCAGCGACGTGCGGCGCAGCATCGCCAGCTGTTGGGAGAGGTTGCTCGGCGCGATGTCGATCTTCTCCAGGAGCTCGTGGACGGCATGGTCTCGCTCCGAGAGCAGCTCGAGGACGCGGATCCTGGCCGGATGGCCGAGGGTCTTGAAGAGCTCGGCCTTGGCCTGGTTCAGCGGCATCGTCATGACATGAATACTACATGACATGAAGATGTGTTCATGTCGGTGGATGTGTGCGATGCCTCACGGTGGGCACCGGAGGGTCGATCGCGTGGGGAGAATGACGAGGGATGCGCAGTGGTGGAAGGTTCGTGGGCATCGTCATGCCCGACGTGCGGTGAGCGGCTGGTGCCGGTGCTCCTCCCCCACCAGTCCGGGGCGTCGGTCCAGCCGACGGTGCTGTCGGCGGAAGTGCCGATCCGCATGGTGTGCCGGGGCTGCCGGCCGACGGGGGAGGGCGCTCCGGACCTGTCCTGACGGCGGTGAGTGGGCAGCCGTTCGCCAACCTCGGTGGGGCAGGCTGCCTGTGGCAGGTGTCACACCGCCGCCCCAGAGCCCAGGAAGAAGGAGCCGTCGATGAACGACGCAGCAACGAGCCCCGAGAGTCCAGCGACCGACCGGTTCGACGTGATCGTGGTCGGGGGCGGGTCCGCGGGTGCGGTGATCGCCGCGCGACTCACCGAGGATCCATCGGTGCGCGTCGCGCTCGTCGAGGCCGGGGGGACTCCTCCGCCCCACGAAGCCATGCCGGCCGCGGTCGCCTCGCTCCAGCTCGACCCCGAGGTCGACTGGATGTACACCGGCGACCCCGGCGGCGCGGGCAAGGGCCTCACGGATCATCGGATGATGGTCCCGCGCGGCAAGATGCTCGGCGGTTCGTCGGGCCTCAACTACATGGCCTACGTGCGCGGTCACCCCGGTGACTTCGACGGCTGGGCCGCCGACGGCGGCAAGGGCTGGTCCTACGACGACGTGCTGCCCTACTTCGTGAAGAGCGAGGACCTCGCCGCGCCCGAACCGCCTGATGGGGTCGTCATCGACGACGACGCCCACGGCACGGGGGGCCCGCTCGGGGTCTCGGTGCGCTCGCCGCGCACCGTCGCCGCGGAGCAGTTCGTCCAGGCCGCCGAGGCGACCGGCATCCCCATGGGTGACTACAACGGTCGCGACCGTGGCGGCCCGGTCGGGTGCGCGTCGCTCTTCCAGACCACGACCCGCGAGGGCAAACGGTCCTCGACGTACCACGCGTTCCTGGTGCCGGCACTGGACCGCCCCAACCTCACGATCATCACCCACGCCCAGGTCGAGCAGGTGCTGCTCGAGGTCGACGGCGCCGGACTGCGTGCCACCGGTGTGCGCTACCGCGCCGACGGCCGTACGACGACCCTGCACGCCGACCGTGAGGTCGTGGTCAGTGCCGGGGCGATCGGGTCGCCGCAGCTCCTGCTGCTCTCCGGGATCGGTCCCAGCGCGGAGCTGGCCGAGGTCGGCGTGGAGTGCCGCCTCGACAACCCCCACGTCGGCAAGCACCTCAAGGACCACCTGCACGTGCCGCTGGCCTTCCCGGCGCCGGGCGTGGCGCTGACGATGACCGAGATCGCCATCTCGCTCGGTCCCGACGCGCTGCGCGCTCCCGCGGGTCCGTTGCCCGCCGACCCGGCCGACGACGCGGGCCTGCCGCCCGAGCTGGCCGCCCTCAAGGCCGAGGCCGAGCGTCGCGTCACGGAGTGGGCGACGACCGGCAAGGGTCTGGCCTCCTCGTCGTTCTATGACGCGGTCGCCTTCTTCTCCACGGGCCTGGGCGACCTGCACACGCACGACGCCCAGATCGGGCTGCTGGCGTGCGGGTACACGCCCGACATCTGGCGCCACCTCTTCCGGGTCGAGCCGGCCGACTACTTCGCCGACCCCGACACCGCGCTCTCCGCCGATGCCGAGACGATCGTCGTGCTGCCCAACCCGGTGCAGCCCCACTCCGAGGGCGAGGTGCGCCTGGTCAGCTCCGACGTGGCCGACGCGCCGCGGATCGACCTCAACTACCTCGCCGACCCGCACGACGTGACGGTGATGGTGGCGGTGATGCGGAGGGCCCTGGAGATCGTGGACAACTGGCCCGGCGCCGGCATCGGCCCGCTGATGGTGCCGCCGGCGCTCGCCGAGGCCCACGGCCACACGGTGGGCGAGGCGCCCAGCGACGCGCTGCTGGAGGACCTGGCGCGGCACTACGCGCTGACGGTCTACCACGAGGCGTCGACCTGCCGGATGGGCAGCGTGGTCGACGCCGACCTGAGGGTCATGGGTGTCGCCGGGCTCCGGGTCGCGGACGCGAGCGTCATGCCGACGGTCGTCAGCGGCAACACCAACGCCGCGACGATCATGATCGGCGAGCGGGCGGCCGAGATGATCGCCGGCGACCACCAGCTCACCCTGGCCTCGACGGTCGGCTGACCGGACGCACCCGTCGGTCTCAGGCCGGCGGGTGCTCCGCGACGCCAGAAGGGGTTGCCCTCGGGGTCGGCGAGCGTCGTCCACTGTCGATCGACCTCGCCCACCCGGGCGCCTCACTGCACCGTCAGGTCGAGGTGGACTGGGAGTCGGTCGGGCAGGGGCCTCTCCAGAGGTTGGCAGAACATCGCGAAGCCGTCCGGTCCTGCCGGTGGGAGGAAGACCACCTCACCCGCGGTCGCCGGGGTGCCGCCGGTGACACCGGCCCAGAAGGCGGCCATGCGACCGGCCCCAGGCTTCGCCACCGACACCCAGCCCCGCCCCCGATCCCGAGTCGTCCGTCGACGAGCTCGACAGGCCACAGGTGCTCCTGCACGTCGATCGTGGGTCCGGCCATCATCTCCTCCTCCCGGGATCATCCTCGGGGGCCGACAGTAGAGTAACTAGCGTAAGTTACTTGCCGTTAGCTCGGGACGTGCCGCGAGTCGCGCTGAGCCCCCTTGTAGCGTCGGTGACATGCCCGGCCCGCGACGCGACCTCCTCCAGCGCGTGCCCTGGCGACGCTGGGGCCGCTTCCTCGGGCACTACACGGCCTGCTGCCTGGTGGTCGCCATCGGTGCGGCTCCTGTGATCGTCGTCCGGGCCGTCGAGTCGACGCGGTTCGAGGACCGGCTGGGCACGCTGCCGGTCGAGGTGTCGCTCACCCACAACGGGCGGTCGACCCTCGACACCGGGATCTTCGGGAAGGTCTACTGGCGCGAGACCGGCCCCTTCGGCATCGGCGCCCAGGCCCGCGTCACGGGTCCGCCGGAGGCCGGCGGCACCCTCGCGTCCTACGCCGACAGCCGCTTCATCAGCACCAATGTCGCGCTGATCAACGACCCCGACATGGTGGTCGACGCCTACGCCGCCCAGCTCGCCGCGACCCTGCAGGACGAGATCGTCAAGGGCGAGCTCGTGGCGGGGTTGCTCGGCGGTGGGGTGCTGCTCGCGATCGTCCCCTGGCGTCGCTTGCGCCGCACCTCGCACACCGGCACCGTCGTGGTGGTGAGCGTGCTGGCCGTGGCCGCCACCGGGCTGTCGGCCGGTGCCGCCGTCCTGCGTTTCGACGCCTGGTCAGGCAGCGAGCCGGTGACCGGTGACCTCAGGCTCCCGGGCGTGGACCGCCTCAGCTTCGACAGTCCGGAGACCCTCGAGGTGGCCCGGCAGGTCCAGCCCTTCATCGAGAAGAACACCCAGCGCATCGAGCAGCGGGGAGCCGCCTTCGTGGCCGCTGCCCAGGAGACCTTCGCCTCCACCCTCGACATCAGGGGTGAGACGCTGCGACCCCGGGAGGGCGAGACACTGGTGATCGCCGAGGGTGACCCGCAGGGGAGCCTCGTGGGCACGCGGGCGCGGACCGCGATCTACGCCGACCTGCTGGACTTCCTCGGTCCCGAGGCGGTCACCGTGCGCACCATCTCCGGTGACATCACCTCCAACGGCACCGTCGCCGAGGAGGCGTTCGTGGAGGCCGAGGCCCGGGCCGGAGGTGACCTGCCGGTGGTCGCGGTGGCTGGTGACCACGACACCGAGGCAACCTGGCAGCAGATGGAGGACGCGGGGATGGAGACCCCCGACCTCGACACCGTCGACATCGGTGAGCTGCGGCTCGCGGGAGGCCACGACCGCGAGCACAAGGCGCTCTTCGGGGCGCTGGTGGAGAACACCGCCGGCATCAGCGAGGAGGAGCTCGGCGCCCAGCTGCGCGATGCCGTGGGCGACGAGCCGTCCGTGGTGCTGCTGCACCAGCCCGACGCGGCTGCCGGCTTCCTCGGCCTCGACGACCTCGACCCGGTCCGGGAGCTGCCCCCGAGCCTCACGACGCCCGTCGACGACGGCATCCCCGATCAGCTGCCCGGCACGCTGAGCATCGGTCACCTGCACGAGACCGCCGGCCCGTGGGTCATCTGGAACACCGACGGCGACCAGGTCACCTGGACGGTCGTCGACCAGCTCGGCACGTCGGGCGGCGTGGAGAACGCTCCCACCTTCAACCGCTTCAGCACGCCGGTCTCGGTGCCGCTCAAGCCGATCTCCGTGCGCCTGCAGTACGTCGACGTGACCTCCGGCCTCCAGACCGGCTATGCGTCGCTCGTGTGCGACGTGGAGGCCACGTGCAGCCTCTCGGACCGGGTGGACGTGGGGCTGCCCGGCGGTGAGCCGGGGCCGGTTCCGGGGGGCTGAGCGCCGGTCAGCCGGTGGTCAGGCGGCAGGGCGGGCCACGGCGGTCGTGTTCATCAGCAGGTGCCCGCACCGGAGCCCCTGCTCGAACGCCACCGGGTAGAGGTCGGTCGCCCGGGCCTTGTCGAACAGGCCCGTCGGCAGGATGCCGGCGATGCGGGCCATGTCCCGCGACGGACGGATCAGGGTGGTCTCGCTCTCGGGGTGACGCACCCGCCAACGCCGCAGCTCGCGCTCCAGCAGGAAGCCCGTCGTACGTCCTAGCGGGCCGAGGACGACGCCGGACAGGGGCGCCACGACGATGACGTGGGCGGCCCGGGCGGCGGCGTCGACGGAGGTGGCGGACCACATCCCGCCGTCGAGGTAGAGCCGGCCGTCGACGCGGTGCGGTGGCAGCAGTCCCGGCACGGCTGACGAGGCAGCGACCAGGTCGGCCAGGGCGTGCCGGCCCCCGTCGAGGATGTGGCGGCGGGCAGTGCGCAGGCACAGGGCCGAGGCCGACACCAGCGGGTGCCGGGCCTCCCCGAAGGCCTCGCGGGCGATGTCGGCGAGGACGCCCGGGCGCCGCGTCGGCAGGGACGGCACCTCGAGTGCGGCCAGGTCGTCGTAGGTCAGCCCGAGCGCGATCGCCGAGGCCGTCCAGGACCCGGCCGAGGTGCCGAGGGCGGGAGCCGTGGCGACCGGCACACCGGCCGCGGCCAGGCCGGCCGCGACGCCTGCCGTGTAGCTGATGCCGAAGACGCCGCCTCCGCCGTAGACCATGGACAACGGGGTGAGGGGGGCCAGGGGTGCCAGCCCCACTGGTCGCGGGATGCTGTGGTGCCTCATGGGTGCCTCCCCGACGCTGATGGGTCCGTGAGGACTTCATCGGCAGGAACGCCGCCTACCTGAGGGTCAGGGGGTGCCGAGCAGCCCGCCGACGAGACCGTCGACCGTGTCGGTGACGTCGTCGGTCACCCCGCCCACCGGACCGGTGACCGGCTCCGTCGCGCCGCCCGTGAGCTGGTCGAGCGTCCCGGTGACGCCCTCGACCACGGGGTCCACGAGGCCCGACGCGACGCCGGGACGCCCCGGCTCGGGATCCACGGGGTCGGGGTCGACCGGTTCCGGCTCGACGGGGCCGGGATCCACGGGCTCGACCGGGTCGGGGTCGGGGTCGGTGGTGCCCGCGGGCACGGTGCCCGGGGCCTGGGGCGTGACCGCGCTGGCGACGGAGCCTGCGCCGGGGCGACCGGTCTCCCGGCTCGGGGGAGTGCGTGCGGCGACCGGGCTCAGGACGGGGTGCTTGACGACTGTCTGGGTCGGTGCGAGGGCGGCCGGCACGCCGAGGTCGAGGTTGGGCGCCACCTTGATGACCACGAAGGAGGCGACCATCACCATCACGAAGGCGACGGCACTGACGCCCATGGCGCTGTAGCCGATGCGCGCGTCGCGCTCGTAGCGCGAGAGCGGTCGCTTCCGTGGCGGATGGATCATCATCACAGCTCAGCAAGTTACCCGACCCGCAACCCCTCTGTTGGGGAAAGCAGCGAAGCCTGACCGATCGGACGAACGGTCAGGCTTCGCGGTGGTCTAGCGGCGACCCGGGCGCCTCTCGTGTGCCGTCAGCGGCGAAGGACCTGGCCCTTGACGACGAACTTGCGGTTGTCGCCCGTGGGGACGCCCTGGCAGGAGAAGAAGGGCTGCCGCTTGAAGCAGCGGAAGCTGCTGTTGGCGTTGACCAGCGTCACGATCACGCTCTCGACGGCGTTGCGGCTGAAGGTGAAGCTCGCCGAGCCGATGCCCTTGCGGGTCAGCGCGATGGGCTTCTTGGTCCAGGCGCCCTGGCGCTTCTTCACGATGAGGTAGGCGGCGCTGCCGGTGGCGCGGTTGGGGGCGTCGACGACGAGCCGCAGCTTCCACCGCTTGCCCTTGAGGGAGGAGCCAGGACGGAAGACCACGTGGCTGGCGGCCATGTGGTCGATGCGGGTGGAGGTGACGCCGCGCCGCGACGCCCTGCCGAGGACGAAGGCCTTCTTGATCCGGGCCGAGGGCCACGCCTTGCCCTCGGGGTAGGCCTTGGCCGCGATCGCGTTGGCGGCGGCGTAGGAGCGGAACACCCCGGTGAAGCCGCCTCGACGGGCGAGCACCTTCTTCAAGGCCTTCGTGGAGTAGTGGTTGCCGGCGCCCTTGAAGGCACCGGCCTGGATCCACACGCTCTTGACGAGGGCGTTGCCGTAGCGCTGGGTGAGGTACTCCCAGAAGGCCCAGTTGCCGTAGTGAGTCAGACCGTCGGGGTTGAAGACGTCGAGCGGGATGCCGGGGTTGCGGACCTGGCCGGCGCCGAGGTACTGACGGTTGTCGTTGACCGCATCGGCGAAGCGCTCCTCCATCCACGTGGCGGTGGACTCCAGGAGCCACTTGTCCTCGTGGTAGTCGTAGGCGAACTGGATCGCGTGGAAGAACTCGTGGGCTGCGGTGACCTTCAGGCTCTGCGCCGGCGGGGCACCGAACTGGGCCTTGGCGAAGTCGTCGTCGAGCACGCAGAAGCCGGAGGCGACGAACTTGCTGCCCGGTGCGCGGTATTCCGGGGCGCAGTAGCCGTAGACACCGCGGCCGCCGAGCTCCTTGAGGTAGACGTCGAACGTGTTGTTGCCTCCCATCCTGCGGTCGGCGACGGGGCGGCGGTAGCCGAGCCTGCCGACCTCGAACCTCCAGACCTTGTTCATCATCGCGAGGGACCTCTTCGCCCACCGGTCACTGGGCGGGGCGTCTGCCGTGGAGCGCACCCAGTGGAGGCACACGACGGGGGAGCACTTCCGCGTGGAGCGCGCGCTGTAGCCGTCGCCGAAGGGGTCGCCCCCACCGTCGGTGGGTCGGGCGAGCAGCGCGTCGGCGCGGAGCCGGTCGTCGTCGCTGAGCCGCGAGCGGACGGCGTAGAGGTCGGTGAGCGCGAGCGTGGCGTCGGGGCGCGGCGACGCGGCACGCTCCGTGCCGCTGCCACGCAGGGCACGTACGGCGCGGTCGAGCACCGCTCCTGGCGAGTCGTCGACGGCCGCGGGGGCACTCGTCGCGACGGCGCGGATGGCGGTGGTGGTGGCGGCGGCGGTGGTGGTCGTGGCCGCCTGGCTGGACAGCACGGGCAGGACGGTGACCGCCGTGCTCATGGCCACGACGACGGCGGCGATGGTGCGACGCATGGAGGTGGTTCCCCTCGATCTCGAGATGCCCCGACCGCAGGAGCGGCGGACCGGGTTCGTGCGGAGCCTCCCCCTCAGGTGGGGGAACAAACGCCCTCTCAGCTGCCCGCGGAGATCTTCTCGATCAGGGCGGTGGTGGAGATGGCGGGAGTGCGGGTGAGGTAGACGACCTCGCAGATGTCGCCGAACTCGTCGAACTTGCCGGCCCAGTCGTCCCCCATGACGAGGACGTCGGCAGCGTAGTGCTGGATGTAGTGGCGCTTGAGCTCGAGGCTCTCCTCGACGAAGACCTCGCTGACCGGCTTGAGCGCGGCCACGATCTCGAGCCGCTCACGCTGGCTGAAGACGGGCTCGCGGCCCTTCTTGCGCAGGTTGAGCTCGTCGGCCGAGACCCCGACGACGAGGCGGTCACCCAGCGCGGCAGCGCGCTCGATCACGCGTAGGTGTCCGACGTGGAAGACGTCGAAGGTGCCGAAGGTGATGACCGTGCGCGGCCCGTCGGTGGACATGAGGCCAGATTCTCGCACGCCCGTGAGGGGGAGCCGCGCACGTGGTCGGGTAGGCAAGGATGGCCCCGATGTCCACGACCGCGCCGCCCTCGACCCCGCGTCCTACCGCCCTCGCTGCGGGCGACCCCGCCGCTGATGCCCTGCGCCGCAGCGCGCTGCGACGGATGCGGACCGTCGCGGTCTCGCTGTTGCTCTTCGCGGCTGCCGTCTACGTCCTCACGATCGGCGAGGAGGGCTTCTGGGGTTTCGTCAACGCCGGGGCCGAGGCCTCCATGGTCGGCGCGATCGCCGACTGGTTCGCCGTGACCGCGCTCTTCAGGCACCCGCTGGGGCTCCCGATCCCGCACACCGCGCTGATCCCGAGACGCAAGGACGAGCTGGGCAGGGGCCTCGAGGAGTTCGTCGGGGAGAACTTCCTCCAGGAGGACATCATCCGCGAGCGCATCGACTCGGCGCGGGTCGCCGAGCGGGTCGGGGTCTGGCTCTCCGACGCCGACAATGCCCGCCGCGTCGTCGACGAGGTGGCCGAGGTCGCTGCCATCGGTCTCTCGAAGGTGCGCGACGACCACATCGAGAGCCTGGTCCACGACGCGCTCGTGCCGCGGTTCCGTGAGGAGCCGATCTCGCCGCTCCTGGGCGGACTGCTCGCCGAGGCGCTCCACGACGACCTGCACCACGGCCTGGTCGACCTGGCGCTCGCCGAGCTGCACGCCTGGCTCGAGGACAACCCCGACACCGTCCAGGAGGTCCTGGGGGAGCGAGCGCCGTGGTGGGCGCCGCCCGGGCTCAACCTTCGCGTCACCGCCCGCGTCCACCTCGAGATGGTCACGTGGGTGGGCGACATCCGATCCGACCCCCGCCACCACGCGCGCCGGGCGCTCGACTCGATGCTCACCCAGCTGGCCCGCGACCTGCTCGACAACCCCAGCACCCAGGCCCGCACCGAGCGCCTCAAGGACCGCCTCCTGGACCACCCCTCGGTCCTCGCCTCCAGCGTGTCGCTGTGGAACGCCCTGCGGCGCGCCATGACCGCCTCGCTGCAGGACCCCGAGGGCGCCGTACGACGACGCCTGGTGCTGGAGGTCTCCTCGCTCGCCGAGCGGCTCTCCACCGACGCGACCCTGCGTGAGCGCATCGACACCCGGGCCAGCGACATCGCGGTCTTCGCCGTCGAGCGCTACGGCGAGGAGGTCACCGCGGTCATCACGCACACGATCGAGCGCTGGGACGGCAAGGAGGCAGCGGACCGGATCGAGCTGCACGTCGGACGCGACCTGCAGTTCATCCGCATCAACGGGACGATCGTCGGTGGTCTCGTGGGGGTCGTGATCCACGCGATCTCGCTGCTGGTTCACTAAAGGCCATGAGCGAGCCCACGGACGTCCCGATCAGCGACGAGTCGATCCGCCTCGGTCAGTTCCTCAAGCTCGCCAACCTCGTGGAGAGCGGGGCCGAGGCCAAGCCGCTGATCGTGTCGGGCATGGTGCAGGTCAACGGCGACGTCGAGACACGCCGTGGCCGCCAGCTCGCGCAGGGTGACGTGGTCACCCTCGGCGGCCAGGCCGCCCGCGTCTCCAGCGGCGACGTGCCGGACAACCTGCCCTGGTAACACGGCGAGGCCGGCCCCAGCGGGGACCGGCCTCAGCGGTGTCGTGCCCAGCGGTGTCGTGCCCAGGGGTGTCGTGCCCAGGGGTCAGCGGACCTCGAGCAGGTCCACGACGAAGATCAGCGTCTCGCCCGGCTTGATGGCGCCACCGGCCCCACGGTCGCCATAACCCAGCTGGGGCGGGATGACGAGCTGGCGGCGGCCGCCGACCTTCATGCCCTGCACGCCGGTGTCCCAGCCAGAGATGACCTGGCCGATGCCGAGGCGGAACTGCAGCGGCTCCCCGCGGTTGTAGGAGGCGTCGAACTCCTCACCCGTCGAGTGCGCCACGCCGACGTAGTGCACGGACACGGTGTTGCCCGCGGTGGCCTCGGCGCCCTCACCCTCGGTGACGTCGGTGATGACCAGGTCGGTCGGCGGCTCCGGGTCGAAGAAGTCGATCTCAGGCTTGTCCATGGGGGTCCTCTCGGTAGCTGTAGCTGGGGCGGTGCGTTCGGTGGAGCCTAACGAAGGCTCAGTCGGCGCTGACCTGGTGGCGGAAGCGGTCGCGCTTGGTGTGCAGGTCCCAGAGGTGTCCGGCAAGCACGGCTGGGTCCTTCTCCGGGTCGCCCTCGATGATCCGGCCGCCGATGATCAGCTGCGAGACCTGGATCCCCTCCTCGCCGAGCACCTCGTGCAGCAGCTCGGCGTAGGCCGCCTGGCCGGCGAAGGCGACCGACGTGCCGGTGACGTCGCGGCCGGGCTTGACCGCGGAGCCGCCGTTGACGAAGAGGATCGTGCCCTTGTCCTCGCCGAGGAAGCGCATGCCCGGCACGACCGCGTGCACGGCCGCGACAGGACCGTAGATGGAGAACTCGACGGGTCCGACGAGGTCGGCGGGCGTGGTCTCGAGCACGGGCCGCATGAAGTCCTTCTGCGGCAGCGGGCTGTACTGAAGGACCTCGATGGGCCCGAGGGTCTCGGTGACCTGCTCCAGCGCCGCGGCGATGGACTCAGGGTCTCGCACGTCGGCGGCGAAGCCACGTGCGGTGAACCCCTCCCTGCCGAGTTCGTCGGCGAGCGCGTCGACGCGCGCCTGGTTGCGTGAGAGGAGGCCGACGGCATAGCCCTCCGCGCCGAACTTTCGGGCGACTGCTGCGCCGAGACCTGCTCCTGCT
This sequence comes from Nocardioides psychrotolerans, assembly GCF_900113685.1. Classification (GTDB taxonomy): domain Bacteria; phylum Actinomycetota; class Actinomycetes; order Propionibacteriales; family Nocardioidaceae; genus Nocardioides; species Nocardioides psychrotolerans. Next base: position 90,175 of record NZ_FOQG01000004.1, read on the forward strand.
CCGATGATCGCGATGGTATTCATGCAGTGTCCAAGTGCTCTGGCGGACCAGATGTTCCAGGGGAGAGCCTTGTCACGTCAGCGGACGATGCCGTTGACCAGCACGACGCGGCCATCGAGGGAGCGGCCGGTCATGGTGAGCGTCAGGTCTGGTGGACGTACTGGTCGAGCTGGTCGCGCTCGAAGGTGAGCTGACCGATCTTGTGCTTGACGACGTCGCCGATGCTGATGATGCCGACCAGGGCGCCGTCGTCGACGACCGGGATGTGGCGGAAACGACGCTCGGTCATGGTCTGCATCACCTGGTCGAGGTCGTCGCCCGAGGAGCACGTCTCCACGACCGAGGTCATGATCGCGGCGACGGTGTTGTTGATGACCGTGCCGTCGCTGTGCAGGTGGCGTACGACGTCGCGCTCGCTGACGATGCCGTCGAGGCTGGCGCCGTCGGCGCTCACGATGAGGGCACCGATGTTGTGCTCCGCGAGCGCGGCGAGCAGCTCTCGCACCCCTGCCCCGGGCTCGATCGTCACGACGTCCTGGGAGGACTTGGCCTGGAGGATGTCGCCGATGTGCATGTGAGTCACGCTACTCGCGGTGCGACACCCTGGCCAGGGGTCGTGTCTGAGGCGTGGTTCCCCGTCCCACCTGGTCAGTCGGAGCCGGGGGAGTCCGGCCGGGGCCGGCGGTGGGCGCTGAGGTCGGAGACCGACGCCGACCCGGCCTGGCGCCAGTCGGGGTCGTCGTCGCCGCCGCCGGCGGAGGCACCGAGGAACGACAGGGCTGCGTCGTGCAGGTGGCCGTTGGAGGCGACGACGTTGCCGCCCCACGGGCCGTCCGAGCCGTCGAGCGAGGTGAAGCGACCGCCCGCCTCGCGCACGATGATGTCGAGCGCGGCCATGTCGTAGACCTCCAGCTCTGGCTCGGCGGCCAGGTCGACGGCACCCTCGGCGAGGAGCATGTAGGACCAGAAGTCGCCATAGGCCCGCGTGCGCCAGCAGCGCCGCATCAGCGAGACGAAGTCGTCGAGCCGTCCGCGCTCGTCCCAGCCGTGGAGCGAGGCATAGGACAGCGAGGCGTCCTCGAGGCGTCGTACGTCGGAGACCTGGCACCTTGTCGCCTTGAGCAGCGACCTGCCGGTCCAGGCGCCGTTGCCGACCGAGGCCCACCACCGCCGCTGCAGCATCGGCGCCGACACGACCCCGAGCACGACCTCCTCGTCGACGACGAGTGAGATGAGCGTGGCCCACACGGGCACGCCGCGCACGAAGTTCTTGGTGCCGTCGATGGGGTCGACGATCCAGCGACGCTGGCTGTGCCCGGTCGAGCCGGTCTCCTCACCGGTCACCGCGTCGCGCGAGCGGACCCGCGAGAGGGTGCGCCGGATGCCCTCCTCGACGGCCTGGTCGGCATCGGTCACCGGGGACAGGTCGGGCTTGCTCATCACGTGCAGGTCGAGTGCCTTGAACCGAGCGGTGGTCAGGGAGTCGGCATCGTCAGCGAGCACGTGCGCGAGCCTGAGGTCGTCGGTGTAATCGGTCGCCACGGGCACAGGCTACGTTCCTGCGCGTCTCCTAGGTGTCTCGCCATGGAGATCAACGGTCTGCCCCTGCATGCCTTGGTGGTCCACGCGGCCGTCGTGCTCGGGCCGCCCGCCGCCCCCACCGGGCTCCTCTACGCCACTGTGCCGCGCTGGCGCGACTGGCTGCGCTGGCCGCTCGCGGTCCTCGAGGCCGTCGCCCTGGCGTCCATCTGGGTCGCCTACCTCTCGGGGGAGCAGGTCGCGGAGGCCAACACGTACGGCGGTCCGCTGGAGCCGCTGCTCGAGGAGCACGAGGAGCGCGCCGAGGTCCTGCGCCTGTCGATGACCGCCTTCGCGATCGCCTCGTTCGCCGCGGCGTGGTGGCACGCCCGCACCGGCGTGCTGCGCACCGTCCTGAGCCTGCTGGTCGGTGCGACCGCGATCCTCACGCTCGCCTACGTCGTGCTCACGGGTGACGCGGGCGCGCAGATCGCGTGGTTCGGCACCCACGGCTGAGAGCCTCAGTAGTCCGAGACGCTCCGCGCAGTCAGCAGTCGTCGGAACGACTCCACGCGCTCGGGGTCGGTGCTACCCGCCGCGACCGCCACATCGAGACCACACTCCGGCTCGTCGGTGCCGTGCGTGCAGCCGCGCGGGCACTCCTCGGTCATCTCGTCGAGGTCGGGGAAGGCCTCGATGAGGTCCTCGGGCCGCACGTGGGCGAGGCCGAAGGAGCGGATGCCGGGGGTGTCGATGATCCAGCCGTCGGCTCCGGGGAGCTCGAGCATGTAGGCCGACGTCGAGGTGTGCCGACCGCGCCCGGTGACCGCGTTGACGACGCCGACGTCGCGGTGGGCGTCGGGCACCAGGGCGTTGACCAGGGTGGACTTGCCGACACCGCTGGAGCCGATCATCACGCTGGTCTTGCCGCTGAGCCGCTCCCGCACCGCATCGAGCTCGCCACCGCGTTGGGTGACGACCCAGTGCACGCCCAGGGAGCGGTAGGTCGAGAGCAGCGTCTCGGGATCGGCGAGGTCCGACTTGGTCAGGCAGAGCAACGGCTGCATGCCGGACACGAAGGCGGCCACGAGCGCCCGGTCGATCAGGCGCGGCTGGGGCTCCGGGTCGGCGAGCGCCGTGACGATCACCAGCTGCTCGGCGTTGGCCACGATGATGCGCTCGACCGGGTCGTCGTCGTCGGCCGTGCGGCGCAGCGTGGTGATGCGCTCGGTCACCTCGACGATGCGGCTCAGCGAGCCGTCGTCGCCGGAGACGTCGCCGACCACCCGCACCCGGTCGCCCACCACGACGCCCTTGCGGCCCAGGGGGCGGGCCTTCATCGCCATGACGGTGCGCCCGTCGACCAGCAGCGTGTAGCGACCTCGGTCGACGGTGACCACGACCCCCTCGACGGCGTCGTCGTAGGTCGGGCGCTCCTTGGTGCGGGGGCGGGTGCGGCGGCGGGGTCGTTCGTAGTGCTCCTGGTCGTTCTCGTCGTAGCGGCCCCGGACGCTCACGGCTGGCCCCTCATCGCTGGCCTCTCATCGCTGGCCCATCACGGTCCGGTGCTCACAGCAGCCCGGCCCAGAAGTCGGCGAAGCCGGGAAAGGTCTTGCTCGTCGTCGCGACGTCCTCGACCAGGACCCCGTCGACGGCTGCGGCGACCAGCACCCCGGCATGGGCCATCCGGTGGTCGGCGTAGGTGTGGAACACCCCGCCGTGGAGCGGTGCCGGCGTGATCGACAAGCCGTCGGGGTGCTCGGTGACGTCGGCGCCGAGGGCGTTGAGCTCGGTGGCGAGCGCGGCGAGGCGGTCGGTCTCGTGGCCGCGGATGTGCGCGATGCCGCGCAGGTGCGACGGCGTGGTGGCCAGGGCGCACAGGGCGGCGACCGCGGGCGCGAGCTCGCCGACGTCGTGGAGGTCGTGGTCGATGCCCTGGAGCTCGTCGGGACCAGTGACCCGGACCCCGTCGGCGACGAACGTCACCGTGCAGCCCATCAGCGTGAGGATCTCGCGCAGTGCGTCCCCGGCCTGGGTGGTCTCGTGGGGCCAGTCGCGGACCGTCACCGAGCCGCCCGAGAGCGCGGCCAGCCCGAGGAACGGCGCCGCGTTGGAGAGGTCGGGCTCGATCAGGTGGTCGACGCCGCGCACCGGGCCCGGGGCGACCGTCCAGCGGTCGGCGTCGCTGTCGTCGACGTCCACACCGTGCTGGCGCAGCATCGCGACCGTCATGTCGATGTGGGGGAGGGACGGCACGGGCTTGCCGTCGTGGCGCACGTCGACGCCGTGCTCGTAGCGGGCGCCGGCCAGCAGCAGCGCCGAGATGAACTGCGAGGACGCGGAGGCATCCACCACCACGGTCCCGCCCTTGACGTGACCGTCGCCGTGGAGGGTGAAGGGGAGGGAGCCGCGCCCCTCATCCTCGACGCGGATCCCCAGCGTGGACAGGGCGCCCAGGACCTCACCGACCGGTCGCCTGCGCATGTGGGGGTCGCCGTCGAACGAGACGCGCCCCCTCGCCAGCCCCGCCACGGGCGGCACGAAGCGCATCACGGTCCCTGCGAGCCCGCAGTCGATGGTCGCGTCACGGGTGAAGGGCCCGGGGGTGACCACCCAGTCCTCGCCCGAGGTGTCGACGCTCGAGCCGAGGGCGGTCAGGGCCGAGGCCATCAGTGAGGTGTCCCGCGACCGCAGGGCCCGTCGTACGACGGAGGGCTGGTCGGCGATCGCAGCGAGGACGAGCGCGCGATTGGTCAGCGACTTGCTGCCGGGCAGGGAGACGACGGCCTCCACGGGCTCGGTGCAGCGCGGGGCAGGCCACAGGTCGGCGACGGTCACACCCGAACTCTAGGGCGTCGTCAGGTGAGCTGTGCCTTGGCCAGCTTGGCCTCGCGGCGCGCAGAGCCCGCGAGGTGTTTGGCCTCGCGGCGGGCGTCCTTGGCGACGCGACGTGCTCGCCAGGCCACGCCCGGCTTGCCGTCGGTGTCACCGGCGGCGATCACGAGGCCACCGACGAGGGAGACGTTCTTGAAGAAGTGCAGCTGCTGCTGGGTGCGGGCCTGCGCGTCGTCGACCTCCCAGAAGCGATGGCCGGCCAGGGTCGTGGGGACCAGCGAGGCGGCGAGCACCGCGGCGGAGAGCCGGGGCGCCCTGCCGGTGGCGAGGGCCCCGGCGGCAACCAGCTGGGCGACCGCGTTGATGCGCACCAGGGTGGCGGGGTCCTCGGTCAGGGGCAGGGAGGGCACCGCCTTCTTGGCCGCGGGCACGATCTTGTCGGTGACTGGTGCGGCCTTCGGGGCCAGGGCCGAGGCGTTGCGGAGGGCGGTGATGCCCCCGACGACGAAGATCGAGGCGAGCATGGGGCGGGCGATGAGTCTGCTGACGGTCATGCCTCATTCCTACCCGACGCACTGACGCCCACACCCACCTGAGGGGGTGAGACGTCGAGGCTCTGCCGGGCGGGAGCACGAGGGCACTAGATTGCTGCCATGTGTGGTCGCTACGCCTCCAGCCGCCGACCTGAGGACCTGGTCGAGGAGTTCGAGATCGTCCGGAGCCGGGTGGACACGCCGCTGGCACCGGACTTCAACGTGGCTCCGACCAAGGAGGTCTACGCGGTGATGGAGCGGCCGCCCTCGAAGGACAGCGAGGAGCCTGCGGAGCGCCAGCTGCGCGTGCTGCGCTGGGGACTGGTGCCCTCCTGGGCCAAGGACTCCTCCATCGGCAACAAGATGATCAACGCCCGCATGGAGACCGTGGCCGAGAAGCCGGCCTACAAGCGCGCCTTCGCCAAGCGTCGATGCCTGCTCCCGGCCGACGGCTACTTCGAGTGGTACCCCACCTCCCAGCTCACCGCGGCCGGCAAGCCGCGCAAGCAGCCCTTCTTCATCCGGCCGCAGGACCACGCGACGCTCGCCATGGCCGGTCTCTACGAGATCTGGCGCGACCCGACCCGCGCCGACGACGACCCGGGGCGCTTCCGGTGGACGTGCACGGTCCTCACGACGCAGGCCGAGGACGCCGTCGGCCACATCCACGACCGGATGCCCCTGATGGTCGAGCCCGACCGCTGGTCGGCGTGGCTCGACCCGGCCGCGCCGCAGGACTCCCTGCTCGACCTGCTCGTGCCCGCAGCGCCCGGCAACCTGGAGGCCTACCCCGTGTCCACGCTCGTGTCCGACGTCCGCAACAACGGTCCTGAGCTGATCGAGCCTCTGCCGATCGACCTGCCGATCGACGAGGTGGTCGAGTGAGCTCCGAACGCATCATCCCCACGCCCCACGGCGAGGGTCGCCTGGTCACCGACCGGGCCCGCCACACGCTGGCCACGTTGCTGGTGAGCCACGGTGCCGGTGGTGGTGTCGAGTCGCGTGACCTCGAGGCGCTCGCGCGGCACCTGCCCCGTCACGGCATCACCGTCGTGCGCTTCGAGCAGCCCTGGCGCCGGGCCGGCCGCAAGATCGCCACTCCACCGGCCACCCTGGACGCCGGCCTGCGATCGGCAGCCGACAACCTGCGCGGACGGGTGCCCCTGATCGTCGGAGGGCGATCTGCCGGCGCACGTTCCGCCGTACGCACCGCGCGCCTGCTGGGGGCCGTTGGCTGCCTGGCCCTCTCGTTCCCCCTCCACCCCCCTGGACATCCTGAGAAGAGCCGGGTCGACGAGCTCCGCGGCTCGCGGCTGCCCACCCTGGTGATCCAGGGCGAGCGGGACACGATGGGCAGGCCCGACGAGTTCCCGGGCAGCACCGAGCTGTGCGTCGTGCCGGCTGCCGACCACGGCCTAAAGGTCCCGGCGCGAGCCGACATCAGCCAGGAGGAGGCGATGGGGATCGTGGTCGAGGCGACGCTGGAGTGGATCGTCCGCCAGGTCACCGGGAATTCATCTGCGCGATGACGTGTTCTGTAGAGCGTGATGGACTTGCTGGAACGACCGACCATGGTCACGTCCCCGCTAGGCTGGGGGGCGATGACTGAGACTCCTGTCGACCCTGACGTCGACCTCGCCGCAGACCTCCCCCCGGACGCCGACATCGATGTGGCCACGGAGACCGAGGCCAACCGCAGCGCGCGCTTCGAGCGGGACGCCCTGCCGTTCCTCGACCAGCTCTACTCGGCGGCGATGCGGATGACCCGCAACCCCGCCGATGCAGAGGACCTCGTCCAGGAGACGTTCGCCAAGGCCTACTCCTCGTTTCACCAGTTCCGACCCGGGACCAACCTCAAGGCGTGGCTCTACCGGATCCTCACCAACACCTTCATCAACACCTATCGCAAGAAGCAGCGCCAGCCGCAGCAGTCGATGTCCGAGGACGTCGAGGACTGGCAGCTCGCGCGCGCCGAGTCGCACACCTCGACCGGGCTCAAGTCCGCCGAGATGGAGGCGCTCGAGCACCTGCCGGACTCGCAGGTCAAGGACGCGCTCCAGCGCCTGCCCGAGGAGTTCCGCCTCGCGGTCTACCTCGCCGACGTCGAGGGCTTCGCCTACAAGGAGATCGCCGAGATCATGGAAACGCCCATCGGCACGGTGATGTCGCGGCTGCACCGCGGTCGCCGTCAGCTCCGCGACATGCTCTCCGACTACGTCCGCACCAACGACCTGCTGCGGGTCGTCACCGACGGAGGCGCGTCATGAGCCACGACCAGGACCACAGCCAGGACCACACCCACGACGAGGTGTCGAAGGAGCAGTGCGTCGACTACCTCGAGCGCATCGTCTACTTCATCGACAAGGAGCTCGACGAGGCCGACTGCGCCGCCGTGCAGCTCCACCTCGACACCTGCAACCCCTGCCTGGTCAAGTACGACCTGCAGCGCACAGTGAAGTCCGTCGTCGCCCGCTCGTGCTCCGAGACCGCACCCAGCGACCTGCGTGAGCGCGTGCTCTTCAAGCTCCGCGCGGTCCAGGTGCAGATCACCGAGAGCTGAGCTGCTGAGGGGTCCTGTTCGACGTCGTACGGCGGCTCGGGTGAGCGTCGAGTGACGCATCCGGCAGGTCAAGAGGGCCCCAGCGCATGCTCGTTGCGTCACTCGACGAGCCCAGGGCCGTCGAAGGTCACCGTCAGCGCGCTCCGGTAGGCATCGGAGGGCGGCAGGGGCTCGGACGGGCGTCGCGCCAGGTCGACGCCGGGTAGCCAGACGACCAACGCTCGCCACGAGCACCCGTCCTGGTCCGCCGCCTCGTAGGTGAAGTGCACCTGGTCACCGACGAGAGGGCGGAGCGCGCCGTCGCGCAGGGTGATCGAGACGTGGAACCAGCACCCTCCGGGCGTGGCAGGGGAGTCGAGGACGCCCCAGCCGTCCTCGTCGTGCTAGTCGCGGATCGTGCCGGCAGTGACGATGTCCACCTGCGCGAGCAGCGCCCGCGTGTAGGCGCTCAGGGGTGTGGGCAGCGACTCGACCGGGAACCACGCGAGCTCCCGCGTCTCCTCGCCGTCGGCCACCAGGGCCCCGGTGACGTCCGAGGTCTCGAACGTCGCGCCGACGACGTAGGCCTCGAAGCCGTCGGGGTAGCGCACGCGGAACTCCGGGCCGGAGTAGACGTCCAGCAGGGTCAGGGCCCCCGCCGAGAGGCCCGTCTCCTCCAGCAGTTCGCGTCGGGCCGTCTGCTCCAGTGACTCACCGGGCTCGAGCGGGCCGCCCGGAACGCCCCAAGTGCCGTCGTCGCCCCGTCGCTGCAGCAGCAGGAGGTCGTCGCGACGCACGAGCACGCCGGCGGCGACGCGGACCGGCAGCGGGGAGGTGGAGGACGTCACGCCGTCAGCCTGCCCTAGGCGCACGGCGACCCGCACCCCGCACGGCGACCCGCACCCCGAAATGCAACGAACCCCCGGCCGAGAGGCGGGGGGTCCAGTGCATCAACTGCCGAGCAGGTGCTCAGGCGTTGGGGCGCTTGCCGTGGTTGGCGGCCTTCTTCTTGCGAGCGCGGCGCTTGCGTCCGGTCTTGCCCATGGTGTCCTCCTGGAATCCAATGCGACCCATCGAGGGCCATTCAGGCAACAGTGTCCCAAACTTCACGACGGAGGCGAAATCCGCCCCAGGAACTTCTCCGCGTCGACCACCACCCGCGTCACCTCGCCGGTCCCGACGACCTTCCCGGCGGCCCCGCCGCTCACGTGCCGTGCGGCGACGGTGAAGCGGTGCAGCCGCCCGTCGACGTACGACGACGAGGCGGTCACCTCCACCTCCTGGCCGACGGGGCTCGCGACGAGGTGTTCGAGCGTCATGCGCGTTCCCACGCTGGTCGAGCCCTCGGGGAGCGCGGGCTCGATCGCCGCACAGGTGGCCGCCTCCAGCCAGGCCAGGAGGCGTGGGGTGCCGAGGACGGGCAGCGAGCCCGACCCCACGGCGAGCGCGGTGTCTTCCTCACCCACGACGAAGGTGAGGGCAGCCGTCGACGGATCGCTCATCAGGACTCCTGCATCGCGAAGGTGAGGCGGAAGGACAACAGCTCGACGCCCGGGGCCGGCGACCAGTCGAGCGCGGGCTCCCGTTCGAACCCGAGCCGGCCGTAGAGCGCGTGGGCCGCGGTCATCTCGGCCATGCTGCACAGCACGACCCCCGACGCCCCGGACACACGAAAGTGCGCCAGCGCGTGCTCGACCAGGGCCCGGCCGACGCCCTGCCCCTGTGCGGCCGGGTCGACCGCGAGCATCCGGAACTCGCCCTCGCCCGGGCGGGCGAGCTCGCGCCACGGCGAGCCCTCGGGGCAGATCGTGACGGAGCCGAGCACCGCCCCGTCGGCCGAGCAGGCCACCCACAGGTCGGCCTCCTCGGCCCGGCGGGCGGCGTCTCGGAGCTGCTCGACGTAGCCCGTGTCGGGCCGCTCGCCCCCGATGAAGGGGGAGTAGGCGGCCACCGTAGCGCGTCCGACGACCTCGTGGTCCTCGGGCGTCGCGAGGCGCAGCAGCATCAGATCCCGAACGTGGAGCGTGGGTAGGCCGCGTCCACGTCGGTGATCACGTTGACCAGGTAGGGCACGTTGGAGGCGAAGGCACGGTCGATCGCCGGGCCGATCTGGCGCGGGTCAGTGACCATCTCCCCGGCTCCGCCGAGTGCCTTGACGACCTCCTCGTAGGCCGTTCGCGGCGCGAGATCGGCGATCACGTCATAGCCGTAGAGCATCTGCATGGGGCCCTTCTCCAGGCCCCAGGCGGAGTTGTTGCCCATGATCATCACGACCGGCAGGTTGTGCCTGACCAGGGTGTCGACGTCCATCAGCGAGAAGCCCGCGGCGCCGTCGCCGAGCAGCAGCACCACCTGCGAGGACGGTCGGGCCAGGCGGGCCGCGATCGCCGCTCCCAGTCCGGCGCCGAGGCAGCCGTAGGGGCCGGGGTCGAGCCAGCCGCCGGGGCGCTTCGGCTCGACGAACTTGCCGGCGAAGGACACGAAGTCGCCGCCGTCGCCGATGACGACGGCGTCCTCGGCCAGCCGGGGGACCAGCTCGCCGTAGATGCGGGCGGGGTGGATCGGGTCGGCTTCGGCGCGCAGCAGCTCCAGGTCGCGCGCGGTGGTGGCGGCCACCGTGTCCTGCAGCGAGGAGACCCAGGTGGACCAGTCGGGCTTGGAGCCGCGCTCGAGCGCAGCCTGGAGGCCGTCGAAGACCGATGTCAGGTCGCCGGAGACCGATGTTGCGAGGGTGGCGTGGCCGGAGACCTGGCCGGGGGAGTCCGCGACGTGCACGACCTGGGCAGGCTCCGTGCCGTCCTTGCCGCCGAAGATGCCGTAGCCGAGCCGGAAGTCCAGCGGGGTGCCGACCACGACGACCAGGTCCGCACCGCTCAGGGCCTGGCCGCGGGCCTTGGTCGCCAGCAGGCGGTGGCCTCCGGGGATCACGCCGCGGCCCATGCCGTTGGTGATCGTCGGGATGCCGATGGCCTCGACGAAGCGCAGCGCGGCGACCTCGGCGCCGTCGGCCCACACGTCGGTGCCGAGGATCAGCACGGGGCGCGCGGCCGAGGCCAGCAGCCCGGCGATCTTCGCGATGGCGTCGCCGTCGGGCTCCGCACCACGGGTGGAGGAACGCACGGGGGCCGGGCCGGAGGAGGCGTTGAAGAACTCGTCCATCGGGACGTCGACGAAGACCGGGCCGCGGTGCGAGGAGCCGGCAGCGTTGAAGGCCCGGTCCATGCCGCCGAGGATGTCGCCGGCGGTGTGGAGCGTGGTCGCCATCTTGGAGACCGAGGCGACGATGGGCGGCTGGTCGAGCTCCTGGAGGCTGCCGCTGCCCCAGCGGTTGGCCGGGGCGCGACCACCGACGACCACCATCGGGGAGCCGGCGAACTGCGCCTGGGCGATCGCGCTCACGCCGTTGGTCACGCCCGGTCCGGCAGTCAGCACGGCGAGGCCGGGCACGCGGGTAAGCTTGCCGGTTGCCTCCGCGGCGAACGCCGCGGTCTGCTCGTGACGCACGTCCAACAGGCGCATGGGCGGGTCGGCCTTGACGGCTCCGTCGTACATCGGGAACACATGGGCCCCCGACAGCGTGAACATGGTCTCCACGCCGTAGGCACGGGCGACGGCGACGGCCAGCGCGCCGGAGTGGCCGTCGAGGACGGCGTCGGTGGTCTCTTCCTGAGTCATGCCCGCAGGCTACTCAGGACTCCCCGGCCGGAGCAGCCACCCTGGCGCCCAGGTAGTGCGGGTTGGTGGAGCGAAGCGCCTCCACGAGGAGCAGCAGCAGGTCCGCGCGTACGCCGGGGGGGCGCTGCCCGAGGGCCAGCTGGAGGTAGAGAGCCCTCAGGAAGGCCTCGGTGTTGCCGGCGCGCAGGTAGGGGTCACGATCGGTGCCGTCGTGCTGGTGACGGGCGGCGGCGGAGAGCGTGTCGACCCAGATCTCGATCAGGTCGAGAGGCACGTGGTTGCGACGCAGCACGCTCATGGCGGCCACGGCCAGCCGGTCGGACTCACCTGCGGTGAAGAGGACGTCGACCGGTGCGACCAGTCGCTCGGCGATGACGTCGAGCAGCACGGTCAGCTCCCCGACCCCGACGTGGGGCGAGGCGGCGAGGGCGCCGAGGGCATCTGCGCCATGGGCCACGGCGTGCGCCCAGCCCTTGCCGGGCACGTGGCCGCGCAGGTCCTGCTCGGTGAGCATCCAGGTCGCGATCCGGTCGCCCCACTCGAGGACCTTGCCGCCCGGGACGAGCGGCCGGTCGTTGTCGCGCTCGATGCAGCACGCCAGGATCAGCACGGAGAAGCTGCGGCGGAAGACCGAGTCGGTGCCGCTCTCGCCGAGGCCGACCCTCAGGCCGGCGGCCATGCCGTCGCCGAGACCGGGCAGCAGGTCGTCGTAGACGCCCCGTTGCACCCATGTCGCGAGGGCCGGCAGCGCGAGGCCGTCGCGTAGGTCGGGGTCGGCGTCCCCGAGCAGCCGGGTCAGCTCCGCGGTGAGGTCCGAGAGCGACCGGTCGGTGGGGACGGCGAAGTCGTCGTCGTGAACCTGCTTCCAGTACGCCGCCGACATGACGTCCATCCTGCCAAAGGTCACGACGGGGAGGATGTCGGGGTCGTGAACACCTACGCTCAGGGGTGTGCCTTCGATGATCGAGCTCGTGCGCAGCCACACCGACCTCGGCGAGGAGGACGTGACCTGGCTGCAGCTGATCATGGCCGACTGGCAGATCATCGCCGACCTTTCGTTCGCCGATCTGGTGCTCTGGCTGCCCGACCAGAGAGGAAACGGCTTCTGGGCAGCGGCGCAGATGCGTCCGACGACCGGTCCGACCGCCTACATCGATGACATCGTCGGCACGTTCGTGCCGGTGGGGCGTCGACCGATGCTCGACGAGGCGTGGGCCCACGGCCGGCTGGTCCGTGAGGGCGACCCCGAGTGGCGCGACGACGTGCCGGTCCGGGTCGAGACCATCCCGGTGCGGCGCGCGGGCCGGGTGATCGCCGTGATCGCCCGCAACACCAACCTGCTCGGCGTGCGCACCCCGAGCCGCCTCGAGCTGTCCTACCTCCAGACGGCGGCCGACCTCACCCAGATGATCTCCGGCGGACACTTCCCCGAGGTCGGGCAGCGCAGCGACCATGCCGACTCACCCCGCGTCGGTGACGGCTTCCTCCGGGTGGACGCCGCAGGGATGGTCGTCTACGCGAGCCCCAACGCCCTGTCGGTCTATCGTCGGCTGGGCCTGTCGGGTGACCTGACCGGCCTCAGCCTGGCCGACCTCACCCGCCAGCTGGTGCCACCGCGGCGGCGCCCCGACGAGGAGACTCTGAGCGCCGTGCTCGGGGGACGGGCCCACCGCGACACCGAGATCGGCAGCGACCAGGTCTCCCTGATCGTCCGCGCGATCCCGCTGCGCCCGCAAGGGGAGCACATCGGCGGCCTGATCCTGGTCCGCGACGTCACCGACCTGCGCCGTCGCGACCGCGAGCTGATCACCAAGGACGCCACCATCCGCGAGATCCATCACCGCGTGAAGAACAACCTGCAGACGGTCGCGGCGCTGCTGCGGCTCCAGGCACGCCGGATCGACTCCGAGGAGGCCAAGCTGGCCCTCGAGGAGGCCGTACGACGGGTCGGCTCGATCGCGATCGTGCACGAGACGCTGAGCCAGGCAGTCGAGGAGACCGTCGCGTTCGACGAGATCGCCGACCGCCTGGGCAGCATGGTGACCGACGTCGGCTCGTCCGGCGGCCGGGTCCGGGTGCGCCGCGAGGGGTCGTTCGGAGTCCTGCCGTCCGAGTCCGCCACCGCCCTGGCCATGGTGCTCACCGAGGTGCTCCAGAATGCCGTGGAGCACGGCTACGACGCCGAGGACGCCACGACCATCGGACTGATCACGGTCACGGTGCAGCGCCTGGTGGGGAGGTTGACGATGACCGTGGACGATGACGGCCGTGGTCTGCCCGAGGGCTTCGACCTCGACGGGTCGACCAACCTGGGTCTGTCGATCGTCCGGACGCTGGTGGAGTCGGAGCTGGGCGGCCAGCTCACGCTGGGCCCACGCCCCGACGGCGCAGGCACCCGGGCGGGGATCGACGTACCGCTGGAGTGACGCTCAGGCGGTGCGGACGCGCGAGCGGGCGTTGCGTCGCTTGAGCGCGCGGCGCTCATCCTCGCTCAGCCCACCCCATACGCCGTGATCCTGGCCTGCTTCGATCGCCCACGAGAGGCAGAGCTCGCGCACGTCGCAGCGTCGGCAGACCTGCTTGGCCTCCTCTATCTGGAGGATGGCCGGACCGGTGTTGCCGATCGGAAAGAACAGCTCCGGATCCTCATCGAGGCACGCGGAACGGTGACGCCAATCCATGGGGTGGTGGATCTCTCTTTCGCAGTGAGTGCAGGCAGGGGTTCTCAGGCCTGCGGGCGCGCCGGACGCCGCATTAGTGAAGGTGATCACGAGCGCTTGAACAGAATTGCAACATTTGCCCCGCGGATCAAGCCTTTGGGGTGGTTCGTTGGATCACAGAGATGTCAGAGGCACGGCCCTGGGATGCCCCGTACGCTGCCAGGGTGTCGACACCTGCTCCCCTCGAGGGCCCCGACCACCGGCCCGGCAACCCGCCCCCGCTCACGGTGGCGGCCTCGCTGACCGCTGTGCAGGGTGGACTCCTGGTGCTGCTGGCCCTGCTGGAGATCGCCCACCTGTCCTCGCAACGCATGTCGATGGGCGTCACCACCAGCGTGTTCTTCGGTGTCTACGGCGTCGCCATGGTGGGCTGCGCCCTGGCGCTCACCCGCCGACAGGGGTGGGCCCGCGGGCCGGTCCTGCTGACCCAGCTCATCCAGCTGGGGCTGGCGTGGAACCTGCGGGAGTTCTGGCCGGTCGCGATCGTGATGGCGGCAACGGCACTGGTCGTGATCGCGGGGATGGTCCACCCCGCCACCACCGACGTGCTGGCCGACGACCCGACCGGGGAGCGCGGCGCCACGGAGGAGTGACGGCCAGCGGCTCAGTCCTGCTGCTCCAGCGACGTACGGAGCTGCTCGAGCGTGCGCGTCAGCAGGCGGGACACGTGCATCTGGGACACGCCGATCTCCTCGGCGATCTGCGACTGCGTCATGTTCTTGAAGAAGCGCAGCAGCAGGATCTTCTTCTCCCGCGGCTCCAGGCGGTCGAGCAACGGCTTGAGCGACTCGCGGATCTCTACGTGCTCGAGCCCGGCGTCATGGACGCCGATGGCGTCGAGCATGGACGCAGCCGAGTCGTCGGAGTCGTCCGAGGCGTCGAGGGAGAGCGTGGAGTAGGCGTTGCTGGACTCGATGCCCTCGACGATCTCCTCGACGCTGCAGCCGATGTTCTCGGCGAGCTCGCGCACCGTGGGGGAGCGCCCCAGCGACTGGGTGAGCTCGGCGGTCGCGGCGCCGATCTGCATCCGCAGCTCCTGGAGCCGCCGCGGCACCCGGATCGCCCAGCCCTTGTCCCGGAAGTAGCGCTTGATCTCACCGATGATCGTGGGGGTGGCGTAGGTGGAGAACTCCACGCCGCGGAAGGAGTCGAACCGGTCGATCGACTTGATGAGACCGATGGTGCCGACCTGGACCAGGTCCTCGAAGGGCTCCCCGCGGTTGCGGAAGCGTCGTGCGCAGTGCTCGACCAGGGGCAGGTGCAGGTGCACCAGCCCGTCGCGGGCGCCGTCGCGCTTGGCCTGTGACTCGCCCTCGTCGTGGAAGACGACGAAGAGCGCGGCACTGCGCTTGCGGGTGAGCTCGACCCCGGTCAGCTGTTCCTCATCGTCCGGGAGTTCGTCCCGAGGGGGGTGAAGGTCCATGTCAGAGGCCGACTCCGGCGATGGAGGAGTGCATCGTCAACGTCACCACGAACTGGTCGTCGACCGACTCGGCCGTCGCGCTGGTGGCCAACGTGGTCAGCACCTGCCAGGCGAAGCTGTCGCGGTCGGGTGCCGCCGCGCCGAGCGACGCCACGCTCACCGCGATCGTGAGCGTGCCGGGCGCGAGGTAGAAGCGGCACGTGAGGTCCGAGCCCGGGTCCGCCTCGGGCAGCACCATCGCGTTGGCCTCGCCCACCGCGATGCGCAGGTCCTCGATGTCGTCGATGGTGAAGTCGAGCCGGGCCGCGAGTCCCGCCGCGGTGGTGCGCAGCACCGACGCGTAGGCGCTGTCGGCGGGGAGGCGCAGCTCGACGTCGGCTCGATCGCTCTGGTGGCCGCCCGGGTGAGCGGTGCCCGTCACAGACATGTCTACGTCCTTCGTTGGTGCGAAGCGGTCGGCTGACCCTACTGCCGGTCGCCGCCGTGGGTGGGGGGAACGAGGTGAGCCCGCAGGAGACGTCCGGGCTGTACCCGGTGACCGGTCCGCACAAACGCCGGTAGCGTCCTCGCCATGACGCAGCAGAGCGCAGATCCGTCGGAGATACGGCACGTGGCTGACAGCCACGACCTGATCCGGGTGCACGGCGCTCGGGTGAACAACCTGCGCGACGTCGACGTCGAGATCCCGAAGCGACGGCTCACCGTCTTCACCGGCGTCTCGGGCTCCGGCAAGAGCTCGTTGGTCTTCGGCACCATCGCCGCGGAGTCGCAGCGGATGATCAACGAGACCTACAGCGCGTTCGTGCAGGGGTTCATGCCGTCGCTGGCGCGTCCTGAGGTCGACCTCCTCGAGGGGTTGACGACCGCGATCATCGTCGACCAGGAGCGGCTCGGGGCCAACCCACGCTCGACGGTCGGCACCGCGACCGACGCCAGTGCGATGCTGCGGATCCTGTTCAGCCGCCTCGGCGATCCCCACATCGGGCCGCAGACGGCGTTCTCCTTCAACGTCCCGACGCGCACGGCGAGCGGGGTGATGTCGACCGACAAGGGTGGTCGCGTCGAGAAGAGCGTCGTGAAGGACGCCGTCTACCTCGGTGGCATGTGCCCGCGGTGCGAAGGCACGGGCAACGTGAGCGACATCGACCTCACCGCCCTCTACGACGACACCTTGTCCCTGAGCGACGGCGCGCTGACCATCCCGGGCTACTCCATGGACGGCTGGTACGGCCGGCTGTTCGAGGGCGTAGGGCTGCCCATGGACAAGCCGATCTCGTCGTTCACGAAGAAGCAGCTCGCCACGATGCTCTACGCGCAGCCGACCAAGATCAAGGTCGAAGGCATCAACCTGACCTTCGACGGGATCATCCCCAAGATCCAGAAGTCGATGCTGTCCAAGGACCCCGAGGCCATGCAGCCGCACGTACGCCGCTTCGTTGAGCGGGCGGTCACCTTCCAGCGCTGCCCCGACTGCGGCGGGACCCGGCTGACTCAGGAGGCACTGTCGTCGAAGATCCGGGGCCGGAACATCGCGGACCTCTGCGCGATGCAGATCAGCGACCTGGCCGACTGGGTGCGCGAGCTGGAGGAGCCGTCGGTCGCCCCCCTGCTGGCCGGGCTCCAGCACCTGCTCGACTCGTTCACCGAGATCGGCCTGGGCTACCTCTCGCTGGACCGTCCCTCCGGGACCCTGTCCGGCGGTGAGGCCCAGCGGACCAAGATGATCCGCCACCTCGGGTCCTCGCTCACCGACGTCACCTACGTCTTCGACGAGCCCACCATCGGTCTCCACCCGCACGACATCGAGCGGATGAACCAGCTGCTGCTCCAGCTGCGCGACAAGGGCAACACCGTCCTGGTCGTGGAACACAAGCCGGAGACGATCGCGATCGCGGACCACGTCGTCGACATCGGCCCGGGTGCGGGCACCGGCGGGGGCACCATCTGCTTCGAGGGCACGGTCGAGGGCCTTCGGTCCAGCGACACGACCACCGGTCGGCACCTCGACGACCGTGCACGGCTCAAGGACGACGTCCGGACGCCCGCGGGTGTGCTCGAGGTCCGGGGAGCGACGGCCCACAACCTGAGGGGTGTGGACGTCGACATCCCCCTCGGCGTGCTCTGCGTCCTGACCGGTGTCGCTGGGTCGGGCAAGAGCTCGCTGGTGACCGGCTCCGTGCTGGGTCGAGACGGTGTCGTGTCGGTCGACCAGAGCGCCATCAAGGGATCGCGGCGCAGCAACCCGGCGACGTACACCGGTCTGCTGGAGCCGATCCGCAAGGCTTTCGCGAAGGCCAACGGGGTCAAGCCGGCGCTGTTCAGCTCCAACTCCGAAGGTGCCTGCTCGACCTGCAACGGCGCCGGGGTGATCTTCACCGAGCTCGGCGTCATGGCCACGGTGGAGTCGCCCTGCGAGGAGTGCGAGGGGCGGCGGTTCCAGGCGTCGGTGCTGGACTACACGTTCGGGGGCAAGAACATCAGCCAGGTGCTGAGGATGTCGGTCAGCGAGGCCACCGTGTTCTTCGCCGAGGGCGATGCCAAGGTGTCGGCGGCCCACAAGATCCTCGACACGCTCTCCGACGTCGGGCTGGGCTACCTCAGCCTCGGGCAGCCGCTCACGACGCTCTCGGGCGGCGAGCGGCAGCGGCTCAAGCTGGCCACGCAGATGGCGGAGAAGGGTGAGGTCTACGTCCTCGACGAGCCGACCACCGGCCTCCACCTCGCCGACGTCGAGCAGCTGCTCGGTCTGCTCGACCGGCTGGTGGAGTCGGGGCTGTCGGTGATCGTCATCGAGCACCACCAGGCCGTGATGGCCCACGCCGACTGGATCATCGACCTCGGACCCGGCGCCGGCCACGACGGCGGCACGATCGTCTTCGGGGGCCCGCCGGCGGCTCTCGTCGCCGACGGCTCGACGCTCACCGGGCAGCACCTCGCCGCCTACGTCTCCGGCTGAGACGCACCTCGCCCCCGGCTCCTTGCGGGGCCGGGGGCGAGGGACGATCAGAAGGTCAGCGACCTGCCGAGGGACGAGCAAGCTCGCCCCTCGGGCTCACTTCTTGGTCTGCTGACGCTGCGCGCCAGCACCTGCGGCGTTCGCCGCGAGGGGACGAGCAAGCTCGCCCCTCGGGCTCACTTCTTGGTCTCCTTGTAGGTCAGGCTCAACGACTGTAGATGACAGATGTTGGCACATGCGGGCTGACCTGCGCTGATGCGTTGGTGGTCGTGATCCGCCGATGGCCGCTGACGGACGTCCTGCGGACTCTCTGCGGACAGCATGACCCCAGACCATTGAGTCACCGAGTCACTCCTGAACCCCGCACTCGGAGAGCCATCTGACGACGATCGGAAGTAGTTGGAAATCGACGAAACCGCAGAGCACACACGCTTTTCGTGATGGGGCGATGTTGGCTCGATCGGGCTGTTTACAGCTCTGGTGTTGCCAATCTGTTGCCACCAGCGGTTCGACCGGGCGCGGACGGAACGAAGGACGTGTCCAGCAGGGAGCGTGAGGCAGAGTCCCCGCCGACCTACCCCAACCCCACCACGTCCCGGGACTCTTACCCGCCGGGAGGGTGGCCCCAGATCAGTAGTACCAGGGCGTCCGCACCGGCCATCAGATCGACATAGCTCGGCCTCTGGAACCGCCCTCATTTTCGTTATACGATATGCGCATGGTGAGCGAGGAACAGATCCAGAAGTGGGCCGACGAGGCCGAAGCGGGATACGACGTTGAGGAGCTGCAGCGTCAGGGTCGTGGGCGTCCTGGTCGTGGGGCTGAACCGATGCAAGTTGTGGCGGTGCGGCTGACCGTCGAGGAACTCGACGCTCTTGACCTGGCCGCAGCTAAGAGCGACATGAGCAGGTCCGAGGCGATCCGGGCTGCGCTGGCCCACTTCGCTGCGTGAAGGTCCACCCGAGCGCGCTCAGGCACGGAGTCTCATCGGAGGACGCAACCCAGGCGGCAGAGTGGTCGCTGTGGATCGAGCCCCTCGACGAAGGCGGCCCACCACGCCGGGAGTTGCGCCTGGGTTTCGACACCAGGACCCGGCTCCTGGAGACGGTTGTTCTGGTCTTCGACAGCGGCGATGTGATCGTCATCCACGCCATGCCAGCTCGCAAGAAGTACCTGGACCTCCTGCCCTAGTAGTGCTGGCATTCATCCGCGCCGGACTGAACACCCAAGGTTCATCGCCTGACCGTGCAACAGACCCGAGGGCCGATGCCGCCGGTTGTGAGACGCCGCCCGGATCGCGGCAGGGTCGGGCGGACCTGGTCAGACTCGCTGCACCAGGTACTCGATGGCGTC
The DNA here is from genome assembly GCF_900113685.1 of Nocardioides psychrotolerans. Lineage (GTDB taxonomy): Bacteria > Actinomycetota > Actinomycetes > Propionibacteriales > Nocardioidaceae > Nocardioides > Nocardioides psychrotolerans. The sequence continues at coordinate 109,727 of NZ_FOQG01000004.1, forward strand.
CGCGTTGGTTGAGCACGAGCCAGCGAACGCAGCTGCCTCGTTCTCCGTGGCAAAGACGTGGGCTTGGTTCACGCGTGGCGTCCACTCCGACTGACCCTGTCGTGACGTCCGCTCGGCGTAGTACAGGGTCGAACCGTCGGAGCGGCGAACGGCGACGCGCCACGCCGACTGACGCTTCTTGGACATCTGCCCATGATGCCGGGCCGCTGCCCGCGTGCGCGACTCTGGGTGCGACCGCGCAGCTCGCGGCATGAGCGAGCGTCGACCACGTTGCTAGTCGATGCACTGACCCCAGTCGCCGAAACGCCACGTTCCCTCTTCCGTGCGCCAAACGTCCACTTGCACCAGGCGTCGCTCGCGCTTGTCGAGGAGGTCAACCACTCGAAGCACATCGACGTCACCAGAGCCGATTTCGCCCCCCTGCGCTTGGGTCCGCACAGACGCCACGGAGCCCCACTCGGTGGAGGTCAACATCGCTTCCGAAAGACCACGCCAGTTTGCTGCCTCGACGACGTGGACGTAACCGCTCACACAGCCCCCGTCGCCGCCGTCCCGCACTGTGGTGCTGGCGCTGGTGCACGCGGAAAGAGTCAACGAGGCGGCCGCTAGGACGGAGATTCGGATGACCGCTGCCATGACCATGAGACGCACGCTACTAGCTCCCAGTTCCCTGGCCGCAGATCGACCGGAGCGCACGCTACGCGGCAGAAGCGTGCGTCTTCGAGCGCACGCTACGCGGCAG
>NZ_FOQG01000004.1:110478-302982 GCF_900113685.1 Nocardioides psychrotolerans
GAGCGCACGCTACGCGGCAGAAGCGTGCGTCTTCGAGCGCACGCTACGCGGCAGGGTCGGGCGGAGCCTGCTGGGCGGCAGAAGCGGATGTTCAGTCGCGGCCGAGGGCCCTACGCGCCGTAGTAGATGAGGGTGACGGTGCTACCGACTGAAACCGATGACCCCGCTTCAGGCACGAGCCCGATGACCAGATTCGACGCACACGAGTCCGTGGGACCGCAGTTGCGGGGTTCATACTGGGCCACGAGCCCAAGCCGCTCCAAGCTGTCTTTGCCCTCGTCGAGCGGCACCCCCAGCACATCCGGCACCAACACCGGCGCGTGCTGTTCAGCGACCTTCGAGGGCGTTTGCGTTTGCGGCGACTGTCCGCTGCTGCATGCAGTGAGCATCAGCAGGGGCGTCAGAATGCACAGAGCGACGGATGAACTCACGCTTGTCTGACGACTTCGCCAACGCAACCGTTCCATGCCGAGAAGTGGACCACGGCGGAACTCGCGCATGGTCCAGTCTCAGCATGACCCCGCGCGGAACGCGGCAGAAGCGGGCGGGTGTCACGCCAGCATGAGGACAAACTCCGCGCCGTTCTCGGCCATAAAGATGACGCGCACCTTGGTGGCTTCCACCACCCGCTGAGGTACGTCGACGATCGACGTCGCTGGCGCTACGTCTGCCGTACAGGGAATGTCCTCGCCCACGTCCCCGTGGCGTCGTTCGACGAGCGTCACTGCGTTCCCGGAGTCAGATACGGACGCGGTCTCGGCAACGGACGGACACGAACTGGACCCCCACACAGTCACCTGGATTTTCGATTCACCTTTGACCCACGAAACGGCCATAGGCGTGACTCGGCCGTCCCTGCCTGTCGCGGGCGCGGCTCCTCGGGGCATCCCCGCGTACCAAGACACGGGAACTGACTGCGACGTCGACTCCCGATGGCCGTTTCGCGTTGGCGCCTGACCGTCCGGGAGGAACTTGACTGGGATGGTGTCGGTTTCGCCTGAGACGATGACAGTCAACTCTGGGGGGGCAGTGGTGAGGCCGTCGATGGTCACGGTGGCGGACTGCATGTCGGTGCCACACACGTCGGGGGTCAGGTCATTCCGGACGATGAGTGTCACGGCCCCGGAGTTGGTGAACTTCGCGGTCCCCAATGGTGGGCAACCGCTCATGTACACCGCGTCAGGTACGAACGCGAGGGTGCGGTCCCCAGGGTTCCAGATGGCCACCCTCCCGTCCTGTCCGTCAATCAGGGCTGCAAGAGGCTCCGAGACACCAATTGCCGCCTCTACTGCCAGGTCAGGGCCCGCAGACTCTGCGGTCAGCAGGTCATTGCTGTCGCGGTCGGCGCTGCCGCCAGGGATACCTTGGAGAGCCAGGGCACTTCCGCCGACCACCAGCGCGGTCACGGCTGCCGCCCCCGCAACGAAAGCGCTTTGCTTACGGCGCTTCGCGGCCTGCCCGCCGGTCAGCAGATGCCCGACCGGTGCTGCCCCAACGGAAGCCTCGTCGAGGTCGTCGAGGAGGGTCCGGTGGCGTTCGTTCATGACAGGTGCCCTTCAGAGATGTCTGACAGATGCGGGCTGACGGCCAGTTTCGCCATCGCGCGGGAGTGACGGCTCTTGACCGTCCCGAGAGAAGTGCCGAGGAACTGGGCGGTCTGCGCTTCGGTCATCTGCGCGTAGTACCGGAGGACCACCACCTCGCGGTGGTCGTGGCTCAGGTCGCGCATCGCCCGATGAATGGCATCGGCTACAGCCACGCCGTCGGCAGTGTCAGCAACACCCGCGTCAGGGAGCGTGTCGGTGGGTCGTTCGCCCCACCAGTGGCGTCGTCTGCTGTCCCGGTAGCAGTTGAGCAGGACCCGGTACACGTAGGCGTCGCGGTTATCCGCGCGCTGCACCTTCGCCCACTTGATGTAGCACCGCATCAAGGTTGACTGCACCAGGTCATGTGCCTGATCGACCGTGCAACCCAGCACGATGGCAGACCGAACCATCGGGCCCCAACGGGCGCTCGCAAAGGCGGAGAAGTCTCCGTCATCCTCGCTCATTCAGGCTCCCTGGCTCGTTCGCTCTCCTCCTTTGACGGGGCGGCCCCGACATAAGGTTCCCGCAACACCCAGACGAGTGGACTGAACCCCGTCCCAGTGCCTTCAGCATGGCGACCGAGGAACGCACTCATCTCGGCAGGACCGCGCCGGTCGCGGCAGATGCGGATGCCGTCAGCGGGCAACACGGACGGGTCGCATCGCTCTCAGCGACATCGAACGTACGGCTGGGTGCACGGGTCAACCCGTGCGGTCACGTAGCATCCGACCGGTGCCCTTCTTCGACTTTCTCTCGGACAACCCGCGCTACGCGGGGAAGAAACTCAGCATCAACCGCCTCAACAAACGACACAGGTTCCTCATCGGACAGTTCGCCGAGGACATCAAGGACGCCCGAGTGCTTGATCTCGCCTCGCACGATGGCCGCTGGTCGTACGCGCTGAGCGCAGCGGGTGCCCGAGAGGTCGTCGGAGTCGAGGTACGGGCTGACCAGAGCGCGCAATTCGAGGCGTACCCCGATTCTGATCTCAAGTCCAAGGTCCGCTTCATCCACGGCGATGTCTACGAACAACTCCCACTCCTGGCCGCCGACGAGGAACAGTTCGATGTCGTTGCCATCTACGGTCTCTATTACCACGTCATGGACCACTACGGCCTGCTGAACCTGTGCCACCAGATGCGTCCGAAATTGATCATCATCGACAGCGAGTTCGCCCTGGCCGAAGAGCCCGTCATCAGACTGGCAGAAGAGCCGACCAGCAGTCACCTCAACTCCGTTGCCTACACACCCGACCAAGCAATGGCCCCGGTCGGCATTCCCAGCCGCAGCGCCATGGAAGTCATGGCGCGATCACTTGGCTACGAGGTCACATGGACCGACTGGAACGCCGTACCTCCGAAGTCACGAGGCGGGCTGAAGTCCTACTACCGCCAACCACCCCGCTGGAAGCGCCGGGAGACATGTGCGCTTCGCCCGGTGGGTCGCGAGGCAACTCCCTGATCCCGCGCTGACACGTAGCGCAGGGGTGCTTGGACTTCTGGAACCCGAGGATGCCGCGCGGCAGACGAGCGCGGCACCCGACTCGAACGCCCTCACATCGGCAGAGTCGGGCGCAAGGCAGCTGGCGCACTTGACCATGACGGACTCCGGTGCGCCGATGGTGAGATGGAAACCATCCTTCTCGCGCCGAGCGCATCACTACCCGTTGAAGACCGTCTACACCTGGCGATAGCTGCCTACCTCGCCCGCTACAAAGACCTGTCCCGCAAGCACGCTGCCACGGACCTGCGCGCCTTCGTGTCGTGGTGCCAGGAACGAGGACTACAACCGCTGCAAGCTCAACGACCGCACATCGAACTATATGTCCGCTGGATGCAAGAACAGGCCCGCTATAAGCCTTCAACGGTCTCGCGGCGCCTTTCGGTGGTCATCGGGTTCTTCCGCACCTGTGTCATCGACGGAGTACTTGAGCACTCGCCCGCCGACTATGTCCGGCGACCACACGTGCCGCCCGAATCACCAACCTTGGCCTGAGTCACTTGCAGTTCGAGGCGATGCTGAGCACCGCGCGCGACTCGACCAACCCCAACGACTTCGCTCTGGTTGCGATGCTCGGGCTGCTCGGACTTCGGATCTTCGAAGCCACCGGTTCCGACATCGAGAACATGGGCAAGAGCCACGGACACCGGGTCCTGAAGGTCTGCGGCAAGGGAACCAAGGTCGTCCTGGTTCCGCTCCCGCCCGCGGTCGCGCGGGCACTGGACCGGGCGGTCGGTGATCGTGAAGGTGGGCCGATCCTGCGCAGCGGAACCGGAAGCCGCATGGACCGCCATTGCGCAACCCGACGGCTCCGAGACCTCGCCAAGCAAGGTCGGGTGCTCACCGCTCGCATGCACCCTCACATGCTGCGCCACACCTTCGTCACCACTATGCTCGACGCCGGCGTCGACCTCCGAGACGTCCAGATCGCTGCCCGCCACGCCGACCCGCGGACCACGATGCGCTACGACCGGGCACGCAACAACCTCGACCGGCACCCCAATTACATCCTCGCCGCGTACATGTCGTCCGGCACCTAGCAATCAGCCCGACTCTGCCGATGAGCGGTCGTTGTCTATGTCGTGATCTGGTCAGCGGCACACTAGGCTCACGGCTGTCCTGCGCAGGCCTGGTATCCCCACACGGCGTAGCCGTTGCTGGTCTCGAAGTTGACGTGCGCGTGAGCGGACCCGTCATCTCGCAGCAACCAGGCACCGCGCCCGGGTCCCTCGATGACGTACGCGGCCGTCGAATCTAGGGCTGCCGCGACGCGCGAGGTGAGGAATACCCCGATGGCCTCTCCTCGAGTTCCGACACCGTCCGGGTTTCCGAACGGTGGGGCCGCCGAGATCATCGACCGCCCACCACATGTCAGGGCGCTCGGAGTGGCGGCGTCATCCTTCCCGCACCCCTGGTAGGCGTCCGGCCACCATCCGTCGGGACGTCGGCTGAGGAAGAAGACCCGGGCGGCAAGACCGTTCTCGGCAACCTCGTAGACGGTGGCCTGGGTCTGGGTTCGTGAGGCGAGGACCAGAACTGCGTCGATGTACGGGGCGGCGGCCTCCTCCGGTCTTGCCCGTCCCGGTCCGGAAACATCGAGGTCCACGGCGCCTCGGTCAGTCGGCGGGCAAGGCAGGGCCGCCACCTCCACGGGTGCTTCCGCACCACCGGCAGGCACGCCGCCGACGGCCGAGAGTGTGATGGTGGCGCCCTCTTCGATGGGTGCACCTAGCTCAGGGGTGGTGTGGATGTTGAAGCGGCCGACGGCCCCCGAATCGGTGACCTCGACAGTGAACCCAGCCTGCTCGAGCCTGGTCACTCGCTCGGCCAGCGCGGCCCCTGAGTCGAACGGCACCGTCGTCCACCCGGCCGGGAGCACCATCGCGCTGCCCAAGATGCGCTTCACCTGCGCCTCGGCGTCATCAAGCTTGATGCTGACCCACACCGACATTCCCTGATCTGGGAAAACTTCACCGCCGTAGCAGAAGGGAGGGGCGGACTCGTCGCAGCCGCGGGCCGTTGTCGGGAACGGATCTGCCGCGAGAGGCGTGAACATCACCCGGGCGATGCTCTGCGGTTGAAGGATGCAACCCACCGAAGAGGCCATGGTCCCGTCAAGGACCTCACCGGGCGCCCCGGTGCCACAAGGTGACTCGCTGACCGGCCACAAGGCAGGGACAGCGACAACCACGCCGTTCTGCCCGACCCACTTCATCCCGGCCGGAGGCGCCGGGAACGGGGTTGACTCATGTTCGCCATCGACCGCGCCGGCAGGCCGGACCGGGTTGTTGTCGGCCCCCAGGTTCGTCACCGCCAGCACGGTCACGACCAGCGCTGACGCGAGCACCGCAGCCGCGGCACCACGGCGTCGCCTCCGACGCGACCGCGCCAACCCCACCAGGCGGCCCGCGTCCAGCGGCGCTACGACGATGGCGTCACGGGCGCGGGTCAAGAGCTCGACCCGGCGGTCCTCGGGGGCAGGTTCGGTCATCACAGGTCGTCCTCCACATAGGCGGCGAAGTCGGCAGGGTCCAAGGCGGCGATGCCCCTTGAGGTGCGGCTCTTGACCGTCCCGAGGGCCACACCGAGCACCTCGGCGGTAGCGCGCTCGCTCAGGTCCGCCACGAAGCGCAGCACCAGCACCTGCTGCTGCTCCACCGGCAGCTGACCCAGCGCGGCCACCACGGCACGGCGCAGGTCCACGTCACCGGTGCGGTCACGCTGGGTCCGGTCGGGCAGCACCGCTGTGGGCTTCTCACCCCACCACCGGCGGCGCCTGGACGTGGACAAGTCGTTCACCATGATCCGGTAGACGTAAGCGTCCGGTTCCGCCGGCTGACGGACCCGGCCCCAGTGCGCCCACGTCTTCACCAGAGCAGCCTGGGCGGCGTCCTCAGCGTCCGCGTGCGAGCATCCCAGCAGCACCGCGGCGCGCACCAGGGACGCCCAGCGTCCCGACGCGTAGGCGGTGAAGTCGTCGTGTCCGTTCTCGTCCATCACCCCTCAGACAACACGAGCGGCGCGAAAGGTTCCGCCGAACGGTCCGGTGGGTCTTGATGATGACTGGCGCGCGGCCCGCCAGCGCTACCGGCAACACTGGCGCTCGTCTGCCTACCAAGCCTTCAGCAGAGCGGCGCGCACCATTAGGGGCTGGGACGTCGGACGCACCGGCTTCATCGAGGTCGCGACAGTCGCCCGCAAGCGGCCACGCTTGCGGTCCTCGTCGCACCAAATGCACGGACGTTGCACCCTTCTCAACTCGGTCGCGACGCCCCCTCGGGTACTCAGTCAATGCTCGCGTGCTTAGCGAACTTGATGAACACTGCATCGCATGCCCCATGTGAGGTCACCTCGGTTAGTCAATCTCGCGGTCCTCGGAGAACTTGCCCCGTTGCATCAGGACTCCTAGGGCTTGCTCGGCGGTCTCACGTAGAGACGCCCACTCAGGCATCGCTTGCACCTTGTTGAGTGGCGGATAGTCGTCTGGCAGTGCACGCGTCGTTGCCTCTAAGACCTCTTGGTAACGGCAGAGCGCCTCCACCTCGGCCGCGTCGTAGATGTCGCCGTTGTGCGGGTTCTCGCGCGGGTGCTTCCACACTTGGTCGCCCCATTGGTTGATGACCTCGTACGGGACGTGGGCGATGGGTACGTTGCGCTCATACTGCTGCTGTTCCTCGAACGACGCCGCCAACTCTAGGTACTCAATGATGCGGTTGCGCACCCGTTGCTCGATGAGGCGCTCGCTGGCCTTGCCGTGCCCAATCGTCACCCTGGCATTGTCTCCTGAAACGCCCGACTCTGCCGCGTAGCGTGCGCTCGAAGACGCACGCTTCTGCCGCGTAGCGTGCGCTCGAAGACGCACGCTTCTGCCGCGTAGCGTGCGCTCGAAGACGCACGCTTCTGCCGCGTAGCGTGCGCTCGAAGACGCACGCTTCTGCCGCGTAGCGTGCGCTCGAAGACGCACGCTTCTGCCGCGTAGCGGGCTCCGCCCGACCATGCCGCAGATAGCGTGCGCTGCGGCCCATTCGGTCATGCCGCGACCTTGCCCAAATCCTCGCGTAGCCTTCGAACTGGGTCGGTGCTATGTGACACGCTGGGGACATGAGGCCGAACGAGATCGCTTTGTTTGCAGAGCAGTCGACCGACCCTGACGAACTACGCGAGTTGTCGACGAGCAGATTTACGGCGGTGAGAACGGCTGTTGCGAGGAACGTGTGCACACCGGACGACGTGCTCGAACTGCTCGTGGAGGACCGGCATCACCTTCCCCGATACGGGGTTGCAGAGAACCCCAAACCTTCGGCACTGGAAGTGGCGTTAGGTGCTGCGAACAGTTCGGTGCGAGTGGCCGTCACGAGACGTCAAGACCTCACCCCTGAAGTGGTGGAACGTCTCATTCAGGACCCAGAGCGGCACGTGCGCACGAACCTGGCCCTATTGACTCGTAACGAAAAAGTCCTCCGAACGCTTGCACTCGACCCAGATAATCAGGTCCGTAGCGTCCTTCCGAGGGTTGCGCTTACTCCTGACGATGTCATCGAGGCTCTGTCGCACGACTCCGACCGTATGGTGCGCTGCTCTGTGGCCACGTCGTACAGAGCGTCGGAAGAACAACTGCAACGGCTGCTTCGAGACAAGTCAGCGACTGTCCGCGACTGCGTCGTCCGCTGGTATAGCCGTCGTTCTGACGTGCTAGAGGCGCTTGAGAACGACCCCGACCCTCACATCGCCCGTTTTGTTGCAACGGTTCGCGATGGACGCGCCAAGCATGGAGTGTCTGACACCGTGGTGACGGATGCGTTAGCGCGTCACCGTCATCGGTCCATCGCTCGGCTAATGTAGACGTCCGCTCTTGCCGCGTAGCGTGCGCTCGAAGACGCACGCTTCTTGCCGCGTAGCGTGCGCTCGAAGACGCACGCTTCTTGCCGCACTGCGGGCTCCTGTGCCGATGAGCGGGCGGTCAGTCAGTAGGGGTTAGGCGCGTTCGCGCTTCTGATACGAGCCGCGAGTAATCCGGGCCGAACGGTTCGACCAGCACCCTCTCTATAAGTGCCGAGACGGCCCACAAGGCAATTTGCTCAGCCTCGTTTTGGGGAGGCGTCACCTGCTCGTCGTCCTCCCAGCGATGCAGGAGGTCGAAGAGAACCAACGCCTCGTCGGAGGTCATTGAGATGCTCACTTCGCCACCGTCCGTCATGCCCGGCATCCTGCCGGAACCACCCGACTCTGCCGCGTAGCGTGCGCTCGAAGACGCACGCTTCTGCCGCGAGTAGTGCGCGGTCATGTCGATGAGCGGATGGGTCCCCGAACCGTGACAGGCTGGCCGTGTGATGAATGTTTTGCGCTTTGTAGTCGTTGCCGTTGAGAGCGGCGCGAAGGCGCTCGTCCCGGCGATTGACGGCCAGTCGCTCATCGAACTCGTGGCTGTGTTCGAGGCGCAGCGAGGCTACGAGCCATCGGGCGGCTACGCCGGAATCATCCCCGCGCACTTCAACTTCGGCGACCTACGGCTCTACTACGAGGCACGCGAGGAACGCCAGTGGCCCAGCCCCCATCACGCCTGGCTGCTTGGCTGCGACTGTGGCGAGGTTGGATGCTGGCCGCTGACAGCGCGCATCGCGATAACTGCTACCGAGGTCACCTGGTCAGACTTCGGGCAAGAGCACCGGCCTGACTGGGACTTCCAGGGCTTTGGGCCCTTCGCGTTCGAGCGCGAGCAGTACGCGACCGCCGTATCGAGTGCCGTCGAGGCACTCGGCTGAACGCACTCATCTGCCGCGAAGTGGACTGGTTAAGCGGATGTACCGCAGTTGGACATGCGCCACCGGCTGAACCGCCCGCTCATGCTTGATGAGCGCGTGTTGCGCACGGATGGGACGGGCTGCACGCTCGGTGGCTTGCAGCGTCCTCGTGATGGTTCCGCTCGCGGTGCCGCCGCGCCTGGGATGGTGCGGCTAACGTCTCGGACGTGACGTTAAACCATGTTCGACGCGGAAGCGGCAGCCCGCTGTTGCTAGTGCACGGTCTGGGCGCAGGGTGGCATTCCTGGGCCCCGATTCTCGACGGACTGGCCGAGCACCGAGAAGTCATTGCTGTCGACCTACCAGGGTTCGGTGACACTCCGTCCTTGACCGGTGAGGTCTCGATCGCCGCCCTGACCGATTCTGTCGCGGACTTCATCCGCGAACAGGGGCTGAACGGGGTTTCCACCGTCGGCCAGTCAATGGGCGGGCGAATTGTGCTGGAGCTAGCGCGGCGTGGTGTCGGCGGCGACACCGTGGCGCTGGACCCGGGAGGGTTCTGGAGCGACCGCGAGCGCTTGGTCTTCGGCGCCACGCTGCGGCCTTCGATCGCACTGGTCCGAGTGCTGCGCGGCATGCTGCCAACACTTCTCGGCAGCTCGGTAGGACGGACTTTGCTGTTGGCGCAGTTGTCGGCGAGGCCCTGGGCGCTGTCGCGAGAGACCGTGCTGCCGGATGTGCGAGGGCTGGCCGACTCCCCGGCGACAATCGCCGCACTGAACGCCCTGACCAAGGGGCCCAAGCAACAGGGCGCTCCGGCCGGGACCGTACCCGGTCGGGTCACGATCGGGTGGGGGCGTCGCGACCTGGTCACCGTGCCGAGACAGGCCACACGCGCCACGGAGCTGTACCCCGACGCGGTGCTGCACTGGTTCGAGCGGTGCGGTCACTTCCCACAATGGGACGCACCGCTCGAAGCGACCCGACTGATCCTCGACAGCACCGACTGATTGTCGCTCGCCCAACCGACGAGAGCACCCATCGCCGTAGGCGGAGTCGCGTGCAGGCGCGCCGACAATGTGCCGTGTTGTCACAGGCCCCATTGGACGCCCGACTCTGCCGCGAGTCGTGCTCGGTCGTGCCGATGAGCGGACAAGTCGCGCGGGTAGCATCGTCCGCATGACGAAACCCATTGCGTGGACGCTATTCGGCTTCGTCGCCGTTGTGGTCGTAGGTACCTTTGCGCTCGGGCTCGACGGTGGGCACGACCCTGCCGGGTGGACCACTTTGACCGCGCTGGTCGTGTTCTCAGCCTTCGCAGTGTTTCGCAGGCTGGTCAGGGGGCGCGACGAGCCTGGTGGCGACGCCTGACAAGAGGCCAGTGGCTGAGGGCAGACCATCGCACTCTCATGCCGCGTAGAGGTCGGCGGACAGGCGGGGTCTACTTCCCAGTACTTCTCCCACCCTGCGGTGGAACCCGTCTCTGTCTCTTACCTGCTGGGATGGCCGGTGGCTCAGTCTAGGGACAATCGTCCGCTCATGCCGCGTAGCGTGCGCTCGAAGACGCACGCTTCTGCCGCGTAGCGTGCGCTCGAAGACGCACGCTTCTGCCGCGTAGCGTGCGCTCGAAGACGCACGCTTCTGCCGCGTAGCGTGCGCTCGAAGACGCACGCTTCTGCCGCGTAGCGTGCGCTCGAAGACGCACGCTTCTGCCGCGACCCGAGCGGTAGTCGATGCGCGAACGTCCGGCAGCCGCTGCTTCACGTAACTCCCGAGCCCTTCACGCCGTTAGGGGGTCGTGATCGACATCTCCTCCTCGCCGGGCGGCGCTTCTCGGCCGCGCGAGTCCCGGGCAGGGACGCCGGTCGCACGTTGGCGCACAGTCCTTGCCGCCGCAACGACGCTCACCCTCGTGATCGCGCTGAGTGTGCTCGCCTGGGTCTGGCGTCATCCGCACGCCTTCGCTGACGCAGACGGCAGCATCGGCCAGGTCGCCCGAGCGTGGCCAGTGGGCAAGTCGATCTATGTGGGAGTCACGTACGGCGACCCCAAGGGCACCATCACCCTTGAGGACGCCGAGCCGGTCGTCGAACGCAACAGCGCGCGAGCCGAGATCAAGCACTTCATCTGCATCCCCGTGCGGCCCGGCGGCGGCAGCATCGGCTCCGTAGACGAAGCGGGGGCCGAGGAGCACTGCGCCACGTTGGAGCCTGTCGATGGCACACCGATCACCTGGGAGTCCAGTGAGAACCCTCAGGTCCTCATGCGGATCACGCCCACCACCGAGGGCGTGATCGAGGTCCCGAGTTCCGAACTCACGTACCGGGAGGGCTGGCGCGTCGGCAGCCAGCGGGTCGGCGACGGCATCCGCCTTCGAGCACTCCTAGGGTAGGAGACACCATCCGCTCTTGCCGCCCAGCGGGCTCCGCACGACCATGCCGCACTGCGGGCGGAGCCCGACCATGCCGCATGTGGCAGTGCGGCGAGCACGTGGCGGAAGCCCCGACATCCCCCGCTGAGAAGTGAGCTTCCTCGGACCCGGCCCGGCTCGAACGGGCAGCCACCCTCGCCAGCAGCGGGCAGGACGCACCCTTACCGGGTAGGCACGCCTTGGGCGGGTTCATCAGAGTGTGTAGTTGTGTGCCGTGATGCAGGACCTGGGCGGCGGTCTCGCGACCGGCCACCCAGGCAACCCCTGCCGATGTGGTCGGACCACTGTTTACGGATCACGGTCGCCACACAGGATCGAAACCTGCCGTAGCCCGTCCGCCCCAGGGGCGAGGCGAGACCAGCAGGCTACCTCGGCACAAGTGGACTTGGCACCTGCAATATGTACGACTCTGCCGCGACCGGCGCGGTCCTGCCGATGAGCGTGCGTTCCTGGCGCACGGACCGACTGCCGCGCAGGGGGCGGCCTGCGCGGCAGAGGGCGGCCTGCGTTCAGCCGGGTGGGCCGAGTCGTAGGCGACCCTCTCCGTAGGCTGTGCTCATGACACTTCAACCGCTGCGACTCCTGCTCGGTACCACTGTCTTGATCGGCTGTGGGGCGACTGCCGTGCATGCGTCTACGGCGGTCGCCATTCCTGTTGTCGACCGGGCAGCCGCCAGCCAAGCGTGTCAGGGCAAGCCCGTCACCATCCTGGGAGCCAACCGCGCCAGGGGCGAGATCCAGGGCACGGTGCGGGACGACGTGATCATCAGCGACGGCGCCCGCTCCGTGCATGCACGGGGCGGAAACGACACTATCTGTCTCACCGGCTCGGTCGGGGCGGGCACTGTTCTCGTCGACGCAGGCCCAGGTACGGATGTGATTCTCAACCGTCTCAGCGGGCGCAGCGCGACTCAAGTCCGACTCGGTGCAGGAGCCGACCGCTACGTCGGCGGAGACCGACGCGACTACGTCCTGACCGGGGCCGACATTGAGCGTGACCGGGTGTGGACCGGGCCGGGTCAGGACCAGGTTGTCGCCCGAGGCGAGGACGACGTCGATCTGGGCGCCGGTCCGGACGAGGTCGACCTCGCGGCGACCAGCGCGGAGCAACGCCTCGTCGGGGGCGCTGGCGCCGACGCATTGAGGTTCGGGTCCGGTGCGGACGCTGCTGGCTGGCAGGTCGACAACACGACGCAGCGCGCCACCCGCGACGGCGCCACCATGCTGCGCTGGACCTCTTTCACGCAGTTCCGATTCCCGCGCCAGGACCTCGCATCCTTCACTGGCGGGCCAGCAGATGACGTGGTCGAGGCTCGCTCTATTGGCACAGCGGTCACAGGCGCCGGCGACGACGCCGTGATCGCAGGCGGAGTGGGTTCGGTGGATGTGGGGGCCGGCAACGACCGCGTCATCGCATCACGTGTTCGGGACCGGCTGGTGCTCGGTGCCGGCGACGATCGCCTGGAACTCAGCGTCGAGCCCAACGGCGGACTGCCGATCTACGACGGTGGGCCCGGTCTCGACCTCTTCAGTCCGCGCATCGACGTCCCGCCGTCCACGACATTCCCCCAGGAGATCCGTGGCGACCTGGTGACCCAGGACATCACTTTTCCGGGGTCCGACGTGCCAGCCATCAAGCTCGCCGCCATAGAGGGCCTGCACCTTTACGGATTCCGGGTCACCCTCGTCGGCGACCAGCAGCGCAACCACCTGGCGGCCGACGGCTGCCACATCACGATCACCGGGGCGGAGGGCGACGACTTGCTGCACACGGCCCTCGACCCCTTCCAGGACTTCCCCTGCGACGAGCAAACGGCGCCTACGCGCGAGATGAGGGGCGGGGCGGGCGATGACGTGCTCCGCGGCGACATCTACCGCGACGTGCTCTTCGGGGGCAGCGGCAACGACCTGCTGCGCGGCGGGGAGTTCAACGACACGCTCGTCGGAGGCCCCGGACGCGACGAAGCCCGAGGAGAGTCTGGACGCGACACCTGCCGCGCCGAGGTCCGGCGCGGCTGCGAGAAGTAGGAGCTTCAAACCCTCCGCGCCTTGATGTCTACACAGACGTACATGTCCTCGGCTGACGTCGCGCGCGAAGTGGCACGCTCCTACCGCGAAGCGTGCGCCGAAGTTTCGAGATTCGGTCACACTGGCTCGCATGACCCTGTCAATCGCAGGAGTAGTCACGGCCGTTGCGGCCTTGTCCTGCGCCGGTCTCTCGCTGGCAGCATGCGCCTCCACGCCGCAGACCGTGCGCTCCGGCCCTCCAGTGGTCGCACAGCAGACGGACCGTCCCGGTGAGTTGGCGTCATTCACGGTCGAGCGCCTACTCACCCGACGACACGAACTGGTGGTGCGAACGCGCGGCAGTTCCACATGTCCTTGGCGCGTCACGGACGTGCTGGCGACCAATGACGGTCGAGCACTGACAGTCACGCTGAGCAACGCTCAGAACACCGCCAAGCCTCTCTGCACCGATGACCTACGTGAACACCGGGAAGCAATTCCCCTGCCAGTCGGCGTGCAGTTAGAACAGGTGACGGAGGTTCGGAAGCTTGACACCCAGGGGGCTTCTCACACATCCCTGGTGAGGGACGTGGGACCTGAGTCGCTACCCAATAAGCCGTTCGTTCTGGACTGTGCGCCTGGGGAGAACGGCAGCAGCATGACCTACGAGTACTGGTTGGAGGGCCCCAGATTGGTCGACACACCTGAGCAAGTCGCTGGACGTGTGCTTGCGGCGCATCCCACCTGGCAGGTCGTCTCGGAGGAGACTCGGATAGGGGCGGACGTAGCCGTCTTTGACGAAGTAGGTGACGTCAAGGGCATCCTGCTCAGCCAAGAACAAGAGGAAGGATGGTTTCTCTCAGCAGAGAGTCACTGCGTGAACACTGACCTCTACCGCTGACGCGTCCTCACGGGCAGGAGACATCCGCTTCTGCCGCGACCTGCGCGGTCGTAGCCGATGAGCAGACTTACCAAAGCCTCGCGTAGTCGGTGGCCTAAGGAGTACACCGGCAAGAAGAAGGCCCAGGCGAGGTTAGACATCTCGACCGCGGCGAACCGAACAACCCGATCCGGCGCGTGGATGTCCCAAACATCCACGTCGTGGCGGTGCGACGGGTATGACGGATGGGCGGCCACGATCCGCTCGGCGGCGTGTTCCTCACGACCCGCACCTTCACCCAGGCCGCTGAGCGCGAGCTCGAAGGACGAGGTGTGCGTGTTGTGCTGGTCAAGGGCGAAGAGCTGGTCGACTCGCGGTCGAGTATGGCGTCGGTGTGGAGCCGATCACGGTCGCGACGATTCACCGGATCAACGATGACTTTTTCGACTCTCCCTGACGCGAGATCGATTCACCACCCGAGGGCGCTGGCGAGTAGCAGTTCGAGGCATAGCCCGTCGCCGCCGAGCTCGATCATCTGGTCGACCTCGTCCTCAAGGTGCGCCAGGAGTTTCGGCCGGGTTCCGGGCATCGGGTAGGTGGCCGGGAAGTCACCGCCGTGGATGTGGTCGAGGTCGATCAGGAGGCGCTCGTAGCGGCAGGAGTCGTCGAAGTCGGAGATGTCTGCCAGCGCGCCCAGGCACGAGCGCGCGGCGGCGTACGCCTCGACGTAGGCGAAGGTCATCGGGAGCGTCACCGCGCCACCGTCACCCAGGTGACTGCACCGGTCGACTCTCGTTTCGAGCACTGTGGATGACGACGCCCGAATCGCCTCTCTTGGACCCGTCGAAGGCCCCGAACGATTGAACGATGTTGGCTGTCGACGTCACCGAGAATCTCGTCCTGAAACACCTGCCACCACCCAAGATTCACCCCTCAATTCGTCGGCACGCATGCTACGAATGAACGTAGATGGGCCGCCTGGTGTCGGGCGGCCCACGACGCATTTTCGGGCCTGTTGTTGGAAATCGTTGGGGGTGGAGTGTCGTGCATGGTGGTGTGAAGGTCTACCGCGGGAACCCGGCCGCGGCGCGGAGCTATGTCGAGGCAGACCATGCCCGTGTCGATGACTACTACTTGGCCGAGGGGACAGGGTTGGCGATGCGTTTCGTTGCCACACCCGATGGTGTCGAGGCCGTCGGAGCACTCGACGGTGACGGGTATGAGGCCTGGGTCGCCGGTATTGATCCACTGACCGGGGAGCCGCGCGGCCGCCTGCGTCAGGACGCGTCGGCGGTGCGGTTCGTCGAGGTGGTGGTGAACGGGCCGAAGACCTGGTCGCTGGCCGCCGCACTCGACCCAGCTGTCGCCGTGGCGTATGACGCCGCCCAGGACCGGGCCGCGGGTGAGATCATCGGGTGGTTGGCGCAGCACGCTACGACGCGGGTCGGGCCGCGGGGTCGACAGGTACAGGTGCCGGTTGAGCGGATCGAGGCCGCGACGGTGCGTCATTACACATCGCGCGCTGGCGATCCACATCGTCATCTGCATGTGCAGATCAACGCGCGAGTGTGGGCTGCGGGCAAGTGGCGCGGCCTGCACACTGTCGGGGTCCGGGACATGATCGATGCCGTGAACGGGATCGGTCATGCGGCGGTGATGTGCGATCCGCAGTTCCGCCAAGTGCTCGCTGACCGCGGGTTCAGCGTCGACGCAAAATCGGGCGAGGTGAACGAGTTGGCCGGGTTCGTGGGTGCGTTCTCGGCCAGGGCGCGCCAGATCGGCCAGAACATCGCCAGGTATGAGGCCGCATGGCGTGACACCCATTCCGGTCAGGAACCGGGTCCAGAGCTCCTTCGCACGTGGGACAGGCGTGCCTGGTCGCAGGCACGCCCGGACAAGGTGGTCCCGACCGACGGCACGGTGCTGACTGACAGGTGGGTTGATGAGTTGCATCGGCTCGGATTTCGTACCCCTACTCACGGGGCGGCATTGAACGGAGTGCGCACTGGTGCTCTGGACCGTGACGCGGCAGTCACCACCGTGTTGACCAGGCTTGGGGCGAAGCGATCGGGATGGAATGGGGCCGATATCCGCGGCCAAGTTGAGTTGCTCATCGCAGGCGAGGGCATCGTCACTGATCGGGCGGTGCGTATCGAATTGGCCGAAGACCTGACGGCGCGCGCCGTCGCAGCCTGCGTTCCGTTGCTCGACGAGGAGGGAACGCCGGAGCACATCCGGGCACTGACGTCGGCCACCGTGCTTGGGGTCGAGGCCGACCTCAATGATTCGTTCGCCGTGCGTGCCTCCCTGCCCGGCCTGTCGGCGAACATCACCGGCGGGGACCTCGACGAGGCCCAGATGCGGGCCGTCGCCACGCTGGCGGGCAAGTACCGGCTGGTCGTCGTCGAAGGTGCCGCCGGGGCGGGGAAGACCGCCACCCTGGCCGGCACCGCATCAGTTGTCGCCCAGACAGGGCACCGGATGATCGTTGTGACGCCGACGCTGAAGGCCGCCCACGTGGCCGAGACCGAGGCCGGAGTCCAGGCGCACTCGGCCGCCTGGCTCGCACACCAATACGGCTACGCGTGGGACAACAACGGGTGTTGGACCCGCGGGCCCTCGGACCCGTCCGCACAGGCTGTGTTGGGTCGTGGTGACTTGTTGCTGATCGACGAGGCCGGAATGCTGGACCAGGACACCGCCCACGCACTGATTCGGATTGTCGATGAGACCGGTGCGCGTCTCGCGCTCGTAGGGGACCGCCACCAGCTACCTGCCGTCGGCAGGGGCGGGGTCCTGGACCTCGCCGCACGTTGGGTAGATCCCGAGGCGCGCCTGATGCTGGATACTGTTCACCGGTTCGTGGACCCCGACTACGCGAAACTCAGCCTCGCGATGCGTGCGGGCGAGAACCCTGCAGCGGTGTTCGACCAGCTGGTCGGTCGCGGCGAAATCGTCCTCCACCCTGACGAGGCCTCGCGCACCGCGGTACTGGCCGATGGCGCAGCGGCTACCGGGGCCCTCGTCGTGGCTGACACTCGCGAGCAGGTGGCCGATCTCAATCAGGCGATCCGCGAACGGCTCGTCACCGCCGGGAAGGTTGACGACTCCCGGGTGCTCATCACCGATGGAGGCGAGCGTCTCGGGGTCGGCGACCGAGTCGCCACCCGCCGCAACGACCGCGACCTCAATGTGGCCAACCGTGACACCTGGACCGTCAGCGGGCTGCGCGACAACGGCACCATGCATCTGGTCGGGGTGGCGGGCACCCGGGAGGTTCCCTACGGCTACGCCGTCCGCGACGTCGAGCTCGCCTACGCCTCGACCGTCTACGGCGCCCAGGGCGAGACCACCCGAAGCGCCCATCTGGTTCTCGGGGAACACACGGGTGCGGCATCGGCCTACGTCGCCATGACCCGCGGACGCGAAGCCAATACCGCGCACGTCGTCGCGGAGGATCTCCACGACGCCCGACAACAATGGGCACTGGTGTTCAGCCGAGACCGGGCCGACCTCGGCCCCGCCCACGCGGGGCGACTCGCGGCCGAAGCAGCAGCCAAGTACGAACGCTATGACCACCCGGCACACACCGAGGGGCGCAACGATCCGGCACCCGTGGCTCGCCGGCATCGCGAGCCGCCACCCAGCTACTCCCGCCCTTCCCGGGGCGGCCCGGGGATCGGCTTCTGAGGTCCGATGGTCGGATGCGACGGCTTGGAGGGGGGGACGTGCCCTGACCTGCGCAAACACCAACGTTCCCCCTCCGGCAACGAGCAGGAGGTAACCCTGTCGATCACACCGCCCGTTACGGATATCGCGACCGACGAACGTCACTGAAATCACCGAAAACCGCTCTGTGCAAGAAGTCTCGTCAACTTTCGGGGGAACGTGCCCTGACCTGCGAAAACACCAACGTTCCCCCTGGGGGGAACGTGCCAGGGGGGACGGAAGCGGTAACGTTCCCGGCCCAGAATGGTGACCACAACACTGCGGAGTCCACCAGGACCCATCACGGTTCTCATCGGGAATGAAGGAACGACAACAAGGAGACGGACATGTCCACCATCACACATCGGGGCGTATCGCCCGAGACCCCACACGCAGGCGACGAACTGCTCACCATCGCCGAAGTCGCCGACATCGTCCGTGTCCCCATAGCCACCCTGCGCTACTGGCGCCACCTCGGCTCCGGACCGAACAGCTTCCGCATCGGCCGGTCGGTCCGCTACTGGCGAACCGAAGTCCTCCAATGGCTCGAAAAGCAGTCCAGCCATCCACACAGCACCCGCTGAAGCCCGCGAATGTCGGCGATGAGAGAGACGATCAGCCATGGCCAGCATCCAGAAGAGAGCCAACGGACGATGGCGCGCCCGATTCCGTGACGAAGGTGGCCGAGAGCACGCGCGACATTTCGAGCGCAAGTTCGACGCACAGGCGTGGCTCGATGAGGAGACGGCGAAGATCGTCCGAGGGGATTGGGCCGACCCGCGAGCTGGGCGAGAATCACTTCGGGCGTACGCAACCCGTTGGCAGTCGATCCAGGTCTCATCCGCTGGCACGGCGAGGATCGTCGACAACGCGCTGCGAGTGCACACCTTGCCGAGGCTCGGCCAGCATCGGATAGGCAATATCCGACGCAGCGACGTCCAAGCCTTCGTGAAGTGGCTCGAATCCGGCGAGGCGCGTCGGGCGAACGGTGGTGAGCCGGCCCGGCCCTTGTCACCCGGGAGTATCCGCAACGTCTACGAGGTGCTCGCTCGGGTCATGGACGCAGCGGTGGAGGACCGGGTCATCTCGATCAGTCCATGTCGGAGGATCACGTTGCCCAAGGACCACAACGACGAGGTCGAAGTCGCGACGCTCGAGGACATCGAGAAGGTCCGCTCCGGGTTGGGGCAGCGGTGGCAGGCGATACCGATCGTGCTCGCCGGCTCGGGCCTTCGGGTCGGCGAGTTGCTCGGACTTAGACTCTCCGACGTCGACTTCCTGCGCCGTACGATCCGTGTCGAGCGGCAGCGACTGCAGTCGAACCAGATCGCCCCTCTGAAGTCGAAGGCCTCGCGGCGTACCGTCCCGGTCGGCCAGGTGGTCATCGACGCGCTTGCCGCGCACCTCGCGTCCTACCCGACGACGGGCGACGCGCTGTTCACCGATGACCTGCGCGAGCCGCTGACCTATCAGCGCTGGAAGCGATTGTTGAGCGACGCGGCGAAGGCGGCGGACGTCGACGTCACCTCGCACTCGTTCCGTCACTTCGCGGCTTCTGCACTGATCTCGGGCAGCGCCTCGGTGAAACAGGTACAGACATTCCTCGGGCATGCGTCCGCGATGGTGACCCTGCGGACCTACGCCCACCTGTGGCCGGGCGACGAGGACCGGACCCGGAGCGTGCTCGACGCAGCACTCGGCCCGCTCGGAGCCCTGGCGGACTCTCTGCGGACCGAGGCGACATCGGAACAGTAAAAGCGCAGGTCAGCGGCCTGCGCCTTCGCTCAGGCCTTCTTGGTCTCCCAGAAGATCTCGGCGATCTCGTCGATCTTGGCGAGCAGCTGGTCGGCCACGTCGGCATCGAGCGTGCCCTTGGTGCCGCTGGCACCGGCGAGCTTGGTCGCCTCGTTGACCAGCGTGTGGAGCTGGGGGTACTTCTCGAAGTGAGGGGGCTTGAAGTAGTCGGTCCAGAGCACCCAGAGGTGGTGCTTGACCAGCTCGGAGCGCTCCTCCTTGATCAGCACCGCCCGCGTGCGGAAGTCGGGGTCGTCGTTGTCGGCCAGCTTCCCGATGAGGGCCTTGATGGACTCGGCCTCGATGCGTGCCTGGGCAGGGTCATAGACCCCACAGGGCAGGTCGCAGTGGGCGGAGACCTCGACAGTGGGGGCGAACAGTCGCGCGAACATGCGTGTCCTCTCGTCGTCAACAGAGCTTGTCGTTGGGACACTACTCCGCATGGCTGAGACCCGACGACCTCCCTGGGGGTGGGCCCTGGTGACGGGCGCCTCGATGGAGCCGACCCTGTCGGCCGGTGACCGGCTGCTGGTCAGCCACCGACGTCGCCCGCGGGAAGGATCGGTGGTCGTGGCGCACTTCCCGGACGGGACGCTCGCGGTCAAGCGTGCAGCGGAGCGGCGTACGACGGGCTGGTGGCTGCTCAGCGACGCTCCCGACGTCGGGGTGGACTCTCGCCACCGCGGTGTGATCGCCGACGTCGACGTGATCGCCGTGGCGTTGGTGCGGATCTGGCCCCGGCCCCGTCGCCTGTGAGATGACTCATCTGGGACGGCCCGAGGGCCTCGCCGCGGGTGTGGAAGGATCCACGATCGTGGCCGTCGCTGATTCCCCCTCACACCCGCACGCCGGCGAACCGGTCTTCGACCTCCACCTCGGAGGCAAGATGCAGATCGTGTCGACGGCGCCGCTGGAGGGTCCTGAGGACCTCTCGCTCGCCTACACTCCGGGCGTCGCGCTGGTGTGCGAGGCGATCGCAGCGGACCCGTCGATGACCCAGCACTACACGTGGGTGCCCAACGTCGTCGCCATCGTCAGCGACGGCACGGCCGTCCTGGGACTCGGTGACATCGGGCCGGCCGCCGCGATGCCGGTGATGGAGGGCAAGGCGGTCCTCTTCAAGCAGTTCGGTGGGGTCGACGCTGTTCCGATCTGCCTGGACACCACCGACGTCGAGGAGATCATCGAGACCGTGGCCCGCTTGGCGCCGAGCTTCGGTGGCATCAACCTGGAGGACATCTCGGCGCCGCGCTGCTTCGAGATCGAGGACCGCCTCAAGGCGATGCTCGACATCCCCGTCTTCCACGACGACCAGCACGGCACCGCCGTGGTGGTCCTCGCG
Source organism: Nocardioides psychrotolerans (assembly GCF_900113685.1). Lineage (GTDB taxonomy): Bacteria > Actinomycetota > Actinomycetes > Propionibacteriales > Nocardioidaceae > Nocardioides > Nocardioides psychrotolerans. Next base: position 131,468 of record NZ_FOQG01000004.1, read on the forward strand.
GCGCTCACGAACGCCCTCAAGCTCACCGGCCGCGACCCGGGCACGACCCGCGTCGTCATCTCGGGCGCCGGGGCAGCCGGTGTGGCCGTGGCCCGCATCCTGCTCGAGGCCGGCATCACCGACCTCGCCGTCACCGACCGCAAGGGCGTCCTCAACTCTCTGCGTGCCGACCTGACGCCGGTCAAGCGTGCGCTCGCGGTCGACACGGCCGACCGCTACGGCCGCAGCGGCACCCTGGCCGATGCTCTTGGTGGCGCCGATGTCTTCATCGGGCTCTCGGGAGGCACCGTGCCGGAGGAGTACGTCGCCACGATGGCGCCGGACTCGATCGTCTTCGGCCTCGCCAACCCCACCCCCGAGGTCCACCCCGACGTCGCTCGCCGGCACGCCCGGGTCGTCGCCACGGGCCGCTCGGACTTCCCCAACCAGATCAACAACGTGCTGGCCTTCCCCGGGATCTTCCGCGGCGCCTTCGACGTCCACGCGACCGCGATCACCGAGGGCATGAAGCTCGCGGCGGCCGAGGCACTGGCCGAGCTGGTGGGCGAGGAGCTGAGCGAGGAGATGATCATCCCCTCGCCGTTCGATCCCCGCGTAGGTCCGGCCGTCTCGAGCGCCGTCGCCGAGGCTGCCCGGCGCGACGGGGTTGCTCGTCGCTGATCGTCGGCTCTAGGTGTGATGCCTGCGGGTCACGGCCCGCGGCCGCCCCACTAGGCTCCGAGTCATGTTCGCCGTCTACGCCGATTCCTTTGCCGCCGCCGACTCCGAGGACCCCTTCGCGGGCCTGGTGATCGGAGAACGACCCGACCCGGTCGCCCCGGACGGGTGGACCACCGTCACCGTCAAGGCCGCCTCGCTCAACCACCACGATCTCTGGTCGCTGCGTGGGGTGGGGCTGCGTGAGGAGGCGCTGCCGATGATCCTGGGCTGTGACGCCGCCGGCTTCGACGAGGACGGCAACGAGGTCGTCGTCCACGCGGTCATCTCCGACCCGAGCTGGCGCGGGGACGAGACGTTCGACCCCCGTCGTTCCTTGCTGTCCGAGCGTCACCAGGGCACGTTCGCGGACAAGGTGGTCGTCCCGACGACCAACGTCATCGCCAAGCCCGCCTCGCTCTCCTTCGAGGAGGCTGCGTGCCTGCCGACCGCATGGCTGACCGCCTACCGGATGCTCTACACCCAGGGTGACCTCAAGGCCGGTGACACCGTTCTCGTGCAGGGCGCCGGCGGGGGGGTGGCCACGGCGCTGATCACGCTGGCACGCGCCGGCGGGCTCAAGGTGCTGGCCACCTCGCGTGACGAGGGCAAGCGGACCAAGGCTCTCGAGCTCGGCGCCCACGAGGTCTTCGAGTCCGGCGCCCGCCTCCCGGTCAAGGTCGACGCGGTCATGGAGACCGTCGGCCGAGCGACCTGGTCGCACTCGGTCCGCGCGCTGCGTCCCGGCGGCAAGATCGTCATCAGCGGCACGACGTCGGGGCCCAAGCTCGACGACGCCGAGCTGACGCGCATCTTCTTCCTCCAGCTGAGCGTCATCGGTTCCACCATGGGCACGAGCGCTGAGCTCGCCTCGCTCGTCGCCCTGCTCGACGCCTCGGGTGCGCGGCCGCTCATCGACCGGGCGATCCCGATGACCGAAGCCCGCGACGGCTTCGCCGCCATGGCGCAGGGCGACATCTTCGGCAAGGTCGTCTTCACCCGATGACCACCCACCTGGTGACGGGGGCAGGCTCCGGCATCGGGGCCGCCCTCGCCGACCGGTTGCACGAGCGCGGCGACGAGCTCGTGCTGCTGGCGCGCTCGGAGTCGCGCGCCGCCGAGCTGGGGTCCCGCTATCCCGGCAGCCAGGTGATCGTGGCCGACCTCGCGGACGCCGCCGCGCTCGAGGGGCTCACCGGGTTGCCCGAGGAGCTCGACTCCGTCCATCACGTCGCCGGGGTCGTAGAGCTCGGGCCCGTGGCCGAACAGGCGGGCGAGGTCCTGCGCCACCACTTGGCGGTCAACCTCGTCGCGCCGGCGATCCTCACGCGGCTGTGTCTTCCGGCCCTGCGCCGCACCCGCGGCACGGTCGTCTTCGTCAACTCCTCGGCTGGCCTCAGCGCCAGCGCCACGTGGTCGGCGTACGCCGCCTCGAAGTTCGGGCTGCGCGGCTTCGCCGACTCGCTGCGGGCCGAGGAGGTCGAGAACGGCGTGCGGGTCACGACGATCTTCCCCAGCCGCACCGCGACGCCGATGCAGGAGAAGGTCCACGAGCAGGAGGGCCGCACCTACGACGCCGGGCGCTGGATCGATCCGGCGACGGTCGTCGACCTGATCCTGCACGTGCTCGACCTGCCCGACGACGCGACCATCCCGGAGGTCACCGTGCGTCCGGTGCTGCCCCGGGCGACCTGATCCTCAGCGCTTCGAGCGCCAGTTGAGGGCACCGACCAGCACCATGCGGAGCTGCACACGCGCACCTTCGACGATCGCCTTCTCGGCATCGGGGCGGTCGGGGTTGCGCAGGATCGCCTCGGCCAGCCCGACCATGGCCGTCACGATGAGGCCCGAGAGGATCTGAAGGTCCTCAGGCGACCAGGTGGTCGTCCCCGTGAGGCGGACCAGGTCGGTGGCGAGCTCCTTCTCGAACTGCTCGATGGCGGCGTTGATCGCTTCACGCACCCGCGGCGGTCCGGCCGCGCGCTCGCGCACGATGAACCGGAAGTGCGCACGCTGCTGGTGCACGTGCTCCACCAGGATGCCGATCGAGGAGTCGATGATGTCGTCGAAGTCCGGGTCGCTGCGACGTACGTCGAGCAGCATCGCGCGCAGCGACGCGAAGGACTCGTCGACCAGCTCGAGGCCCAGGGCCTCGATCGAGTCGAAGTGACGGTAGAACGCGGTCGGGACGATGCCGACCTCCTTGGCGACCTGGCGCAGGGACAGGGCCACCAGGCTGCTGTCCTCGCACAGCTGGAGCGCCGCGTCGAGGATGGCCCGACGAGTGCGTTCCTTGCGCTCGCCACGGGTCTCGGTCACAAGCGCCGACTTTATCAGTGCACATGTGTGCACTGTCACGGCTGACGACGGTTGACCCTGCAGATCGGGACTGCCAGTCTTTTCAGTGTACAAACGTACACTCAAACCGTCCGAAGGAGCCTGGATGAGCCTCACCGCCAGCCCGTTGCAGAGCCTGCTCCGCTCCCGCGCGCTCGCCGCGCTCACCTCGCCGCACGGCGTGGACCGCTACCTCGAGCAGGTCAACCCCATGTGGGCTGCTCACGAGGTCCGCGCCCGTGTGGTCAGCGTCCGCCGCGAGACCGTCGGGGTCGACACCGCTCCGGTCGCCACCCTGACCCTCCAGCCCACCGCCACCTGGGGTGGCCACCGCGCCGGCCAGTACGTCCAGGTGGGCGTCGACCTGCCGGGCAGCGCCAAGCGCTTCACCCGCTGCTTCTCGATCTCCTCGGCCGCGTCCGCCCCCGGTGAGCAGTTCACGCTCACCATCCGGGCCCATGACGAGGGCCAGGTCTCGAGCTTCCTGGTCGCCCAGGCGCAGCCGGGGCAGATGATCCATCTCAGTCAGGCGATGGGGGACTTCACCCTCACCGAGAGCCCGGCCACGCCGACCATCAACCACCTGGTGATGATCAGCGGGGGTTCCGGCATCACTCCGGTCATGTCGATGGTCCGCACCCTGCTCCGCGACGGCTACGACGGTCGCGCCAACCGCAAGGTCACGTTCCTTCACTACGCCCGCTCGCCCGAGGACCAGATCTTCGCCGAGGAGCTGGCCGAGATCGCCGCCGGCGACAACCACGTGGACGTGCACCTGCGCTACGGCGACCGCGTGTTCAGCGAGTTCGAGCTGCGCCGCCTGGTGCCCGACTTCCGCGACGTCGACACCTGGGCCTGTGGCCCGGGCGGGCTCATCGAGCTCGTCCACGCGGCGTACGGCGTCGATGTCGGCTCCGCACAGGGGAGCCGCCTGCGCGTGGAGTTCTTCAAACCACCGATGACCGTCTCCGGCCCGGCCGAGGGTCAGGTCTCGTTCAGCCGCTCCGGCGCTGGGGCCGCCAACACCGGTGCGAGCCTGCTCGAGCAGGCCGAGGCGCTCGGCCTCGAGCCCGAGTTCGGCTGCCGCATGGGGATCTGCTTCTCGTGCACCAAGACCAAGACCGAGGGCACCGTGCGCAACGTGGTCACCGGTGCCGAGTCCTCGCTGCCCGACGAGGACATCCAGATCTGTGTCTCCGCTCCCGTCGGCGACTGCGTCGTCGACCTCTGAGGAAGGAACCTCCACATCATGACCATCACCCAGGACCCCACCGCCACTGCCACTGCCACTGCCACTGCCACTACCGCCACCACCGAGGCCCGCGTGCCCGGGGACGACCAGTTGCGTCGCCTCACCACCGAGCAGCTCGACGCCTTCGGCGCCGAGATGGACGCCATCCGTCAGCGCGTCCTCGGTCAGCTGGGTCAGGAGGACGCCGACTACATCCGCAAGGTCGTCAAGGCGCAGCGCGGCTTCGAGGTCGCCGGCCGCGCCCTCTTCTACCTCCCGCCGGCCTGGCCGCTCGCGGTCGCAGCCCTCAGCGTCTCCAAGATCCTGGACAACATGGAGATCGGCCACAACGTCATGCACGGCCAGTACGACTGGTTGGGCGACCCGGGCCTCAACTCCCGGATGTACGACTGGGACAACGTGTGCCCCGGCGAGCAGTGGAAGTACAGCCACAACTACATCCACCACACGTTCACCAACATCCTCGGCAAGGACCGTGACATCGGCTACGGCGTCCTGCGCATGGACTCCGACCAGAAGTGGCACCCCTACTACCTCGGCAACCCGGTCTACGCGCTGCTGCTGATGGTGTTCTTCGAGTGGGGCGTGGCGATGCACGACCTCGAGGTCGAGAACATCGTGTCGGGCAAGCGGTCGCTGGAGGACAACAAGGCGATCTACCCGGGCCTCATGCGCAAGATCAAGCGCCAGGCCCTGAAGGACTACGTGCTCTTCCCGGCACTGACCGGCCCGCTGTTCCCGCTCACGTTCGCGGGCAACGCCACGGCCAACCTGATCCGCAACATCTGGGCGTTCAACATCATCTTCTGTGGCCACTTCCCGGCAGGGGTGGCGACCTTCTCCGAGGAGGAGTGCGAGAACGAGTCGCGCGGCCACTGGTACTACCGCCAGCTGCTGGGCTCGGCCAACATCACCGGCGGCAAGCTATTCCACGTGATGACCGGCAACCTGTCGCACCAGATCGAGCACCATCTCTTCCCCGATCTCCCGGCCCGCCGCTACCCGGAGATCGCCGAGGAGGTCCGCGAGATCTGCGACCGCTACGGCATCGGCTACAACGAAGGCCCGCTGGGCCAGCAGCTCCTGAGCGTCGCCAAGAAGATCTGCCGCTTCGCGCTGCCCGACAAGAAGAGCGACCTCGTGCCGTCCTTCCTGCGCAAGCCTGCCGCCGGCACCGTGACCGAGACCTCGTTGGCTGCGTGAGCCCGACGGGTCACACTGAAGGCATGGACGACACGAACGCCGACCGCTCCGGGGCCGACCACCTCTCCAAGGGTGAGATCGGCAAGGACGCCGTTCAGTCCACGGTCGAGGCAGCAGCCTCGGCCGTGGGTGAGGTCGCCAGCATCCTCACCAAGGCCGTGCAGGACGTGGCCGGAGCTGTCGGAGGCTTCGCCACCGAGATCTTCGAGATCCGCGAGGCAGCCCGCAAGGCTGCCGACGAGCAGGGCGACTGACCTCTCAGCCGAAGGTCATCCGGAAGCTCGCCATGCGGGCTGACGCCATCGGCTTGGCGCCACGCAGGAAGCCCAACGGCCCGTCCGCGGCGAAGTCCCACACCCCGCGGCAGGGGAGGGTCTTGGCCGACCCCTGGAGAGTGGCGGTCTTCTCGCCGCCGCCCTCGGGCAGCTCCAGCTGCCACGTGCCGCCCTTGAACGGCAGTCGCAACATGCCGCGCGAGACATCGGTGAAGCGGGCGCTGGCGATGGGCCGACGGGCCACCGAGGCGGACCACTCGGTGCGGGAGAGCGGTCCGGTGTGGCTGCTCTCGAGCGTGAAGTCGGACAGGTCCTTGGGGATGGCCCACAGCTCGCGCCCCCCGGCGACCGATGCGGGGGAGTCGACCCAGATGTCGGTGATGCTGACCCGCTTGCCGTGCTCGGTCGACGTGATCGGTCGGGCGACCAGGAGCTCGGAGTAGGTCAGCGGGCTGCCGTCCTCGTAGCTGACGAAGGCGGCGCCGTAGATGCCCGCCGGGCGAAGGTCGTCGACGTCGTCGCGCACCTTGAAGAGCGAGAGCCACAGCGAGCCCACCATCCGCCAGGGTGCAGCGGGGTAGGCGGTGGTCTCGTACGGTTGCTCGGCCATGGCCGCAGACTAGTGGTGCCTGGGCCGATGGGCACGGTCCGGCCGGATCCTCAGTCGTCCGGCTCGTCGAGGCGGGCCAGCCAGGTGGCCAGCCGCTCAACGGCCGTCTCGAACTCCGGGTGGGTGTCGGTGAACTCCTGGAGCCGGTCGGCTACCCACGCCAGGGTGACTTCTTCGTCACCCCGGCGCTTCTCGAGCTCCTCGATCCCACGATCGGTGAAGTACATCGCTCCTCCGATCAGGCGAACGCGCGGTCGAGCAGGTCCTTCTGCTCAGCTGCGTGACGCTTGACGGTGCCCACGGACGGTGAGCTGGAGGCGGTGCGGGTGATGCCCGCCACCTGGGCGTCGACCTCGGGCCAGACGTTGAGCGCATAGTTGGGCCACGGACCCATGTTGACCGGCTCGTCCTGGACCCAGCGCACACCCTTGAGGTGGGGGTAGCGCGCGATCTCGTCCTTGATGTCGTCGATCGGGTGCGGGTAGAGCTGCTCGACACGGGCGATCGCGAACCGCTCGGGGTTCTCCCGCTTGGCGCGATCGACCATGAGGTCCCACGTCACGCGACCCGAGCAGATCAGCAGGGTGTCGACCTTGTCGGGGTCGGCGTCCGCGTCGCCGATGAACGGGCGGAACGAACCCGTGGTGAAGTCGTCCGGCTGCGAGGCCGCTTCCTTGCGCTTGAGCATCGACTTGGGAGTGAAGACGATCAGTGGGCGGTGCTTCGCACCCAGCGAGTGACGACGCAGCAAGTGGAAGTACGACGCGGGCGTGGACGGCTGGGCCACCACGAAAGCCTCGTCGGCCGCCATCGTCATGAACCGCTCGATGCGCGCCGAGGAGTGGTCGGGTCCCTGGCCCTCGTAACCGTGGGGGAGCAGCAGCACGACGCCTGACTCCTGGCGCCACTTGGTCTCGCCTGAGGAGATGAACTCGTCGATGACCGTCTGGGCGCCGTTGACGAAGTCGCCGAACTGCGCCTCCCACAGCACCAGGGCCTCGGGACGGGCCACGGAGTAGCCGTACTCGAAGCCGAGGGCGGCATACTCGGAGAGCAGCGAGTCGTAGATGTAGAACTTCGCCTGGTCCTCGGTCAGCGAGGACAGCGGCGTCCACTCGTCGGCGTTGACGCGGTCGATGATCGTGCCGAAGCGCGAGACGAAGGTGCCGCGGCGCGAGTCCTGGCCGGCGAGGCGCACGGGGCGCCCGTCCATGAGGAGCGAGCCCAAGGCGAGGATCTCGCCGGTGCCCCAGTCGATGGGGCCATCGGTGATCGCCGTCGCGCGACGCTGCAGCTGTGGCATCACCTTCGGGTGGACCGTGAAACCGTCGGGCGGCGTGACGTAGGCGTCGGACATCCGCTTGAGGTATTCCTGCGAGATGGCCGTCTTGGTCTCGCCGGCGGGCTTGTCCGGGTAGTCGGGGACCGTGGTCCACTCCGAGGGCTGGCTGCTGGCCTCGCGCACCTCGGTGAAGACCCGCTCCAGCTGCTGCTGGTAGTCGCGCAGGACCTGCTCGGCCTCCTCGATCGTGATGTCGCCACGACCGATGAGGGACTCGGTGTAGAGCTTGCGGACCGAGCGCTTCTGCTCGATGAGGTCGTACATCAGCGGCTGCGTGTAGGACGGGTCGTCGCCCTCGTTGTGACCGCGACGGCGGTAGCAGACGAGGTCGATGACGACGTCCTTGTTGAACGCCTGGCGGTACTCGAAGGCAAGGCGGGCCACCCGGATGCAGGCCTCGGGGTCGTCACCGTTGACGTGGAAGATCGGCGCCTGGACCATCCGTGCGACGTCGGTGCAGTAGAGCGACGAGCGCGACGAGCCGGGCGAGGTGGTGAAACCGACCTGGTTGTTGACGACGACGTGGATCGTGCCGCCGGTGCGGTAGCCGCGCAGCTGGCTCAGGTTGAGCGTCTCGGCGACGACTCCCTGGCCGGCGAACGCCGCGTCACCGTGGACGAGCAGTGGCAGCACCGGGTAGGCGGCGCCCTTGTCGAGCACGTCCTGCTTGGCGCGGGCGATGCCTTCGAGCACGGGGTCGACGGCCTCGAGGTGCGAGGGGTTGGCCGCGACGGACACCTTGATGGTGTCGCCGGAACCGGCCTCGAACTCACCCTCGGCGCCGAGGTGGTACTTCACGTCGCCAGAGCCCTGCACCGTGCGGGGGTCGATGTTGCCCTCGAACTCGCGGAAGATCTGGCTGTACTTCTTGCCGACGATGTTGGCGAGCACGTTGAGCCGGCCACGGTGGGCCATGCCCATCGCGACCTCGTCGAGGTCGGCCTCGGCGGCTGCCTCGCAGATCTCGTCGAGGACGGGGATGGTGGTCTCGCCGCCTTCGAGGCTGAAGCGCTTCTGCCCGACGAACTTCGTCTGCAGGAAGGTCTCGAAGGCCTCGGCCTGGTTGAGCTTGAGCAGGATCCGCAGCTGCTCCTCGCGGGGCGGCTTGGTGTGCGGCTGCTCCACGCGCTCCTGGATCCAGCGGCGCTGCTCGGGATCCATGATGTGCATGTACTCGATGCCGGTGGTGCGGCAGTAGGAGTCGCGCAGGATCCCCAGGATGCCGCGCAGCTTCATGAAGCGACGGCCCTCGCCCCCGAAGGAGCCGGTGGCGAACTCACGGTCGAGGTCCCACAGCGTCAGGCCGTGCGACTCCACCTCCAGGTCGGGGTGGCTGCGCTGGCGGTACTCGAGCGGGTCGGTGTCGGCCATCATGTGGCCGCGCACGCGGTAGGCATGGATGAGCTCGAGGATGCGGGCCTGCTTGCTGATCTCGTCGTCGTGCGACGTCGAGATGTCGCTGCTCCAACGGATCGGCTCGTAGGGGATGCGCAGCGATCGGAAGATCTCGTCGTAGAAGTCGTCCTCGCCGAGCAGCAGCTGGTGCATGCGCTTGAGGAATTCGCCGGACTGGGCGCCCTGGATGACACGGTGGTCGTAGGTGGAGGTCAGCGTCATGACCTTGCTGATCGCGTTGCGAGCGATCGCCTCGGCCGAGGCGCCCTGCCACTCGGGTGGGTACTCCATGGCGCCGACCCCGATGATTGCGCCCTGACCGGCCATGAGGCGCGGCACCGAGTGCACGGTGCCGATGCCGCCGGGATTGGTCAGCGAGACCGAGGTGCCCTGGAAGTCGGTGACCGCGAGCTTGTTGTCGCGCGCCTTGCGCACGATCTCCTCGTAGGCCGTCCAGAAGCCGGCGAAGTCCATCGACTCCGCGGCCTTGATGCTCGGGACGAGCAGCTGGCGCGAGCCGTCTGGCTTGGGCACGTCGATCGCGAGACCGAGGTTGATGTGGGCCGGGGTGATCAGGTTGGGCTTGCCTTCGCGGACCTCGAAGCCGTTGTTCATCTCCGGCATCGACCGCACTGCCTTGACCAGCGCGTAGCCGATCAGGTGGGTGAAGGAGACCTTGCCGCCGCGGGCGCGGGCGAGGTGGTTGTTGATGACCGTGCGGTTGTCCCAGAGCAGCTTGACCGGGACCGAGCGCACGGAGGTCGCCGTCGGGACGGTGAGTGAGGCGTCCATGTTGGCCACCGTGCGGGCGGACGCGCCGCGCAGGATGGTGTAGGTCGGCTGGTCGCTCGCCGCCGCAGGCTCGGCGGGGCGCGTCTCCTTGGGCATCGGGTTGCTGGTGCCCTTCGCCGGCTCAGCGGCCTTGGAGGTCGGTCGCGGCTTGGCGACCGCCGCGGGCTTGGCGTCGCTCTTGACGGCCGGGGCAGCCGGCTTCTCGGCCGGCGCCGAGGGGGCCGCGGCCGGAGCCTTGGTGGCGGTCCCGTTGGCGGAGCCGTTGCTGGCCTGGTTGGTCGAGGGGCTGGTCGAGGGGCTGGTCGAGGGGCTGCTCGAGGGGCTGCCGGACCCGTTGCTGGTGAAGTAGTCGACCCACGTAGGGTCGACGCTGCCGGGATCCGAGGTGTAACGCTCCCTCATCTCCTCGACGAGCCACTCGTTGGCTCCGAGCGAGGAGGAGGGTTGGGGGGAGCCTGCTGGAGACTGGTTGCCTGACGACTGCGGCACGACTTGCTTCGCCTCTTCCGATGAGCGCGCGGGAATGGGTGTGCCCTCAAGGCTAGACCCCCCGGGCACCAAATGCCGCCCCCAGGTCAGCGTTTGAGGCAGGGTGTCACGCGATCCACGACACATCCCCGGCGCAGGTCGCGAATTGCGACACGAGAGGACGATTCGACTCCATGCACAGACCTCCCTGCCGGCCCGCTCGGGCAGCCTCCGCGATCACGCTCGCACTGCTGCTCGGCGTCCCCCTGAGCGCGTGCTCGGGCGGCGACAGCGAGCCCGACGCAAGCGGTCCGAACGCCTCCGCGGGCACCGACGTCGACGCTCCTGCGCCCCTCGAGACCGTCGCGACGGTGGGGAAGGTGGTCGGGAAGCTCAGCGGGCCACGGCGGGCACGGCTCAAGGCCCAGGTGACCGAGGTCGTCGATGGCTGGATCGACGCGGCCTACCTCGGCAGCTACCCGCGCACGGACTTCGCGGACGCCTTTCCCGGCTTCAGTCAGGGCGCTGTCGCCGACGCCCGCACCGATGGTGCCCTGATGAGCAACAAGGCGTGGGGGGCCGACCTCGACGAGGTCGTCGCCCTCCAGCGCCGCCTCACCATCGATGTTCTGGCGCCGAGCGACCGGGCGGCCGGAGTCACCGCCCGGGTGGTCCTGACGATGCGCCTCAGTGGTGAGGTCAACCGCAAGGAGCGCGTCGGCGGCAGCCTCTTCATGACCTATCGCGACGGCGCCTGGCAGGTCTTCGGCTACGACGTGACGAGAGGCAGTGCCCGATGATGCGCACCCAGCACCGAGACCGCTTCAGCCGTGGGCTCCGGGCGACCGTCCTGGGCTGCGTCCTCGCGGTCGCGGCGCTCGTGGTGCCCGACTCGACGGTCGCCACCACCCAGGTCGAGCTGGTCAAGATCGAGCGTGCGCAGGGGATCGACCTCGACCCCCAGCGGGTCTGGATCCTCGCCGTCGGCTCCGACGCGCGACCGGGGGAGGACATGCTGCGCACGCGTGGTGACGCCCTCCAGCTGATCGGGATCGACACCCAGACGGGGGCCGCCACCACGATCGGCGTGCCGCGCGACTCCTACGTCTCCATCCCGGGTGTCGGTTCCGACCGCATCAACGCCGCGCTGTACTACGGCGGCCCCGAGCTGCTCGGCCGCGCGGTGGGTGACCTGATCGGCATCCAGCCGGAGTACGTGTTCGTCACCCGCTTCCCGTTCTTCGAAGACATGGTCGACGACATCGGTGGCATCGAGGTCCGCAACCCAGGCTACTTTTCCGACGAGAACCTCAAGCCCGACGGCTTCCAGGCCGGCAAGATCCGGCTCGACGGCTACGGTGCCATGGCCTTCTCCCGCATCCGCAAGACGCTGCCGGGCGGCGACTTCGACCGCTCGGCCAACCAGCAACGGGTCCTGCGTGGCATCCAGGGCGCCATCCGCGCCCGCGCCGACGAGCCCGGCTTCATGGAGAGCGGTGTCATGACGGTCATGAAGAACCTGCACACCGACCTCCCGCCGAGCGAGCTCTTCCGCCTCGCCCAGGCCATCGCCCAGGTCGACCCCGCGAAGGTGACCGGCTGCGTCGTCCAGGGCGGGATCGGCGACATCGGCGGCGCCAGCGTCGTGCTGCCCTACGTCGACCAGGCCCGCAGCTACGGCGACCAGTCCCGCGACGATGCCACGATCGAGCGCTGCTGACGGCTTCGTTCGCCACGCGTTCCGCTCGCCGGCCACGATCGGCTCGAGCGGAGGGGTCTGGACCTGCCCCCGCCCGTCGGCAGCGCGGGGTGGTGCGGGGTGCGGCACGGGGTCCCTGGCGTGCGCAGGCCCGAGCCGCCTCCCCGGTCACCTCCCCGGTCACGTTGGGCGAGGGCGCGGGCTAGGTCCGGCCATGCCGATGACCCCGCCGGCGGCGGGGTGTGGGGCGGTGGACTCAGGTCTCGCGCGGTAGTGCGGTGGGCGTCGTGATGGTGCCGGTGCCGTCGACGCGGAAGTAGTGCCGGTTGGGTGATCGCCACACGTGGGTCGATGTCGCAGGACCTCGCGGGTCGGGTGCGCCTCGGGAACACGCAGTGGTGGCCGATCAGCTCACGTCGGCCCCGGGGACGCGCGGGGATCTCATCGGCCTTGACGTGGACATGGTCGGTCAGGTCGATGACCGGCGTCACCACCACCTGCACGTCGGGGCTGGCGCACCAGTCGCGGACGCGGACGGCCCAGATCGGGGACCTATGTTTTCGACCGGGCCGGCTCGACCACCGAGACGGCGAAATGAGACATCGGGACGGCCAGACAGGCCGTCCCGATGTCGTGGTGCTCAGGTGCTACGGGTCAGTTATTTCCACCCAGGAAGCGGGCGGAGACCTGGTTCAGGTTGATGGTGGTTTCGACTGCCGGGATGGTGATGGCCAGGCCGTTCACCTTCGTTCCGTAGAAGCTGCGCTCCTGCTCCACCAGCATCTTGATGATCCCGTCGCCGAAGTCGTAGCCACGGCCACGCTTGATGAGGCTGGTGACGTCCTCGCCGTTCACCAGGACCTTGGCGAAGGTCGTGGTCAGCTTGGTGCGGACGCGCTCACCGGGCTGGGTCGGGACCAGGGCGACCTTGGAGGTGAGTCCTTCGATCACGATGTCCAGCGTGTTGGGGACGTTGATGTTGACGCTACCGATGGTGGACGAGGTGAATCCCCGACCGCTCGTCCGGTCCTGCCTGCCGCTGTAGAGGTACTTGATGTCGCTCAGCGTAATGCCGAGCTGGTCGTTGATCAGGCTTGCCGACCCCGTCTCGATGCTGCGGGTCTTGCCGAAGGTGCCCTCGCAGGGAATGGAGCTCTGCGAGATGCCACCCAGGGAGACGAGGCCGCCGATGGCGCTGAGCTCCAGGGCCGACATGGTGGAGCGGAAGACGCCGGCGGGAACGGGGCGGCTGATGCGGCTGCTGGCGCGGCCGAGCTGGAGCACGGTCTCCTCGCCGGTGGCGTCCACGAGGAGCTTCAGGGCGTAGGCCTCTGACGAGGCGAAGTTCTTGCCGACGCGGGGATTCTCGGTGCCGAGGCTGATGGCGCCCAGGCCCGGGATGGTGATGGTGCCGACGGAGCTCAGAACGTCGACCAGGGTGGCAACGGGCACGTTCACGAGCTCGAAGACCTGGTCTGCGGGGACGCCAAGGGCGTCGAAGAGGGTGTTGAGCGTGTCCGAGATCGGGTTGCCCTCGGGCAGGTCCAGGCTCAGGCCGCGGTAGCCGAAGGAGCTGTCAGACTTGAAGGCGCCCTTTCCGCCGTTTGCCTTGGCATCGAAGAACGAGTCGGCGACGGACTGCAGTCCCTCCACCTTCAGAACCGGGGTAGGCACGCCGGCGATCTCGCCGCCCAGGGCGATGTCGGCCACGGTGTTGACCGCACGAACGCCGTTGATCCCCTTGGCGGCGTTGCGGTAGGTGTTGCTGGTGCTCGTCGAGGCAGCGACCTTGATCAGGTCGTTGCCGATCGCGAGGGGGACCGAGACGATGGAGGGCTGGGCCTTATCGACGCCGACCTTGCGGGTGCAGGGCATCTGGAGGTTGGCGTCACGGAGCGTGCGGAGCTCGACGTTGTTGACGCGGACCTTGGTGCCGAAGACGCTGGCCTTGTAGCCGAAGTTCGTGACAGCAGTCTTGGCGGCGGCGGCGTCGGACGGCGCAGCGACGGCGGGGAGCGTGGTGAGGCTGGCACTCAGCCCCGCGGCGCAGGCGGCCGCGACGGCCACCGACCTGACGATCGAACTCTTCATGCGAATACTCCTATGGGGATGGCGAGGCGAGGGCACGGCCGAGTCCGCTCGACCCCTCAACGGGCGACGGGGTGGGAGGTTATAGACACATCTAGACCACTAGGGGAGGGCGGTTAAGCATGTCGCTCATCATGACGGGCAATCGACCCGCCGTCCGGGTTTTAGGGAGACCTCGCACGGGTCGGTAAGGTCCCGCTGCGTGCAGGTGCATTTTCGGCAGGACATCCAAGGGCTCCGAGCCGTTGCGGTGACCCTGGTGGCCCTCGACCACGCCGCCATCGGCCCCTTCCACGGTGGTTTCGTGGGGGTCGACGTCTTCTTCGTCATCTCCGGCTACCTGATCACCTCGCTGCTGCTGCGCGAGGCGGACCGGTCCGGCACGGTTTCGCTCTCGAGCTTCTACGCCCGACGTGCTCGCCGGATCTTACCCGCGGCCCTGCTGGTCACGCTGGTCACGATCGTGCTCTCCGTGCTCTTCCTCGACGGCGCCCGTGCGCTGGCCGTGGGGGAGCAGGCCATCTGGGTGACCTTCTTCGCGGCTAACATCAAGTTCGCCTCCGACCAGACCGACTACTTCGCCCAGGGCGAGCCCGTCTCCCCGCTCCAGCACTACTGGTCGCTGGCGGTGGAGGAGCAGTTCTACCTGCTCTGGCCGCTGATCCTGATCGCGGCGCTGGCGCTGCTGTCCCGACGCGTCGGGGGGCCGCGCAAGGCCGCAGCCCTGGTGCTCGGGGCCGTCGTCGTCGCGTCCTTCGCCTGGTCGTTGCACCTCACTGCGACCAACCCGCTGGCCGCCTACTTCTCGACTCCCGCGCGGGCCTACGAGCTCGCGCTGGGTGCGCTCGCCGCGGCCGGTACGCCGTACCTCTCACGACTGAGGGTCATCGCGATGCCATTCCTGCTCGCCCTCGGGTCGTGGGTCGGGGTCGGGCTCATCGCCTGGTCGGCGCTCGTGTTCACCGAGGCCACGCCGTTCCCCGGCTCGGCCGCGGCCGTCCCGACGATCGGCACAGCACTGCTGCTCCTGGGCGGTCTAGAGCGGGTCGCGGCCTGGGGACCCCAGAAGGCGCTCTCGGTGCTCCCGATGCGCGTGGTGGGGGACTGGTCCTACTCGTTCTACCTCTGGCACTGGCCGCTGATCATTGTGGCCGACTACCAGTTCGGGGACATCTCGGGCCTGCGCGGCGGCGCCGTCCTCCTCGTGGCCCTGGCGCTCAGCGCCGCCACCTACATCTGGGTCGAGACGCCGTTCCGGACGAAGAAGGTGTGGAGCGTCGGGAAGACCCGTGCGCTGCTCCTCTACCCCGCGACGGTCCTGATCGTGCTGCCCTCGGTCGCGGTCGCCAACCACGTCGTGCGCGCCGGCTCCGACGACGGTGGTGCGGCGATCTCCCTGACCAACTACGGCCAGGACCCCTCCGACCCGCCGGCCCGGTTCGACGACGACCCCTTCGTCGCCCTCGTCGAGGCATCGGTCCTGGCCGCGGAGAACGAGATGCCGATGCCCGGCGACCTCCAGCCCAACCCGCTCGACCTCCAGGAGAGCACCGCCTCGCTCGGCGACTGCGAGTACATCGATATCGAGACCGAGGATCTCGAGCTGTGCCCTCGGGGCGACGTCGAGAGCGACCAGGTCATGGTCCTCATGGGCGATAGCCATGCCCGGCAGTGGGTTCCGGCGCTCGACGCGATCGCCGAAGACCAGGGCTACGTCTTCTACGCTCTCGTGCGCAACGGCTGCCCGTCGGTCGACCAGACGCCGGTGACCACCTCGGGAGGGGCGAGCGTCGGCTGCGAGGAGTTCCAGGACTGGGCCTTCGACTCCATCGACGAGCTGCAGCCCGACCTGACCGTTCTCGCGACCGACGCCAACGAGCGCGGCTTCGTCGTGGACGGCGAGACGATCGACGACAACGACTCCCTCGTGGCCCTGATGGAGTCCGGCATGGAGGCGACCATCGACCGGGTGATGCCGTCGAGCGGCCAGACGGTCGTGATCGGCGACCCGCCCATCCACCGCACCAGCCCGATCGACTGCCTCACCCGGGACGACCCGACCCTGCTCGGCTGCCTCTCCGCTCCGGAGTCGCGTTCGGAGCGGATGACGCGTGCCACCAAGCGCGCCGCCGAAGCCACGGGAGCGGAGTTCATCATCACGCGTCCGTGGTTCTGCGTGGAGGACAAGTGCCCCACGGTCGTGGGTCGGATGGTGACGCACCGCGACGTCGAGCACATCACCGTGGAGTACTCGACCTACCTCGCGCCGAAGCTGGCGGAGAAGATGGAGCTCGACTTCACGGGCTGAGCCGGTGGCGGTCGAGGTCTGTCTGGTTGGTACCCCCGGCAGGATTCGAACCTGCGCTTTCGCCTCCGGAGGGCGACGCTCTATCCCCTGAGCTACGGGGGCCCGGGGTGCGGGTCGACCTTACAGGCGCCGGTGTCCGAGGGTGAAACCGGTTCGGAGTCCACGCTGCCCCGCCGATAGGCTGGACCGGTGACTCCTGAGCAGCTCTCCACCGCGATCGTCGATGTCCTGACGACCCTGTCCACCACGGGTGAGGTCACCCTGCCGGACGGTGTCCCGACGACGGTCACGGTGGAGCGACCCCGCCAGAAGGGGCACGGCGACTACGCCACCAACGTGGCCATGCGGCTCGCCAAGTCGGCCGGCATGAACCCGCGCGCGTTCGCCGAGCTCGTCAAGGGTGGGCTCGAGGCCGTCGACGGCATTGCCGAGGTCGAGGTGGCCGGCCCCGGTTTCCTCAACGTCACCGTCGCCGCCGGCGCCCAGGGCCTCGTCGCGCAGCAGGTCGTCGCCGCCGGCGCGTCGTACGGCGCCTCGGACGCGTTCGCCGGCGAGAAGATCAACCTCGAGTTCGTGTCGGCCAACCCCACGGGGCCGCTCCACATCGGTGGTGTGCGCTGGGCCGCCGTCGGTGACGCACTCGGCCGGATCTTCACCCTGACCGGCGCCGAGGTGACGCGGGAGTACTACTTCAACGACCACGGCGCCCAGATCGACCGCTTCAGCCGCTCGCTGCTGGCGAGCGCGAAGGGCGAGCCGGCCCCGGAGGACGGCTACGGCGGTCAGTACATCCACGACATCGCCCGCGCCGTCCTCGAGAAGACGCCTGACGCGCTCGACCGGTCGCCCGAGGACTCCCTCGAGACCTTCCGCCAGGTCGGCGTCGACATGATGTTCGCCGAGATCAAGCAGAGCCTGCACGACTTCGGCGTCGACTTCGACGTCTACTTCCACGAGGACGACCTGCACAGGAGCGGAGCGGTTGCTCGGGCCGTCGAGCGACTCACGGCGCTCGGCAGCACCTACGAGAAGGACGGCGCCACCTGGCTCGCCACCGAGAAGTACGGCGACGACAAGGACCGGGTCATCATCAAGTCCGATGGCGAGGGTGCCTATCTCTCCGGCGACCTGGCCTACTACCTCGACAAGCGCGAGCGCGGCTTCGACCGCTGCTTCATCATGCTCGGCGCCGACCATCACGGCTACGTCTCGCGGATGATGGCGATGTGCGCCGCCTTCGGCGACAAACCGCACGAGAACCTCGAGATCCTCATCGGGCAGATGGTCAACCTCCTCCAGGACGGCGAGCCGCTGCGGATGTCGAAGCGGGCGGGCACCGTGGTGACGATCGACGACCTCGTCGACGCGATCGGCGTCGACGCAGCCCGCTATGCACTCGCCCGCTACAGCAGCGACTCCAACATCGACCTGGACCTCGGCCTGTGGACCAAGGCAGCCGGCGAGAACCCGGTCTTCTACGTCCAGTACGTTGCGGCGCGGACCTGGCGCCTGCTTCACAACGGCGCCGACCTCGGCGTCCTGCCGGCGTCCGAGGGCTTCGACCCGAGCCTGCTCTCCGACGAGAAGGAGGGCGACCTGCTGCGCGCGCTCGCGGACTTCCCTCGCGTCGTGACCGCCGCCGCCGAGCTGCGCGAGCCGCACCGGGTGGCACGCTACCTCGAGGACACGGCCGGCTCCTTCCACCGTTTCTACGACAGCTGCCCGGTCCTGCCCAAGGGCGACGAGGAGCCGACCGAGCTTCACCGCGCCCGGTTGCTCCTCGTGCAGGCGACCCGGACGGTCTTCGAGAACGGCCTGGCGCTGCTCGGCGTCTCCGCGCCCGAGCGGATGTGATCGGGCGATGACGCACGAAGCAGGCTGGGCGCACGCTCCTGGTGCGCTCAAGCTCCCATCGTGGCTGCGCGAGCCTCCCGACCCCAACGAGCTGGTCCCGCTGCTGTGGTCCGGCACGACGCGCAAGGACGACGGTGACCTGGTCGTGGGAGGAGTGGCCCTCGCCGACCTCGCCGCGGAGTTCAACACCCCGGCCTACGTCCTCGACGAGGACGACTTCCGGGCCCGGGCGCGAGCCTTCCGGGACGCCTTCGCCGATTACGACGTCTACTACGCCGGCAAGGCGTTCCTCTGCACGACGATCGCCCGCTGGGTGGCCGAGGAGGGCCTGCGTCTCGACGTCTGCTCGCCCGGTGAGCTCACCGTCGCGCTGCGCGCCGGGGTCGATCCCGCCCACATCGGCTACCACGGCAACAACAAGTCCCGTCCGGAGCTCCGTCGCGCCGTCGACGCTGGCGTCGGGCGGATCATCGTCGACAGCTTCACCGAGATCGAGCGGCTCGCCTCGGTCGCGGCCGACCTCGGCACGACGACAGCCGTCATGATCCGGGTGACGGCAGGCGTCGAGGCCCACACCCACGAATACATCGCGACCGCCCACGAGGACCAGAAGTTCGGCTTCTCGATCACGTCCGGTGACGCCCTCGAGGCCGTACGACGGGTGGTCGCCGCCGAGGGGCTCGAGCTGCTCGGCCTGCACTCCCACATCGGCAGCCAGATCTTCGACTCCAGCGGCTTCGAGGTCGCGGCCCGACGGGTGCTCGCGCTGCACGCCAGGGTCGCGAGCGAGGTCGGGCTGACGATGCCCGAGATGGACCTCGGCGGCGGTTTCGGCATCGCCTACACCACGCAGGACGACCCGTCGGAGCCCGCGCAGCTGGCCGTCGAGATGAGCAAGATCGTCGAGCACGAGTGCCGCGCGCTGGGCATCGAGCAGCCCCGGCTCTCCATCGAGCCCGGTCGCGCGATCGTCGGCCCCTCGATGTGCACGGTCTACACCGTCGGCACGGTCAAGCCGGTGGCGCTGGACGGTGGCGCCGTGCGCACCTACGTCTCGGTCGACGGCGGGATGAGCGACAACATCCGCACCGCCCTCTACGACGCCGACTACTCGTGCACGCTCGCCTCGCGCGCCTCGCAGGCGCCGCCGATGCTGGCGCGCGTCGTCGGGATGCACTGCGAGGCCGGCGACATCGTCGTGAAGGACGAGTTCCTGCCGTCCGACCTGACGCCAGGTGATCTACTGGCGGTGCCCGGCACGGGTGCCTATTGCCGGTCCATGGCCTCCAACTACAACCATGCGCTGCGGCCCCCGGTGATCGCGGTGAAGGACGGTGTCGCACGCGTGGTCGTGCGACGCGAGACGATCGAGGACCTGTTGGCGACGGATGTGGGTGCGGTAGATGGATAAGCGGTCATTGCGGGTCGCGGTGCTGGGGTGCGGCTCGGTGGGCTCCCAGGTGGTGCGGCTGCTCCAGGAGCAGGCCACCGACCTCGAGGCGCGCATCGGTGCGCGGATCGAGCTCGTCGGGGTCGCCGTACGACGGATCGACGCGACGCGCGACGTCGAGGTGCCCGATGGCCTGCTGACGACCGACGCTGACGGGCTGGTGGCTCGCGACGACGTCGACCTGGTCATCGAGGTGATCGGTGGCATCGAGCCGGCCCGGTCGCTGATCCTGTCCGCGCTCGAGCACGGCGCCTCGGTGGTGACGGCCAACAAGGCCCTGCTCGCCGAGGACGGCCCGACGCTCTTCGAGGCGGCTGAGAAGGCCGGCCGCGACCTCTACTACGAGGCCGCCGTCGCCGGTGCCATCCCGATCCTGCGGCCGCTTCGCGAGTCGCTCGCCGGTGACAAGGTCACCCGGGTGCTGGGCATCGTCAACGGCACCACCAACTTCATCCTCGACAAGATGGACTCCTCGGGCGCCGGTTTCGCCGAGGCCCTCGAGGAAGCCCAGGAGCTGGGCTACGCCGAGGCCGACCCCACCGCCGACGTCGAGGGCTTCGACGCCGCAGCCAAGGCAGCGATCCTGGCCTCCCTGGCCTTCCACACCCGGGTGACCGCCTCCGACGTCTACCGCGAGGGCATCTCGGAGGTCACAGCCGCCGACGTGCAGTCGGCCCGCGAGATGAACAGCGTCGTCAAGCTGTTGGCGATCTGCGAGCTCAGGGCGGTTGCGGGGGGAGACGACGCGGTCGCCGTGCGCGTGCACCCCGCGATGATCCCGCGCTCGCACCCGCTCGCGAGTGTGCGTGAGGCCTACAACGCGGTCTTCGTCGAGTCCGAGGCGGCCGGCCAGCTGATGTTCTACGGCCCCGGTGCCGGCGGCGCGCCCACGGCCTCCGCCGTGCTCGGCGACCTCGTGACCGTGGCCCGCAACCACCTCGCCGGCACCCGCGGCGTGGGGGAGTCGGCCTACGCCGACCGCGCGGTGCTGGCCATGGGCGAGACCCGCACCCGCTACCACGTGGCCATCGACGTCGACGACCGCGCGGGCGTGCTGGCCTCCGTGGCCCTCGCCTTCGCCGAGCACGACGTGTCGATCCAGACGGTGCGTCAGGAGGGTCGCGGTGACGACGCCCAGCTCGTCGTGGTCTCGCACGAGGCCACCGACGCCCAGCTCAGTGCCACGGTGGAGCACCTGCGAGGCATGGACAACGTCCGCGAGGTCACCTCGGTGATGCGGGTCGAGGGAGAGACCGAATGACGACCACCGTGACCCGCACCCACCAGTGGCGTGGCGTGATCGAGGAGTACCGCCCGCTGCTCGACATCCCCGAGGGCACGCCCGCCGTCACGTTGCGGGAGGGCGGGACGCCGTTGGTCTTCTCCGAGTGGCTCTCCGGCCTGACCGGGGCCGAGGTCTGGCTCAAGGTTGAGGGCAACAACCCCACCGGTTCCTTCAAGGACCGTGGCATGACGACCGCGATCTCGGTCGCCAAGGCCGATGGTGCCGAGGCAGTCGTCTGCGCCTCGACGGGCAACACGTCGGCCGCCATGGCCGCCTACGCCGCCAAGGCCGGCCTCAAGCCGCTCGTGCTCGTCCCCGAGGGCAAGATCGCCGCCGGCAAGATGGCCCAGGCGATCCTGCACGGCGCCCAGGTGATCATGGTGCGCGGCAACTTCGACCACTGCCTCACCCTGGCCCGCCAGCTCGCCTGGGACTACCCCGTGGCCCTGGTCAACTCGGTCAACCCGATGCGGCTCGAGGGCCAGAAGACCGCCGCCTTCGAGATTGCCGACTTCCTCGGAGACGCCCCCGACTACCACCTGCTGCCGGTCGGCAACGCCGGCAACATCGCGGCCTACTGGCTCGGCTACACGCAGTACCACTCTCTCGGTGTGACCACCCGGACACCGGTCATGCGCGGCTTCCAGGCCGAGGGCGCCTCGCCCCTCGTGACCGGCGAGCCGTTCCCCGACCCGGAGACGAAGGCCACCGCGATCCGCATCGGCAACCCCGCCTCGTGGAAGCTCGCCGAGGCGGCCCGCAACGAGTCGGGCGGGCGTTTCGCGGCCGTCAGCGACAACCAGATCCTCTCGGCGCAGCGTGAGCTGGCGTCCCGTGACGGTGTCTTCGTGGAGCCGGCCTCTGCCGCCGGCATCGCGGGGATCCTCCAGGAGCTGGCCGCCGGCGAGTCCTACGCCGGCTCGACCGTGGCGATCACGGTCACCGGCCACGGGCTCAAGGACATCGCCACCGCACTCGAGGGCGTGGGTGCGCTCGTCGACACGGTGATCGACGCCGACGTGACCGCTGCGGCGCAGGCCGCCGGTCTGGCCTGAGGGCGCGACCGTGGTGACGTTCGTGGAGGGACCCGTGCGCGTCTCGGTGCCCGCGACCTCGGCCAACCTGGGGCCGGGCTTCGACTCGCTCGGCCTCGCGCTCGACCTGCGTGACCACCTCGAGGGCGAGGTCGTCGCGGAAGGGCTGGTCGTGGAGGTGACCGGGGCCGGTTCTGGCGCCGTACCCCTCGACGAGACACACCTCGTCGTCCGCTCCATGCGTGCCGCGTTCGACCTCCTGGGTGGGCAACCTGCGGGCCTGCGCCTCTCGTGCACCAACGTCGTGCCCCACGCACGTGGGCTCGGCTCCTCGTCGGCAGCCATCGTCGGAGGCGTGTTCCTGGCCCGGTCGCTCGTCGCCGGGGGAGCGCTGCTCCTCGACGACGAGGCGCTCTTCCGTCTGGCCGCGGACCTGGAGGGCCACCCCGACAACGTGGCTCCGGCGATGCGCGGCGGCTTCGTGATCTCCGGCCACCAAGGCGACGCGTTCTACGCCGTCGACTCCTCGGTCGACCCCCGCGTGAGCGCCGTCGTGTTCATCGCGCCGACCCCGGTCTCGACCGAGGTGGCCCGCGGTCTCCTGCCCGCGCAGGTGCCCCACGCCGAGGCGGCCGCCGACGCCGGACGTACGGCGCTCCTCGTCGCCGCGCTGGCCGGTCGTCCCGAGCACCTGTGGCTGGCCACGCGCGACTACCTCCACCAGGACTACCGCCGCCCGGCCATGCCCGATTCTCTTGAGCTCGTCGACCGGTTGCGTGCCGACGGAGTCGCAGCGGTGATCTCCGGGGCCGGTCCCACGGTGCTCGCGTTCAGCGACGGGGTGGCCAGCTCCGGCACCGAGGAGCTCCTCGGGCGAGCGCCCCAGGGCTGGCAGGTGCTGGCGCTCGCGATCGACAGCGACGGCGTACGACTCGCCTGAGCGAACCCGCCGCTGAGGCCGCCGGCGCAGTGATACATTGACCGCGCGTCAGCCCCTCGACGCAGTTCCTTCGTGTGACCACGGCCCGTCAGGGCAGTCGATCCGCGAGGAGCACCCACCCTTCCTTGGCTCGTGCGGAGCATCCGCACGACCCGTCGGCCTCCTGCGTGAGCGACGTCGAGGCAGGGCCCCTGACATGTAGCCGTGGGTGATCACACCAGTGCGGCACTGACGTGGGAAGGACCTCACGTGACGGAAACCATCGAAACCTCCACCGCCCCTGACGCTGCCGCGTCGGCTCCCAAGAAGCGCGGTGGCGGGCTCAACTCCCTGCTGCTCGCCGACCTGAAGTCGATGGCCGGCGGCATCGGCATCCCCGGCGCCAAGAGCATGAAGAAGGCTCAGCTCGTCGACGCGATCAAGGCGGCCCAGGCGGGCGCCTCGTCAGCCCCGACCACGTCCGCGAAGCGGGTCGCTAGGTCGACCGACAAGCAGCCGGCCGAGCTCCCGGTCGACGAGCCGGTCGACAAGGCAGTCGACAAGACGAGTGACAAGGCGAGTGACAAGGCGGGCGAGGCCGAGGCCGCGCCCGTGGTCGTGAAGACCGAGCGCACCCGCCGCACCCGGGACCGTCAGCAGGACCGTCAGCAGGACCGCGAGGAGCCACCCAGCCGGGACCGTGATGCCCAGGCCGCCGGTGACCGTGAGGCCCAGACCACCCGCGACCGCGAGGCCCAGGCCACGCGGGACCGCGAGATCCAGGCCACGCGGGACCGTGAGCGTCAGCAGGAGCGCATCCGCCAGCAGGACCGGCCCCAGCAGGACCGCCAGCAGGACCGGGCCCAGCAGGACCGCCAGCGGGACCAGCAGCAGGACCGGGACCAGCAGGACGGCGAGGAGGGCAGCGGCCGCAACCGCCGCCGTCGCGGCCGCGACCGCAACAACCGTCAGGCCGGCCCCGCCGGAGCGGGGCGCAACGAGCCCGACACCACGATCCTCGAGGACGACGTCCTGGTGCCGGCTGCCGGCATCCTCGACGTGCTCGACAACTACGCGTTCGTCCGCACCAGCGGCTATCTGCCCGGGGTCGAGGACGTCTACGTCTCGCTGTCGATGGTGCGCAAGTACGGCCTGCGTCGCGGCGACGCCATCCTCGGCCAGGTGCGCCAGCCACGCGACGGCGAGGGCAAGGCCAAGTTCAACCCGATGGTGCACATCGAGAGCGTCAATGGAGCCGACCCGGAGACGGCGAAGAACCGGGTGGAGTTCCAGAAGCTCACGCCGCTCTACGCCTCGGAGCGGCTGCGACTCGAGACCGAGCCGGGCAACCTCATCGGCCGCGTCATCGACATCGCCGCCCCGATCGGCAAGGGCCAGCGCGGTCTCATCGTGTCGCCGTCCAAGGCCGGCAAGACGATGATCATGCAGTCGATCGCCAACTCGATCACGACCAACAACCCCGAGTGCCACCTCATGGTGGTGCTGGTCGACGAGCGTCCGGAGGAGGTCACCGACTTCGAGCGCTCCGTGAAGGGCGAGGTCATCTCCTCGACGTTCGACCGCCCGGCCTCCGACCACACGATGGTCGCCGAGCTGGCGATCGAGCGGGCCAAGCGCCTCGTCGAGCTCGGTCACGACGTCGTGGTGCTGCTCGACGGCATCACCAGGCTCGGCCGCGCCTACAACCTGGCGGCCCCGGCAAGCGGCCGGATCCTGTCCGGCGGCGTGGACTCGGCTGCGCTCTACCCGCCCAAGAAGTTCTTCGGTGCGGCCCGCAACATCGAGAACGGCGGCTCGCTGACGATCCTGGCCACGGCCCTGATCGAGAGTGGCTCGAAGATGGACGAGGTGATCTTCGAGGAGTTCAAGGGCACCGGCAACATGGAGATCCGACTGCGCCGCGACTTCGCGGACAAGCGCATCTTCCCCGCGATCGACGCCGTGCAGTCGGGCACCCGTCGCGAGGAGCTCCTGATGAGCAAGGAGGAGCTGGCCATCATCTGGAAGCTCCGCCGCGTGCTCTCCGGGCTCGACAGCCAGCAGGCTCTCGAGCTTCTCCTGGAGCGTTTGAAGAAGTCGCAGAGCAACATGGAGTTCCTGCTGCAGGTCCAGAAGACGACGCCCACGGCAGGCGGCCAGGACGACTGAGGTCGGCCGGGGCTAGGCTGACCGCACAATCACCAGGGAGAGGGACGACGTGGCACGCATCGTGGTCGCTGATGACGACGTGGACATCCGGGAGCTCGTGGAGTTCAAGCTGTCGATGCTCGGGCACGAGATCGTCGCCGTCGGCGACGGCGCCGCGGCGGTCGAGGCCTGCCAGGCACAGCGTCCCGACCTGGCGGTGCTGGACGTGATGATGCCCGGCACGTCAGGACTCGACGCGATCCGGTTGATCCGGGCCGATCCCGCCCTGGTCGACCTGCCCGTGATCCTGCTGACGGCCCGGGCCCAGGAGTCCGACGTCGAGACCGGCTTCGACTCCGGCGCCGACGACTACATCACGAAGCCGTTCAGCCCCCGCGAGCTCGCCTCGCGGGTCGAGGCCCTGCTCGCGCGGGCCCAGGGCGGCGTCTCCTAGCGGGGCATCTCCCCCGGAGGGGGCCAGGCTTCCCGGTCCGGGCCTCCCGGACCACCTACCGGACCACCCGAGGCGTTGTCCCACGAGGCACCCGGGTCAACGAGTACCGTTGAACCCTGGCGGTGGGGGCCGCTTGTCGTGAGGGGGGACCGTGGTCGCAGCAGTGCGCAGTACGTCGACTCCCCAGCCGACCCCGCGGCAGGGAAAGCCCCCGAAGGTCGAGCGTGGCCGACCGGTCGCGCGGCTCGTCGGACCAGTGTTCTTCCGTGTCGGCATGCTGGTCGCGGCCATGGCTGCGGTCTGCGTGATCGGGGTGGTCCTCTCGGTCCGTTCCGTGGCACACCTGACGGACGACGTCGAGCGCTCGGCCGATGCCAACGCCGCCGTGTTCCTGGACGTCACCGAGATGGATGCTGCCGTGGGGGCCTGGGGGCAGAGCGGCCAGGCGTCGACCCGCGACGACTACACGCAGGCCTTCCGGCGGCTGCCGGCCGACCAGGAGCTTGTCCGCCGCCTGACGAGCGGTGACGCCGAGCTCGACCTCCTGGTCACCCGGTTGGAGGACTCCGTGCAGGCCTGGGTCGACGGCTACGCGGCCCCCCGCATCATCGCCGAGGGCGGCGCCGGCTCCTTCGCGCCCCAGCGCTTCCGGGTAGGACGCGATCTCTTCTCCGAAGTAACCTCCGCGCACGCCGAGACCGAGCGGGCTTTCGACTCCCGCACCCGTGACGCCCACCAGGAGGCGGCCGTCCGTCTGCGCGGCACGATCGGCGGGGTCCTCCTGCTGGCGATCGCGGCCTGGGTCGTCATCGGACGATCTCGTCGGCGCCTGCTCGCGGAGCTCTCCGAACCGCTGCTGGCCATGGAGGCGGCGGTGCAGAAGATGACCAAGACCGACCTGGACGCACGCGCCCCGGCAGGGGGACCGAAGGAGGTCCGGGCCGTCGCGATCGCGCTCAACGACTACGCCGACGCACAGAGCCGGGCCCGCGCGGTCGAGGGCCGCATCCAGAACGAGCTACGCGTCCTCGACACCGCCAAGGACGACTTCGTGTCCAACGTGTCGCACGAGCTGCGCACGCCCCTGACCACGATCAGCGGCTACCTCGAGATGGTCGCCGAGGAGTTCGAGGACCGCATCGAGCCGCGCCACGAGCGGATGCTCGAGGCCACCCGGCGCAACGTGACCCGGCTCAAGACGCTCATCGACGACCTGCTCGCGCTGTCCAAGGCCGAGAGCCGGGCGACCGACCTCGAGGCCTCCGACGTCATCTCGATGGTCCGCGACGCCGTGACCGACGTGCGGATCACCGGGGCCCGCCGCGGCATCCGGATCGACGTCGTGGCCCCCGACCAGCCCATGCTGGTGCTCTCGGACCGCGCGATGCTCCAGCGCGCGCTGCTCAACGTGCTCTCGAACGCGGTGAAGTTCAGCCACGACGACGGCGTGATCGAGGTCGTCGTCGGCCGGCACCTCGACGAGCAAGTGGAAATCATGGTCCGTGACCACGGCATCGGCATCCCGCGCGCGGAGCTGGACCGGCTCGGCACACGGTTCTTCCGCGCCTCCAACGCCGTGACCAACGAGATCGCCGGCACCGGTCTGGGCCTGCGCATCGTGCAGACGATCATCGACAAGCACGCCGGCGACGTCATGATCGAGTCGACCGAGGGGGAGGGCACCGCGGTGTTCGTCCGCCTCCGGCTGCACGGCCCGACCCTGATCGTCGGAACCGAGCCCGGGTCGGCGCCGGTCTCGGCCCACCCTCTGACCGCAGCGGGGAATTAGGCAGCCCGCGGCGAGGTTCTCTATCATTGGCAGTTGGTTCCGGTTCACGCTCCCGCAATCAGTGGGGACGACCCGGCGGCCCTCCCAGCAATGGGAACAGAGAGGACAGCCATGAAGAAGGACATCCACCCTGACTACGTCGTCACCGACGTGACCTGCACCTGCGGCGCGCAGTTCACCACGCGCAGCACCTCGAAGGGCGGCTCCATCCGCACCGACGTCTGCTCGCAGTGCCACCCGTTCTACACCGGCAAGCAGAAGATCCTCGACACCGGCGGCCGCGTTGCCCGCTTCCAGGCTCGCTACGCCAAGAAGGCCGCTGCCCCGGCCGAGGCCGACGCCGACGCCAACGCCAACGCCGACGCCAAGTAGCAACCTCCGAGCGCCGACCCGCTGCCTCCATGCAGTGGGTCGGCGCTCGTGATTTGTTCGCACCGACCCCACGCATCGCGACCACCACAGGAGTCCTCATGTTCGAGGCCGTCGAGGGATACCTCGCCGAGCACGGCGAGCTCGAGACCCGACTGGGCACTCCTGAGACGCACGCCGACGCCCGCCTCGCGAAGCGCCTCAACCAGCGCTACTCCGAGCTCAGCGCCATCATCACCGCCTGGCGCGAGTGGCAGGCCTACGACGGCGACATCGAGGCGGCGCGGGAGCTCGCGACCGAGGATCCCACCTTCGCCGGGGAGGTCGACGCGCTGGTGGCGGGTCGGGTCCAGGCAGAGGAACGCGTGCGCTACCTGCTCATCCCGCGCGATCCTGCCGACGACAAGGACACGTTGCTGGAGATCAAGTCCGGGGAGGGGGGCGAGGAGTCGGCCCTCTTCGCCGGCGACCTGCTCCGGATGTACATCCGCTACGCCGACGCGCGGGGCTGGCGCACCGAGCTGATCGACGCCACCGAGTCCGACCTCGGTGGCTACAAGTCGGCGACGGTCGCGGTGAAGGCCAAGGGCACTCCCGCGCCGGGCGAGGGCCCGTTCGCCCAGCTCAAGTTCGAGGGTGGCGTCCACCGAGTCCAGCGGGTGCCCGTCACCGAGTCTCAGGGGCGGGTCCACACCAGCGCCGCAGGCGTCCTGGTCCTCCCCGAGGCCGAGCAGATCGACGTCACGGTGGACGACAGCGACCTGCGCATCGACGTGTACCGCAGCAGCGGGCCGGGCGGCCAGAGCGTCAACACGACCGACTCCGCGGTGCGCATCACGCACGTCCCGACGGGCATCGTGGCCAGCTGCCAGAACGAGAAGAGCCAGCTGCAGAACAAGGAGCAGGCGATGCGCATCCTGCGTGCTCGCCTCCTCGCCGCCGCGCAGGAGGAGGCCGACGCCGAGGCCAGCGAGGTGCGGCGCAGCCAGATCCGCACCGTCGACCGGTCGGAGCGGATCCGCACCTACAACTACCCCGAGAACCGGATCTCCGACCACCGCACCGGCTACAAGGCCTACAACCTCGACCAGGTGCTCGACGGTGACCTCCAGCCGGTCCTGGACTCCTGCATCCAGGCCGACCTCGACTCCCGCCTCGCGGCGCTCGAGGACTGATGGAGGACCGTCGTCGGCTGCTGACGGCCGCGACCGCCCAGCTCCGCGCCGCGGGGGTGGCCAGCCCCGAGCACGACGCGGCCGAGCTGCTGGCGCACGTCCTCGGCACCGAGCGCTCACGGCTCGTCCTGGTCGACCAGGTCGCCCCCTCCGTCGCCGAGTCGTACGCCGCGCTGGTGGCGCGGCGCTCGGCCCGCGAGCCGCTGCAGCACCTGACCGGCGTCGCCTGGTTCCGCCATGTGGAGCTCCGTGTCGGGCCAGGGGTGTTCGTGCCGCGGCCCGAGACCGAGCTGCTGGCCGGCTGGGCGATCGAGCAGGCCAGGACCCTCGACGATCCCGTGGTCCTCGACCTCTGCACGGGGTCGGGGGCGATCGCCAAGGCGATCGCCGACGAGGTGCCCGCAGCCCGGGTGCACGCCGTGGAGCTGGACGAGCAGGCCCATGTCTGGGCGGAGCGCAACCTCGCCGGCACCGGGGTGGAGCTGCGCCTCGGAGACCTCGCTACGGCCTTCGACGACCTTGCCGGCCAGGTTGACGTGATCGCCTGCAACCCGCCCTACATCCCGCTCGATGCCTGGGAGTCCGTGGCGCTCGAGGTCCGCGACCACGACCCGCACCTCGCCCTGTTCTCCGGGGACGACGGACTCGACGCGATCCGGGTCCTCGAGAAGCGGGCTGCGCTGCTTCTGCGCCCCGGCGGGGTCGTCGGTGCTGAGCACGCCGACGCCCAGGGGGAGTCCGTGCCCGCGGTGTTCACGCGGACCGAACGCTGGACCGACGTACGAGATCATCGCGATCTGGCCGGGCGAGCGCGCTTCGTGACGGCACGACTGGCACGATGAGGCCGTGAGCGAGCGATACGCGACCGAGAGTCCCGACGAGCTGGAGTCCGCGATCGAGGCGGCGAGCCTGGCGGTCCAACGTGGGCTGCTGATCGTCCTCCCGACCGACACCGTCTACGGCATCGGTGCCGATGCCTTCGAGCCCGATGCTGTCGCGTCGCTCCTCGAGGCCAAGGGGCGAGGCC
Source organism: Nocardioides psychrotolerans (assembly GCF_900113685.1). Taxonomy (GTDB): domain Bacteria; phylum Actinomycetota; class Actinomycetes; order Propionibacteriales; family Nocardioidaceae; genus Nocardioides; species Nocardioides psychrotolerans. The sequence goes on from NZ_FOQG01000004.1 coordinate 161,437, forward strand.
GCGACATGCCGCCTCCGGTGCTGGTGAGCTCGGCGACCACGATCGACGCACTAGCGGTCAAGGTGCCCGGCTACGCCCGAGCGCTGATCGAGGCCTTCTGGCCCGGCCCGCTGACCCTGGTGTGCCACCAGCAGCAGTCGTTGCAGTGGGACCTCGGCGACACCCGTGGCACGGTTGCGATCCGCATGCCCGATCACCCGATCACCCTGGAGATCCTCGAGCGCACCGGTCCGCTGGCGGTCAGCTCCGCCAATCGCACCGGGATGCCGGCCGCGACCGACGCCGACCAGGCAGCCGACATGCTCGGCGACTCGGTCGCGGTGATCGTCGACGCGGGGGAGTCTCCGGGAGGTCAGGCCTCCACGATCGTCGACGTCACCGGCAGCCAGGGTCGCATCCTGCGCCGCGGCGCCCTGTCCCTGGAGGAGCTCAACGAGGTCCTCGAGCCGCTCGGAGCGACCCTGACCGACGAAGGCTGAGGGCGCACCATGCGCGGAGCCCGGGGATGAGTGACAGCGATGAGGGACCCGCGATGAGGGCCGGAGCATGAGGGAGTACCTCCTGGTCTTCCTCGTCGCCGCGTCCGTCACCTACCTCCTGACGGTCGTCGCCCGCGAGATCGCGCTGCGCACCGGAGCGGTCGCGCCGGTGCGTGACCGCGACGTTCACGCCGAGCCGATCCCCTACCTCGGAGGCATTGCGATGCTCGGGGGACTGGTGGCGGCCTATGTGGTGGCGCGCGAGCTGCCGTTCCTGTCCAACGGCGGCCCGTTCGTCTTCGAGGACGCGAAGATCGTGCTGATCGCCGGGGCGATGGTCTGCGGCATCGGGGTGCTCGACGACATCTTCGACCTCGACGCGCTCACCAAGTTCGGGGGACAGGTCCTGGCGGTCGGGCTGCTGATCTACTCCGGCCTCCAGTTCAACTTCTTCCCCCGCCCCGACGGCTACCAGCTGGCACTCGACCCGGCCCAGGGAGCCCTGCTGACGCTGGTCGTGGTGGTCGCCACCGTCAACGCGGTCAACTTCGTCGACGGGCTCGACGGGCTCGCCGCAGGCGTCGTCGGCATCGGGGCCGCGGCGTTCTTCCTCTTCAGCTATCAGCTGGCCAACCTCAACGGCGCCAGCCTGGCCACCACCGCGGCCCTGCTCTCGGCGTCCCTGGCGGGGGCTTGCGTTGGGTTCCTGGCCCACAACTTCCACCCGGCGCGGCTGTTCATGGGCGACAGCGGGTCCATGCTGATCGGGCTGGTGCTCTCGACCACCGCACTCACCATCACCACCCAGTTCCGCGGCAACGAGCTCACCCAGGGCGCGGACGGCTCGCAGGCGAGCCTGCTGCCGTTCCTCCTGCCCCTCGCGCTGCCGATCCTGATCCTGATCGTGCCGCTGGTCGACCTCGTCCTCGCCGTCGTACGACGCACGCGGGCCGGTCGCTCCCCCTTCGCCCCGGACAAGCAGCACCTCCATCACCGGCTCCTGGAGATCGGGCACTCCCACCGCCGCGCGGTGGCCATCATGTGGCTCTGGGCGGCCCTGATCGCGTTCGGCACGGTGCTCGCCAGCCTCTACACCGGCCCACGGATGTGGGGGTCGCTGGGCGTCATGGCGGCCGTCACGGTGGTGCTCACCTTCGTGCTCCCGCGATTCGCCAAGCCCCTCTCAGCGGTGCCCCAGGAGGGGCTCCCTGAACCCGATGCGGAGCCCTCCGCGACTTTGTGATAGTTTTCACGAGCTCCCCGAACGACCTCCACAGAACGGCCGCCAATGATGACGACCGAGGCCCCCCGCACCGGACAGGTTGACCGCGACAGCGGTGTCAGCGTGCTCCTGGGTGCGGCCGCGTCAGCCCTGGTCCTGGGGCTCCTCGCCTCTGTCGTCGGCGCCTTCACGAGCGGCTCGGAGGCCGCCTTGGGCGCCCTGGTCGGCACCGTCCTGGTCGTCGGGATCCTGGGCTTCGGGTCCTTCGTGGTCAACGTCGTCGCGGGCCTGGTGCCCACGTTGGCGTTGATGGTCGCGATGACGACCTATGTGCTCCAGGTGGTGCTCATGGGCCTGGTCTTCGCGGTGCTCTCCGGCAGCGACCTTCTCGACACGACGCTCGACCGCGGCTGGCTCGCCGGCGCGGTCATCGGCGGCACCGCGATCTGGCTCGTGAGCCAGGTCCTGCTGGCCACGCGCCGCCGGATTCCGGTCTACGAGCTGCCCACCGAGGGGGGTGCGCGATGACCGCCGACGACTGCTATTGTCCGGTGCGCGATGGCTCAGGAGATTCCCCCCGGGGAGCACGACCACGGACCACGCGGAGATCCTTGGAACGCTTTCGGCTACTTGGTCTCCGGTGTCCTGCTCTACGGTCTCGCCGGATGGCTCCTCGATCGCTGGCTGGGCACGACCTTCCTGGTAGCGATCGGGATCTTGTCCGGCGCGGCCCTCGGGACATATCAGACCTGGGCCCGCTTCCGGATCCCGGACAGCTCCGCCACCACAGCGCAGAAGAAGCAGCAGTAGTGCACGAGGACGTAGTGAAGACACAGGAGACACGTTGAGCGGCATCGGCAGCGCACTTCTCATGCAGGGAAGCATCCGGACCGAGGGTGGAGGGGGATTCACGCCTCCCGGACCCGCGGACTTCGACCTTCCCCCCGTATTCGGCGGCGGCTCGTCGTTCACCCTGATGGGTCAGGAGTTCGTGCTCGGCGTCACCAAGCCGATGCTCCAGGTCGTCCTGTCGGGCGTGCTGATCTTCACCTTCTTCTACCTGGCCTCGCGCAAGCGCGCCATGGTGCCGGGCAAGCTGCAGTTCGTCGGTGAGGAGGCCTACGGCTTCGTGCGCAACTCGCTGGGTCGCGACATCATCGGCAGCCACGACTTCCAGCGCTTCACGCCCTACCTCTTCACGTTGTTCACCTTCATCCTGCTGAACAACCTCTTCGCCTCGATCCCCTTCATCCAGTTCCCGACCTTCTCCCGCTCCGGGATGGTCTACGGCCTGGCGATCATGAGTTGGATCATCTACAACTACGCCGGCATCAAGAAGCATGGCTTCGTCGGCTACATGAAGCTCCAGTGCGTGCCCGCAGGGATCAAGGGGCCGATCCTCGCCCTGCTCATCCCGCTCGAGTTCATGTCCAACATCCTCGTCCGGCCCGTCACCCTGGCGCTGCGACTCTTCGCCAACATGTTCGCCGGCCACCTGCTGCTGATCCTGTTCGCGCTCGGAGGCGAATACCTCATCCTCGAGATGGGTGCTGCCTACGCCCCGGTCGGCATCCTTGCGTGGGTGCTGTTCGTGGCCGTTGCCTTCCTGGAGATCCTGATCCAGTTCCTCCAGGCGTATGTGTTCGTCCTGCTCAACGCCATGTACATCTCAGGTGCTCTCGCAGACGAGCACTGAGCTGACGTAAGAAACAACCGAAAGGAAGATTGCCGTGGAAGGCACTCTGAACGGCTCCCTGAACATGGTCGGCTACGGCCTGGCCGCCATCGGCCCCGGCATCGGCATCGGCTTGATCTTCGCCGCCTACATCAACGGCGTCGCCCGCCAGCCCGAGGCCCAGTCCCGCCTGCAGTCGATCGCGATCCTCGGATTCGCGCTCGCCGAGGCCCTGGCCATCATCGGTATCGCCCTCGCGTTCGTCCTCAGCTGACCTCGTCGACCCTGACGTAGGCCACCGACCGAACACGAAGGATCTGCCATGCAGACACAGAACCCCACGCACGTGGTGAGGGCCGCCGAGGAAGAGCTCAACCCGCTCATCCCTCACCTCGCGGAGATCGGGCTGTCGCTCGTCGTCTTCGGGATCCTCTTCTTCCTGGTGAAGAAGTTCGTGGTCCCGGCGTTCGAGGCGACCTATGCCGAGCGCACCACCGCGATCGAAGGTGGGCTCGCGGCTGCGGAGACCAAGCAGGCCGAGGCCGACGCCAAGCTCGCCGAGCTGGAGAAGCGGCTCGCCGACGCTCGGCACGAGGCTGCGCGCATCCGTGAGGAGGCGCGAGAGCAGGGTGCCCAGATCCTCGCGGAGATGCGGGAGCAGGCGCAGGCCGAGTCCACCCGCATCGTCGACCACGGCAAGGCGCAGATCGAGGCCGAGCGCCAGCAGGCGGTCACCTCGCTCCGTGCCGAGGTGGGCGCACTCGCAACCGGTCTGGCCGGTCGCATCGTGGGCGAGAGCCTGGAGGACGACGAGCGTTCAGCGCGCGTGGTCGACCGGTTCCTCGCCGACCTCGAGGCCATCGAGGCGACCGGAGCCGGCACCTCCGGCAACGGAGCCGTCTGATGTCCATGCGTGGAGCTTCCGCCGAGGCCGCGGCCGGTCTGACTGACCGGCTCGGCCAGGTGGCGACCCCGAGCACTGCTCTGGGTCAGGACTTCTTCGGAGTCGCGGGCGTGCTCCGCTCGGAGCCCGCCCTGCGACGCCTGGCAACGGACGTCTCCACCGACTCCGCGGCCAAGTCCGGTCTGATGCGCTCGATCTTCGAGGGCAAGATCGACGGGGTCGCTCTCGACGTCGTCGCCGATGCCGTCTCGCGCCGCTGGACGGCCACGCGCGACCTCGCGGACACGCTCGAGCAGCTCGGGGTGGTGACCGTCGTCCGATCGGCCGGCAGCACGCCGGCCGAGGGCAGCCGTCTCTCTGACGAGCTGTTCGGGATCGGGCAGACGATCAACGACAACCCGGACCTGCGCAACGCTCTCGGTGACCCCGCTCGCTCCGGCGACGACAAGCGGGCGCTGCTGCGCTCGCTGCTCGAGGGCAAGGTCCTTGCGGAGTCGCTGGTCCTCGCGCAGCAGGCGCTCTCGGGTGCCTACCGCACGGTGGGTCTCGCGATCGCCGACTACCAGAAGATCGCGGCCTCGGTCCACGAGGAGAGCGTCGCCCGGGTGCGCGTCGCCCAGGAGCTCTCCACCGCCGACCGCGACCGTCTCCAGCGAGCCCTCACGCGCCAGTACGGTCGCGAGGTGCACCTCGACGTGCTGGTCGACCCGGCCCTCCTCGGAGGCATGCGGATCGAGATCGGTGACGACGTCATCGACGGCACGGTCGCGGCACGCATCGACGACGCACGACGGAAGCTGGCCGGCTGATCGCCGGCTCCCCCGCCCCACCACATGATTTTCACCAGAGTCCAAGAGAGTAGGCAGACATGACGGAGCTTTCGATCCGTCCGGACGAGATCCGGGACGCGCTGCAGAAGTTCGTTTCCGACTACAAGCCGGAGGCCGCCGGCAAGGAAGAGGTCGGCACCGTTGCCGAGGCCGGCGACGGCATCGCGCGGATCAGCGGTCTGCCCTCGGCCATGGCCAACGAGCTCCTCGAGTTCGAGGACGGCACGCTGGGCCTGGCCCTCAACCTCGACACCCGTGAGATCGGCGCGGTCGTCCTCGGCGACTTCGACAAGATCGAGGAGGGTCAGACCGTGCGCCGCACCGGCGAGGTCCTCTCGGTCCCGGTCGGCGAGGGTTACCTCGGACGCGTGGTCGACCCGCTCGGCAACCCGATCGACGGCCTGGGCGACATCGAGACCGACGGTCGTCGTGCGCTCGAGCTTCAGGCCCCCTCCGTCATGCAGCGCAAGTCGGTGCACGAGCCGCTCGCCACGGGCATCAAGGCGATCGACGCCCTGACCCCGATCGGCCGCGGCCAGCGTCAGCTGATCATCGGTGACCGCGCGACCGGCAAGACCACGGTCGCCATCGACACGATCATCAACCAGAAGCAGTACTGGGACTCGGGTGACCCGACCAAGCAGGTGCGCTGCATCTACGTCGCCATCGGCCAGAAGGGCTCGACCATCGCCTCGGTGCGTGGCGCCCTCGAGGAGGCCGGCGCGCTGGAGTACACCACCATCGTGGCCGCCCCCGCGTCCGACAGCGCCGGCTTCAAGTACCTCGCCCCCTACACCGGTTCGGCCATCGGCCAGCACTGGATGTACGCCGGCAAGCACGTCCTCATCGTGTTCGACGACCTGACCAAGCAGGCCGAGGCCTACCGCGCCGTGTCGCTGCTGCTGCGTCGTCCGCCGGGCCGCGAGGCCTACCCCGGTGACGTCTTCTACCTGCACAGCCGTCTCCTCGAGCGGTGCGCGAAGCTCTCCGACGACCTGGGTGCCGGCTCGATGACCGGTCTGCCCATCGTCGAGACCAAGGCCAACGACGTCTCGGCGTTCATCCCGACCAACGTCATCTCGATCACCGACGGCCAGATCTTCCTGCAGTCGGACCTCTTCGCCGCCAACCAGCGCCCCGCCATCGACGTGGGTGTGTCGGTCTCGCGGGTGGGTGGTGCCGCCATGACGAAGGCGATGAAGAAGGTCACCGGCTCGCTGAAGGTCGACCTGGCGCAGTTCCGTGCCATGGAGGCGTTCGCGATGTTCGCCTCCGACCTCGACGCGGCCTCCCGTCAGCAGCTGGACCGCGGCTCGCGCCTGATGGCGCTGCTCAAGCAGCCGGCCTACTCGCCCTACCCCCTCGACGAGATGACCGTCTCGCTGTGGCTAGGCACCAGTGGGCGCCTCGACCGCGTGCCGGTCGAGGACGTGCTGCGCTTCGAGCGTGAGTTCCTCGACTACCTGCGTCGCTCGCACGACGGCATCCTGGCCGCCATCCGCGAGTCGATGAAGTTCGAGGACGAGACCGAGTCCTCTCTCTCTGACGCCTACGACTCCTTCCTCAACGAGTTCGAGACCTCCGAAGGTGGCTCGATCAAGGTCGGCCACGAGGCCCCGGCCGAGGCACTGGAGGACGAGGACCAGGAGCAGATCGTCAAGCAGAAGCGAGGCTGACCCATGGCCCTCTCGCTGCGTGAGTACCGCGCGCGGATCAAGTCGACGGAGTCGATGAAGAAGATCACGCGCGCCATGGAGCTCATCGCTGCGTCCCGCATCATCAAGGCGCAGCAACGGGCTCAGGCGGCAGCGCCGTACGCCCGTGAGCTGACGCGTGCGGTGTCGGCCGTCGCGACGTTCTCGAACGTCGACCACCCGCTGACGCGGGAGGAAGACGACCCCAAGCGGGCCGCCGTCCTCGTCGTGACCAGCGACCGTGGTCTGGCAGGGGCCTATTCCTCGAGCGCGCTCAAGGAGGCCGAGCGCCTCGCCGAGAAGCTGCGCGCCGAGGGCAAGGAGATCGACTGGTACATCTGCGGGCGCAAGGGCGAGGCCTACTTCAGGTTCCGTCAGCGTCCCGTGGTCCAGTCGTGGACCGGGTTCTCCGACCAGCCCTCCTACGACGTCGCGGCGGAGGTCGGGCGCGCCCTGATCGAGTCGTTCCTCAAGGAGCAGGGCGAGGACGGTGACGTGGACGAGGTCCACGTCGTCTACACCCGTTTCCGCTCGATGCTGTTGCAGGAGCCCACGGCCGTGCGGCTCCTCCCGCTGGAGGTCATCGAAGGGGACCAAGCACCTGAGACGCACGAGGTGCTGCCGCTCTACGAGTTCGAGCCCTCCGCCGAGGCCGTGCTCGACGGTCTGCTCCCGCAGTACGTCCAGAGCCGGATCTTCTTCTCGCTGCTGCAGGCAGCGGCTTCCGAGCTCGCTTCCCGGCAGAAGGCGATGAAGTCCGCCACGGACAACGCCGATGAGCTCATCAAGAAGTACACGCGGATCGCCAACCAGGCCCGCCAGTCCGGCATCACCCAGGAAATCAGCGAGATCGTTGGTGGCGTCAACGCGCTGGCCGACGCCAACTCCGCCAACGACTAGCAGAGCGAGTGAGAGACATGACTGCTGTAATCGAAGAGACCCAGAAGGGTTCGGGCTCCGTGAGCACCGGCCGCGTCGCCCGGGTGACCGGCCCGGTCGTCGACGTCGAGTTTCCCTCGGACTCGATGCCCGAGATGTACAACAAGCTCGAGGTCGACCTCGAGCTCGAGGGCGAGACCAAGACGCTGATCCTCGAGGTCGCGCTGCACATCGGCGACGGCATGGTCCGCGCCATCTCGATGCAGTCGACCGACGGGCTGGTGCGCGGTGCCACGGTGACCAACACCGGCGGTCCGATCACCGTCCCCGTGGGCGACATCACCAAGGGTCACGTGTTCAACGCGACCGGTGACGTGCTCAACCTCGAGGAGGGTGAGGTCTATGAGGTCAAGGAGCGGTGGGGCATCCACCGCAAGGCGCCCGCCTTCGACCAGCTCGAGTCGAAGACCACGATGTTCGAGACCGGCATCAAGGTCATCGACCTGCTGACCCCCTACGTCAACGGCGGCAAGATCGGTCTGTTCGGTGGTGCCGGTGTCGGCAAGACCGTGCTGATCCAGGAGATGATCGCCCGCGTCGCCAAGGACCACGGTGGTGTGTCGGTGTTCGCCGGTGTCGGCGAGCGCACCCGCGAGGGCAACGACCTCATCGAGGAGATGACCGACGCCGGCGTCATCGGCCAGACGGCCCTCGTCTTCGGTCAGATGGACGAGCCGCCGGGCACGCGTCTGCGCGTGGCCCTCTCGGCGCTGACGATGGCGGAATATTTCCGCGACGTGCAGAACCAGGACGTGCTGCTCTTCATCGACAACATCTTCCGGTTCACCCAGGCCGGCTCCGAGGTCTCGACCCTGCTGGGTCGCATGCCCTCCGCCGTGGGCTACCAGCCCAACCTGGCCGACGAGATGGGTCAGCTCCAGGAGCGGATCACTTCGACGCGAGGCAACTCGATCACCTCGCTGCAGGCGATCTACGTCCCCGCCGACGACTACACCGACCCCGCGCCGGCCACGACGTTCGCCCACCTCGACGCGACCACCGAGCTCTCGCGAGAGATCGCCTCGCTCGGCATCTACCCCGCGGTGGACCCGCTGACGTCGACCTCGCGGATCCTCGACGCCCAGTACATCGGGCAGGAGCACTACGACTGCGCCATCCGGATCAAGCAGATCCTGCAGCGCAACAAGGAGCTCCAGGACATCATCGCGATCCTCGGTGTCGACGAGCTGTCCGAAGAGGACAAGATCATCGTGTCGCGCGCTCGTCGCATCCAGCGTTTCCTGTCGCAGAACACCTACGTCGCCAAGCAGTTCACCGGCCTCGAAGGCTCGACGGTGCCCGTCAAGGACACCATCGAGGCGTTCAACAAGATCGCTGACGGCGACTACGACCACGTGGCCGAGCAGGCCTTCTTCATGTGCGGCGGTCTCGACGACGTCGAGGCGAAGTGGGCCGAGATCCAGAAGAACCTCTGATGGGCGACCTGCAGGTAGAGCTCGTCGCGGCAGACCGGACCGTGTGGTCCGGCTCGGCCTCGATGGTCATCGCCCGCACGGTCGAGGGCGACGTGGGTGTCCTGCGTGGGCACGCCCCGATGCTCTCGCTGCTCACCGAGGCGACCGTGGAGATCTCCGAGGTTGACGGCCCCGTCGTCGTCGCGGCGGTCGACGCGGGCTTCCTCTCGGTCGCAGGTGACCGGGTCTCGATCCTGTCCGAGTACGCCGTGCTCGCCCAGGACATCAAGATCGACGAGGCCAAGGCCGAGCTCGACGCCGCGCACGGACTCCCGACCAGTGACGAGCGCGAGCTGCGCATCCGTCGCGCCGAGGCCCGCATCCGCGCGGCCGAGAAAGCGTCCTGACCCAGCACTGATCAGTGGCACCCCGCGTTGCCCCCGGCCCACCTGTGGTCGGGGGCAACGCGTTCGTTAGGCTGGCGCGACCATCGGGCGCGACCGAAGGGAGGGAGTGACGCGATGCCATGGTGGCAATGGCTGATCGACATCGCCGGCATCCTCCTCCTGCTCGTCCTCGGCTATGGACTCGCGCTGGTCATCCGGCGTCGGGCACTGTCGCGGCACGGTGGCACCTTCGAGCTCAGCTACCGCGTGCGCTCGGACCGGGCGGGCCGAGGTTGGGTCCTCGGGCTGGGTCGTTACTCCGGGCAGACGCTCGAGTGGTTCCGGGTGTTCTCCGTGGCTCCTGGGCCCCGCCGCATCTGGGCGCGCGACACGCTGAGCTATGACGGACGCCGTGAGGCGCTCGGGGCCGAGCAGATGTCGCTCTACCCCGACCACGTCGTGATCCACTGCCAGACCGCGTCGGGCGAGATCGAGCTGGCCATGAGCGAGGCCTCCTTGACCGGCTTCCAGTCCTGGCTGGAGGCCCGGCCGCCCGGGACCGACTGGTCGCGATGACCTCCACGCTGCCGTCCTCCAAGCGATCGGTCGCAGCGGTCTTCGCGCTCAACGGCGTGCTGATGGCCTCGTTGATCTCGCGGATACCCTCCCTGCGTGAGCGCCTCGCCCTCGACAACGGGGCGCTCGGCCTGCTGCTGCTCGCCATCGCGGCGGGCTCCGTGCTGGCGCTCCCGACCGCCGGCCGGCTCATTGCCCGCACCAGCGCCGCCGACGTCGTACGCCTCGGGGCTTTCGTCTCCGCGACCGGCCTGATCACCTGCGCGCTCGGGGCGTTCGTCAGCGGCTCGGTCGTCGTCGCGGCCGTCGGGCTGTTCCTCTTCGGGGTCGGCAGCGGGCTGTGGGACGTTGCCATGAACGTCGAGGGCGCCGAGGTCGAGCGGCTGCTCGGACGCACGATCATGCCGCGCTTCCACGCCGCTTGGTCCTTCGGCAACATCGGCGGTGCCGGCATCGGCGTCGCGATGGCTGCGACCCGGGCCCCCGTCGTCGCCCACCTCGCCGTGGTCTCGGTCCTGGCCCTGCTGACGGTCCTGGTGGTCGTGCGCGACTTCCTGCCGGTGCGACCGGAGGAGCACCACGAGGAGGGACCGCCGCGCTCGGCCTGGATCGAGCCCCGCACGCTGGCCATCGGGCTCATGGTGCTGACCTTCGCGGTCGCCGAGGGTGCGGCCAACGACTGGCTCTCTCTCGCGCTGATCGACGGCTACGACGCCCGGCACTGGGTCGGTGTGAGCGGCTATGCCCTGTTCGTCACAGCCATGAGCGTCGGGCGGCTCTCCGGCCCGGTGGCCCTGGACCGCCTCGGGCGCCGCGTGATGCTGTGGGTCTCGGCGGCCGCCGTCGTGGTCGGCACGCTGCTGACCGTGCTGGGGGAGTGGGCGCCCCTCGTGGCTCTGGGCATCCTCGTCTGGGGCCTCGGCGCCGCCCTCGGGTTCCCTGTCGGCATGAGCGCCGCTGCCGACGACCCGCGCCGTTCGGCCGCCCGGGTCAGCGTGGTCTCGACCATCGGCTACGCGGCGTTCCTCACCGGCCCGCCGTTGCTGGGCGCGCTCGGCGACCACGTCGGGACGCTCGATGCGCTCCTGGTCGTCACCGTGCTCATGGCACCGGCCGCCGTGGCGGTGCTGGCCGCTGCTCCAGCGCCCCGCCGGTCCAGCGTCGACGCCTGAGGAGTGCCGGGCTGCGCTGCTCAGTCGCGTCCGAGGGTCTCCTGCACCGTCAGCACCAGTTCGGCGACGGCCCGCACGTAGACGTCGACGCGGTCCTTCGCCGTGAAGGCCGCCACCGGGACGGAGAGCACGACGTCGTCGACCTGGTCCTCCGACGGCCACGGGGTCAGCTCCATCTCCTCGGCCTCGCGGACCTTGAGGTGGAGCCCGACGTCGCCGATGCTCGCGCGTCGGCGGTGGAACTCGGGGTCGGCGTCGAGGCGGAGGACGGCCTCGGCCCACGCGGGGTCGTGCGTGATCGTGCGCCCATGGCGTGGGTCGTCGCCCGCCCGGTCGAGACGCGGATCGAAGGTCGACTCCATGTCCGCCGGCAGGTCGGTGGTCTTCCACTCGAGCGTGAGCCCCAGCAGGCTCCCTGGGAGCGGCGTGTCCTGGTCGTGCGCGGCGCCCGCGACGAGCAGGTTCTCGGCCTCGGCCCACGCCCAGTCGTCCGGAACGAGGGCCGCGCCCGAGAGCAGGACGCGATCGTGCTCCGCGCGGCCGGCGGCGATGACGGCCGCGGCGATCCACTCGGCCGTGTCGCCCTGGTGGGACGCCGGGACCTCGCAGCGCTCCAGGATCCGCTCGACGTGTTCCTCGACCAGGTCGAGGAAGTTCTCACCTTCGCCGTGGTCACGCAGCATGCGGTCCAAGGCCGGTGTCGTGGTGTCGTCGGCAACGCCGTCGAGGGTCTCCACCAGCTCCCAGAAACGCTCGGGAGACATGCTCAGCGCTCGCCGCCCGGGACCCACAGCACGTCGCCGGCCTCACGGTTGGCGTGGCGGGCGAGGATGAAGAGCAGGTCGGAGAGCCGGTTGAGGTAGGTGATGGCCACCGCGCTCATCGTCTCCCCGTGCTGCTCGAAGGCCGCCCACGCGGCCCGCTCCGCCCGTCGTACGACGGTGCGCGCGACGTGGAGGTGCGCGCCGCCGGGCGTGCCGCCGTTGAGGATGAACGAACGCAGGTTGGGCAGCGACTCGTTGTAGTGGTCGCACCAGGCCTCGAGGCGGTCGACGTAGGCCTGCTCGATGCGCAACGGCGGGAACTCGGGGTCTGCCACCACCGGCGTGCAGAAGTCGGCGCCCACGTCGAAGAGGTCGTTCTGCACGTGTGTCAGGACCGCCACCACGTCGTCCTCGAGCCGGCCGGTGGCGATCGCGACCCCCAGTTGGGCGTTGGCTTCGTCGACGTCGGCGTAGGCGTGCAGCCGGAGGTCGTTCTTGGTGGTGAGGCTCATGTCGCCCAGCCGCGTCTCGCCGGCATCGCCGGTGCGGGTGTAGATCCTGGTGAGGTTGACCATGGGTGCGAGGGTAGCCAGCATGCGCCAACCTCGTGTGCTCGCCCTGCTGGTCGCCCTCCCGGCGCTGTCCCTCGCGGCAGCCGGCCTGTTCCACCCGCACAGCCTCGGGGCCGACACCGCTCAGCGGTGGTTCGAGCTGCACCTCGCCGGGCTGCTGGTCTTCCCGCTCGTAGGGGTGGCGCTGGCCGCGTTGGTCCGGGGACGTCGCGACCCGGTGGCGTGGGTGGTGCGGCTGTCGGCGTACGTCTATGCGACGTTCTACACCGCTCTCGACGTGATCAGCGGCCTGGCAGCGGGCTACGTCACCCGCGAGCTCGGCTCCGGGGTGCCGCGGCCGGACGAGGTCCGGCTGCTGTTCCGGATCGGCACGCCGATCGGGGAGGTCGGTTCGTGGGCCCTGCTGCTGTGCGTCGTGGTGCTCGCCGTCGACCTGCTGACGCGCCACCGGGTGGCCGCCCTGCCGGTCCTGCTGCTGGTCCCGGGGGCGTGGCTGGTGCACACCGACCACATCTTCTCGCCGCTTGGCGTGGTCGGGATGGCCCTGATCGGCGTCGGCTGCGGGGCGCTCGTGGCGGCGCGGCCACAATTGGTTGCGGTTGAGGTGCAACCTTTGAGGTATGAGACGCGTCATAGTGGGTAACTAGTTAAGAGACGGCTTCACTCGGGAGGACGGCAGACCATGGACATCACCACTGACGGCCCGGCACTCATGTTGAGCGGCGACTTCGACGTGCGCAGCACGTGGGAGGTCCGCAACGCGATCTACGCCCACCTGCGCGACCACGACTCCGACGTCGTCGTCGACCTGACGGGAGTCTCCACGGTCGACCACACTGCTCTGAAGGTGCTGGCGATGGCGACTCGCAACGCGACCCGCGATGGTCACCACCTGACGCTGCGTGGCTGCGGTCCGGCCGTGCGCCGGATGCTGCACATCTCGCGCCTCATCCGCGTCGTCGAGCTCGAGCGCGAGCCCATGCCCGCCTGAGGGCTCCGGACCTGCGCCGGTCCGGTCGCGTCGCCATGTCGGATAAGCCACACCGAGACCCGTTACTTCTGGGTAGCCGACGACCTACTCTCAGGGCATGACCGAGAAGGATCGCCCCTGGGTGATGCGCACGTACGCCGGCCACTCGACCGCTGTCGCGTCCAACGCGCTCTACCGCACCAACCTCGCCAAGGGGCAGACCGGTCTCTCGGTCGCCTTCGACCTGCCGACGCAGACCGGTTACGACCCCGACTCCCCGCTCGCGCGGGGCGAGGTGGGCAAGGTCGGTGTCCCGGTGCCGCACCTCGGGGAGATGCGCAAGCTCTTCCACGACATCCCGCTCACCGAGATGAACACCTCGATGACGATCAACGCCACCGCCATGTGGTTGCTCGCGATGTACCAGGTCGCGGCGGAGGAGCAGAACCCCGACCTCACTCCCGACGAGGTCGCCGGCCAGCTGGCCGGCACGACGCAGAACGACATCATCAAGGAGTACCTCTCCCGGGGGACCTACGTCTTCCCGCCCGAGCACTCCCTGCGCCTGATCGGCGACATGATCTCCTACACGGTCCACCAGATCCCCCAGTGGAACCCGATCAACATCTGCAGCTATCACCTGCAGGAGGCCGGCGCGACGCCGACGCAGGAGCTGGCCTACGCGCTGTGCACCGCGATCGCCGTGCTCGACCAGGTCCGGGCCTCGGGGCAGGTCTCCGAGGACGACTTCGAGAAGGTCGTCGGCCGGATCTCCTTCTTCGTCAACGCCGGGGTCCGGTTCATCGAGGAGACGTGCAAGATGCGCGCCTTCGTCGAGCTGTGGGACGAGATCACCCGGGAGCGCTACGGCGTCCAGGACCCCAAGATGCGACGCTTCCGCTACGGCGTGCAGGTCAACTCCCTCGGCCTCACCGAGGCACAGCCCGAGAACAACGTCCAGCGCATCGTCCTGGAGATGCTCGGCGTGACGCTGTCCAAGAACGCCCGCGCCCGTGCCGTGCAGCTGCCCGCGTGGAACGAGGCGCTCGGTCTTCCGCGGCCTTGGGACCAGCAGTGGTCGCTGCGGCTCCAGCAGGTGCTGGCCTTCGAGTCCGACCTCCTGGAGTACGACGACATCTTCGAGGGCTCGGTGGTCATCGAGGCCAAGGTGCGTGAGCTGGTCGAGGGAGCCCGCGCCGAGATCGACCGGGTCCAGGCGATGGGCGGCGCGATCGCCGCGGTCGAGTCCGGCTACATGAAGCAGGAGCTGGTCTCCGCCCACGCCGCCCGACGCGGCCGGATCGAGAACGGCGACCAGTTGATCGTCGGCGTCAACATCTACGAGACCACCGAGGCCTCACCCCTCACCGCCGACCTGGACGGCGCGATCATGGCCGCGGACCCCCAGGCCGAGCAGTCGGCGCTGACCTCGGTCGAGGAGTGGAAGGCCGCCCGCGACGAGTCCGCGGTCGCCGAGGCGCTCGCCGCGCTCGCAGCCGCCGCCAAGACCACCGAGAACCTGATGGCCACCACGCTGGTCGCCGCCCGTGCGGGCGCCACCACGGGTGAGTGGGCCGGCACGCTGCGCGAGGTCTTCGGGGAGTTCCGCGCGCCGACCGGGGTGAGTGGCGCTGTCGGTGCGGTGCCCAGCGCCGGCTCAGCAGGCGCCCAGCTGACGGCCGTGCGCGAGAAGGTGCGGAGCACGGGCGAGGAGCTCGGTGGACGCCTGCGGCTGCTCGTCGGCAAGCCGGGACTCGACGGGCACTCCAACGGTGCCGAGCAGGTCGCCGTCCGCGCGCGTGACGCCGGTTTCGAGGTGATCTACCAGGGGATCCGCCTGACGCCGGCGCAGATCGTGTCGGCCGCGGTGGCCGAGGACGTCCACTGCGTCGGGCTCTCGATCCTCTCCGGCTCGCACATGGAGCTGGTGCCGGACGTGCTCGACGGGCTCCGCGAGGCGGGGCTTGCCGACGTTCCGGTCATCGTCGGCGGGATCATCCCCGAGTCCGACGGGCGTCGGCTCAAGGAGCTCGGTGTCGCGGCCGTCTACACGCCCAAGGACTTCGGGCTCACCGAGATCATGGACGGCATCGTCGACGTGATCCGGCGGGCCAACGGCCTCGCCTGACCTCGCCCGAGCCCTCCTCGGGGCCGGTCCGGTCCGTGGGATCTGGGTCACCTTTAGGTAAGGCATGCCTAAGGGGCCTGGTAGGCTGCGGAGCATGGGAAAGTCAAAGGGCGTCATGCGCAAGCTCCCCAAGACGGAGTGCTGCGTCTCCTCCTCGAAGTGCGGCCGTTGCCCGCTCCGGATGCTCAAGGAGGGCACGCTGCCAGACGGACATACCGTCAAGAAGCGCAAGCTCGTCCGCGTGGACGGCAAGAAGTTGACCAAGAAGAAGCTCGCCAAGGCCGCCTGACCCGGTCTCGCCACGACAACCAGGAGACCCTCCGGTGCCCGCACCCCGTTTCGCCGACCAGCTCAACACCCAGATCGGCAACGAGCTCGCCGCCCACAGCCAGTACCTCGCGTGCGCCATCTACTACGACGCCCTGACGATGCCGCAGATGGCCGCCTTCTTCTACGGCCAGGCGCTCGAGGAGCGCGAGCACGCGATGATGATGGTGCAGTACCTCCTCGACACCGACGCCGACGTGGTCCTCCCGGGTGTCGATGCCCCGGTCAACGGCTTCGAGGACGTCGTCGCCCCGGTCTGCCTCGCACTGGCCCAGGAGAAGCGGGTCACCGAGCAGATCAACGGGCTGCTGCGCATCGCGCGCGAGGAGAGCGACTTCGCCTCCGAGCAGTTCATGCAGTGGTTCATCAAGGAGCAGGTCGAGGAGGTCGCCACGATGAGCGACCTGCTGGCCGTCGTGACCCGCAACCGCGACGACGTCGAGGACATCGAGGAGTACGTCGCACGCGAGCGGAGCGCCGAGGGTGCGGACCCCACTGCTCCCCGCGTCGCCGGCGCCTGATCCTCTGCTCCGACCGCCCGACCGCCCGACCGCCCGACCGACCGACCGCCCGCCGGCCTCAGCCGGGCGGCCGTGAGGTCGCTGTCGAGTTGGGGCAGAATGCCTCACGGGGTGACCCGGTGTGGATCTCCTCGGGCAGCGTGACCTCCACGACGTCCTCGAAGATCCCGGCCTGACGGGTGCGCACCCCGATGCTGGTGACGAACGACCCGGCCCGCGAGGAGAGCGTCTCGCATCCACCCATCTTCAGCGAGAGCGTGACCTCCGCCGATTCGCCGGCGCCGATCGTGCGCCGGGTGAGACCGGCCAGGCCGAACAGCCGTGGGTCGGCCCGGTCCTCGTCCAGGCCCAGGACCGTCACCGGGAGACGTGAGTCGTTGTCGAGGCTGAAGGTGTAGCGCAGCGTCCCGCCGTCGGCGTAGCGGATCTGTCGGACCGTGCGCTCAGCGACCTGGAAGACTGCGCTGGCCTCGGTGCCGGCCACCGAGATCGGCCCCCCGGCCACGAGGGTCGGGGTGCTGCGCGCGATCGCCACGGTCGCGCCACCGGCCAGGAGGGCGAGGACGGCGACCGCGACGAGGGCGCTACGCAGCGCGCGCACGACGGCGATGTCCCAGCCCGAGCAGGAGGAGCAGGCCTCCCGCGGCTGCGAGCAGCGGGGCACCCCCGGCGGCCGCGTCGAGAGGCCGCGCCGCGGAGGGTGCGGTGACCGTGGCGTCGGTCGTCGTACGCGCGGAGGAGGGGCGCGACGGGCTGTCGAACCAGTTGCAGCCCGCGGGGTGGCGCAGGACCGGGTCGGCCCGGTCGTACTGGCTGCAGGTCAGGAAGCCGGCGTCCTTGACCGTCATGCCGGGCAGGAAGACCGAGCCGCCGGCCGCGCAGCTCGCGGGCGGGAGGACGAAGTTGTCGTCCTGGCTGCCGTCGGCGTAGAGGTTCCGCTCCCAGCAGTTGCCGACCCCCTGGTCGTCCCACCAGTGGTCCATCCCGTTCTCCAGGACCCGTCCGTCGGGCGTCGAGCCCATGTGGTTGGCGAAGGTGTGGTTGTCGTTGGAGGTGTCATAGAGCTTGCGGGGGTCCATCTCGTCGCGCAGCGGCGCCGGCACCCAGAACTGCATCGTGCCGACGCGCCAGTTGTCGTAGATCCAGTTGTGGTCGGTGGAGTTGGAGTTGCCGCCGGCGATGAGGACGCCGGTGCCCACGGGGGTGGGCACGACGGGACACACGGCACCGTCGATGTAGCCACGCTCGGGCATCGGGCGGTCGCACACGCCCTTGTCGACGTAGTCGGTGTACCAGTTGGTGTTGTTGCGGAAGATCTCGTTGTTGTTCCAGCGGGCGTGGTCCTGCGGCAGGCCCGGGTGGCCCGGGAACAGCGAGTCCGTGGCGATGCCCGTGGCGTTGTCGTAGAACTTGTTGTGGTGCGCCCACACCGAGTTGCCGGCGGTGCCGGAGTAGCCGAGCGTGTTGTGGTGGCTGCGGTTGTTGCGGATCTCGATGGCGTAGCGCGTGACCTCGAAGTTCGGGTTGTCGGCGTTGAGGTCGGAGGCGGAGCCCGGGTAGATGCCGGAGTCGCCGTTGTAGTAGGCGTCGGAGCGCTGGATCAGGCCGTGGTCGCTGGCGAAGGCGAGGATGCCGTACTCGTCGTTGCCCCGGGTGCGCAGCCGATCCAGCACGAACCCGTCGGTCTCGAGGACGTAGATGGCGTTGAACTCCGCCTGTTGCAGCGTCATGTTGGTGACGTAGGCGCCGCCCGCTCGGTCGAGACGGATGGCGTTGAGCTTCTGGAAGTCGTTGTCGATGACGACGTCGGACATGCGTCGACCCGTGCCGACGATCTGGGTGCCGCAGAACTGGCTGTCGCAGGCGATCGAGGCGTTGCCGGGCGTCTTGTCCCCGAAGACGGAGATCAGGTTGAGGTTGGCGAAGCACCGGCGCTGGTCGGCGTAGGACAGCGCGATCGGGTCGGTCTCGTCGGCCGCCGCGGCCTGGCCGTCCGGGGCCGGCGTGCCGGGGGAGGAGATGCTCCCGATGTACTCGGAGCTGAGCAGGGGTGCGTCCGACTGCGTGCCCAGGTGCGAGCAGTAGTTGCTGCGGGCCCGCTGACCCCACTTGCGCTCCTCGTAGACCCCGGGCAGGACGTAGACCGAGGTCCGTCGCTGGGTGATCGAGCGGACCGCGTCCTGGATCGAGGAGAAGCGACACTGCGGCAGCAGCCGCAGGTTGCGCTGCTTGGCCGCACCGGCCGGCATGGCCTGGATGCGACGCGCGCTCTCCGCCCTCTTGCACACCACCCGTTGACGCGGGTTGTCGTAGCCGAGGAAGGCCGGGCGGGCGCCGATGCCCTTCGGGAAGACGGCCGGCCGCTCCTCGTGGGCGACGGCGGTGCCGACGAACCCGACACCGAGAGCGGTGGCGAGGAGTGTGGGGGCGACCAGGAGGGTCAGGAGCAGGCGAACGATCCGAGGCATAGGGGTCCTTCCGTTGTATGCCCCAACGACGTGCTGTGACCTGGGTTACGCAGGGCTGCCGGGGATGGGGGAGACTCGAGCCATGAGCCGCGTGATCGTCGTGGGGGCCGGGGTCGTCGGCCTGTCGTGCGCGGTGCGCCTGCTCGAGGCCGGGCACCGGGTCGACGTCGTCGCGCGTGACCTGCCCCGGGAGACGACCTCCGCGGTCGCCGCTGCGATCTGGTACCCCTATCGCGCCCTGCCTCAGGACCGGGTCACCGCCTGGTCGGCCACGACGTACGACGAGCTGGCGGCCTTGGCGGTCGACGCGCCGCAGTCAGGGGTGCGGATGGTCGCCGGCACCGAGGTCGTCCCGGCGTCCGTCCCGGACCCGTGGTGGGTCTCGGCGGTGCCGTCGTTGTCGCGCGTGGACCGGGGCTGGAGCTTCGTGGCCCCGGTCGTGGAGATGCCGGTCTATCTCGGTTGGCTCGCGGCCCGGGTCGAGGCGCTGGGCGGGACGCTGACGCGGCTCAGCCTGCGGGTCCTGCCCGACGGGTCAGACCTCGTCGTCAACTGCTCCGGGATCGGGTCACGGCTGCTTGCGGCCGACCTCGAGGTGACCGCCGTTCGCGGTCAGGTCGTCTACGTAGATCGGCAGGGCCTGGGGCTGGATCAGTGGTGGCTCGACGGGGCGGGACCGACCTACGTGGTGCCCCGCGAGCACGACGTCGTCATCGGTGGCACCGCCGAGGAGGGCGACTGGAGCCGGACCCCGTCACCGGAGACGGCGGCAGCCATCCTCGCGCGCGCCAGCCTCCTGGTGCCCGAGCTGGCGCTCGCCCGGGTGCGCGGGCACAAGGTCGGGCTCCGGCCCGCCCGGCCCGGCGTACGACTGGAGCGGCAGGGGCGGGTCGTCCACTGCTACGGCCACGGTGGGTCCGGGGTGACTCTGAGCTGGGGCTGCGCCGCCGAGGTCGCTGCCCTGGCCTCGTGAGGGGGTTGCGAGGACGGGTCCGGGCGAGCGGCAGTAGGGTCGTGCGGTGCGGGAGACACGACTGGATGCTGCGCTGCTCGGGAGCCTGCTGGACGCAGCACCCGACGCCACGGTCGTCGTCGACGAGAACGCCACCATCGTGCTGGCCAACACCCAGGTCACCAACGTCCTGGGCTGGTCGCAGAGCGAGCTCCTAGGGCAGCAGATCGAGGTCTTGGTGCCCGACCGGCTCCGGGTGGTCCACCGGGATCGGCGCGCGGGTTTCCTGGCTGCTCCGGCGGTCCGGCCCATGGGGGTCGGCAGGGAGCTCTTCGCCCGGCACAAGGACGGCCACGAGCTGCCGGTCGAGATCTCGCTGTCGCCGCTGGTGACCGACTCCGGGGTGCTGGTGTCGGCCTCGGTCCGTGACATCTCCGACAGGGTTCGCCTCCAGGAGGAGGGGAACCGGATGCGCGAGGACATCATCGCCACCGTCTCCCACGAGCTGCGCACGCCGCTCACCTCGATCATCGGCTACGCCGAGCTGCTCGAGGACCTGGAGGACGACCAGCTCGGCCCGCGGGCCCGCCAGATCGTGTCGGTGATCCAACGCAACGCCGCGCGCGAGCTGCGGCTGGTCGACGACCTTCTCACCCTCGCCTTCCTCGACGACCAGCGTCACCAGCTCACGCTGAAGCCGGTCGACCTGGTCGAGGTGGCACGCCGTGTGCTGGCGGACCGGGGGCCGCTGGCCGAAGGAGCCCAGCTGGAGGTGCGCTTCGAGGCCGAGCTCATCCGCCCGGTGCTGGGCGACTTCCTCCGGCTGGTCCAGGTCATCGAGAACCTCCTCGGCAACGCGCTGAAGTTCTCCGAGCCCGGCGGCGTCGTCACCCTGCGCGTCGCCGACGCCGGCTCGATGGCGCTGCTCGAGGTCACCGACACCGGCCGCGGCATCGTGCCCGAGGAGATGCCGCACCTCTTCAAGCGGCTCTACCGCGGAGCGGAGGCGGTCGTCGCGCACACGCCCGGTGCGGGGCTGGGGCTGCCCATCGCGCAGACGATCGTGCAGGCCCATGGCGGTCGGATCGACGTCACCAGCGAGGCGGGCGTCGGCACGTCGTTCCTGGTCTACCTCCCCCACGCCTGAAAGGGGGCGACGCCGAGTCAGCGTCGGCGGTGGACCACGAGGGCCACCCCGACACCGACCACGAGACCGACGAGCAGCCCGACGGAAGCGCCGAGGGTGGGCTCGACGGCCGAGCCGACGAGGGCGCCGACCACCGCGATGCCCATGACGAGCAGGGCCAGCACCACTCGCCGTAGGACCTCGCCGAGGAAGACCTGGGAGAACGTCTGCTCCGGCAGCGGCCGGCCGTCGAGGGGGATCGTGCGGACCACCGCGTCGGGGGAGAGTGCGCCGTAGATGTGGGGGAACGTCTCGGCGCTGTCGGCCACGGGCTCCTCGACCATGGGCACCGTCAGGCGGTCGGTCTCGATCACGAGCAGGAGCAGCGGATCGGTGACGTCGGCGTAGAACCGCTCGCGCACGCCCTGCCACTGGTCGCCTCGACTGGCGTGCAGGAAGCCCTCCTCGGCGAGCGTGCGGCCGATCGTGGAGGTCGTGTAGGCGCCCGAGGTGCGCGCCGCCTCCCAGTCGGCGACCGTCGCGATGTGGAAGATCCGCATCAGAACAGGCGGTGCGAGGGGTCGTCGAGCCCGCGCAGGGCGTCGTAGTCGACGACGGCGCACGCGATGCCGCGGTCCATGGCGAGCACGCGAGCCTGGGGCTTGATCTCCTGGGCGGCGAAGATGCCGCGCACGGGGGCGAGAAGGGGGTCGCGGTTGAGCAGCTCGAGGTAGCGGGTGAGCTGCTCGACACCGTCGATGTCGCCACGGCGCTTGATCTCGACCGCGACGCTCGACCCGGCGGCGTCGCGGCACATCAGGTCGACCGGGCCGATGGCGGTGGGGAACTCGCGGCGCACGAGCGTGAGGCCGTCCGACAGCGTCGCGGGGTGCTCGGCCAGCAGCTCCTGGAGGTGCTTCTCGACCCCGTCCTTCTGCAGGCCCGGGTCGACACCGAGGTCGTGCGAGGAGTCGCTGATGATCTCCTCGACCAGGATGCGCAGGGTGTCGTCGGTCTTGGGGTTGGTGACGGTCCACTCGACCTGGCCGTCCTCGGTGGTGCCCTCGCGCAGCGTGCACGGCGGCGACATCCAGTTGAGCGGCTTGTAGGAGCCGCCGTCGGAGTGCACGAGCACCGAGGAGTCGGCCTTGATCATCAGCACCCGGGTCGCCAGGGGCAGGTGGGCGGTCAGCCGACCGGCGTAGTCGATCTGGCAGCGCGCAACGACGAGTCTCACGGGCGACGAATCTACAGTGGGCCCGTGCCGCCTCCCCAGCCCCGCCACGTCACGCGCCATGCCCGTGCCGCCGACCTGCGCCGGATCCGGGCGATCGAGGACAGCGGCCTCCCGCTCTTCGAGGAGGCGTTCGGTGACCTGACCGGCGACGCGCTCGCCTCGCCCGGCGAGGAGGGCCGGGACCGCATCGAGGCACCGGGCTTCCTGCTGGTCGTCGGGGAGGTGGGGCAACCGGTGGCCTTCGCCCATGTCCTGTACGCCGAGGGGCAGGCGCACCTCGCCCAGCTCTCGGTGTTGCCGAGCAGGGCGCGGGAGGGCCTGGGCAGCGCGCTGGTGCGCCACGCGCAGGCCGAGGCGTGGCAGGACGGCTTCGACTCGCTGTCGCTCACGACCTACCGGGACGTGGCCTGGAACGGTCCGTTCTACGCCCGGCTGGGCTTCGTGGAGGTGGGTGGGGGCGAGCCGTTCCTGCGCCGCCAGCGCGACCACGAGCGGGCGTTGGGCCTCGACCGGCACGGCCCGCGGGTGGTCATGCAGGCCCGGTTGGGACGAGTGGCCACGCGCTAAGTTACCGGTGAGTGAACCGACACTCCCGAGATCTGCTCGCCGTGGAATGATGCCCGCCATGACGAGCACGCCTGAGACATCTGCCCGCACGTTCCGCACCATCGGCGTCGTCGGTCTCGGCACCATGGGTGCCGGGATCGCCGAGGTCTTCGCGCGCAACGGCTTCGCCGTCGTGGGCGTCGAGCTCAACGACGATGGCGTCGCCCGCGGCCGCCAGTACCTGGAGAACTCCACGGCTCGGGCGGTGAAGCGCGAGAAGCTCACCGAGGCCGAGCGGGCCGAGCTCCTCGGCCGCATCACGTTCACCACGGAGCTGAAGGACCTCTCCGGGGCCGACCTCGTGGTCGAGGCCGTCGTGGAGTCCGTCGAGACGAAGAAGTCGATCTTCAAGGCGCTCGACTCGATCGTCGCCCCCGACACCATCCTCGCGACCAACACCTCCTCGCTCTCGGTCACCGAGATCTCGACCGCCAACGCCTCGCCGGGTCGCGTCATCGGCGTGCACTTCTTCAACCCCGCGCCCGTGCAGAACCTCGTCGAGATCATCAAGACCGTCGTGACCGAGCCCGCGGTGCTCGACGACGTGAAGGGCCTGGTCGCGCAGGTCGGCAAGAGCCCCGTCGTCTGTGGCGACAAGGCCGGCTTCATCGCCAACACGCTGCTCTTCGGCTACCTCAACCACGCCGCCTCGATGTTCGAGGGCAAGTACGCCTCGCGCGAGGACATCGACGCCGCCATGCGCTTCGGCTGTGGCTACCCGATGGGCCCGCTGGCGCTGCTCGACCTGATCGGTCTCGACACGGCGTACGAGATCTTGGAGACGATGTACCGCCAGGGCCGCGACCGGCTCCACGCGCCCACCCCGATCCTCAAGCAGATGGTCACCGCGGGTCGGCTCGGTCGCAAGACCGGTCGCGGCTTCTACACCTACGAAGGCCCCGACACCTCGGCCGTCGTGGCCGACGACAAGACACCGTCTGCCGACGAGCTGCCCGAGCTCAAGCACGACATCAGGTCCGTCGGCGTCGTCGGCACCGGCACCATGGCCAGCGGCATCGTCGAGGTCTTCGCCAAGGCCGGCTACGACGTGCTCTTCGTCGGCCGCAGCGCCGACAAGGTCGCCGGCGTGACCGCCACGATCACCAAGAACTTCGACAAGCAGATCCAGCGCGGTCGCGCGACCGAGGAGGCCAAGGCCGAGGTCCTGGCCCGCGTCAGCGGCACCACCTCGCTCGACGACCTCAAGGACGCGGACATCGTCGTCGAGGCGATCGCCGAGGATCTCGCGATCAAGACCACCCTCTTCGAGAACCTCGACGAGATCTGCAAGCCCGGTGCGATCCTCGCGACCACGACGTCCAGCCTGCCGATCATCGCGATGGCCAAGGCGACCTTGCGTCCCGAGGACGTCATCGGCATGCACTTCTTCAACCCGGCGACGATCATGAAGCTGGTCGAGGTGGTCTCGACCGTGTCGACCTCCGAGGACGTCACCGAGACCACCCAGGCGCTGTGCGCCAAGATCGGCAAGGTCGCGGTCTCGTGCGGCGACCGGGCCGGCTTCATCGTCAACGCGCTGCTGTTCCCCTACCTCAACGACGCGGTCAAGATGCTCGAGGCGCACTACGCCACGGCCGACGACATCGACCTCGCGATGAAGCAGGGCTGTGCGCTGCCGATGGGTCCGTTCGAGCTCCTCGACGTGGTCGGCAACGACGTGTCGCTGGCCATCCAGCGCGAGCTCTACCTCGAGTTCCGCGAGCCCGGCTTCGCTCCGGCGCCGCTGCTCGAGCACCTGGTGACGGCCGGCTACCTCGGTCGCAAGACCAAGCGCGGCTTCCGGGACTACAGCGCCCGCTGAGCAACGGGTGTCGCGACGGGTGCAACGCGTGGCCCGGTGCCGGACATGAACCCGTCGTGAGCGAGCGCCAGGAACGTTTCCGACGGTTGTACGCCGGGCAGTTCGACGCGCTGGTGCAGGTCGACCGTGGGGACTACCCCGAGGTGTTCTGGGGGATGGCCGACGAGCTGCGGGCCGGGAGCACCGCTGCCGAGGTGCGCGGCGGGGTCTGCTGACACCTCAGCCGAGCGGGCAGCGCCGGCGCTGGTTCACGGGCCCACCCGCAGGGTGAGCAGGGGCGACGGCGTTGCCGGGTCGTCCTGGTCGGCGACCGCGAGCAGGCGCAGCTCGCCGAGGCCGGCGTCGGCGTCGAGGAGCGTGAGGCCCTCCACCTTCGCGGCCCGCCCACCGAGGCGCGGGAGCGTGACGACGTCGAGCACGTCGGCGCCGTCCAGCAGGGCGAGCGCCGAGCCCAGCACCGGCCCGTCGTCGTAGGCATCGGGGGAGTCCTCGGCCGCGGCGCTGACCAGCAGCCGTCCGTCGGGCAGGGCCACGACGTCGGTGATGGCCAGCCCCGTTCCGTCGACCTCACCTAGGTCGTAGGTGAGGGCGTGCCGCACGGGCACCTCCGTGACCGCAGCCCCGCGCGCCAGGGCGTCGAGGAGCGCCTCCAGCGGCACGTCGACGCTTGCGGTGGGCAGCCCCCCGGCGGGCCGGCCGCGCTGGAACCAGCGCAGGACGTCACCCACGACGCAGGCGCCCTCCAGGTTGAGCTGCCTGTCGTCGATGCCGAGCAGGGCGGCGGCCCTGGCATGCAGGGGAGCGAGGTCGCGGGTGCTGGTCCTGCCCGAGCCGACGTCGACGACGACGGCCCGCATCCGGCGCGGCGTCGAGCCCGAGCCGAGGAGCAGCGCGACATCGGGACCGAGCTGCGGGAGTCGGCAGGCGGCCTCGAGGTCGGGCTTGAGCTGCTTGGTGCCGGCGGCCTCGGAGAACGTGTCGTGGCCCTCGACCGGGGGCAGCAGCCGGATCTTCTCCGTGCCGGTCGTGCGGTGCCAGCAGGCGTGGGTGGCGTCGTCCTGGACGACCAGGAGCCCGGTGGGCATCGCGAGCGCGGCCGAGGCCGCCCGCACGGGGGATCCGTCGTCGAAGCGAAGCGCCTCTGTGCCGGTCAGCTCGACGCGCATGACCTCTAACCGCGCGGGTAGCCGCGTCGCACGGTGCGGTCGAGGATGCCGAGGGTGCCACGCAGGGCGCCCTCGGAGATGACGGGGAAGATGTCCATCTCGCGCCACTCCGGCGCGATGTCGGACCAGTCGTAGAACGACGTGACCAGCGTGCCCTCGGGCTCGTCGTCGGTCGCCTCGACCGGCTCGAGGCGGTAGCCGTAGACGTGACCGATCTGAGGGCGCACCCGCCCGAGGATGGTCCAGGAGATCAGCCGGTCCTGCTCGAAGGCACGGATCGTGACCGTGACGTCGTAGCGGCCCATCTCGGGGAAGTCGTTGAGCGACTCACGGTCCATGTGGATCGCGAAGCTGTCGCCGGCCTTCGTCACGGGCTCGCCGGTGCAGTCCTGGAGCATGCCGGAGGAGTCGATGGCCACGTGGCCGTGGGGGTCGCAGAGCAGCGCGAACACGTCGGCTGCGGACGCGGCGATGCGGCGGCTGGTCTCGATGCGGGTGTCGGTCACGAGCCCGATCATGCCAGCCTGGGCCGCATGACGACGCCCGACCTCGCCCACCTCGTCGACCTCTGGGTGGAAGGTTTCGCCTGCTCCCGGCAGGTGCCCTCGGCCCGTCGGGGGGAGGTGCTCGAGGTCGAGGTCGAGGTGGTGGGCGCCGCCTGGAGCTGGTGCTCACCGAGCCGAGCCAGTCGTTGGTGGACGAGACCGCGCAGCGCATGGTGGGCACGACCGACGTGTGGATGACCGTCCTCACCGCGCGACCGTGGGTGCTCGTGGTCCCCAGCGGGCTGCGGGTGGAGCTGGACCACGAGGTGCTGATGACCCGCCCGCTCGAGCGAAGCGAGGGTGGTGCGAGGTCGGTGGAGCACGGCGTCGACGGTCCCCGCCTCCACGTCTCGCTCCGACAGGACGACGTGGAGGCAGCCGGAGGGTGGGTTGCGGTGGTCGGTGCACATGCCACCTTCGACCGGATCGAGACGCATCGCGAGCACCGGCGTCGCGGCCTCGGCAGCGACGTCATGGTGGCGC
Organism: Nocardioides psychrotolerans; assembly: GCF_900113685.1. Lineage (GTDB taxonomy): Bacteria > Actinomycetota > Actinomycetes > Propionibacteriales > Nocardioidaceae > Nocardioides > Nocardioides psychrotolerans. The sequence goes on from NZ_FOQG01000004.1 coordinate 188,416, forward strand.
TGGAGGCCTGGGCGCTCCAGCAGGGGGCGCGTCGGGGTCCTGGCGGCGTCGCTCGAGGGTCAGGCGCTCTACGCGCGGCTCGGCTGGGACGTCGTGGCGAGCATGACCACCCTCGCCGGCGCCGAGCGGACGACCACCACCCCATAGGGCGGTCGTCCGGCTCGGCGGCGTGGCGCTGTCTCTCCTAACGCAGCGGCCCGGCGGGGGTCACGCTTGCTGACGCAGCTGCGCCACCTGGAGGAACACGACACGGCCGTTGACCGAGTCGCTGTCGACGGTGTCGGGGTCGGAGACGGCGTAGTCGCCGGTGACCTCGATGGTGTAGCGACCCGGCGCCAGACCCTTCACGAGGGTGGTGGTGATGCCCGTCGCGTAGAGCAGGTCGCTGGTGGTCGTGCCCACGATCTTCCCGGCGGCGTTGCGCACGGTGCCGGTGAAGCTCGCGAGGTTGGCAGCCGTGCCGGGTGTCGGGTAGACGAGCGCGACCTTGAGAGCGGTGGAGCCCTTCGCGAGCGTCACCCTGCGAGTCCGGGTGTAGGAGCCACCGAGGGCGAGGACCGGTGCCGCCTCCTGCCACAGGTCAGAGCGCGTCACCGTCCAGGGGTCCTGGGCCAGGAGCCGGGCGGTGGCCCGGCGCTGCGCGGTGGCGAGCCGGGTCTTCCAGCCCGAGGAGCGCACGAGCGTGACCGCCCGGTCGAGGTTGACGTGGCCGTAGCCGACCTGCGAGGAGGTCGATCGCTTGCCGTCGGCGAGCATCGGGGTCGCGGTCGCCGTCAGAGCCTGCTGGAGCTGCCGGACGGTCAGCTGCTTGTTGGCCTGCGAGAGCACGGCTGCGGCGCCGGCGACGTGCGGCGCGGCCATCGACGTGCCGGACGCCGTGGCGTTGCCGCCTTGCGGGCAGGGGCCGATCACTGAGCCGGTGCTGTCGCAGGTCGAGGAGATGTCGACGCCGGGAGCCGACACGTCGGGCTGGGTGTTGCCCACCCGGTCACCGAGGAAGACGGTGTGGCCACCGCGGCCGATGGGGGCAGCGCGGCCGTTGTCGAGGGCCAGGCCGTTGGAGGAGAAGCCGCCGCGCTCACGGTTCAGGTCGCTCGCTGCCACCGAGAACACCCACGGCGCCTGGTTGAAGGGACTCACGCTGGCCTCGCCCTGCTCCGAGCCGGAGTTGCCGGCCGCGAAGACCACGACGGCACCGCGCTTCGCGACCGCCTTGGTCGCGACGTTGACCGGGTCCCGCGGGTCGAACTGGCGGAACGAGTTGCCCCAGGAGTTGTTGACCACGTCGATGCCGAGCATCCCGGGCTGGTCGAGCATGTAGTCGAAGGCCGTGACCACGGCGGTCGTCGTGATGACGGCGCCGATGGCGAAGCAGGCGAGCTCGGCGTCGGGTGCGACGCCGAGGTGCTCGGGCCCGGATGTGCCGTCGGCGGCGATGATGCCGGCGACGTGGGTGCCGTGGCCGCTGCCGAGGTCGGTGTTGCTGTAGGGGCCCTTGTCGATCGGGACCACGATCGTGGGGTCGGTGCCCGCGTTGACGTACTCCGGGCTGACCAGGACGACGTTGGTGGTGATGTGGTCCGCGAGGTCGGGGTGCGTGCCGTCGCAGCCGGAGTCGACGACCCCGACCGTGACGCCCTTGCCGGTCAGGCCCTTCGCGCGCAGCGCCCGGGCGGCTGCGGGGGAGGACGACACCACGTCGGACGACGCGGTGTCGAGGTAGTCCAGCTCCTCGTCGGGGTAGACGTCGAGACCGATCCCGCTGCTCACCGCGCTGACCAGCTGCGGCACGCTGCCGGCGACCAGGGCCAGCGGCAGGCGCTCCATCGGTTGCACCACGAGGCCCAGGGCCCGCAGGGCGGCGACCTCGGCCGCGCTCGGCACCGAGTCGAAGGTGACGATGGCCTTGCTCCCGTGGGTCCCGTGGGTCTCGTGGGTCCCGGCGGCGAGGAGGCGGTCGAGACCGAGGTGGGTCGCGCGCAGGGCGGCGAGGCTCGTCGTGGCGGCTGAGGTGGAGCGGGGGGCTCCCGTGGCGGCGGCGGTTGCGGTGGCAGTGCCGGACAGGGGGAGTGCAGCGACGGCGGCGCAGGTGAGCGCGACCATCCGTGAGCGCAGGTGCGACATCGGATCCCTTTCGTGGACTGGCCTGCTAACGCGTGTCCGCCCGCCGGGGTTACGACGTACGGTGCGTGCATGAGGCGTCTCGCGGTGATCGGTGTCCTGCTGGTGCTCGCGCTCGGCGCGTCGGGTCCGTCGTGCGCCGCGGTGGAGGGGCTGCCGGTCGGCACCGATGTCGACTACCCGCTCGGTGGCGACCGTGACGTGCCCGCGCACGTGGGGATCGTCGTGCGCGACCGGACGTCGGCGCCGCTCGAGGGGCGCTACAACGTCTGTTACGTCAACGGCTTCCAGACCCAGCCGGACGCGAAGCGCTTCTGGCGTCAGCACTGGGCCCTGGTGCTCAAGCGCGATGGGCGGCCGGTCGTCGACGAGGCGTGGGGCGAGTGGCTGCTCGACGTGCGGACGGCGGGCAAGCGCACGGCGCTCGCGCGGATCGTGGGGCGCTGGACCGCTGGGTGCGCGGCCGACGGCTTCGCCGCCGTGGAGTACGACAACCTCGATTCCTTCACCCGCAGCGGTCGGTTGGTCACCCGGGCGCAGGGACTGGCGTTCGCGAGTCTGCTGGTGAAGCGGGCCCACGCGGAGGGGCTCGCGGCCGGGCAGAAGAATCTGGCGGGCTACGACGGCACCCGGATCGGCTTCGACTTCGCAGTCTCCGAGTCGTGCGCGCGCTTCGACGAGTGCGACGCCTACGTGGACGACTTCGGCGACCGGGTGCTGATGGTCGAGTACCGGCTGCGCGACTTCCGCCGCGCCTGTCGCCAGCACGGCGACGACCTCGCGATCGTGCTCCGCGACCTGGACCTCAGCCCCGACGGGGTGCACCGCTGGTGCTGAGGGGTCGTGCGCGGCGGGCGCTGGATAACCTGGACGGGTGAGCCAGAAGATCCGCGCCAACTCGGTCCTGCCCGCGCGACGCGAGCGGTTGACGCTCGAGACCGCCGACGGGCTCACGCTCGTCGCGGAGCTGGCGCTGCCGCTCGAGGGCGACCCCGTGGCCACGATCATCTGCCTGCACCCGCTCCCGACCCACGGCGGGATGATGGACAGCCACGTCTACCGCAAGGCCGCGTTCAGGCTGCCGGCCCTCGCGGGCGTCGCGGTCCTGCGCTTCAACACCCGCGGCACCTGGAGCGAGCAGGGCACCAGCGAAGGTGCCTTCGACAACGCCGTGGGGGAGCGCTACGACGTCGCCGCCGCGATCGAGTACGCCGAGTTCCACGACCTGCCGGACATCTGGCTGGTCGGTTGGTCCTTCGGCACCGACCTGACGCTGATGTACGGGCTCGACCCGGCCGTGCACGGCGCGATCCTGCTCAGCCCGCCGCTGCGCTTCAGCGAGCCCGAGCACCTCGAGCCGTGGGCGGAGTCGGGGAAGCCCGTGCACGCGTTCGTGCCCGAGCACGACGACTACCTTCAGCCCGCTGAGGCGACGGAGCGGTTCAAGGCGATCCCGCAGGCGGAGGTCGTGCCCTTCGAGGGCAGCAAGCACCTGTGGGTCGGCGACGCCGAGAAGGTCCTCGACGAGATCGTGCGCCGGGTCGCGCCCGGAGTCACGCTGCCGCTCGCCACCGAGTGGGACGGCCCGATGGAGCTCGCCGACACCTCGGCGTACAACGCGCACAACCTCGCGGCCTACAAGGACGTCCCCGTCCCCGGTCCCGCGCAGACCTGAGGTTGCTCGAGACCCTCAGCCGGCGGTGGCCTGGCGGGCGCGGTAGGCGGCGACGGCATTGCGGTTCCCGCAGGGGGTCGAGCAGAATCGGCGGGAGCGGTTGCGGGAGAGGTCGAGGACGACGCCGGTGCATTCCTCATCGGCGCAGTGGCCCAGGCGCGACATCTCGTCGGCGCGGATGACGTCGATCATCGCCATCGCGGTCTCCACGACGATGCGGGTGGCGAGCGGAGCCTGGTTGTCGACGGCGTGCAGGTGCCAGTCGAAGGGTTCGTGGCGCACGAGCTGCGGGAGGGCCTTGCCCTCGCGGAGCATCTCGTTGACGAGCTCGACCGCGTCGTCGCGGTCAGCGGTCAGCAGCTCGCGCAGGCGAGGCCGAAGAGCCCGGATCGTGTGGAGCTCTGCCTGGTCGGCGTCGTGGCGACCGGTGTAGGCGAACTCGTCGTAGAAGCGCTGGAGGTCGGCGAGGGTCTCCAGGGTGTCCTCGGTCGGGTCCTCGGAGTTGACCAGTGTGATGGCGGCCTGGAGAGACATCTCGGTGTCATGAGCAAAAGTCACATTGACAGGTTACGGCACGAACCTTAGTGTCATGACCCATGACCACCTTGACTCGTGACGACGCGGCGACTGCCGGTGCGTCGCGCACCGTGAGCGGGCTGCTCCTGGCCCTGCTGTCCGCGGTGACCTTCGGGCTCTCCGGCGCGCTCGCGCGCGGGCTCCTCGACACCGGGTGGACTCCGGGCTCGGTCGTCCTGGTCCGCATCGGTTTGGCGGCCGCGGTCGTCGCCCCGTTCGGCTACGTCGCCTTGCGGGGGCGTTGGGACCTGCTCCGTGCCAACCGCGGGCTGGTCCTCACCTACGGACTGCTCGCCGTCGCCGGTGCGCAGTTCTGCTACTTCTCGGCCGTCGGCTACATGCAGGTCGGCCCGGCACTCCTGATCGAGTACACCGCACCGGCGGCCGTCGTCGTCTGGCTCTGGCTGCGCCACGGCGAGCGTCCAGGCGCGCTCACCCTGGTAGGAGCAGGTCTGGCTGCCCTCGGGCTCGTGCTGGTCCTCGACCTGATCAGCGGCGCCGAGCTCAACGTCGCCGGCGTCCTGTGGGCGCTCGGGGCCATGGTCGGCTGCGCGGTCTACTTCGTGATCTCCGCCGACGAGGACAACGGGCTGCCGCCGCTGGCGCTCGCCGCCGCCGGCCTGGTGATCGGCGGGCTGTCCCTCGGCTTCCTCGGCCTCGTCGGGCTGCTGCCGATGACGGCCACCACCCAGGACGTGACGATGGCCGGATCGTCGGTCGCGTGGTGGGTCCCGCTGGTGCTGCTCGGCCTCGTCACGGCGGCTATCGCCTATGTCTCCGGCATCGCGGCCAGTCGTCGACTGGGGTCACGTGTCGCCTCGTTCGTGGCGCTGACGGAGGTCGTGATGGGCGTGCTGTGGGCGTGGTTGCTCCTCGATGAGCTGCCGCGACCCGTCCAGCTCGCCGGCGGCATCCTGATCATGGCCGGCGTCGTCGCGGTCAAGCTCGGGGAGCGGTCGCTCCCGACCACGCCGGAGCTTCCCGCGTAGGTTCGGCCCCATGACTCGTGACCGGCCTCGCGAATGGGATGCCACCACCTACGACGCGCTGACGTTGCCCCACGAGCAATGGGGCCGCGGCGTTCTCGACCGGCTCCGGCTCACCGGCGACGAGGTCGTGCTCGACGCGGGCTGCGGCACCGGACGCGACGCCGCGGCACTGCGCGGCCGCTGGCCCGACGCGCGGCTCGTGGCGCTGGACGGCTCGCAGCAGATGCTCGACGTCGCACGCACCCGGTTGGGTGACAAGCGTGTGTCCTACGTGCACGCCGACCTGATGGAGCCGCTGCCGATCGCCGAGCCGGTCGACGCGGTGATGAGCGTCGCGGCCTTCCACTGGGTGCCCGACCACGACCTGCTCCTCACCCACCTCGCGGCGGTCATGCGGCCGGGTGCCAGGCTGGTCTCCGATTGCGGCGGTCGCGGCAACGTGGCCGACGTGACGCGCGCGATCGCGTCGGTGACCGGTGGGGCGCCGTCCGACTGGGAGTTCGCCGACGACGGCTCGACCCGGTCGCGGCTCGAGAACGCCGGCTTCGAGGTGGAGGACGTCCGGCTTCGCGTCGATCCTTTCCGCTGCGACGACGTGGCCGTCCTGGAGACCTATCTCGCCACCGTCGTGCTGGGCTCCCACCTCGACGGGTTGCCGGCCGAGGAGCACGAGGGCTTCGTGCGCCAGGTGCGGCTGGCGCTCACCGAGCCGGTGATCGACTACGTGCGGCTCGAGATCGAGGCCGTGCGGCGCTGAGGTTCCGCGGGGTGGTCAAACCATTGACCATCCCGGGGAGGCCCCTGGTGCAAAGAAGTCGGCGCCGCGACGCAACACCTGCGGCGCTCCGGGCGTCAGTCGTGCGTGGATGGATGCGTGAGCGCGGCGCGACGAGACGTGGGCGACCTGTCGTTCGACGACTGGGCCAGCGCCCGCGTGCCCGCGCTGCTGCGCTTCGCCTTCCTCGTCACCGGCTCCCAGCACGACGCCGAGGACGCGGTGCAGTCCGCAGCTCGGTGCTGCCGCGCCAGCAGCGGGCGGCGGTGGTGCTGCGGTTCTACGAAGACCTCGACTACGACGAGATCGCGGCCGTGCTGGGTGTCTCCCAGTTCGCCGTGCGCACCTACGTCCACCGCGCGCTCGCGGCGCTGCGCACCCTGCTGACCGATCCGACCGATGTGACCGAGGAGGACCGTGATGGACGACGCTGAGCTGGAGCAGGCCATGCGTGACGGGCTCGAGCGCCGTGCGTCGCGCTCGACGACGACCGGCGCTCGGCACCCTCGGTGGGTGTCACCGACGAGCCTGATGTGCCCACCGGCGAGCCCGGTCGGCGCACGGAGTACTGGGCCGACCTTGCCGTCGACGTCCCGGCCGACTGGGGCTGGGGTTCAACTCCTCCAGCCTGCGGTCCTGGACCCAGCAGGACGGCTGACGGCCGGCGCGTCGTGAGGTTCGACGAAGCCGTGCCCTACGTCGGACGCCCTCTCGCCCAGACCGACATGTGCGTCGACCCGCCGTCACCGCCCTCCGCCCCCTACGTCTGGCTGGGAGCCGACGTGGACCCCGGCACGATCGACCTGGGCGACGGCTGGTCGCAGGAGACCGTGGAAGTGAACGGCAGCATGCTCACCGTTGCCACGGACGATGCGGAACTGCGCGAGCACATCCTGAGCACGGCGCGCGGAGGAGAAGTCTGCCTCTCGGAGGTCGAGCTTCGCGGCACCCTCGATCACGCCGGCGGTGTCAACCCCTCGCGTGAGCCCACCACGCTGCGCGTCTGCGTCTACCGCCGGGAGGATGCGTCGGACACAACGCCAGAGCTGGCCTATGCCGCCGAGCTGGGCCCCGTCGCCCTGGCCGCCTGCCGTCGCGCGATGTCCGAAGTCGCACCTCCTCGCGACCAGTGCCCCACCCTCGACATCCTCGAAGTCGAGTGGGTGGTGCTCGAGCAGGTCGCCGACGACGGCACCGTCAGCGACCGGGACGTCGTCCACATGGTCTGCCCGGGGATCGACCGCGACGCAGGCGGGTTGAGCGGCTTCGAGACATCGCCGCTCACGCCGGCAATGACATTCCCGTGGGCGGTCGGTGGAATCCCCGCCGTGGTCTACGGATCCTCGATCAGCGTGGCGGGATTCGCCGACTACTTCATCGGCGGTCTCGGGTGACTCGGCGCGATGTTGCACAGCGGGCGTCGCGCTCCTCGGACGGCGGTGCTGGCCTTGATGAAGCGGCACCCCAGGGACCTGGCCCCACCTGCAACATCGCGCCGACTCGGCGCACGGCCGGGGCAGGTGGGGTGTTGGGCGCACGGTGCTGGGGTCGTGTGCCGGAGGCAGCGCCAGGGCGCGCTCTGGCACCCACCACTCGGCACAGGGTCGGGCGGGGGTGCACAGGTCGTGGGGTCCTTTACCTCTGACCGCACTGGGACGCTGCCTGCGGCACACGACCTCGCGCCCGCCTCAGCCGGCGACCGGCCCAGCGCCGCGGCCGAGCACACCCACACATGAGTCAGCAGTGCCTGACCCGGGGCGGGGACCCGCCTACCGCGCGTCCTGCCGGCGTACGACGACCTCGCGCAGGATCAGCAAGATGGCAGCCGCCGTGGGGATGGCGAGCAGCGCACCGACGACGCCCAGCAGGCCGGCGCCGACGAGGGCAGCGATCACGATGACCGCGCCGGGCAGGTCGACCGACTTCGACATCACCCGCGGATAGATCACGTAGTTCTCCAGCTGCTGGTAGACCAGGAAGAAGATCGCGCAGATGATGCCGGTCTTGACGTCGGTGGCGAAGGCGATCGCGGTCACGACGACGGCACCGAGGGTGGCGCCGATCATCGGGATCACGTCGAGCAGGGCCACGACGAAGGCCAGTGCGACGGCGTAGTCGCCGAGCCCGACGGCGAAGAGGAACACCAGCGACGAGATGCCGGCGCAGAGCGCGACGATGAAGGCGCCGGAGACGTAGCCGCCGACGTTGCGCACGATCTGGTCACCGAGCAGCGAGACCCGGTGGCGACGCGAGGCGGGGGCCAGGCGGTAGAAGGCGTTCTTGGTCTTGTCGAGCGAGCTGAGGAAGTAGAGCGTCAGGACCAGGATGATGAACGCGTTGAAGAGGGCGCCCAAGATCTTGAGGCCTACCCCGAGCACCCCGCCGAAGATGCCGCTGAGGAAGTCGCCGTTAGCGACGTAGTCGCGGATCTTGGAGATGATGTCGTACTCGTCGTCGAGCTTCTGGATCTGCCTGTTCTTCTGCAGCTCGTCGAGCCAGCCCGGGGCGCTCTGGCTGATCGCCGTGACCTGGTCGGTGATGACCGGGACGATCGCGACAATGAAGAGCGCCACAGCTCCCAGGAACGCCACGATGACCGCGGTGACCGCGAGGCTGCGTCGCAGGCCGCGGCGCTCGAGGAACTCCACCGACGGGTTCAGCCCCGCCGCGATGAAGAGGGCGACGACGATGAGGAGCAGCGTGGAACCGATGCTCAGCAGCGCCGACCAGAGGAAGTAGGCGACCAGCACGCCGAGGGCGCCGAAGAAGCCGAGGTAGAAGGGTGAGCGCTTCTCGAAGGGTCTGCCGGGCGTGCCGTAGTCGTCGGTGTGGACCTGCTCGACGGCGTGCCCGGCCTGCTCGGCGGCGTGCTCGGCGTGCTCGGCGGCCGTCTCGGCGTGCTCCGCGGCGGTCTCGGCGTGATCGGCCGCAACCTCGGCCCGCTCGGCCGCCCCGGCGGCGGCCTGCGGGTCCTGGCTCAACTCTCGTCCTCGCCGAACCCGGCGACGACGTCGCGCAGCGACGCGAGCTGGGCGGAGATCGCGTCGCGACGCTTGGTCAGTCGGTCGAGCTCGGAGCGCCGAGCAGCGATCTCGCGCTCGATCTCGACCGTGCCCGTGGAGGCGACCGACTCGGCCTGGCTGTTGGCGGTCGCCACGACCTGCTCGGCCTCGCGGCGGGCGCGCGAGAGCGTCGCCTCGGCCTCGGCCTGGGCGGCAGCGCGGTTCTCGGTGGCCTGCTTGCTGGCCTGGCTGGCGCGCTCCTCGGCGGCAGCGGCCCGGTCCTCGGCCTCCTCGACCAGCCGGCGGGTCTCCGCGGTGGCCGAGTTGTGGTGGTCGGTGGCCTCGCGGGCGAGGCGCTCCTTCTCCACAGCGAGCGTGCGACGCGCCTCCTGGACCTCGCGGTCCGCGGCCGCGCGGGCCTGCTCGACCTCGCGGGTCGCCAAGGTGCGCATCTCGCTGGTCTCCTGCTGGGCAGCCAGTCGCAGCTGGTCGGCCTCACGTCGGGCAGCGGCCAGGCTGTCCTCGGCCTCGGCCTTCGCCAGCGTGCGCTCCTGCTCGGCGTCGCCGAGCACGCGGACGCGGGTCTGGTCGAGCTCCTGGAGCTGGACCGAGCGCATGTCCTCGGCCTCCCGGGAGGCGTCCGCGCGGATGGCCTTGGCATCGCGCGAGGCCTGCTCACGGATCTCGTTGGCGTCGCGCTCGGCGACGTCACGGATCTCCGTGGCCTCCTCCTCGGCCAGGCGCAGCATGGTGCTGGCGCGGCCGCCGAGACCGGCGTAGGAGGGCGTCGCGTTCTCCGCGATCTGGGTCTTGGCGTCGGTGAGGTCGGCCTCGAGCTCCAGGACGCGGCGCTCCGACTCGGTGAGGCTCGCGCTCAGCCCGGCCTTGTCACGGGCGAGCTGGTTGACCTGCGTGTCGACCGCCGAGCGGTCGTAGCCGCCACGGCGTACGACGGGGAAACCTCCGCTCAGCGCGCTCGCGATCGGAGCAGCGGCGCGGGCCGGGGCTGCGGGGGCCGGGCGCGAGGCAGCCGGAGGGACGACGGGCTGGGCGGCGGTGCGCTCGGCCGGCGGCGGCAGCACCGGCTTCTGGGTCACCGGCTGGACCGGCTTCTGGGCGGGCTTCTGGCCAGCAGGGGGCGGTGTGGGCGCCCCCTTCTGCTCGGGCTGCACCGGGATCACCTGGGTCGCTTCCGCGTCAGGCTCGTTGGTCGCGGCGTCGGGCTCGTGGTCGAAAATGGACAGACCCTGGTCGCTCATGGGGAGTTTCCTCGTCGCTGGTGGGGGGTGGCCCACCCATCTTCCATGATCTGGCTGAGAGAACCCACCCCGGCACTCGGGGCGTCTCAGCGACGCGCACCGCAGGGGTGGTCGGGCCGCGGAAACGTCCCGAAATCGACGGTGACCCGCCCCTCGATGGAGGACGGGTCACCGAGCGGACCCGATGTCAGACGCCGCGGAAGCGGTTGATCGCGTCGAGGTGCTTGGCACGCTTCTCGTGGTCGCGGACGCCGAGGCCCTCCTCGGGAGCCAGGCACAGCACGCCGACCTTGCCCTGGTGCAAGTTGTGGTGCACGTCGAGCGCGGCCTGGCCGACCTCCTCGAGGGAGTAGGTGCGCGACAAGGTCGGGTGGATCTTGCCCTGGTCGATGAGGCGGTTGGCCTCGAACGCCTCGCGGTAGTTGGCGAAATGGCTGGAGACGATGCGCTTGAGGTTCATCCACAGGTAGCGGTTGTCGTACTCGTGCATGTAGCCGGTGGTGGAGGCGCAGGTGGTGATCACGCCGCCCTTGCGGGTGACGTAGACAGAGGCGCCGAAGGTCTCGCGGCCGGGGTGCTCGAAGACGATGTCGATGTCCTCGCCTCCGGTGAGCTCACGGATCCTCTTGCCCAGGCGCTGCCACTCCTTGGGGTTCTGCTCGGTGCCCTCCTCGTTCCAGAACTGCCACTTCTCCTCGGAGCGGTTGATGATCATCTCCACTCCCATGGAGCGCACGATGTCGGCCTTCTCCTCGTTGGAGACCACGCAGATCGGGTTGGCGCCGCCGTTGAGCGCGTACTGGGTGGCGAAGCCGCCCAGGCCGCCGGAGGCGCCCCAAATGAGGACGTTGTCGCCCTGCTTCATCTGACCGGCGTTCTTGGAGACCAGCTGGCGGTAGGCGGTGGCGTTGACCAGGCCGGGGGAGGCGGCCTCCTCCCAGGTGAGGTGGGCGGGCTTGGGTAGGAGCTGGTTGGACTTGACCAGCGCGATGTGGGCCAGGCCGCCGAAGTTGGTCTCGAAGCCCCAGATGCGCTGCTGGGGGTCCATCATCGTGTCGTCGTGGCCGGCGGGGTCCTCGAGCTCGACCGAGAGGCAGTGCGCCACGACCTCGGTGCCGGGCTTCCACCTGGTGACGCCGGGGCCGGTCTTGAGCACGACGCCGGCGAGGTCGGAGCCGACCACGTGGTAGGGCAGGTCGTGGCGCTTGGTGAGCTCGGAGAGCCGGCCGTAGCGCTCGAGGAAGCCGAAGGTGGAGACGGGCTCGAAGATCGAGGTCCACACGGTGTTGTAGTTGATCGCCGAGGCCATGACCGCGACGTAGGCCTCGCCGGGACCGAGCTCGGGCAGGGCGACGTCCTCGATGTGCAGGCTCTGGCGGGGGTCCTTGTCGCGGGTGGCGAGGCCCTCGAACATGTCCACCTCGTCCTTGTGGACCGTCACGGCCCGGTAGGACTCGGGGAGGGCCAGGTTGGCGAAGTCCTCGCTGCTGGTGTCTCCGGCTTGGATGGCGTCCAGGATGTTCTGCACGAGTGGCTCTTTCCTCTGCTCGGTGGCGCTGGTGGGGCTGGTCCGGCCCACGGGATCAGGGCCGAAAGATACCGGTGGGTGACCGGGCGTGGGGCGCAGTGTGCGGGTTGTCTCAGTGCCGGCCATTCAGTGCCGGCCTTCGGTGCTGGCCAATCAGTGCTGGGCGGCGGCGGGCTCGACGAGCTCGACCAGGACACCGCCGGCGTCCTTGGGGTGCACGAAGTTGATCCGCGAGTCCGAGGTGCCGCGCTTGGGTGCGTCGTAGAGCAGCCGCAGACCGCGCTCGCGCAGGATCGAGCTGACCTGCTCGACGTCGGTGACGCGGTAGGCGACCTGTTGGCAGCCGGGGCCGGAGCGGCCGATGTACTTGGCGATCGTCGACTCCTCGGTGAGCGGCGCGAGCAGCTGCACGCAGGAGCCGGAGTCGCCGACGGCCATCATCGCCTCACGCACGCCCTGCTCCTCGTTGACCTCCTCGTGGGCCAGCGTCATGCCGAAGATGTCGCGGTAGAACGCGATCGCCTCGTCCAGGTCGGGCACGGCCATGCCCACGTGGTCGATGGCGGTGAAGAGGTGGGCGGGCACGTCGAACGATGCAGTCATGGGGCACATGCTCGTATGGCGGGCCGCTCGCCGCGACCCGTTGTGACGTGTGCCTCACGGCGCGGTCGCGGACACCCTCGCGGCCCGACGAGGCTCGTGGGTATGGTCACGAGAGACCCATCTCGTCACCGTTCAACCAGTGGAGGCACCCATGTCAGCATCCGTCATTGTCGCCGGGGCACGCACCCCGATCGGTCGTCTGCTCGGAGGCTTCAAGGGCCTCACGGCCGCCGAGCTCGGCGGGCACGCCATCAGGGGCGCCCTGGAGAAGGCCGGCGTCACCGGCGACCAGGTCGACTACCTGGTCATGGGCCAGGTCATCCAGGCCGGTGCCGGCCAGAACCCCGCGCGCACCGCCGGCATCGCCGCCGGGCTGCCGCTCTCGCTGCCCTCGATCACGATCAACAAGGTCTGCCTCTCGGGCCTCAACGCCATCGCGACCGCCGACCAGATGATCCGCGCCGGCGAGGCCGAGATCATCGTGGCCGGGGGCATGGAGTCGATGACCAACGCGCCGCACATCCTCCCCAAGTCGCGTGAGGGCTTCAAGTACGGCGACGTCTCGCTGGTCGACTCGATGGCCTACGACGCGCTCTACGACCAGACCACCCAGCAGGCGATGGGCCTGCTCACCGAGCAGTGCAACGCCGCCGGGACGAAGCTCACCCGGGCCGAGCAGGACGAGTTCGCCGCACAGTCGCACCAGAAGGCCGCTGCGGCCTGGAAGAACGGCGTCTTCGACGAGGAGGTCGTCCCGGTCTCTATCCCGCAGCGCAAGGGTGACCCGGTCGTCGTCAGCCAGGACGAGGGCGTGCGGGGCGACACCACCGCCGAGTCCCTGTCCGGCCTGCGCCCCGCCTTCTCCAAGGACGGCACCATCACCGCTGCCTCGTCCTCCCAGATCTCTGACGGTGCCTGCGCCGTCGTCGTCATGACCAAGGCCAAGGCCGAGGAGCTCGGTCTGGAGTGGCTGGCCGAGATCGGTGCCCACGGCATGGTCGCCGGGCCTGACTCCAGCCTGCAGATGCAGCCGGCCAACGCGACCGCCAAGGCGTGCGCGAAGGAGGGCATCACGCCCGCCGACCTCGACCTGGTCGAGTTCAACGAAGCCTTCGCGGCGGTCGGCATCGAGTCGGCCCGCTCGCTCGGCCTCGACGAGTCCAAGGTCAACGTCAACGGCGGCGCCATCGCCCTGGGCCACCCGGTCGGCATGTCCGGTGCCCGCTTGGTGCTGCACCTGGCGCTGGAGCTCAAGCGTCGCGGTGGCGGCGTCGGTGCGGCCGCCCTGTGCGGTGGCGGCGGCCAGGGCGACGCCCTGATCGTGCGCGTGCCGAAGGCCTGAGTGACCCTCGAGTCCACCGGAGGCCGACGCCGGACGGCGTCGGTCCCCGATCTCGTCTCCGGGGCCCTGGCGGGCCAGGCCCGCTCGGTCGCCCGGCTGATCTCGCTGGTCGAGGACGAGTCACCCCTGCTGCGTGAGGTGATGGCCGCGCTGGCGCCGCTGACGGCAGCGGGTCGGCACGCGCACGTCGTGGGCATCACCGGCTCCCCGGGCGTCGGCAAGTCGACGTCCACCAACGTCCTCGTCAGCGAGCTGCGCCGTCAGGGCAAGCGGGTCGGCGTCCTCGCGGTCGACCCGTCCTCCCCGTTCTCCGGGGGAGCACTGCTGGGCGACCGGGTCCGGATGCAGGACCACGCCTCCGACCCGGGGGTCTTCATCCGCTCCATGGCCTCGCGCGGCCACTTGGGCGGTCTCGCCTGGTCGACCCCGCAGGCCCTGCGCGTCCTGGAGGCGGCCGGCTGCGACGTGATCCTGGTCGAGACCGTGGGCGTCGGGCAGAGCGAGGTCGAGATCGCCGGCCTCGCCGACACCACGATGGTGTTGCTCGCCCCCGGCATGGGCGACGGCATCCAGGCGGCCAAGGCCGGCATCCTGGAGATCGGAGAGCTCTACGTCGTCAACAAGGCCGACCGCGACGGCGCCCACCAGGTGCGCCGAGACCTGCGCTCGATGCTCGCCCTCGGGGAGCGCCGCGAGGGCGCCTGGCAGCCGCCGATCATCACGACCGTCGCCCAGAAGGGCGAGGGCGTGGACGAGGTCGCCGCCGCGCTCGACGAGCACCTGACCTGGCTGGAGACGACCGGCGAGCTCACGCGCCGCCGTACGCGACGGGCCAGGGGCGAGATCGAGGCGATCGCGCTCACCGCGCTGCGACGGGGCTGGGGTGACGTGCACGGCCGCTCCGAGCTCGACGTGCTTGCCGCCGCCGTCGTGGCGGGGGAGTCGGACCCCTACGCGGCCGCCGACCGGCTGCTCGAGTCGATGGGCGACTGACGGCCCTGCCGCGCGCCTGCGCCGGTGCGGGAGTGATCAGTGGTACCAAGGTGGCGAACTGATCCTTCCCCGGCTCACGATGGAGATTCTCTCGATGAACAAGGTGCTCATCGCCCTTGTGGTGCTCTTCTTCGGCTTCTGGATGTTCACCGACCCCGGTGGCCTCGCCGATGCCACGAGCGCGGCCGGAGGTCAGGTGGCCGACTGGGGCGGCACCCTCTTCCGCGCGGTCATCGACTTCTTCGGTGAGCTCTAGGCGCTGCGCGTGGGGCTGCTGACCTCGTGGGGCGACCCGAAGATCTCCCGTCACCTCCTGCGCGAGGAGGGGGAGGTCATCGTCGACGAGGTGCGCCACCACTGGGTCGCCTACCTCCGGCCCTGCCTCGAGGGGCTGCTGGCGGTGGCGGCGCTGGTCGCCGTGCCGTTCGTGCACGTCGACATCGGCTGGGTGTTCCTGCTGATCGCGGCGGTGCTCGGAGCGCGGGCCGCCTGGGGGATCCTGCGCGAGCGGCGCGACCGCTTCGTGATCACCAACATGCGTGTCTTCCGGGTCCACGGGGTGCTGTCCACGCACCTCGCGACGATGCCGTTGAGCCGGATCCTCGACATCAGCGTCGTACGGCCGCTGCACGGGCGGCTCCTCGGCTTCGGGCACTTCTGCTTCGAGTCGGCCGCGCAGGAGCAAGGACTGCGCGACATCCGCTACGTCGGGCGCCCCGACGAGCGCGACCTCGCGATCCAGCGGGTCGTCCAGCGCTCGGGCCTGCGTGGCCCGCGCGTCGTCAACTGACGTCGGGCGTGCGTCCGCGACCGGCACCTGCTCCAATCAACAGGTGAACCTCGCCCAGCACCTGGCCCGTCTCCCCGCCGACCCCCGCATCGTCGTCACGGGCAACCATGCGACCCCGTGGACGACGCTGGGCCTCGTGGACGAGTTGTTGCCGTCGTACCGGCTGTGGATGCTGAACGCCCAGGCCGGCGTCCCCGACCGTGAGGGCGTGACGCTGGAGACGTCGTTCGTCGGGCCGGGCATGCGACGCAGCCCCCGGCTCAGCTATGTGCCGTCGCGGCTCTCGCTGGTGCCGGCGCTCTTCGCCGGGCCGGTGGCGCCGCACGCGGTCGTGCTCCACACCACCCGGCCCCGAGACGGCAAGGTGTCGCTGGGCGTCGAGGTCAACGTGCTGCCGGCGGCGATCGAAGCCGTACGACGTGCCGGTGGCGTGGTCGTCGCCCAGGTCAACGAGCGGATGCCGTGGACCTTCGGGGACGCCGAGGTCGACGTCGAGCACATCGACGTGATGGTCGAGGTCGACGAGCCGATGCTGCACTCGACCGGCAGCCCGGTCGACGCCGCGTCCGCCCGGATCGGAGAGGAGGTCGCGGCGCGGGTCGGCAACGGCGCGACCCTGCAGGCCGGCATCGGCGCGGTCCCGGACGCCACCTTGCGGGGCCTGGCGGCACGGAGGGGCCTGCGGATCTGGACCGAGATGTTCTCCGACAGCGTCCTCGAGCTCGAGCGCGCCGGAGCCCTCGAGCGGCAGGTGCCGATCACGGCGTCGTTCCTCTTCGGCTCACCCGAGCTGCTCGACTGGGTCGACGGCAACGAGCGCGTGCGGATGGTGCGCACCGAGATCACCAACGACCCCGCGCTGATCTCGCGCAACCCCGCGATGGTCAGCGTCAACACCGCCCTCCAGGTCGACCTCTTCGGGCAGGCCAACGCCTCGCGGATCGGGGCCCGGATCCACTCGGGCTTCGGGGGTCAGACCGACTTCATCGTCGGCGCCCTGCACAGCACGGGAGGCCAGGCCTTCATCGCGCTGCGTTCCTGGCACCCCAAGGCCGACTGCTCCACCGTCGTCGCGCTCGTCGACGAGCCGGTCACGTCCTTCCAGATGAGCGCGATCGTCACTGAGCAGGGCATCGCGGACGTCTTCGGTCGCGAACAGCGCGAGCAGGCCCGTCAGATCATCGAGAACGCCGCTCACCCGAGCGTGCGTGAGGAGCTGCGCGAGGAGGCGGTCGGGCTCGGGCTGGCCTAGCTGCTGTCCAGGGGCTCGGCCACCCGTGCGAGCTCGCCCACCGAGGCGGGGGCTCGACCGGCGATGAACGGGCTCGTCCCCCCGAGGGACAGGCCCGACATCCCCCCACCGACGTCCATCCGTCGACGTCCGCCGGACCTCCGGCTGACGACCTTGCCGGCGGCGTCCCTAGGATTGGCCCCATGACCCAGCAGCCGTTCACCCGTCCCGGAGCGTTCGACCTCTCCGCCCTCAAGCGCCCGGCCGCGCCTGCCCCGACAGCCGGCGGACCCGGACGAGGCGGACCCGGCGCAGGGGCAGCGCGTGGCGGCGCGAGTGGCGCGCCGACCGGCACGTCGTCCTACGTCCTGGAGGTGACCGAGGAGAACTTCCAGGCCGTCATCGAGCAGTCGATGACCGCACCGGTCATGCTCGCGTTCTACTCGCGCACGCGGATGCCCGAGAGCGGCCAGCTGGCCGATGACCTCGCAGCGCTGTCGGGCGAGTTCGAGGGCAGCTTCCTTGTCGGGCTCGTCGACATCGACGCAGCACCGGGCATCGCCCAGGCCATGCAGGTCCCCTCGATCCCGCTGGTCGTCGCCGTGCTCGACGGTCGGCCTGCGCCGTTGCTGCAGGACGCGCTGCCGATCGAGGAGCTCCGGGCCACCCTGACCCAGGTCATGCAGGGCCTCGCCGCCCAGGGCATGACCGCGCGCCACCAGCCGCTGACCGGCGCGCCCGCAGCCGAGGAGACCGACGGCGAGCCACCGGCCGACCCGCGCTACGCCGCGGCTGAGGACGCGCTGGCGCGCGACGACATCGACGGCGCTGTCGCGGAGTACCAGAAGCTCGTCACCGCCAACCCCGCCGACGTGGAGGCCGCCGCCGGACTGGCCATGGCCCGGGTCCTCCAACGCACCCGGGGGGTCGACCCGGCCGCCGCACGGGCCGCCGCCGACGCAGCCCCCGACGACGTCGAGACGCAGACCCTGGTTGCCGACCTCGACCTGCTCGACGGTGCCGTCGACGACGCCTTCGTCCGCGTCGTCGAGCTGGTCCGTCGTTCCTCGGGCGACGAGAAGAACGCCGCACGCGAGCACCTGCTCGGCCTCTTCGCCGCCGTGGGCAACGACGATCCGCGAGTCCTCAAGGGCCGTCAGGCGCTCGCGTCCGCGCTGTTCTGACCGACCGCTGACCTGCCGGTGTCGTCCGGGGCCTCCTAGGTGTTGCGCGGCTTCGGCCCGTGGCGGCGACGCCCCGGGCTGATGCTGCTCGGCATGGTCCCGGCGCTGCTCGTCCTCGCTGTGCAGGTGTCGCTCGTGGTGCCCGTCGGCGCGGTGCTCGTGATGCCGGCCGCGGTTGCGGGCGCCACGATGCTCGCCCGCGACCTTGTCGCGACCGCTGTCCAGACCCGGGTCTAGACAAGATCCAGGTCACCCGTGCCTCGCGGGGAGGTGGCGCGTTGTCCTGGCACACGACCCCCCCGGACGAACAGGTGCTGATGTGCTCACCACTCTCGACATGGGCCTGCACCACGCGGTGCTCGACCTGGCCAGCGGCGACGGCTTCCTGATCCTGCCGTTGTCTCGCACCGACGTGGTCCTGGACGGTGAGTCGCTGCACCGCGCGGACTTCCTCGCGGCGCTCGAGGAGCTCGACTACCGCGGCTGGTCGCTCAGCGAGCGCGACCCGGACGGCATCGCCCGGACCTACCAGGGCTTCACCTACGACGGCCGCGCGCTGGTCAGCCTCTACGGCAAGGACCCGCTGCTCCCCGACCTCGCCTTCGCCGCCCGGATCGACGCGTGGACCGCGATCAAGCGGGTCGCGCGCGACCACCGCACGCCCTATCTCCGCGACGGCCAGGACTCCCTCTAGCCCGCCGACCTCCCCAGTGCCGCCAGCACAGCGGCGACCGCGGGCGACGTGGTCATGCTGCGCCGGTGGACCGCGATGACCTCGCGGGTCGGCACCGGGTCATGAGCCGGTACGGCGACGAGGTCAGCGTGCAGGTCGGCGCGGCCCAGGCGCGGCACGAGCGCGATCCCGAGGCCCGCGCGCACGAGCGCGAGGTGGCTGTCGAACTCCATCGACTGGTGGGCGATGCGGGGGAGACGCCCCGTTCCGTCGTACATCCGGGTGAGCCACTCGCGACAGATCGTCCCCTCGTGCGTGGCGATCCAGTCCTCGTCGACGAGGTCGTGCGGGCTCACCCGCGTCCGTCCGGCGAGCGGGTGCTCGCGGTGCACGATGACGTCGGCCACGTCGTGGGCGACCGTGGTCGCCACGAGGTGCTCGGGGATCGCGAGCGCCACGTCGCCCCAACGGTGGACGACTCCGACCTCGTAGTGACCCGCAGCAACCAGGTCCACGGTGTCCCACGGCTCGCGCTCCGAGAGGCTCAGCGTGAGGTCGGGATGAGCGTCGCGCAGCGCCCGGACGACGGGAGCCACCAGCCCCCGCATGGCCGTGGAGAACGCCGCCAGCCGCAGGTGGCCGGCTACGGTCGCGGCCTGGCGGTGCAACCCCGCCTCGATCTCCTCGAGGTCGGTGAGCAACCGACCTCCGGCGTCGACGAGGTGCCGGCCGTGACTGGTCAGCATCACCCCGCGGCCCACGCGCTCGAGCAGCGGCACGCCCGTCTGCTTCTCCAGCCGCTTGACCTGTTGGGACACCGCGCTGGGGGTGAACCCCAGGGCCTCGGCGGCGGCGACGACCGATCCGTGGGTGTCGACGGCGCGCAACGAGCCCAGGGCGGCGAGATCGATCATGCAGGGATGCTACGCGATCAGGCGTAGCAACACTCGCTGGTGCTTACGGGTTTCCCCCACCAGACTGAGCCTTGTGAACCGCCGTGACTCCCTCCTCGCCGCTCTCGTCGCCACCGTGTGGGGCTTCAACTTCGTGGTGATCGACTGGGGGATGGACGGGGTGCCGCCGTTGCTGTTCCTCGCGCTGCGCTTCCTGCTCGTCCTGCTGCCGGCGATTCTCCTCGTGCCGCGACCGGACGCCTCCTGGCGCACGATCGCGCTGGTCGGGTCGTTCATGTCGCTCGGCCAGTTCGGCTTCCTGTACGTCGGGATGGCCGCGGGCATGCCGCCCGGCCTGGCAGCGCTGGTGCTGCAGGCCCAGGTGATCTTCACGATCCTGATCGCTGCGGGAGTGCTGCGCGAGCGCCCGACGACGGGCCAGGTGGCCGGGGTGACCCTCGGGGCGGTCGGGCTGGTCGTGGTGGCTCTCGGCAGGGGCGGCGAGGTGCCGCTCGTCGCGCTGCTGCTGTGCCTGGCGGGCGCGCTGTCGTGGGGCATCGGCAACGTCGTCGCCCGCGCCGCGCGGGTGACCGGCGGGCTGTCGCTGACCGTCTGGTCGGCCCTCGTCGTGCCGGTCCCGCTGCTCGCCCTGTCGCTGCTCGTCGACGGCCCGACCGCGGTCGCCGACGGGCTCGCTGCCCTCGGCTGGGAGGCCGGCCTGTCCACGCTCTACACCGCGGGTCTGGCCTCGCTGCTCGGCTACGGCATCTTCACCGCGCTCCTCGGGCGCAACCCGTCGTCGGCGGTCGTGCCGTGGGTGCTGCTCGCACCGGTCGTCGCGATGGCGTCGGCCTGGGCGCTGCTGGGTCAGCGACCCAACGGTGCCGAGGTCCTCGGTGGGTTGCTCCTGGTGCTCGGTGTGCTGGCGGCGCTGCGGCCACCACGCCGGTTCGTCGGGGGACGGGCGTCAGGGAGAGCGGCGTCAGCGTCCGGACTCGGTGTAGGCGGGACCGCCGTCGGGGGAGGCGAGGTTGGCGAGCGCCGCCTCGATCCGACGGGTCGTGAAGTCGGCGCACCGCTCGTGGACCTGCTCACCGGTGAGGAACTCCGCTGAGCGGATCTCCCTTGCCTGCTTGACGATCCGGTCGGTGATCGAGGCGGCGTGGACGCCGCCGTCGAAGACCAGGCAGAGCGCGTCGTCCCAACCGCCCCACGGCGGCAGCCAGTCGGTCAGCACCAGGGGCCCTGCGGGGATCGTCAGCCCGAGCTCCTCCTCGACCTCGCGCGACACCGCGAGCTGAGGAGACTCGCCGACCTCGACGACACCGCCGGGCAGGTCCCAGTCCTGCTTGTAGGTCAGCTGGCAGACCAGCACCCGGCCGTCGGCGTCGCGCACGAGCATCTGGCTGATCGCGCGCTTGCGCGGCAGGAAGGAGTTGAGGAGTGCGCGGAAGCCGCCCGGTTCGTCGACGGCGATGTCGGAGCTCAGCCGGGCATAGACGACGTGGTCGCCGTCGACGCCGCGCATGACGCCCTCGCGGCGCATCCCGGACCACGTGGCCACCCGCTGCGCGGCCTCGTCGTCGGCCGGGACGTGGGTCTCCACGCGGCCGTGAGCCTCGAGGGCGGCCGCGACCTCACGGCGCACGGTGTCGAGGGTGGTGGTCCAGTCGGCACCGGCGAGCGTCGGGGCCCACACGATGCGGGCAACGCCGTCGGCGACGGTCTCGGTGCTCGGCTCGTGACTCACGCTCCAACCCTAGTGTCCGCCCCCAGGCACGCCGAGTCGGCGCGATGTTGCAGGGTGAGGCCAATACCCCACCTGCTCCGGCCGCACGCCGAGTCGGCGCGAGGATGCGGGTGGGGGTGGGGGTGGGGCTGGGATCGCGGAGGTGCAGCTTCATCAAGGTATGCAGGCAGACCGCCACCTCCCACGGCCGAACGGCCGGCTGCGACGAGACTGCCCACGGCGACACGCCACCTCCCACGGCGTGCACGGCATGGGAAGTGGCGTTTCGTCGACGTACCTTGATGGAGCAGCCACCAACCCCGCGAGCACAGCATCGCCGCGCCACGAGCTCGACCCGCTGTGCAACAACGCGCCGACTCGGCAGGCTAGGGCCCGACCGCGGAGACCGGCTCGACCGCAGGAGCGGCAGCAGGCACGTGCCGCAACCACAGCGTGGCCAGCGGTGGGAGCACCAGGTCGGCGTGCGCCGGTTGGCCGTCGTGGTCGCCGTCGACCGCCGTCACGGCCCCGAGGTTGCCCACTCCGGAGCCGGCGTAGGTCGAGGAGTCGGTGTTGAGCACCTCCTCCCACGTGCCCCCGAGCGGCAGGCCCAGGCGGAATCCCTCGTGGGGGTGGTCGCGGAAGTTGGTGACCGACACCAGGTCGGGCCCGTTGCCCCGGCGGATGAACGAGTAGACGCTGCGCGCGGCGTCGTTGGCGTCGATCCACTGGAAGCCACCGGCTTCGTGGTCGCGCGACCAGGCAGCCGGGGTGTCGGCGTAGACCCGGTTGAGGTCACGCACCAGCGAGTGGACGCCCCGGTGCTCGGGGTGGTCGAGCAGCCACCAGTCAAGCTCGCGGGCCTCGGCCCACTCCGACTCCTGGCCGATCTCGCAGCCCATGAACAGCAGCTGCTTGCCGGGGTGGGCCCACATGTAGGCGAGGTAGGCGCGCAGGTTGGCGAGCTGCTGCCAGCGATCACCCGGCATCTTCCGCAGCAGGGAGCCCTTGCCGTGCACGACCTCGTCGTGCGAGATCGGGAGGACGTAGTTCTCCGCCCAGGCATAGGTGAGCGCGAAGGTCATCTCGTGGTGGTGGTAGGGACGGTGGACCGGCTCGCGCTTGAGGTAGCCCAACGAGTCGTGCATCCAGCCCATGTTCCACTTCAGGCCGAAGCCCAGGCCACCCTCGCTGGTGGGGCCGGTGACGCCCGGCCACGAGGTCGACTCCTCGGCGATGGTGACGACGCCGGGGACCCGCTTGTAGACGGTGGCGTTCATCTCCTGGAGGAACTGCACAGCTTCCAGGTTCTCGCGCCCGCCGAGCTTGTTGGGCGACCACTCGCCCTCCTCGCGCGCGTAGTCGAGGTAGAGCATCGAGGCGACGCCGTCGACGCGCAGGCCGTCGGCGTGGAACTCCTCGAGCCAGTAGAGCGCGTTGGCGTAGAGGAAGTTGCGGACCTCGGGACGCCCGAAGTTGAAGATGTGGGAGCCCCACTCCTGGTGCCAGCCACGCTGCGGGTTGGGGTCCTCGTAGAGCGGGGTGCCGTCGAAGTTGACCAGCGCCCAGGGGTCGGTCGCGAAATGCCCGGGGACCCAGTCGAGGATGACGCCGATGCCGGCCTGGTGCAGCCGCTCGATCAGGCGCCGCAGGCCATCGGGGTCGCCCAGCCGGGAGTCGGAGGCGAAGTACGACGTCACGTGGTAGCCCCAGGACCCGCCGAACGGGTGCTGCATCACCGGCATCATCTCCACGTGCGTGAAGCCGAGGTCTTGGAGGTAGGGGACCAGCTCGTCGGCCAGGTCGTCGAAGGAACGGCCGCTGCGCCAGGAAGCCAGGTGCACCTCGTAGATCGACATCGCCTCGGTGACCGCGGAGCCCGCGGCCCGCGCCGTCATCCACGCCTCGTCCTGCCACTCGTGGCGTGACTCGAAGACCACGGAGGAGGTCGCTGGGGCGACCTCGGAGTACGACGCCATCGGGTCGGCCTTCTCGCGCCACTGGGCGTCGGCACCGAGGACGACGTACTTGTAGCCCGCACCCGAGCCCACGGCCGGGACGAACAGCTCCCAGACGCCGGACCGCCCGAGCTGGCGCATCGGGTGCTCGCGCCCGTCCCAGCTGTTGAAGTCGGCCTTGAGCCGCACGGCACGGGCGCCGGGCGCCCACACCGCGAACGACGTGCCGCTGATCGGCTCGCCACCGGGGACGTCGTAGTGGTGCACGTGGGCGCCCAGGACGTCCCACAGCCGCTCGTGACGACCCTCGTTGATCAGGTGCAGGTCGACCTCGCCCAGGGTGGGCAGGAAGCGGTAGGGGTCGTCGAGGACGTGCAGTCCGCCGCCGGCGTAGGTCGTGGCGACACGGTAGTCAGGCACCTCCTCGCCTGGCACGACGCCGACCCAGATGCCCTCGTGCTCGTGGGTCAGCGCGGTCTCGGTGCCGCCGTGGCGCAGCACGACGGACTCGGCGAGCGGGCGCAGGACGCGCACAGTGATCCCGCCGTCGTGCGGGTGCGGGCCCAGGACGGCGTGGGGGTGGCCGTGCTCGCCGTGGACCACCTGGGAGAGCTCGGTGGTGTCGACCGGCTTGGCAGTCGGCTGGGCAGTCGGCTGGGTGTCGGTCATGTCGTCACGATCCTCGCGATGGCTTCGAGCGGGATGGAGATCCAGGTCGGTCGGTTGCGCTTCTCGTAGACGCACTCGTAGACCGCCTTGTCCGCGACGTAGGCGTCAAGGAGGACTCGCTCGTCCGGTCCGACCTCGCCTCCGGCGTAGGCGACCAGGAAGTGGTTGCGGTTGCGGTGTGCCCACTCGTAGGCGCGCACGTGGCGCTGGTTGAGCTCGTCGATGTCGTCGTCGGATCGTGTGCGCTCGACCACGTGGGGGGCATAGTCGAGGGAGCGCAGCATCCCCGCGACGTCGCGCCAGCGGGAGTCGGGAAGGCTCCGCTCGGCCAGCGTCTTGGCCGGCTCGCCCTCGAAGTCGACGATCTTCCAGCCCAGTGCCGTGCGCAGGGTCTGGCCGAGGTGCAGGTCGCCGTGAATCTGCTGCACCTCCACGTCCGGGAGTGAAGCGACCGAGGCGTAGAGCGCGTGCAGGCCGTCGGCGTACGACGCGAGGTCGGGCACGACGGTGAGTGCGGCGTCGAGCCGGGCCGACATGGTCGCGGCCACCGCAGCGGCCGGAGTGCTGCCGCGGCCAGTGGGGAAGTGCTCGGCCAGGGCGTCGTGGACCTCGCGCAGCGCCTCGCCGAGGCGGGAGGACTCGCCGGCGAAGTCGCCACCCACCTCGCCGGCGTGCAGGTCGGCCTCGGCGAAGAGGTTGCGCACGCTGGTGAGCGCGATGTCCCAGCCGTCGGTGGCCGTGCGCAGGAACTGCTGGAGCATCGCCAGCTGCGTCACGTCGCCGTCGGGGGACACGTACTCGACCCAGCCGTAGAGGGCGGCGACGTGCTCGGAGCCGGCCCGGGTCAGCACGTCGTGGACGCGCACGTCGGGGTTGATGCCCGGGGTCACCTTGCGGAAGACCTTCATCAGGGCGTCCTCCCCGAAGGACACCGAGGAGTTGGACTGCTCGCCGGTGAAGAGCGTCGCAGTGGCCGTCGTGTCGACCGCGTGGCCGGGGATCCGGTGGAACAGCAGCCCTCCCGCCGCGAGCGCGCCGTCGGGCGCGCCGGCGGCGGCCGCGAACGCGTCGAGCCAGCACGCCATCGCCGCGCGGTCGTGCAGGGCGTCGTAGGCGTGGACCCAGCCGCGGCCAGGCTCCTCCCACCACCCGACGAATGCATGGTCCAGGCGGGTCTCCGGCTCGGCGTAGAACGCCAGCGGCACCTGGTAGTGCTCGACGCGGTGCGGGTCGTCGGCGGCGACATCGGCGTAGGTGAGCTCGACGAGGTGGAGTGCGACGCGGGGCTCGGCCCCGGACGCGGGGGTCAGCTCGCCGAGGCGTCGTACGGCGGAGACGGTGAACGGACGGCCCTTGCCGCCGAACCAGCGGGTCTTCTCCACGTAGGTGACGAACACCTGCGGGTCCACGTGATCGATCAGGGTCGCGCTCGGCTCGGTCGTCACAGCAGCTGTCCCTCCTGGGGGTTGTCGCTAGGGATCAGGCGGAACCAGTAGAAGCCGTAGGCGCCGAGCGTGAGCAGGTAGGGGAGCTCTCCGATACGGGGGAAGGGGACCTCGCCGAGCATCTCGATGGGCACCATTCCCTCGAAGCGGCGCAGGTCCAGCTCCACCGGCTGCGGGAAGCGCGAGAGGTTGTTGACGCAGAGGATCACGTCGTCACCGTGCTGGCGGGCGTAGGAGAGCACGGTCGGGTTGGAGCCGCCGAGGTCCTCGAAGGTGCCGAGCCCGAAGGCGTCGTGGCCGCGACGGGCGTGGATCATCCGACGCATCCAGTGCAGCAAGGAGGAGGAGTTCTCCAGCTGGGCCTCGACGTTGACGCTCTGGTAGCCGTAGACCGGGTCCTGGATGGCGGGCAGGAAGAGCTTGCCGGGGGTCGCCGAGGAGAAGCCGGCGTTGCGGTCGGGGGTCCACTGCATCGGGGTCCGGACGCCGTCGCGGTCGCCGAGCCAGATGTTGTCGCCCATCCCGATCTCGTCGCCGTAGTAGAGGACGGGTGAGCCGGGCAGGGAGAGGAGCAGCGCGTTGAACAGCTCGATCTGGTTGACGTCGTTGTCGAGCAGGGGCGCCAGGCGTCGGCGGATGCCGATGTTGGCCTTCATCCGCGGGTCCTTGGCGTACTCGTTCCACATGTAGTCGCGGTCCTCGTCGCTGACCATCTCGAGCGTGAGCTCGTCGTGGTTGCGCAGGAAGATGCCCCACTGGCAGTGGCCCGGGATGGGCGGGGTCTGCTCGAGGATCTCCGAGATCGGGAAGCGCGACTCCCGTCGAACGGCCATGAAGATGCGCGGCATCACGGGGAAGTGGAAGCACATGTGGCACTCGTCGCCGATCCACTCGCCGGCGTCGTCCTCGGCGCTGCCGAAGTAGTCCACGACGTCGGCAGGCCACTGGTTGGCCTCGGCCAGCAGGATCCGGCCGGGGTAGTGCTCGTCGACGTAGGAGCGCACCTTGCGCAGGAAGGCGTGCGTCTCGGGGAGGTTCTCCCCGTTGGTGCCCGGTCGCTCGTAGAGGTAGGGCACCGCGTCGAGCCGGAAGCCGTCCAGGCCCATGTCGAACCAGAACGAGATGGCCTCGATGATCGCGTCGTGCACGGCCGGGTTGTCGTAGTTGAGGTCCGGCTGGTGGGAGAAGAACCGGTGCCAGAAGTACTGCTGGCGGACCGGGTCCCAGGTCCAGTTGGAGGGCTCGGTGTCGACGAAGATGACCCGGGCGTCCTGGTAGAGCTCGTCGGTGTCGGACCAGACGTAGAAGTCGCCGTAGGGACCGGTGGGGTCCTCGCGGCTGGCCTGGAACCACGAGTGCTGGTCGCTGGTGTGGTTCATGACGAAGTCGATGATCACCCGGATGCCGCGGGCGTGGGCCTCGTCGAGGAAGTGGTGGAAGTCCTCGACGGTGCCGGCCTCGGGGAGGATGTTGGTGAAGTCGGCGACGTCGTAGCCGCCGTCGCGCAGCGGTGAGCTGAAGAACGGCGGGACCCACAGGCAGTCAACCCCGAGCCACTGCAGGTAGTCGAGCTTCTCGGTGAGTCCTTTGAAGTCACCGGTGCCGTCGGCGTTGGAGTCTCGGAAGGACCGGACCATGACCTCGTAGAAGACGGCCGTCCTGAACCAGTCGGGAGTGTCGGCGGCAAGCGTCACGCAGTCCTCCTGACGGTGAGCACGTGGGCGGGTTCGTCGTGCGGGTCGAGACGCACGTAGCTGTGCTGGCTCCAGGTCCAGTCGGCGCCGGTGATCTCGTCGTGGACGCCGAAGCTGTCGTGACCGGCCAGGCCGAGCGACGCCAGGTCCAGGTGGACCATCGTCTCCCGGGTGCCGTGCGGGTCGAGGTTGACCACGACGATGACGATGTCGTCACCGGCGGTCTTGGAGAAGACCAGGATGTTCTCGTCGTCGCTGCTGTGGATCGTGACGTTGCGCAGCAGTCGCAGTGCGGGGTGCGCGCGGCGGACCTCGTTGAGCCGGGTGAGGTACGGCGCGAGGGAGCGTCCCTCGGCCTCCGCGGCGTCCCAGTCGCGGATGCGGACCTGGAACTTCTCGGTGTCGAGGTATTCCTCGCTGCCGGGCTTGACTGCCACGTGCTCGTAGAGCTCGTAGCCGGCGTAGACGCCCCAGCTGGGGGAGCCCGTCGCCGCGATGACCGCACGGATCTTGAAAGCCGCGGGGCCGCCGTACTGGAGGTAGCCGTGGAGGATGTCGGGGGTGTTGACGAAGAAGTTCGGCCGCATCAGGTGGTCGGACTCGCTCGACAGCTCGGTGAGGTAGTCCTCGATCTCCCAGCGGGCGGTGCGCCAGGTGAAGTAGGTGTAGGACTGGTGGAAGCCGATCGAGCCGAGCGCGTGCATCATCGCCGGGCGGGTGAAGGCCTCGGACAGGAACAGCACGTCGGGGTCCGTACGTCGGACCTCCTTCAGCAGCCACTCCCAGAAGGCCAGCGGCTTGGTGTGCGGGTTGTCGACCCGGAAGATCCGCACGCCGTGGGACATCCAGAGCCGCACCACGCGCAGCACCTCGCGGCAGATGCCGGTTGGGTCGTTGTCGAAGTTGACCGGGTAGATGTCCTGGTATTTCTTCGGCGGGTTCTCGGCGTAGGCGATGGTGCCGTCGGCGCGGGTGGTGAACCACTCCGGGTGACTGGTGACCCACGGGTGGTCGGGCGCCGCCTGGAGGGCGAGGTCGAGGGCGACCTCGAGCCCGAGCCGACCGGCTCGTGCCACGAAGGCGTCGAAGTCGGCGAAGTTGCCGAGGTCGGGGTGGATCGCGTCGTGCCCGCCCTCGATGGATCCGATGGCCCAGGGTGAGCCGGGGTCGTCGGGTCCAGGAGTGAGGGTGTTGTTGGGTCCCTTGCGGTTGACCTCGCCGATGGGGTGGATCGGTGGCAGGTAGATCACGTCGAAGCCCATCGCGGCGACGGCGTCGAGGCGACGGGCGGCGGTCTCGAAGTTGCCGCTCATCACGATGCCCGTGTCGGGGTCCTTGGTGGCGCCCTCCGAACGGGGGAAGAACTCATACCAGCTGCCGTAGAGAGCACGCTCACGATCGGCGTAGGCCGGGTAGGGGCCCTCCACCGAGACCAGCTCGCGCAGCGGGTGGGCGTCCACGACGGCCAGGAGGTCAGCCGACTGCAGCTGCGCCAGTCGCGCGGCGACCGGACGCTCCACGTCGCCCGCGGCGTGGACGGCGGCCGTCACGACCGAGCGCGCGGGCTGGTCGTCGTCCGGGAGACCGGCCAGGACCCGCTCGAGGAGCAGGCGCCCCTCGAGGAACATCAGCTCGACGTCGACGCCGGCGGGGATCTTCAGGCCGGCGTCGTGCTGCCAGGTGGCGATCGGGTCGGACCAGGCGTGCACCTCGAAGGTCCACACGCCGACGGCGTCGGGGGTGACCGACGCGTGGTAGCGGTCGGGCACCTCGGCGTCGGGCGTCATCCGCACGGGAGGTCGCCGGGTGCCGTCGGGGCCCACGAGGACGACCTCGGTCCCGAGCTTGTCGTGGCCCTCCCGGAACACGGTGGCGCTGACGGGCAGCGGCTCCCCGACGGTGGCCTTCGCGGCCTGCCGCCCGAGGTCCACGACGGGCATGACGTCCATGACGGGGATGCGGCCAACCATGCTTCCACCCTTGCCGGTCGCCGGGTGCCACGCAAGCCAGGACGCCCTGTCCCCCCCCGGAGGGTGAGACAGGGCGTCGTGGGTCCGGAGCGGACTCGGGCTTCCTCAGAACACCTGGAGCTCGGCCGCGTGGACGATGGTGCCCCGGTCGGACGCGGTCTTGCAGTCGGTGTCGTTGAGCGGGTCGGCGTCCTGCTCCCCGGCGTAGCCGACGAAGCCGGTGCACTGGTTCTCGAGCACGACCAGACGCACCGCGGCGGCCTTGGTCGCCTTGATCGCGAAGGACCTCAGGTTGAGGTCCGGCGCGACGGGACGGGGACGACGAGCGGGGAAGGCATCGCCCTTCGAGGTGAAGACGCGCTTCCAGACCGCCGAGGGCTTCGAGCAGGCCTTGAGGCAGGTCTCGATCGCGAAGCGACGCAGCGCGGTGAAGCGGGACCCGGAGTCGGGATCCGCCGCGAACGGCAGCTCCGTGCCCGACGCGGGCGCCGGGTTGAGGTAGGCGCTCACCTGGACCCGGCGGACCGTGTGGACCCCGCCGGCGAGGTCGACGGCCACGAAGGGCTTCGAGGCGTCGACGGTGGCGGCGGTCACGCCGCCCCAGTTGGTCTTCTCGGTGCCGTCGATGAGGAAGCCCGCGTTGCGGGAGCCGGGGGTCGAGCGGATCACCTTGGCGCCGGCGGCCTTGGCGGCGAGGTTCGTTCGGTCCAGGATCCGGTAGGACGCCTTGCCCGCCTTCACGGTCAACGTGAAGCGGGTGAAGCCACGGGTCTTGGAGACGAACAGCATCCGGTAGCGACCCGGCGTCATCGAGACGACGTTGTCGAGCTTGGTGCCCTTGAGCGTGTCACCCACCGGGGTCACCCGAGCCTCGTAGTCGCCGACGAAGAGCTTGCCGGGGCTCGTGCTGCGGAAGGTGAGCGAGCCGTTCTTGCTCTTCGGCGAGGCGAAGCTCGGGGTCGGCTCGTCGGAGTCGGCGTTGGGCACCGAAGCGCCCTTGCCCATGCCCCGGCGGGCGAAGGCGTCCCACATGACCTTCTGGTTGACGCCGTTGAAGCGCATCCGGTCGGCCGCGAGCATCGCGTCACGGGCGTCGAGCATCGACGTCGCGCCCTGCTGGAGCAGGAACGAGTCGAACATCAGCTGGACCCAGCGGCGGTTGCCCGGGCACAGCTGCGGGCGCTGGACGCCCTTGTCGCGGTTGCCCTGGGCGCACTTGAGCTGCAGCTTGGCGCGCGAGTAGTGGAAGCGCTCGACCTTGTTCCACTTGTTGACCAGGGCCTGGCGGACCTCCCACTGGGTGCCGTTCCAGATCTCCCCGTCAGCGTGGACCTCGGGGCCGGTGGTGTCGAAGCCGTAGTCGGAGTAGTTCAGCGGGTTGCGGTTGATGGCGTAGTCGCGGATGGCGACGTCCTTGTTGCCGGTGGCGTAGACGCCCACGGCCCAGATGTTGCCGCCGTTCTTGTAGCCGTGGCTGAACTGGTACTCGGCCGCGACCAGGTCGCTCCACGACTCGCCCATGGCGCCACCCTGCTCGGAGGTCAGGCCCTCGTCGGGCCCGCCCACCATGCGGCCACTGATCGCGTGGGTGTACTCGTGGCCGACGATGCCCATGTCGAGCCCGCCGTCGGTGCACGGGGCGTAGAACGCGCCGGCGATCGGCTGGAAGAGGTATTGGTTGGTGATGCCGGGCACGCCGTCCTGCAGCGTGATCTGGTTGGCGTTGTCCCGGCCCAGGAACGACGGCTGGCCGCCGCTGAGGGCGCCGGCCTGGGCATTGCCCACCTCGGGGTCGTTATCAACTCCGCCTCGGCCGATGTTGTCGACCTGGAGGTTGTAGTTCCGCTCGTTGAAGCCGAGGTAGTAGGAGTAGTCGTGCATCCGGTTGTGCGTGACGAAGAGGTTGGTCACGCTCGGGATGATGTCGTTGCCACCAGGCACGAGCTGGGTAGGACTGCAGCGGCTGTTGTTCCACGCGTCGGTGAACGGCGCGGTGTAGTCCTGCGTCGCCGACACGGGCGCCTGCATCAGGCCGCCGGGGGTCAACGGACTGGCCCAGGCCTCGTGGGTGTTGGCGTTGTTGCCGACGGTGGTCAGCGAGGAGGTGCCAGTGCTGGTGAGGACGTCCCAGGGGCCAGGAGCCTGGATGTTGCGGAGCGGCCCCGTGCTGAGGTTGCAGCCCGCGGCCACCAGCCAGCAGCCGATGACGCTGTTGCGCGGCGTGGTGCGCGAGGAGAAGTCCAGGGTCGGGTTGGCCGGGAAGAATCGCCAGCGTGGGTTGGGCGACAGGTCATCTGAGCCGGGGGTGGCCAGGTCGCTCGTCGTGATCGACGCCGCGTAGTTGCCGGGAGGGAGGAACGGCACGGTCGGGTCGGAGAAGGGGCAGACCTGGAGCGCGTAGGTGCCGGCCGGGATCGAGTCGGCGGTGTAGGTCGCAGTCTCCGGGCTGGTGCCGAGGTCGCCGTTGACGAGGAGCTCGTTGCCCGGGCCGAAGATCTTGACCTCGATGTCGTTGGCCGCGTTGACCGTCGAGGCGACGGCCACGATCTGCTTGGTGGCGTTGTCGGTCAGCTCGAACGCGTGCTTGGGCCCGCACTCGGTGGCGGTGATCGACCCGGTGAAGGGGACGAAGTCGCTGCTGTTCTCGACCTTGTTCTCGCGGTGGAGGACCTCGCCCGTGACGGCGTCGATCATCAGCGTGTAGGCCACCGCCGGGGCGGCCGCGGCGTCGACGACGTTGGACTCGAAGACCGGGCGGACGCTGCCGTCGGCCATCGCGAGGGCACGCAGGCGGACCAACTGCTCCTGCTGGAAGCCGGGGACCTGCAGGCGTGTCCACCCGTCGGAGACGGTCTTGGCGATCAGGTCGAGGTCGGCGCCGGGAATCGCCCGATCCACGTCGGCGGCGGCCTCGAGCCAGCCCTCGAGCGGGGTGAGCGTCGGGGCGGCCGGGGTGCCGGTGGTCTTGCTGATCGAGGAGGAGGCGTAGGCGATCTGGCCGTTCGCGACGCCGACGGTCACCATGCTGGCGAGCGCGGGCGTGAGGTTGCCGAAGCGTTGGCGGAAGAGCACGGCGCGCGCGTCGCTGAGGGCGAAGGGCTGCGAGCTGACCACGTCGAGGTCCGCGACCTGGGCGGGGGTGAGGCCGAAGGCAGCGGCGTTGCGGCTCAGCCACGTGCGCGCGGCGGCCACCGGGTCGGCCGAGGTGGCCGCCGCCAGCGCGCCGTCGGAGGGCAGTAGGGAGGACGGCGTGCCGAAGCGGTTCCACCGGACGTCGAGGACGCCCAGGCGGGCGACCGCGTCGCGCTGGGCCACCGACGGCAACGCGGTGCCGCGTGCGTCGACGTCCGCGAGCCCGTGGACCGGGTCTCCGAGGGTGCGGACCTCGCGCAGGTCGATCTCGTCGGCCGCGGTGGCGGCGTTCGCGACGGACGGTGCGGTGGAGGATGGAGCGTCGGCGACGGCCGGCAGCTGGAGGAGCCCGGGGACCAGGGTGACGGTCAGGAGGGCTGCGGCGGTCAGCGTGTGCCGGCGCCGCCGAGAGGGCAGTGAGGTCATGACCCCTCAACGCCGAGAGCTGGGGATCGTTATGGACCTGGACGACGCCGGTGTGCCGCGAAACAGGCGTTCTCCGTCGATGGATCGATTCACGAGATCTTTGGATCGTTCCAGAAATTGCCGGTAGCGTCCTCCGGGTGCGCGCAATCCGACGATTCACCGTCCGTCCCGTCCTTCCGGCCGCCTTGGCGTCGCTGAGCGACCTGGCGGGCAACCTCCGCTGGTCCTGGCACCCCGAGACCCAAGACGTCTTCGAGGAGATCGACCCCCGGCTGTGGGAGTCGACCGGGCACGACCCGGTCAAGCTGCTCGGTGCTGTCGGGCCGGTCCGCCTGGAGCAGCTGGCCACCGACGCAGGCTTCCTCGAGCGGCTGCGGGTCGCCTCCGCGGACCTCCAGGCCTACCTGACCGGTGAGCGCTGGTACCAGCGCCGCGGTGCAGCGGCGGGTCCTGCCGCGATCGGCTACTTCTCGCCCGAGTTCGGCATCACCGCCGTGCTCCCGCAGTACTCCGGCGGGCTCGGGATCCTGGCCGGCGACCACCTGAAGGCGGCCAGCGACCTCGGTGTCCCGATCGTCGGGGTCGGGCTGCTCTACCGGCACGGCTACTTCCAGCAGTCGCTTTCGCGTGATGGCTGGCAGCAGGAGACCTACCCGGTCCTCGATCCCGACGAGCTGCCCATCTCGCTGCTGCGCGAGCACGACGGCTCCCGGGCGATGATCTCCATCGCGATGCCCGGTGGCCCCGACCTGATGGCCCGCATCTGGGTGGCCAGCGTCGGCCGTGTCCCGCTGCTGATGCTCGACACCGACGTCGAGGGCAACCCCGACCACTACGTCGACGTCACCGACCGGCTCTACGGCGGCACCAGCGAGCACCGCCTGCGCCAGGAGATGCTCCTCGGTGTCGGCGGCGTGCGTGCCCTGCGCGCCTACTCGCGCATCACCGGCGCCCCGGCGCCCGAGGTGTTCCACACCAACGAGGGTCACGCCGGCTTCCTCGGCATCGAGCGCATCCGTGAGCTCACCGCCGACGCCGACGGGCCGGGGCTCGACTTCGCCACCGCACTCGAGGTGAGCCGCGCCTCCACCGTCTTCACCACTCACACCCCCGTCCCGGCCGGCATCGACCGGTTCTCCCGCACGCTCGTCGAGCAGTACTTCGGCGAGAGCGGAGCGACTCCGGGGGTCCCGATCGACCGCGTCCTGGCACTCGGCACCGAGGACTTCGAGGGCGGCGACGCCTCCGTGTTCAACATGGCGGTCATGGGCTTCCGGCTGGCCCAGCGGGCCAACGGTGTCTCGATCCTGCACGGCGAGGTCAGCCGCGGCATGTTCAACGGGCTGTGGCCGGCCTTCGATGAGTCCGAGGTGCCGATCGGCTCCATCACCAACGGCGTGCACGCGCCGACCTGGGTGGCACGCGAGGTCATCGCGCTCGCCGAGTCCCAGGGCGCCGACGCCGAATCCGACGACACCGAGGGCTTCTGGAACGCCGTCGACAAGGTGCCGAGCGCCCAGGTGTGGGCGGTCAAGCGCGAGCTGCGCCAGCGCCTGGTCAATGACGCGCGCAAGCGGCTCGCCGACTCGTGGGAGAAGCGGGGGGCCGCGAAGGCCGAGCTGGCCTGGATCGACGGTGCGCTCGACCCCGACGTCCTGACGATCGGCTTCGCACGCCGCGTGCCGTCGTACAAGCGGCTGACGCTGATGCTGCGCGACCCTGCCCGCCTCAAGCGGCTCCTGCTCGACCCCGAGCGTCCCATCCAGCTGGTCATCGCCGGCAAGTCGCACCCCGCCGACGACGGTGGCAAGAAGCTGATCCAGGAGATGGTGCTCTTCGCCGACGACCCCGAGGTCCGCCACCGCATCGTCTTCCTGCCCAACTACGACATCGCGATGGCGCAGCCGCTCTACCCCGGGTGCGACGTGTGGCTCAACAACCCGCTGCGCCCCTATGAGGCCTGCGGCACCTCCGGCATGAAGGCCGCGCTCAACGGCGGGCTCAACCTGTCGATCCTCGACGGCTGGTGGGACGAGTGGTACGACGGCGAGAACGGCTGGGCGATCCCGTCCGCCGACGGGCTCGACGACCCCGACCGCCGCGACGACCTCGAGGCGACCGCGCTCTACGAGCTGCTCGAGCACGAGGTCGCACCGCGCTTCTACGACGTCGATGCCGAGGGCGTGCCGACCCGCTGGGTCGAGATGCTGCGG
The DNA here is from genome assembly GCF_900113685.1 of Nocardioides psychrotolerans. GTDB lineage: Bacteria > Actinomycetota > Actinomycetes > Propionibacteriales > Nocardioidaceae > Nocardioides > Nocardioides psychrotolerans. Next base: position 223,286 of record NZ_FOQG01000004.1, read on the forward strand.
CACACGCTGAAGTCGCTCGGCCCCAAGGTGCTCGCGACCCGGATGGTGCGCGACTACACGCAGAAGCTCTACACGCCGGCCGCGACCAACGCCCGTCGCCTCAACTCCGACTACGAGGGTGCGCGCCGCCTCGCTGCCTGGAAGGACAAGGTGCGCTCGGCCTGGCCCGAGGTCCGCGTCGAGCACGTCGAGAGCAGCGGGGTCGGGGACGCGCCGGAGGTGGGTGCGGTGATGAGCGTGCGCAGCTTCGTCGCGCTCGGAGCGCTGAGCTCCACGGACGTCGACGTCCAGCTCGTGCACGGCAAGATCAACGCCGAGGACGAGCTGACCGACACCCTGATCGAGACGCTCACTCTCGCCGAGACCTACGACGGCGGCCGGCACCGCTTCGACGGCGAGGTCACCCTCGACCACTCCGGCGCGTTCGGCTACACCGTGCGCATCGTCCCCCGCAACGAGCTGCTCACCTCGAGCGCCGAGCTGGGTGTCGTGGCGATGGCGTGACGCACCCTCAGGTGCCCCGCAGCACCAGGACGGTGCGGGCGCCGAGTCGCACCTCGGTGCCCGCGACGACGGGGGTGCCGACGATGAGGTCGGGGTCGGTCGTCAGCGCGACCTCGCCGGCCTGCACCCAGTCGTTCTCGGGGAGCCCGACCGACACCGGCTCGGCGCCGGAGTTGAACCAGAGCATGAAGGACGCGTCGACCTGTTGCTCGCCCCGCGGCCCGGGGGAGCGCAGCGGTGAGCCGGAGACGAACATCCCGACGGTGGCGAGCTCGTGGTCGTGCCAGTCGGCAGCGCTCATCTCCCGGCCCGACGGGTGCAGCCAGGCGAGGTCCTTGGGCCCGCCGCGGATGGCGGGTCGCCCCTCGAACCAGTGGCGCTGGCGCAGTGCCGGGTGCTCACGTCGCAGCCGCAGCGCGGTCTTCACCACGTCGTAGACGTCGAGCCACGCGTCGTCGGGTCGCCAGTCGATCCAGGACGTCTCGTTGTCCTGGCAGTAGGCGTTGTTGTTGCCGCGCTGGGTGCGACCGCGCTCGTCACCGGCGGTGATCATCGGGACGCCGTTGGACAGGCACAACGTGACCATCAGGTTGGCCGCCTGACGTCGACGCAGCGCCACGATCTCGGCATCGTCGCTCTCGCCCTCGGCGCCGTGGTTCCACGAGCGGTTGCTGTCGGTTCCGTCTCGGTTGCGCTCGCCGTTGGCCTCGTTGTGCTTGTGCTCGTAGCTCACCAGGTCGCGCACGGTGAAACCGTCGTGAGCGGTCACGAAGTTGACCGAGGCGTACGCCGAGCGGCCGTCGTCGGCGTAGAGGTCCGAGGAGCCCGCGAGACGGGTGGCGACGGTGCGGATGCCCGAGGAGTGCCCACGCCAGAAGTCGCGGATGCCGTCGCGGTACTGGTCGTTCCACTCGACCCACGGCGGGGGACAGTCGCCGACGCGGTAGCCGTCCATCGAGGCGTCCCAGGGCTCGGCGACGAGCTTCACGTGGCGCAGGACCGGGTCCTGCCCGATGGCGGTCAGCAGGTGGCACCCCATGTCGATCTCGTGGTCGACGCGGGTCAGCGCCGAGAGGAGGTCGAAGCGGAAGCCGTCGACGTGCATCTCGGTCACCCAGTAGCGCAGGGAGTCGAGGATCAGCCGCAGCGCGAAGGGGTTCGCGGCGTCGACGGTGTTGCCGCAGCCGGTCACGTCCCAGTAGGTGTCGTCGACCGGCGCACCCGGCACCGGCGGGTGCACGCGGGTGTAGATGCTGTCGTCGAGGCCGCGGAAGGACAGCGTCGGCCCGTCGGAGCCGGCCTCGGCGGTGTGGTTGTAGACGACATCGAGGATGACCTCGAGCCCCGCCTCGTGGAAGGTCTTCACCATCGCCTTGAACTCCGTGACCTGCTGGCCGCGGTCGCCCGAGGAGGAGTAGGCGTTGTGCGGGGCGAAGTAGCCGATGGAGTTGTAGCCCCAGTAGTTGGTGAGGCCGCGCTTGACCAGGGCCGGCTCCGAGACGAACTGGTGCACGGGCAACAGCTCGATCGCCGTCACGCCCAGGTCGCGCAGGTAGTCGACGACAGCCGGCGTCGCCAGCCCGGCGTACGTCCCTCGCAGGTGCTCGGGCACGCGGTCGTGGAGCGCGGTCATCCCCTTGACGTGGGCCTCATAGATGACCGAGTCGCGCCAGCGGTGGCGTGGCGCGGTGTCGTCGCCCCAGTCGAAGTCGTCGGCGACGACCACGCTGCGGGGCACGAAGCGTGCGGAGTCGGTGGGCTCGGGGGACTCCACGCCCTGCTCGTCGAGGCTGTGGCCGTAGATCGCCGGGTCGAGGGTCATCTCGCCGCTCACGGCGCGGGCGAAGGGGTCGAGCAGCAGCTTGTCGTGGTTGAACCGCAACCCGGCGTCGGGGTCCCAGGGCCCCTCGAAGCGGAAGCCGTAGAGCGTGCCCTCCGGCACGCCCGGGACGGCGCCGTGCCAGATGCCGAGGGACTGCTCGGTGAGCCGGTGGCGGCTCTCGCCGTCCGCGTCGTCGAAGAGGCACACCCATGCGACGCGGGCGCGGGGGGCGTGCACCGCGAAGTTGGTGGCCTCGGTCGACCAGGTCGCACCGAGCGGGTAGTGCTTGCCCGGCCACACGGCCGCTCGATCGCCGAGGTTGCGCCACAGGCCGGTAGTCACGGACGCATTCTTGCCCATCCGACGTGCCGGGTGCCGGGTGTCCCGCAGGTGGTGGCAGGCTCACTCTCCCGGCCGACCCCGAAGCGGCCCCACCGATCAAGGAGACCCCAGATGGCAGAGTTCGTGACCCTCGAGGTGACCGAGGGCGTGGGCACGATCCGTCTCGACCGCCCGAAGATGAACGCGATCAGCGTCCAGGTGCAGGCCGAGCTCCGAGCCGCGGCCGCCGAGGCCAGCGAGCGCGACGACGTCAAGGCCGTGGTCATCTACGGCGGCGAGCGGGTCTTCGCCGCCGGCAACGATGTCAAGGAGATGGCCGCGCTGAGCTATGCCGACATGGTGACCGTCTCGGGCTCGGTCCAGTCGGCGGTCAGCGCCGTCGCGGCGATCCCGAAGCCGGTCGTCGCCGCGATCACCGGCTATGCCCTCGGCGGTGGCTGCGAGCTGGCCCTCGCTGCCGACATCCGCATCGCCGCCGACAACGCGACCCTCGGCCAGCCCGAGGTGCTGCTCGGGATCATCCCCGGCGCCGGCGGCACCCAGCGGCTGAGCCGCCTCGTGGGGCCCAGCAAGGCCAAGGACATCATCTTCACCGGTCGCTTCGTGAAGGCCGACGAGGCCCTCGCGATCGGTCTCGTCGACAAGCTCGTGCCCGCGGAGTCGGTCTACGACGAGGCCGTTGCGTGGGCCCGGCAGTTCAGCGACGCGGCCTCGCTCGCCGTACGCGCCGCCAAGGAGAGCATCGACCGAGGGCTCGAGGTCGACCTCGCGAGCGGGCTCGAGATCGAGCGACTCCAGTTCGCCGCGCTCTTCGCGACCGACGACCAGACCAACGGTATGCAATCCTTCGTCGAGAATGGTCCGGGCAAGGCTCAGTTCGAAGGACGGTGACCCAGGTGGCAGATCGCAAGCCCAGTGCGCGGGTGCGCGCGATCGTGGCACGAGTCGTGTGGGCGGTCTTCGTCGTGTGCGCCTCGGCGCTCGCCGTCGCGGCCCTCCTCATCGCCTTGGACGCCGAGCCGACGAACCCGTTCGTCGAGTTCGTGCTGGACGTCGCAGACGGGGTCGACCTGGGCATCTTCAGCCTGGAGAACCCGATCAAGGAGTTCGGCGGCAAGAACGGCGAGACCACCACGGCCCTCTTCAACTACGGGATCGGCGCGGTGGCCTACCTCGTCGTGGGACGCGTGCTGGAGCGCGTGATCCGCCCCTGACCAGGGGCGGGGCACACTGGTGGTGACCCACTGCACCGTGTGAGTTAGTCCACCGCGGACTTGTGTTCCGCGGCTCCTGACTCGGCGGTAACCTTCCAGGACCATCAGTTCTCAGGTCACGTCCGTGACCTTCACGAGCACTCAGGAGGGGCCGTCCAGGCCACACCACCATGAACATTGTCGTCTGTGTGAAGCACGTGCCCGACGCGACCGCCGACCGGCGTTTCGAGTCGGACAACACCGTAGACCGCGTCGGCGTCGACGGTCTTCTCTCCGAACTCGACGAGTACGCCGTCGAGCAGGCGCTCCAGATCAAGGAGAAGTCGGAGAACCCCGCCGACGTCACGATCACCGCGCTCTGCGTCGGCCCCGAGAAGGCCCTGGACGCGGTCCGCAAGGCACTCCAGATGGGTGCCGACGAGGGCATCCACGTCTCCGACGAGGCGATCGCCGGCTCCGACTACGCCGCGACCTCCCTGGTGCTGGCCAAGGCCGTCGAGAAGATCGTGGCCGACAAGGGCCAGGCCGATCTGGTGATGTGTGGCATGGCGTCGACCGACGCCTCGGGCAGCGTCGTCCCGGCCATGCTGGCCGAGCGACTCAACCTGCCGCAGGTCACGTTCGCCTCGGTCGTCGAGACCCAGGGCGACCAGGTCCGCATCAAGCGCGACGGCGACACCGCCACCGAGGTCATCGGCGGCACGATGCCGCTGGTCCTCTCGGTCACCGACCAGACGGGCGAGGCCCGCTACCCCTCCTTCAAGGGCATCATGGCCGCGAAGAAGAAGCCCCTCCAGACCTGGTCGCTCAGCGACATCGGTGTCGATGCCGGCGAGGTCGGCCTGTCGGTCGCCTGGTCCGAGGTCGTCGACACCACCGCTCGCCCGCCGCGCACGGCCGGCGAGATCGTCAAGGACGAGGACGGTTCGGGCGCTGGCGCGCTCACCGACTTCCTCGCGTCCAAGAAGTTCATCTGAGGAGCATCGCTGATGTCTGAAGTTCTGGTTCTCATCGACCACGTCGACGGCGCGGTCCGCAAGCCCACCTACGAGCTCCTCGCGATCGCCAAGCGTCTCGGCGAGCCCTCCGCGGTCTTCATCGGTGGCGCCGACCAGGCCGCGGGTGCGGTCGAGGCCGTCACCAAGTACGGCGCCGCGAAGGTCTACACCGTCGAGGACACCGAGATCAAGGGCTACCTCGTGGCCCCCAAGGCCGAGGTGCTCCAGCAGCTCGCCGAGAAGGTCTCGCCCGCCGCGATCCTGATCACCTCCTCCGCCGAGGGCAAGGAGATCGCCGGTCGCCTGGCGATCAAGCTCGGCTCCGGCATCATCACCGACGCCGTCGACGTGCAGGCCGACGGCGACACGGTCGTCACGACGCAGTCCGTGTTCGCCGGCAACTTCACCGTGCAGGCGAAGGTCACCCGGGGCACGCCGATCATCACGGTCAAGCCCAACGCCGCGGCCCCCGAGGAGGAGGCCGGCGCCGGAGCGGCCGAGGAATTCGCAGCGACGATCTCCGATGCTGCCAAGACCGCCCAGATCGTGGCTTCGCAGCCGCGCAAGGCGACCGGACGCCCCGAGCTCACCGAGGCCGCGATCGTGGTCTCCGGCGGTCGTGGCACCGGTGGCAACTTCGAGCCCATCGAGGGTCTCGCCGACGCCCTCGGCGCGGCGGTCGGTGCGTCGCGTGCCGCGGTCGACTCCGGCTGGATGCCCCACACCTTCCAGGTGGGACAGACCGGCAAGACCGTCTCGCCGCAGCTCTACGTCGCCAACGGCATCTCCGGTGCCATCCAGCACCGCGCGGGCATGCAGACCTCGAAGACGATCATCGCCGTCAACAAAGACGACGAGGCTCCGATCTTCGAGCTGGTCGACTTCGGCGTCGTGGGGGACCTGCACGCGGTCCTGCCCGCGGCCACCGAGGCGATCAACCAGCGCAAGGGCTGAGGCTCACCGCCCCAGCGACACCGAAGGACCCCCGGCACGTGGTGCCGGGGGTCCTTCATCGTTCTCGTTGGGATCTCCTCGTCCGGTGTCCCGAGACACCTCAGAACCCTCCGCGGCCGCCTTGCCGGGGCTCGACGACCAGGCCGATTTGGGGCACCTTCACGGTGCGGGCGTCGGGCAGGCCTGCGATGACGATCCTGCGCAGCGCGACGTTGTTGTCCGTCGAGGCCTCCACGAGCTTGCCGCGCGGGTTGGCCTTCACCTCGATGTAGTAGGTGCCGTTGGGCAGACCGTCCAGGTTGAACGACTGGCCGGCGCGGAACTGCGCGTAGGTGTCACCCCACCCGGAGGCGAGCACCTCGCGGATCGACAGCGAGCCGTAGTCACCGCACGCGGTGGACAGGTCGGTGTTCTCCGGGTTCCACACGGCGGAGGGGACCGTGGTGTCGACCGCGTCGGTGTTGGCCAGGCAGAAGGACTCCTTGCGCGACTTCACGATGGCGGTCTTGTCCGAATTGAGGAGCGTGTAGCTGGCGAAGTCCTTGAAGTGCCAGTGCTGATGGGTCGGCTTCTCGTCCCAGTGGAAGCGGCCCACGCGTTGGTAACCGGTCTGGGCGCCGTCGGCGTCGAAGAAGTACTGGTAGCCCTCCATCTCGTCCTCGCCCTCCTTGCGGAAGCCGTCGACGACGAGGGGGCTGTCGCCGCCGTTCCACACGGTGGCGGAGAACTGCAGGAACGTGCCGTTGGGGGAGACCTGGATGCCCCACGCCGGCAGTGAGCGCAGGTCGGGACGGGTCGCGGCGATCTCACCGTCGGCGGCCTGGGTGGGCTCGTGCCCTGCGGGCGCCGCGACGCCGCGCTCCGTCGTACGACGGCGCTCGTTGCTGTAGTCCTCCTTGGTCACCACGAGGGTGAAGGTGCGCGATGCCTCGGCGGCCGAGAGCCCGAACGCCTTCGTGTAGGGGGCGCCGATCGCGGCGGTGACGTCGTAGCGCCCCGGGACGAGCCGCAGCGGCTTGTAGGTGTTGAACACCGGGGTCGCCCAGCCGGCCTGGACGCCCTGCACGGAGCCGATCGCGTAGGGGTTGTAGTAGCAGGAGCGGGGGTAGTCCGACGTGGCCGGTGCGTCGGGGCTGACCCGCTCGGCGAAGCCCGACAGGCAGCCGCCCTGGACCATCGTCGTGGTGGGCCCGGTCTTGACCGGGTCGAAGCTCAGCTTGAGGAAGTGACGCAGGCCGCTGAAGGTCGACATCGACCCGGCGGGCAGGGCCACGTCCCCGGTGCCCGAGCGCCACACGGTCCGGATCTCCTGGTCGTAGCCCGTGCGGGTCGACCACAGCTCGAAGGGTTGGTCGCGCGCGACCAGGCGGAGCCCGAGGTCGGTGTAGACGCGTCCGCCGTAGGAGGGAGCCTCGATCCGGTCGGGCGACCAGAGGGTCACCGGGGCGTCGCCCGCGGTGCGCTGCGAGGCGGCCTGGGCGGTCGGAGCAGCATCGGCGGCGCCGGAGGTCAGCGCAGGGAGCGCCGGGAGGGTGAGTGCCAGCACGGCGAGGCCGGCGGTGCGCAGGGCGGTGCCAGGTGAGGAGCGAGGTGAGGTGCGAGGCATGGGGTTCCTCCTGAGGAAGTTCGATTTCGAGAACTGTGACGCACGTCAGGCGGCTTTGGTTGCCTGCTGCGGCGATCGGGGCCGTGGGGCCGCGGGGCACCTGGGATCCGCCCCTCTCCTAGGCTCAGGGCCATGACGCAGGACACGACCGGAGACGACACCACGCGCGACGTGCTCGAGGTGGCCCGCCGCGCTCGCGAGGCCAGCCACGGGCTGGCGCTGTCGACCCGGGCCGAGAAGGACCGCGCGCTCCTCGCGATGGCCTCGGCGCTGCTCGATCGCAGCGACGAGGTTCTGAGGGCCAACGCCGAGGACGTGACGCGCGCCGAGGCCGGCGGCTCGCCCGCCAACATCGTCGACCGGCTGCGCCTGACCGACGAGCGAGTGGCGGCCATGGCCCAGGGGCTGCGCGACGTCGCAGGCCTGCCCGACCCGGTCGGCGAGGTGGTGCGGGGGAGCACGCTGGCCAACGGGCTCGAGCTGCGCCAGGTGCGGGTGCCGTTCGGCGTCGTCGGGATGATCTATGAGGCTCGACCCAACGTCACCGCGGACGCGGCCGGCATCTGCCTCAAGTCCGGCAACGCGGTGCTCCTGCGGGGCAGCTCCAGCGCCCGGTCCAGCAACGCCGTGATCGTCGCGGTGCTGCGGGACGCGGCGGCCTCCGTCGGGCTCGACGCCGACGTCGTCCAGCTCGTGCCCGGGGACTCCCACGACAGCGTCGATGCCCTCATGCGGGCCCGAGGCTATGTCGACGTGCTGATCCCGCGCGGCGGCGCCGGGCTGATCCGCTCGGTGGTCGAAGGGTCGACGGTGCCGGTCATCGAGACCGGGATCGGCAACTGCCACGTCTACGTCGACCGTGCCGCCGACCTCGACAAGGCGCTGGCGATCGTGCTCAACGCCAAGACCCACCGCACCAGCGTCTGCAACGCTGCGGAGTCGCTGCTGGTGCACGCCGAGGTCGCGGACGCCTTCCTGCCGCTGGTCGTCGCGGCCCTGCAGCACGCCGACGTGACGATCCACGGCGACCCCGCCTTCCAGGCCCACGAGGGCGTGCTGGCCGCCACGGACGAGGACTTCGGGACCGAGTACCTGTCCCTCGACATCAGCGCTGCCGTCGTACCGGACCTTGACGCAGCGCTGGCCCACATCCGGCGCTTCTCGAGCCAGCACAGTGACGCGATCGTGACCGAGGACCAGACCGCGGCCCGCCGGTTCGTGGCAGGCGTGGACTCCGCAGCAGTGCTCGTGAACGCCTCGACGCGGTTCACCGACGGTGCCGAGTTCGGCTTCGGTGCCGAGATCGGCATCAGCACGCAGAAGCTGCACGCGCGCGGTCCGATGGGCCTGCCGGAGATGACCTCGACGAAGTACGTCGTGACCGGGAGCGGTCACGTGCGCTGACCTGGGGCCCCGCCGCGATAGCGTTCGGCCATGCCCGTGACCGACGCGTCCGTCTACGCCGATCCGGCAGCCGAGAGGCTGTTCACGGGGGCGACCGTCATCACCTTCGTCCGCACGGTCGTCTCGCTCGCGCTGTGCCTCTACGCCGCGGTCGACGAGAGCCTCACCCTGCTGGTCATCGGCCTGGTCGTCTACTGGGTCGGCGACATGGCCGACGGCGGCTATGCCCGCCTCTTCGACTGCGAGACCCGCATCGGCGGCACGCTCGACATCATGTGCGACCGCATCAACTGCGCCGGCTTCTACATCGGGCTGGCCTGGCTGCAGCCCGAGATGGTGCTGCCGGTGGCGGTCTACCTCTTCAACTTCATGGTCATCGACATGTTCCTGTCGCTGGCCTTCCTGGCCTGGCCGATTCGCAGCCCCAACTACTTCTACGTCGTCGACGCCCGCCTCTACCGCTGGAACTGGTCCAAGCCGGCCAAGGCGGTCAACTCCGCGCTCTTCGCGGTGCTCCTGCTGGTGACGGGCTGGTGGCAGGTGGGACTGGTGATCGCCCTGGCCCTGGTCGTGCTCAAGTGCATCTCGCTGCGGTGGCTGTTCCAGCTCGGGCTGCCCGTTCCGGAGCGCGCTGAGCGCACCAGGACAGCATGAGCCTGAGCCTGGCCTTCTGGACGTTCGGCGTCAGCATCGCCTCGGCGTTGTTCCCGCTGATCAACATGGAGGTCATCCTCGGCGGCATGGCGGCGACCGTCGGTGGCCACGCGTTCACGTTGGCGATGATCGCCGGCGCGGGCCAGACGGTCGGCAAGATCGTCTGGTACGAGGCGACCCGACGCAGCATCGAGACCGACTGGGTGCAGAAGAAGCTGTCCGGCGACAAGGTGAAGGCCAGCTATGCGCGCTGGCAGGCCCGCATGGAGGGGCGCCCGTTCTTCGCCGGCGCGATCATGCTGGTCTCGGCCTTCGGGGGCATCCCGCCGCTGCTGGTCATGGCCGCCGTGGCCGGGGCGCTGAAGATGCGGATGTACGTCTTCCTGCCCACGATCTTCGTCGGACGCACCCTGCGTTTCTGGCTGGTGCTCGCCGGGGTCGAGTCACTTCTCGGTTGACGGCAGGGGGCCGGTAGGATCAGCGGCATGTCGCTGAGCCAGATCACGCTGTCCCTGAGCCGGGCCGCCGAGGAGCAACACGAGCAGGTCATCAACCCCTGGTGGGTGGGGCTCATGGCCATCGGCATCCTCCTGGGGATGCTCTTCGCCCTGGTCGCCTTCGGCGGAGGACGCGAGCACAGCTGAGTGTCGACGCATGACTGACGCCACCCCCGTGCGCCGCCGTGTCGGCGTCATGGGTGGCACGTTCGACCCCATCCACCACGGGCACCTCGTGGCGGCCTCCGAGGTGCAGGCATGGTTCGACCTCGACGAGGTCGTCTTCGCTCCCACGGGCAGGCCGTGGCAGAAGTCCGAGCGCGACGTCTCTCCGCCCGAGCACCGCTACCTGATGACGGTCATCGCGACTGCCGCCAACCCGCGGTTCACGGTCTCGCGCGTCGACATCGACCGCGAGGGACCGACGTACACCGTCGACACGCTGCGCGACCTCAGCGCCGCGATGCCCGACGCCGACCTCTACTTCATCACCGGCGCCGACGCGCTGACCGACATCTTCAGCTGGCACGACGCCGACGGGCTCTTCGAGCTCGCCCAGTTCGTCGGCTGCACGCGCCCCGGCTACGACATGGACCCCGAGACTATCGCGGCGCTGCCGTCCTCGCGGGTCACGATCGTGGAGATCCCCGCGCTGGCGATCTCCTCGACTGACTGCCGTGAGCGTCAGCGCCGTGGCCAGCCCGTCTGGTACCTCGTGCCCGACGGTGTGGTCCAGTACATCCAGAAGCACCGTCTCTACCCCTCCTCCGAGCCCGACCCCACTCCCACCCCGTCCCCGACCAGAGAAGCCTCATGACTGCCACCGACCATGCCGTCGAGCTCGTCGTCGCCGCCGCCCGCGCCGCGTCCGACAAGCTCGCCACCCAGATCGTCGCCTTCGACGTGAGCGAGCAGCTCGCGATCACCGACGCCTTCGTCCTCGCCTCGGCCTCCAACGACCGGCAGGTGAAGGCGATCGTCGACGCGGTCGAGGACTCGCTGCGCGCCATCGGCTCCAAGCCGATCCGCCGCGAGGGCGAGCGTGACGGTCGCTGGGTGCTCATCGACTACGGCGAGATCGTCGTGCACGTCCAGCACGAGGAGGAGCGCCAGTTCTACGCGCTCGAGCGGCTCTGGCGCGACTGCCCCACGATCAAGCTGCCTGCCGACATCACGGGCCCGCCGCAGGGTGCCTGACGCACGCACCCTCGTCCTGCTTCGCCACGGCCGGACCGCGTGGAACCAGGCGCGCCGCATCCAGGGCCACGCCGACGCCGAGCTCGACGAGACCGGCCACGCGCAGGCGCAGGCCGTCGCGCAGCACGTCGCCGCGCTGCGACCGGTGCACCTGTGGACCTCCGACCTGACCCGGGCGGCCACGACGGCGTCGTACGTCGCTCGGGCGTGCGGCCTGGAGGCGGTCGCCGACGCGCGCCTGCGGGAGTACGCCCTGGGCTCGCGCGAGGGGTGGACCCACGACGACTACGCCGCGCGGCACCCGGAGGAGTTCGCGGCCTTCCGGACCGGCGATTTCGACGTGGTGCCCGACGGTGAGGGCACGATCGCGGTCGAGAAGCGGATGCGTGCCGCGCTGCTCGACCTGCTCGACGTGACCCCGCAGGGTGGGCTGTCGGTCGCGGTGTCCCACGGCGCGGCCCTGCGCGTCGTCGTCGCCTCACTGCTGTCCTGGGACGTCGACCAGCTGCGCACGCTGGGCGCCCTCGACAACTGCGGGTGGGCGCTCCTGACCGAGGTGCCTGCGACCGGTGGCTTCCGGCTGGGTGCCTACAACCGGGTCGCGCCGGCCCGAGGGGGACCCGGATTCGCGTCCCGGATCGGCGTTGGCTAATATTTCGCGAGTTGTCAGGGCTTCGGCCCGGATGACACCCCGATGGGGGTGTGGCGCAGCTGGTAGCGCATCTGCATGGCATGCAGAGGGTCAGGGGTTCGAGTCCCCTCACCTCCACCATCACGAGGCGGTCTCCTGCTGGGGCCGCCTCGGGTGCATTTCGGCGCCCTCCCTCAGGACGTCGTACGACGGGTCCCGTCGTCGTCGTAGGAGATGCCGCCCATGTCGACCACGCGCCGCGCGTTGGCCAGGGCCGTGACGACGCAGGTGCCGAGCGGGCCGCTGCGGTCGAACATCGCGGCGGTGCCGACGGAGATGCCGTCCTGCTCCACGCGGTCGACCGCGGACAGGCCGATCTCGACGCCGACCGGCGGACGGACGAGCGTGAGGGTGATGTCGGTGTTGATGTATTCCACCCCATGGCTGCCCCAGTTGGTGACGAGGCTGGCGCCGTCCGCGATCGCAGCGGCGGCCTGGAAGGGCGTGATGGCCTCGCCGGCGACGACCGGGATCGCGGAGTTCCACGACTGCTTGCGCGACCCGTTCTGGTGCTGGCCGAAGTCCTGCGTCCAGCCGACCTCGGAGTGGAAGTAGGGCACGTGGGGCTCGTCGGTCGGGGGAGCGACGTCGTGCGGGGGCGGGGCGGGGCGCTCGTCGGGGCCCCACACCTCGCCCCCGGTCGAGGCCGTCGGCTTCAGGAAGACCGCGCTGGCCCGGGCCACCCGCTCGCCCGACTGCGTCATCGTCGCGTCGACCAGGCAGATCCGGGAGCCCTCGCGCACCACCTGGGTGCTGACCTCGCAGGGCTGCATCCGCGCGGCACGGAACAGGTCGACGGTGTAGCGGGTCGGTTGGAGGTCGTCGCGACCGAGTGCGGTCACGGCTCGCTCGAGGGCACGTCCCAGGGCGCCGCTGACCGCCACGCCGTGCATCTGGTCGCTGCTCCACATGCTCTGGGCCATGGAGGTCGGGACGAGGGTGTCGCCCTCGGGGGCGAAGAAGGCGAGAGAGGGGTCCACGGACGTGACGCTAGTGGGCCGGTGACAGCAGGGCTCCGGAGGTCTAGGTTGCGACACAGGTGGGGGTCGACGAGAGGCAGGGAACATGCGAGCACTACTCGTGGGAGCGGCGGTCATGGCCGTGATGCTCCCGACCGCTCTCGCGGCGCAGGCAGCAGCGCCACGAGCGCCGGTGACGGTCACGATCAGGGCCGAGGGGACCGACCTGTCCGGGACGGTCTCCAGCGCCAAGCCGCTCAGGTGCGCGGCCAACCGGACGGTCAAGCTCTACAAGCTCATCGATGGCGAGCCGCACCTCTGGGCCAACGACACGACCGAGAAGCAGGGCGGGAAGTACGTCTGGTCGACCGGCAACACGGGCACGCCGGGTCGCTACTACGCCAAGGTCGGCGCCAAGCCCGGTTGTCGGGGCGACGTGAGCCCGACGATCCGGGTGATGCCCAGCTCTTGACGCGAGTCAAAGAAGATCGGGAAGGGCATACCCCCCGGGGTGTGACGGACGCTACAGTTCTGCAACTTGTTCTAGTTTTGGCCGTCCCGCCCAGGAGTTCGCATGCCCGGCTTCAACCTCTCGACCGTCTTCGACACCGTCGCCCGTGCCGTCCCGGACCAGGAGGTGCTGGTCTGGCGTGACCGGCGCTTCACCTACGCCGGGATCAATGCGCGGATGGACGGCGTCGCCCACTTCCTGGTCTCGCAAGGCCTCGGCTGCCACACCGAGCGTGGCGCGCTGGCCGGCCACGAGTCCGGCCAGCACCACCTCGGGATCTACCTGCGCAACGGCAACGAGTACCTCGAGGCGCTGGTGGGCGCCTGGCGCGCCCGCGTGGCGCCGTACAACATCAACTACCGCTACGTGGAGGAGGAGCTGCACTACCTCCTCGAGGACGCCTCGACCGACGCGCTGCTCTACCACGCCGAGTTCGCCCCCCAGGTGGCTGCGTTGCGCGAGCACCTGCCCGGGTTGAAGGTGCTGATCCAGGTCGAGGACGAGAGCGGCAACGAGCTGCTGCCCGGTGCCGTGGCCTACGAGTCGATCGTGACCACCCCGGCCCCCGAGCAGGCCATGCCCGTGCCCGACGGCGACGACCTGTTCGTCATGTACACCGGCGGCACCACGGGGATGCCCAAGGGCGTCGTATGGCGCCAGGACGACGTGTTCATCTCCGCCATGGGTGGCCTGCCCTTCGGCACGACGACGCCCTACTCGTCGTACGACGAGATCGCCAAGGCCGCGACCGACGCCAATGGCGGCGTCACCCTGCTGATGCTGCCGCCGTTCATGCACGGGGCGGCGCAGTGGTCGGCCTTCCACATGATCACCACCGGCGGCAAGATCGTGATCCCCGACAACGTGCACCGCATGGACCCGGTCGACGCGCTGGAGACGGCGATCCGCGAGAAGTGCCTGAGCATCCCGGTCGTCGGTGACGCGGTCGCGCGGCCGCTGGTGGAGGAGCTCGAGCGCGGCGACTACGACATGTCCGGGGTGGCGGCCTTCAGCAACGGCGGGGCGCCGATGTCGCCGACCATCCGCACGCGCCTGCTCGAGGCGCTGCCGCACATCATGCTGCTCGACGCGGTGGGCTCCTCGGAGACCGGCATCCAGATGAACCACTACTCCGCCAAGGGCGCGGAGGCCGACACCGCGATCTTCAACCCACAGAGCGACACGACCGTCGTCAGCGCCGACCTCACGCGGCGCTCCGAGCCCGGCGAGAAGGGCGGCTGGCTGGCCCGCCGCGGTCGGATCCCGCTGGGCTACCTCGGCGATGCCGACAAGACGGCCCGCACGTTCCCCGAGATCGAGGGCATCCGCTGGTCGGTGCCCGGTGACCGCGCCAACCTGCTCGAGGACGGGCGCGTGCACCTGCTCGGCCGTGACGGCGTCACCGTCAACTCCGGCGGCGAGAAGATCTTCGTCGAAGAGGTCGAGCGCGCGGTCGCCGCCCACCCGGCCGTCCGCGACGTCGTGTGCGTCGGTCGGCCCTCCGAGCGTTGGGGCAGCGAGGTCGTCGCGGTCGTCCAGGTCGCCGACGGTGTCGAGGTCACCGACGAGGAGATCCTCGCCGAGGCCGCCATCCACGTCGCCCGCTACAAGGTCCCCAAGGCCATCGTGCGCGTCGGCGAGATGGAGCGTTCCCCCTCCGGCAAGGCCGACTACCGCTGGGCCAAGGAGCAGGTCGCGGAGTGACTTCGTCGTGGAGTGACTTCAGCGGCCGAAGCGCATCCGGAAGTCCTCGGCGACCACGCTGGTCAGCGGGCGGCCGGCGCGGAGCCAGGCGAGGGGGCCGTCGGGGGACAGGTCCCAGTGGGCGGCGGCCGGCCGAAGCCGTCCCGAGGCCCGGATCGGGTTGGCGACGGTGCGCTCGCCCAGCGTCTGCACGACGCTGCCGCGCAGCGGGAACGGGAGCGGCACGCCGGGCACGCGCCGTGGCGTGAACGACGCGCTGGCGATCGGCCCGCCCTCGGTCCCAGCGGCGAGACCGTCGAAGCTCGCCAGGTCCTTGGGGATGCCCCACAGGCCACGGCCGCCGAGCATCGAGGTCTCGCTGTCGACCCAGATGTCGGTGATCGACAGGCCGACCCGGCGCCCGTGGCGCACGACGACAGCGGCGAGAAGCTCGTCGTAGGACATCAGCCCGGCCGCGGAGTAGGCGACGAACGCGGTCGACACGATGGCGCGACCCCGCACCGTCACCGGCGTTGCACTGAACGGGAGCGCCGGGAGCGCCGAGGTGGGGACCGCCCAGGTCGTCAGGTGGCCGGTGCCCGCGAGGTCCCACGGCTCCGGGGGGTAGGGCGTGCTCACGAGATCACCTCGAGCTCGTCCCAGTCGACCGTCGCTGTGCGCTGCTGGTACTCCGCGACCTGGCCTGGCCAGTTGGTCGTGATGCGCGGTCCGTCGACGTACCAGCTCGAGCAGCCGGCCCACGCGCTCGTGGAGAGCCGCGACTGCATCTCGGTGTCGTAGGCCTGCGCCACCTCCCGTCGTACGACGACCGCCCGCGCGTCGCCGTCGGCGATCCGGCGAGCGACCTGGGCGATGTAGGCAGCCTGGGCCTCGAGCATGTTGATGATCGAGCTGCCGCCGAGGTTGGTGTTGGGCCCGTAGACGCAGAACAGGTTCGGGAAGTCGGGGACCGCGAGCCCGAGGTGGGCGCGGGCGCCGTCGGCCCAGCGCTCGTGCAGATCCGCGCCGCCGACGCCGGTCACGGTCATGGGGGCGAGGAAGTCGGTGGCGGCGAAGCCGGTGCCCCAGATCAGCACGTCGGCCTCGTGGAGCACGCCGTCGGAGGTGCGCACGCCGGTGGGCTCGACCGCGGTCACCTTCTCGGTGACGACGTCGACGTGGTCGCGGGCGAGCGCGGGGTACCAGTGGTTGGAGAAGAGCAGTCGCTTGCAGCCGAGCTCGTAGTCGGGCACCAGCCTGGCCCGCAGCCCGGCATCTCGGACCTGAGCCCGCAGCCCGAGACGCCACACCGACCTGAGGGCGGCCATCAGCGGCTTGGTGGCGGGGGAGTCGCCGGCGAGAGCGCCGTTGAAGACCTCGGTCAGCCAGAACCACGAGCGTCGCTCGGTGGCGAGCAGCGCCGGGAAGCGCTCGAACGCGCGGTGGTGCCGGGGGCGGTAGGCCTGGTCCGGCTTGGGGATCACGTAGGGCGCCGAGCGCTGGAAGACCGTCATCGCGCTGACCCGGTCGACGATGCCGGGGACGAACTGGATCGCGCTCGCACCGGTGCCGACCACGGCGACGCGCTTGCCGGTGAGGTCGACGTCGTGGCGCCACTCGGCGGAGTGGAAGGCCGGGCCGTCGAAGGTGTCGGTGCCGGGCAGGTCCGGGATGACCGGGTTGGAGAGCTGACCGACGGCGGAGACCACGAGGTCTGCGGTCCAGGACTCGCCGCCCGCGGCGGCGACGTGCCAGGTGAGGGCCTGCTCGTCGTAGGTCACGCTCGTGACCTCGACGCCGGTGCGGACCAGGTCGAGGAGCCCCTCACGGGCAGCGGTCTCCTGGATGTAGCCGAGGATCTCGGGCTGCTCGGAGTAGCGCCGGCCCCAGCCGGGGTTGGTGGCCCAGGACCAGGAGTAGAGCGGCGACGGCACGTCGCAGGCGGCGCCCGGGTAGGTGTTGTCGCGCCACACCCCACCGACGCTGCCCGCTCGCTCCAGGACGGTGACGTCGGTGATGCCCTGCTGGAGGAGGGCGCGGGCGGCGCCGAGGCCGCCGAAGCCGGCTCCGATGATGACGACACGTTTGCTCATGGCTCTGAAACTAGGGCTCGCGCAGGGTGTTGCGGGACCCGTGGGCAGTGATCTGATTGATAATTCCGGACATGACGACCGATGGGTCAGCGCTGCCCGCACCAGCAGCCGAGGACTGGGGCTTCCCCCGCTCGTCGGCGGGCACCGCCCTGCTCGTGGAGTACGCCGGGGCGCGCGGCGTCGGCGCCGCCCGCGCACTCGTCGGCACGGGCCTCACCTCCGGGTCGCTCACGGCGCTGGTGAGGAGCGGCGGCGAGGTCACCGCCGCCCAGGAGCTGCGTGTGGTGCGCACCCTCCATCGGCTCCTCGGCGAGGTCGGGCCCGAGGTGGGGCAGCGCTATGACGCCTCGACGTTCGGCGCGTTCGGCTACGCCATGCTGTCCAGCCGCACCGTGCTCGACGCCATCAGCGTGGCGCTCCGGCTGATCGACCTCAGCTTCGCCTTCGCGATCCCTCGCGCGTCGCTGGTGGGGGACGAGGTCCACGTCAGCGTCGACGGCGGCGGGCTCCCCCCCGACGTACGACGTCTGCTGGTGGAGCGCGACGCCACCGCGATCGTGTCCGTGCTGGAGGCGCTCGTGCCAGGAGGTGTGGGGGCGCGGCTGACCTGGATGCCGGACGCGGCCACCGTCGTGTTCGGTGTCGACCAGCTCGAGCGTCCGCTGCCGCAGCGCAGCGCCGAGCGGCTCGCCCTCGCCGAGCGGATGTGTACCGAGGTCGTCGACGCGCGCCGGGTCCGCCGTGGGTTGGCGCAGGACGTGCGGGTGCTGATCACCCAGCGGTTGACCGACGGGGCGCCGATGCGCGAGGTCGCCGCGGCGCTGGCCATGGGGGAGCGCACGCTGAGGCGGCGGTTGCTCGAGGAGGGCGTCGGCTACCAGGAGCTGCTCGACGAGGTCCGGTCCTCGCTGGCGATGGCGCTGCTCGACGGTCGGGTCACGATGCCGGTGGCGGAGGTCGCTCGCCGGCTGGGCTATGCCGAGTCTGCCAGCTTCATCCGGGCCTTTCACCGCTGGACGGGGCGGACACCGACCGAGGTGTCGCGTGCCTGACCGCCGCAGGACACCTGCTCGTCACCTCTCTGGTCCATCCGGTTCACCGGGCGCTGGTCGGCTGCGGCCATGACCCAGACGCCCTCGCGCCCGCTGCTGTCACTGACGCCGGTGACGCCCACGACCACGAACCGTCACGGCTCGCGCAGCCGCATGACCTGCTTCTTCCGGTGCGGCAACGCCTGCGACCACGCCGAGCCCAACCGCACCGACAACGGTCACATCCAGGACGAGATCACGAAGGCGGTCCAGCGCCGCTCGGTGCTCAAGGGTGCCGCTGTCGGCACCGGAGCCTTCGTGGTCGGGACGGGCGCGGCCTCCGGTGGCCTGTCGGCCGCCGCCGTGCAGCCCGCCCGGGCCACGTCCGGCGACCTGGCGACGTCCCCTTTCAAGGCGGTCGCGCCCAACAAGCGCGACGCGGTGACGGTGGCCGAGGGCTTCACGACCTCGGTCGTGATGCGCTGGGGCGACCGGGTCGTCGCCGGCGCTCCTGCGTTCGACGCCGCGAAGCAGACCCCCGAGGCGGCGCGCCAGCAGTTCGGCTACAACTGCGACTACGTCGGCGTGCTGCCGACCGGTCGCGACGAGGCCGTCATGGTGGTCAACCACGAGTACACCGACGAGAACCTGATGTTTCCCGCCGACACCTACACGCCGGCCCAGATCAAGGCGATCGCGATGAGCAACCACGGCATGTCGGTGGTCGAGATCCGGCGCGGGGTCGTCCCCGGCGACTGGCGTGCGGAGACCAACCTGCGCAAGGCCAAGCTCAACCGTCGGCTGCACATCGAGACCGAGTTCAAGATCGTCGGCCCCGCCGCCGGCGACGAGCGGCTCATGACGATCGACGACCCCTCGGGTCGCAGCGCGCGCGGCACGCTCAACAACTGCGCCGGCGGCTCGACCCCCTGGGGCACGGTGCTCTCGGGCGAGGAGAACTTCAACCAGTACTTCGACAAGTCCGGCGCCCTCGACGCGCGCTACACCGCGCAGTACGCCCGCTACGGCATCACCGGCACGGGCAAGGGCTGGAGCGAGGTCGACTCCCGCTTCGACCTCACCCTCGACCCGCACGAGCCGCACCGCTTCGGCTGGATCGTGGAGGTCGACCCGATGTCGCCGACCTCCACGCCTCGCAAGCACACGATGCTCGGCCGCTTCAAGCACGAGGGCGCCAACATCGTGATCGCCAAGAACGGCAAGGCCGTCGCCTACATGGGTGACGACGAGCGCGGTGACTACATCTACCGCTTCGTCTCGGCCGAGAAGTTCGACCCGGCCCGCACGGCCAAGGCGCGCCGCCACAACCTGACACTCCTCACGAAGGGCACGCTGTCGGTCGCGAAGTTCAGCGGCGACGGCTCCGAGGACGGCGAGTACGACGGCACCGGCCAGTGGCTCCCGCTCTGCACCGACACCACCTCGTACGTCGAGGGCATGTCGGTCGCCGACGTCCTCATCTTCACGCGTCTGGCCGCGGACAAGGTCGGCCCCACCAAGATGGACCGCCCCGAGGACGTCGAGCCCAACCTGGTCAACGGCAAGGTCTACGCCGCGCTGACCAACAACTCCAACCGCGGCAAGCCCGAGCTCCCGGTCGACGAGGCCAACCCGCTCGCGTCGTCGATGGTGCGCGCGTCCCCCGGTGCACCGCTCACCTCCGCATCCGGCAACCGCAACGGCTACGTGCTGGAGATGACGCCGGTCGGTGGCCACGCGGCCAGCCGCTTCACCTGGGACCTGCTGCTCGTGTGCGGGGACCCGGCCGCGGCCGAGACCTACTTCGGCGGCGTGGACAAGGCGACGGTGAGCCCCATCAGCTGCCCCGACAACGTCACCTTCGACAACGAGGGCCAGCTGTGGATCTCGACCGACGGCAACGTCCTCGGGTCCAACGACGGCATCTTCCGCGTGCCCACCCAGGGCCCGCTGCGTGGGCAGGTCCGCCAGTTTGTCACGATGCCCCGCGGAGCCGAGGCGTGCGGCCCGCTCATCTACGACAAGAACCGCTCGCTGTTCTTCGCCGTCCAGCACCCCGGTGAGATCGACGGCGCGACCTTCGAGAACCAGGCCAGCACGTGGCCGCACACCGACGACTTCCCGCGTCCGTCGGTCGTGGTGGCCTACCGCCGGCGCTGAGTCGGCGGGCCGGCCGGCTCACACCACCTCGCGCAACCGCCCGACCGGGTGCGTGGCCACGTCACCGACCAGGCTGCGCACCTGGTCGGTGACGGACCTGGGGTGACCTCCGTCAGGTGATCGTCATGCCGCCGTCGACGGGCAGCGTCTGGCCGGTGATGTAGCCGGCTGCGTCGGAGGCGAGGAAGACCACGGTGGCGGCGAGCTCGGCCGGGTCGCCCTTGCGACCTGCGGGGATGCGGGGGCCTTGGGACTCCAGGTAGCCCTCGGGGTAGCTGTCGGTCATCTCCGAGGTGAAGAAGCCTGGGGCGATCGCGTTGACCCGGATGCCCTTGCGCCCGGTCCACTGCTGGGCCAGGTCACGGGTCAGGCCGATGAGGCCCGCCTTCGACGCGGCGTACGCCGCCTGAGGCAGCCCGGCGGTGGTGATGCCGAGGACCGAGGAGATGTTGATGATGGAGGAGCCTGGCTGCATGACGCGCCCGCACTCCTGCGCCATCCAGTAGCAACCGTTGAGGTTGACGTCGATGACTCCGCGGAACTGCTCGGGCGTCTCGCGCGTGGCGGGCACGGCGGTGCCGATGCCGGCGTTGTTGACCAGGATGTCGACCCTGCCGAACTCCTCCATCGCCAGGGCGACCAGGTTGGCGCACGAGGCGGGGTCGGCGACATCGGTGCCGACCGTCAGCGCGCGGCGCCCGGCGGCTTCCACGAGGGCGGCGGTGTCGGCCATCTTCTCCACGCGGCGCGCGCCCAGCGCCAGGTCCGCGCCGGCCTCGGCCAGGCCCTGGGCGAAGGCGACGCCGAGCCCGCTCGAAGCGCCGGTGACGATGGCCACCTTGTCATCCAGTCGGAACATGTCAGTCACAGTCATGGGCCGACCCTAGCCAGGAGGGAGATCGTCCGCGGCGAGCAGTGTCTGCTTGAAGTCGGTGTTGAGCCTCTTGCCGAGCTTTGAGCGCGGCAGGTCGGGCCAGACCTCGCCCTGCTTCGGCGTCTTGACGGTGCCCAGCCGGGTCCTTGACCGACACCATCAGCTCGGCGGTGCAGAACTCCACGCCCTGACACCCTGCCCGCCTAGACTGGGGGTCCGAGCACTGGAGGAGGGCCGCGTGGCAACGACGACACGGACCCGCCGGAGCCCGGCAGACAATCACGACGAGCGCCGCAGACAGCTCGCTGAGTCGGCGTTGCGGACGCTGGGGGAGCGCGGCTACGCCCGCACCAGCCTGCGCGAGATCGCGACCAACTCCCAGTTCAGCCACGGCGTCGTGCACTACTACTTCCACGACAAGCTCGAGCTGATCATCTACTGCGTCCGCTACTACAAGGCCCAGTGCGTGACCCGCTACGACGCCGTGGTGGCCGACTCGACCACCGCCGAGGAGCTGCTCGACTCCTTCGGTGCCAAGCTCGTCGAGACGTTGCGCGAGGAGGCTCCGATGCACCGCCTCTGGTACGACATGCGCACGCAGAGCATGTTCGAGGAGTCGCTGCGCGAGTCGGTCACGATGATCGACGCCGCGCTCGAGGAGATGATCTGGCGCGTGGTCTCGCGCTATTCCGAGCTGGCCGGACGCCCGACCGCCATGCCGTCGGGTGCGGCGTACGGCGTCCTGGACGGGCTGTTCCAGCAGGCG
The DNA here is from genome assembly GCF_900113685.1 of Nocardioides psychrotolerans. GTDB lineage: Bacteria > Actinomycetota > Actinomycetes > Propionibacteriales > Nocardioidaceae > Nocardioides > Nocardioides psychrotolerans. The sequence continues at coordinate 245,246 of NZ_FOQG01000004.1, forward strand.
CTGCTCGGCCACCTCAACGACGACCCGGCCGCGCTGGACGTGATCGCGGCCCAGGTCCACGAGCTGATGCCCCTCATGCTGGCGCCTGCGCCGGCCTGAAGGTCCGCTATCCTGGGCCCATGAGCTGGACCCTTCTTCTTATCTAGCCGCGTCGACACGCACACGTCGCCGCGGCTGCCCCTCGTGCTCGAGGGGCTTTTTTGTGCTCCGATGAGGTCCGACCAGAGCCGAGAGAGAAGACGATGACCCAGCGAACGACGGATGCGCGAGAAGAGCCCGCCACCTATGACGTCGCCGCCACCGAGCAGAAGTGGCAGCCGGTCTGGGAGAAGCTCGACCCCTTCCGCGCCGACGACTCCTCGCCGCGCGAGAAGCGCTACGCGCTGACGATGTTCCCCTACCCCAGCGGCGACCTGCACATGGGTCACGCCGAGGTCACCGCACTGCACGACGTGATCGCGCGCTACTGGTGGCAGAAGGGCTACGAGGTCCTCAACCCGATGGGCTGGGACTCGTTCGGGCTGCCCGCCGAGAACGCCGCGATCCGCAACGACGCGCACCCGGCCGACTACACCTACGGCAACATCGCGACGCAGCTGGAGTCCTTCCAGAAATACGCCGTGAGCTTCGACTGGTCGCGCCGGTTCAACACCTCGGACCCCTCCTACTACCGCTGGACCCAGTGGCTGTTCCTGAAGCTGCGCGAGCAGGGGTTGGCCTATCGCAAGAACTCCCCGGTCAACTGGTGCCCCCACGACCAGACCGTGCTGGCCAACGAGCAGGTCGTCGACGGTGCCTGCGAGCGCTGCGGCGCCGAGGTCACCAAGCGCGAGCTGACCCAGTGGTACTTCCGCACGACGGCCTATGCCCAGGAGCTGCTGGACTGCCTGGACGACCTGCAACCGACCTGGCCGGCGAAGGTGATCAACGCGCAGCGCAACTGGATCGGTCGCTCCGAGGGCGCCCACGTCGACTTCGTCGTCGAAGGCCGTCCTGAGCCGCTGACGGTCTACACCACGCGCCCCGACACCCTGTTCGGTGCGACGTTCATGGTGGTGGCGGCCGACGCAGCGCTGGCCGGCGAGCTGGTGACCGACGAGCACCGTGGGGCGCTGGACGACTACCTGGTCGAGGTCCGCAAGGAGACCGAGATCAACCGGCTGTCGACCGACCGCCCCAAGACCGGTGTCTTCCTGGGCGTGCACGCCGTCAACCCGCTGACCGGCGCGCGGATCCCGGTCTACGCAGCCGACTACGTCCTGGCCGACTACGGCACCGGCGCGATCATGGCCGTCCCGGCGCAGGACCAGCGTGACTGGGACTTCGCCACGGCCTTCGACCTGCCGATCGTGCGCACTGTCCAGCCGCCCGCCGACTGGGAGGGCCTCGACACCATGGCCTTCACCGGTGACGGCCCGGCGATCAACTCCGCCAACGACGAGATCGACCTGTCGGGGATGGGCGTCGTCGAGGCGAAGTCGACGACGATCGCCTACCTGGAGGCCAAGAGCCTGGGCCGCGGCACGGTCAACTTCCGGCTGCGTGACTGGCTGCTCTCGCGCCAGCGCTACTGGGGCGCCCCGATCCCGATCATCCACTGCCCCGTCGACGGCGAGGTCCCCGTGCCCGAGGACCAGCTGCCCGTCGAGCTGCCCGAGCTGCGCGGCGCCGACCTGAAGCCCAAGGGCACCTCGCCGCTGGGGGCGGCCACCGACTGGCTCAACGTCGCGTGCCCGACCTGCGGCGGCCCGGCAACTCGCGACACCGACACGATGGACACCTTCGTGGACTCGTCGTGGTACTTCTTCCGCTACGTCTCCCCGCACGACGACAGCCAGGCCTTCGACCCCGAGAAGGCCAGGGCGTGGGGGCCGATCGACCTCTACGTCGGCGGCGACGAGCACGCCGTCCTGCACCTGCTCTACGCGCGCTTCTTCACCAAGGCGCTGCGTGACATCGGCCTGGTCGACTGGGACGAGCCGTTCACGTCCTACCTGTCCCAGGGCAAGGTCATCAACAACGGCCGCAAGATGAGCAAGTCGCTGGGCAACGGCATCAACCTGGGCGACCAGCTGGCGGAGTTCGGGGTCGACGCGGTGCGCCTGACACTGGTCTTCGCGAGCCCGCCCGAGGACAACATCGACTGGGCCGACGTGTCGCCCGGCGGCTCGTTGCGGTTCCTGCAGCGGGCCTGGCGGCTGAGTGGTGACGTCACCAGCGAGCCGGGTGCCGACCCGGCGACCGGTGACACCGGCTTGCGCAAGCTGACCCACAAGACGGTGCACGAGGCCGAGGTGCTGATCGAGAAGCACCGGTTCAACGTGATGGTCGCTCGCACGATGGAGCTGGTGAACGCCACCCGCAAGGCCATCGACTCGGGCAGCGGCGGGGCTGACCCCGCGGTCCGCGAGGCCGCGGAGACGGTGGCGATCCTGCTGTCCCTGGTGGCGCCGTACACCGCGGAGGAGATGTGGGAGCGGCTGGGCCACCGGCCGACCGTCGCCCGGGTGGGCTGGCCGGTCGTGGATCCCGCGCTGCTGGTCGAGGAGTCGGTCACGGCCGTCGTGCAGGTCCAGGGCAAGGTCAGGGCGCGCCTGGAGGTGGCCCCCGACATCACCGAGGGTGACCTGGAGGCGCTGGCGATGGACGACCCCACGGTGGTGGCGGCGATCGACGGACGCGAGGTGCGCAAGGTCGTCGTACGCGCACCCAAGCTCGTCAACATCGTGGTCTGACCGCGACCGGTGCGGCGCTCGCCACTACTCTCTGCCACATGTCGGTCGTCGTCGTCACTGACTCGACCGCCAGCCTCCCGCCGGAGGTGGCGGCCGAGCGCGGGATCTTGGTCGTCCCGCTCCAGGTCGTGATCGGTGCCCGCGCCCACGACGAGGGGTCGGCGGAGGCCACGCCGGCGCGAGTCGCGGAGGCCCTGCGCGACTTCCGCCCCGTGAGCACGTCGCGCCCGGCGCCCGCGGCGATGCTGGACGCCTACGAGCGCGCGGCGGCCGCTGGTGCCAAGCAGATCCTCTCGGTGCACCTCTCCGGTGACATGAGCGGCACCTTCGAGTCGGCCCAGCTCGCGGCGCGCGATGCCCCGGTTCGGGTCGTGTGCGTCGACAGTCGCGAGGTCGGGGTCGCGACCGGCTACGCCGCCCTGGCGGCCGCCGACGTCATCGGTCGGGGCGGCTCCGTCGAGGCGGCCGCAGCCGCGGCCCGCGACCGCGCCGACGCCTGCTCGTCGCTGTTCTACGTCGACACGCTGGAGTACCTCCGTCGTGGCGGCCGCATCGGTGCGGCCGCCGCGCTGTTCGGGGGAGCTCTCGCGGTCAAGCCCCTGCTCACGATCGAGGACGGCGTCGTGACGTCGCTGGAGAAGGTCCGGACGACGGGGAAGGCGCTGGCTCGGCTCGAGGAGCTGGCCGTGGTCGCCGCCGGCGATGCCGCTATCGACCTGTGCGTCGCCCACCTCGCCAACCCCGAGCGAGCCGACCTCCTCGCCGACAGGCTCCGGTCCCGCCTCGAGGACAACCTCGACGGCCGCGAGATCTGGTGCGGTGAGCTCGGCGCGGTCCTCGGCGCGCACGTAGGCCCGGGCATGATCGCCGTCTGCGTCGCGCCGCGGCTCTGACCTGACCCGTTCTGACTGCGCCTGCGGGCGTTGGCCTGACCCGTTCTGGTGTGACGGGCAAGGTGACGGCCGGTCGGGGGTGAGCCCGGGGCGATGGGGCGGCGGGACGATCGCCCACAGATCACCGCTCGCCCGGGAGTCGGCTGGTCCGCGTGCCTCCGGTGCGCCAGGTGTCGGCCACATCCAGCCCATGGAGCGGGTTGTCCACAGGCTCGTAGCCGGCCCGAGGGCGCGGGCGCCGATCCTGCCTACGGTCCTTCCATGCGATCTCGACGCTCGAGCCAGGACCACGACGCTGCCGTCGCGCGGCGGCTGGAGCAGCTGCGGGCGGAGCTGGCCGCCACGCGTGGTGGGCAGGAGGGGGCGTCGCCGGAGGCCCTGGCCGTCGTCGAGCCTGCCGCCGGAGGCGAGTGGTGGGACGGGCACACACGCGTGGCAGGCGCGCGCCGACCGTTGGTCGTCGTGCCGCCGTTCAAGGCGCCTCATGAGGAGCCCCGCCGCTCCGAGACGGCCGAGACTGCCGCCGAGCCGCCGTGGGTGCCCGTGCCCGGCAGGCATGCGGCCCGTCGACGACGCCCCGGCCTGGCCGACGCCCTGCCCGACACCCTGAGGGGACGTGTCGGTCTGGGGGTCGCCCAGGTCGCCGTGCTCGCGGTGCTGGTGGCGATCGGGCTGGCCCTGACCACGTGGTGGGTGGTCCGAGGCGACCCCGAGGTGGCGCCCACCACTGCGCCGGTCGTCACGCCCGCGGGCGCCGAGCTCGTGGCGCTGCCCGCGGCGTCCGCGCCCCCCACGGGGGCCGGGACGGCAGGAGCGACGACCGTGACGGTGGACGTCGCCGGCAAAGTACGACGACCCGGGATCGCCGTCCTCGACACCGGGTCGCGGGTGGTCGACGCGCTCGAGGCAGCCGGGGGCGCGCGCCCGGGTGTGGATCTGTCCTGGATCAACCTGGCGCGTCTGCTCGTCGACGGCGAGCAGATCCTGGTCGGGCGGCCCCCGTCCGTGACGACCCCGGCAGTGCCCGGCCTCACGGGAGCCGTTCCTGGGGCGACCGGCCCGCTCGTCAACCTCAACCTGGCCACCCAGGCCGAGCTCGAGACCCTGCCGGAGGTCGGTCCCGTGACCGCCCAGTCGATCCTCGCTTGGCGGGACGAGCACGGCGGCTTCTCGGCCGTGGAGGAGCTGCTCGAGGTCGACGGCATCGGGGACGCGACGTTGGAGCAGATCGCTCCGTTCGTGACCATCTGACGTCGGGCGACAGGTGGTGAGACCCGATGATGACGACCCCGGACGGGCGCCCCGTGACCTGCGGATGCCGCTGCTGGGTGTCGTCGCCTGGCTCGCTGCTCTCGCCTCCCATCTGCTCGGCGCGTGGGTGTGGGTGCTTCTCGGCGCGGTGGCCGCCGTGGCGGCTGCAGCGGCGGCCGGCCCCTCGCGGCGTCGTCACGGGGCCACCGTCGTCGGCCTCGCGCTCGTCGCCGTGGCCGTCGCGGGCTCTGCCGTGCTGCGGCAGCAGGCCATCAGCGACAACCCGGTGGCCGAGCTGGCCAGCGATCGGGCGGCGGTGGTGCTCACCGGCACCGTGGTCTCGGACCCGAGGCCGGTGTCGGGACGCTTCGCCGAGCAGGTGCTGCTGCGTCTCGAGGTCCGTGAGGTCACCGGTCGGGGCGTCACCCACCGGTTGGCCACCCCGGTGCTGGTGATCGGTGGTGAGGCCTGGGCAGCTGCGGCGCTGGGATCGCGGGTGCGCACGTCCGGTCTCCTGGCGCCGGCCGACGGTGGTGACCTCGCCGCCGTGCTGACATCGGCCCGCGATCCGGTCGTCCTGGAGCGCCCCGACGTGTGGTGGCGGGGAGCTGGTGCCGTCCGGGCCTCGATCCGGGCCTCGGTCGCACACCGCCCCGACGACCAACGGGCTCTCGTGCCTGCGCTCGTCGACGGCGACGACGCGGGGCTCGACCCGGCGCTCGCCGACGACTTCCGCACCACCGGGCTGACCCACCTGACGGCCGTCTCGGGCACCAACTTGACCCTGGTCGTCGGCTTCCTGCTGATCCTGGCGCGCTGGTGTCGCGTGCGCGGACGCTGGCTCTACGCCGTTGGGGCGCTGGGCATCCTCGGCTTCGTGCTGCTGGCCCGCACCGAGCCGAGCGTGCTCCGCGCCGCGGTGATGGGCGTGGTCGGGCTGCTGGCAATGGGCTCCAACGGCCAGCAGCGCGCCTTCCGGGCGCTCGGTGTCGCCGTGGTCGTGCTCCTGCTCGTGCAGCCGGGTCTCGCGGTCTCGGTCGGCTTCGCCCTCTCGGTGCTCGCCACGGCCGGCATCGTCGTCCTCGCGCCCGGGTGGCGTGACGCACTGGCACGCTGGCTCCCGCGCTGGGTGGCAGAGGCGGTCTCGGTCCCGGCGGCGGCCCAGCTGGCCTGCACCCCGGTCGTGGCCGCCATCTCGGGGCAGGTCAGCCTGGTCGCGGTCGTCGCCAACCTTGCCGTTGCGCCTGCGGTCGGGCCGGCCACCGTCCTCGGGCTCGCCGGCGGGCTGCTCGGGCTCGCGATCCCGGCCGCCGGCTCCGTCGTGGGGACCGGCGCCGCCTGGTGCGTCGGCTGGATCGTCGCGGTCGCGCGACGCGGCGCCGACCTCCCGGGCGCAGCGCTGGACTGGGAGGCGGGCGTCGGGTCCGTGGCCGGGCTCGGACTGCTCTGCGTCGTCCTGGCCGTGGCTGCGCCCTGGCTCCTGCGCCGACCGCTGGCGGCCGTCGGTCTCGCGATCGTGATGGTGGTGGGGGTGACGGCACGGCTGCCCAGCCCAGGCTGGCCCCCCGCAGGCTGGGTGCTCGTTATGTGCGACGTAGGTCAGGGGGACGCGCTGGTGCTGCGAGCCGGTCCCCGCACCGCGGTCGTGGTCGACGTGGGGCCGGACCCCTCAGCCGTCGACGGGTGCCTCGACGACCTCGGCATCGACGTCGTCCCGTTCGTGGTCCTGACCCACTTCCACGCCGACCACGTCGACGGACTGGGTGGCGCCCTCGACGGTCGCGAGGTCGGGGAGGTGGAGACGTCGCGGATGCTCGACCCGACCTCCGGGGTCGAGGCGGTGCTCAGCACCGCAGCGGCGGCGGGGCTCGCGCCCCTCGTCGCGCCCTACGCCGAGACCCGCGTCGTGGGTGAGGTGGCCCTCCAGGTCCTGTGGCCGCTGCCGGGCTCGCCCACCGAGGGCACCGGCGACGGGAGCCACGCCAACGATGCCAGTGTCGTGCTGCTCGCCGAGGTGCGGGGGGTGCGGATCCTGCTCGCCGGCGACCTCGAGCCGCCGGGTCAGGCGGCCCTGGCCCGGATGCTCCCAGGGCTCGACGTCGACGTGCTCAAGGTGCCCCACCATGGCAGCCGCCACCAGGACCTCGACTTCCTCACGTCCCTGCGGGCGGAGGTGGGACTGGTGTCGGTGGGTGCCGACAACGACTACGGGCACCCGGCGGGGGAGGTCCTCGACGCGCTGGAGCGGACCGGCACCGAGGTTCTCCGCACCGACACCGCGGGCGATCTCGCGGTCGTCGTCGAGGGTGGCGTGGTGGCGGCCGTGGGCCGCTGAGGGAGGACGTCGGGCTGTCGGAGGGGTGTGGGAAGGTTGCCCCATGCGTGCGGGAGACGTCCTCGGTCGGGTCACCCTGGTGACCGGCAAGGAGGAGTTCCTCAACGAGCGCACGATCACCGTGGTGCGTGAGGTGGTCCGCTCCCACGACCCCGAGTCGGAGTTCTCCGAGACCGGCGCGGCCGAGCTGACGCTCGCCACCTTGGGCGAGCTCTCCGCGCCGTCGCTGTTCTCCGCGATCCGGTGCGTGGTGGTGCGCTCCTTCGAGCAGCTGCCCGACGAGTCGGTCGACGGCCTGCTGGGCTACGCCGCCTCGCCCGCCGAGGACGTCGCGCTGGTGCTGGTCCACGGCGGTGGCCCCAAGGGATCCGGAGTGCTGACAAAGCTCCGCAAGCTGGCCACCGTCACCGAGTCCAAGTCGGGCGAGCTCAAGGCTTCGGAGTTCCCCGCGTTCGTCGCCTCCGAGGTGCGTGTCCACGGCTCGACCATCGAGCAGGAGGCCGCGCTGTTCCTCGTCCAGGCCGTCGGACACGACCTGCGCTCGCTCTCGGCCGCGGCCCACCAGCTCACCAACGACTTCCCGGATCAGCAGCTGACGGTCGACCGGGTCAAGCAGTACTTCGGCGGACGGGCCGAGGCCAAGTCCTTCGCGGTTGCCGACGCTGCCTTCTCCGGGCGCCGCACGGCCGCCCTCGAGGAGCTGCGGTGGGCCCTCGACGGCGGCACCCCCGCGGTCCTGGTGACGTCGGCCTTCGCCGGCAGCGCGCGCGGGCTGGCCCGCTACAAGGGCGCCTTGCGTGGGATACGCGAGGCCGACCTGGCCCGCGAGGTGGGCGTCCCCCCGTGGAAGCTGCGCTCGATCCGCGACCAGTCCCGAGGGTGGTCCGACGCCGGGCTGGCGCGGGTGATCCGCGCCGTCGCCAAGGCAGACGCCGACATCAAGGGCGCCGCCAGCGACCCGTCCTACACCCTGGAGCGCCTCGTGCTCACGGTGACCGCACTGCGCGACCAGCGCTGAGGACGCCCCACGACGCACGACGACCCGTCAGAGATTCTCTGACGGGTCGCACGGTGCGCGGCTGCTTGACTAGAGCGTTGCCGACTTCTTGGCGATGGCCGACTTGCGGTTGGCCGCCTGGTTCTTGTGGATGACGCCCTTGGAAACAGCCTTGTCGAGCTTGCGCGCGGCGTCATGGCCGAGGGCCACGGCGTCGGCGGAGCCGGTCTCGGCGGCCTCGCGGAACTTGCGGACGGCGGTCTTCAGGTTGCTCTTCACAGCCTTGTTGCGCTCGTGCGCCTTCTCGTTCTGCTTGTTGCGCTTGATCTGGCTCTTGATGTTGGCCACTGCTACGCCTTCGTCTTGGGGGAATGCTGTCTCAGGTCTGGAGGTTGCGGTCGGCGCAGGCTCCTGCCGGACACGCGACGGGCAAGATTAGCAGCGGGCCGTCCGGCTACCCAAATCGGACGCGATGGCTGCCCAGGACGCTCACTCCCACCCCCGACGCTCGCACAGCCAGTCCCAGACCACCTCGCCCTGCCACCACTGCGCGTCGCGGAGGTGAGGAGAGGTCGGCGGCACCGGCTCGTCGGACTGGCGCATGAAGAAGGCGGCCAGGAGGGCCAGCACGATGTCGACGTGCTCGGCCGGCAGGTCCCGGGTCAGGGTGGCGTTGGCCAGGGCGCTCTCGACGTCGAGCCCGTCGCCGCGCGGACCGATCATCAAGAAGACGGTGTCGAGCCAGGCCGCGCCGACCGCCGGCCAGTTCCAGTCGCACAGGATGGCCGACCCGTCGGGGCCGATGAGGATGTTGTCGTCGCGGACATCGGTGTGGACGACGGTGTCGCCCGCGGTGACCTCCACGAAGCGAGCGGCCAGCGCCGCGGCCTCCTCCTGGTGGGCCAGGCCGGGTCGAGTGGCGCGGACGTGGTCCCAGTGGCCGGGGAAGTCGGCGAACTCGACGGCGAACGGGTCCAGGGTGAGCCCCTCGGGCGGCGGGGTGAGTGCCTGGGCCGCTCGCTCGAGCATCGCGATCGAGGCGTCGAGGTCCGCCTGCGTCCAGGGACGTCGCGGCGCTCGCGCGTCGACGTACTCCAGCCCCAGGACGACCCAGTCCTCGCCGTCGTGGAACCAGCGCAACGGAGCCGCGGGAGCCGTCGCCGGCAGGGCGCTCAGCTTGCGGGCCTCCTCGCGGTAGGAGTCGGCGAACATCCGTTGCGCTTTGGTCGACGCCGCCTTCACGAAGTGCCGCGAACCGTCCTCGCACACCAGCACCGATGCGAAGCCGGGGGTGAAGCCCGCGCCCTGCGAGATGGCCGAGACGACCCGGGAGCCGCAGTGCTGCTCGACCAGGGCGCGGATGTGGGGCGGGAGGAAGGTCCACTCGAGACGGCGGGCGGTCCTGCCGTGGGGGAGGGGTGACTCGATCACGCGGCCCATCCTCCGCCACCGGCCCCGGGCCACGCGAACCGGTTCGCGGGGTGCTCGCTGAGGCAGGGATGTCCGGGGCCGTGTGGGAGAATGAGGCGTCCCCCCGAACACCACCGAGAGTCGTCCGTGCCCCAGAACCTGCCTTCCCCCGGCCAGACCGATCCGGCGATCATCCGCAACTTCTGCATCATCGCGCACATCGACCACGGCAAGTCGACGCTGGCCGACCGGATGCTCCAGCTGACGGGCGTCGTCGACGCCCGCGCGGCCCGTGCTCAATACCTCGACCGCATGGACATCGAGCGCGAGCGGGGCATCACGATCAAGAGCCAGGCGGTCCGCATGCCGTGGAACGTCCCGGTCGGCAACGACCAGGGCGCCGAGCCCGGGGATTACGTGCTCAACATGATCGACACCCCCGGTCACGTCGACTTCACCTACGAGGTCTCGCGCTCCCTCGAGGCCTGCGAGGCAGCCGTGCTGCTGGTCGACGCCGCCCAGGGCATCGAGGCCCAGACGCTGGCCAACCTCTACCTCGCCCTCGGCGCTGACCTCCACGTCATCCCGGTGCTCAACAAGATCGACCTGCCTTCGGCGCAGCCCGAGAAATACGCCGCGGAGCTCGCCGGGATCATCGGGTGCGACCCCGCTGACGTGCTGCAGACCTCGGCCAAGACCGGTCTGGGCGTCGAGGCGCTGCTCAACGAGATCGTCAAGCAGACCCCGGCCCCCGTCGGTGACGCCGATGCCCCGCCGCGCGCGCTGATCTTCGACTCCGTCTACGACACCTACCGCGGCGTCGTCACCTACGTCCGTGTGGTCGACGGCAAGCTCAGCCACCGCGACCGGATCAAGATGATGTCCAACGGCGTCGTGCACGAGATGCTCGAGGTCGGCGTGATCAGCCCCGAGCCCGTGAAGTCTCGCGACCTCGGCGTCGGCGAGGTGGGCTACCTGATCACCGGCGTGAAGGACGTGCGTCAGTCGCGCGTGGGTGACACCGTCACCAGCCAGCACCACGGCGCGACCGAGGCGCTCGGCGGCTACAAGCACCCCAACCCGATGGTCTACTCCGGGCTCTACCCGATCGACGGCGACGACTACCCGACGCTGCGCGACGCCCTCGAGCGTCTGCAGCTCAACGACGCCGCGCTGGCCTACGAGCCCGAGACGTCCGGCGCCCTGGGCTTCGGCTTCCGCTGCGGTTTCCTCGGCCTGCTGCACATGGAGATCGTGCGTGAGCGCCTCGAGCGGGAGTTCAACCTCGACCTCATCTCGACCGCGCCCAACGTGGTCTACGAGGTGGTCATGGAGGACGGCAGCGTCATCGAGGTCACCAACCCCAGCGAATACCCCGAGGGCAAGATCGCCGAGGTCCGTGAGCCCGTCGTGCGCGCCACGATCCTGAGTCCCTCGGACTACATCGGCACGATCATGGAGCTGTGCCAGAACAAGCGCGGCCAGCTGCAGGGCATGGACTACCTCTCCGAGGACCGCGTGGAGATGCGCTACGTCCTGCCCATGGGTGACATCGTCTTCGACTTCTTCGACCAGCTGAAGTCGCGCACCAAGGGCTATGCCTCGCTCGACTACGAGCGCTCCGGTGACCAGGCGGCCGACCTCGTCAAGGTCGACATCCTGCTCCAGGGCGAGCCGGTCGACGCGTTCTCCGCGATCGTCCACAAGGACGCCGCCTACGCCTACGGCGTCATGCTGGCCGGCAAGCTCAAGGAGCTCATCCCGCGCCAGCAGTTCGAGGTGCCGATCCAGGCCGCGATCGGTGCGCGGGTGATCGCCCGCGAGAACATCCGCGCGATCCGTAAGGACGTCCTCGCCAAGTGCTACGGCGGCGACATCACCCGCAAGCGCAAGTTGTTGGAGAAGCAGAAGGAGGGCAAGAAGCGGATGAAGATGGTCGGCCGCGTCGAGGTCCCCCAGGAGGCGTTCATCGCCGCGCTCTCCAACGCCCCGTCGGGCGAGAAGTCCGGCAAGAAGTAGCCCGTCAGTCTGCGGTCACCGCGTCGCAGCCCCACCGGGCCTCGATCGCGGCGGCCGGGTCGGCGTGGGCCCCGGCATCGAGGAGTACGGCGACGCGCGGCGCCGCAGCACCTCATGCATGATCGGCGCCGCCAGGCGCAGCAGGTAGCGCTGCCACCCGGCTCCGGCCCGGATCTCGGCCAGCATGGCCGGCCAGGAGTGGTGCTGGAAGCCCAACGCCTCCTGGGCGCGTGCGGTGTCCAGCCAGTCGGTGGTGAACCAGACGTCGTCCCGCGCAGGGTCCCCGGGCCGGCCCACCGGGATCCCGTCGTCGAGCCCCACGGCGGCGGTCATCGCCGGGGTGATGTCGCCCTGGCGCAGCCGGTGGCTGTCGTCGCTGCCGATCACCAGCACCTCACCCAGGACCGGGACGGGCATGGCAGTGCGGCGGGATCACGGCCGCGGGGTGCGCCACGACGGCGGGTGTGACGCGGGCCGGCAGGTCGGCCACCGCCGGCCGGTCGGTCAGGTCGATCCACTCGACGCGGAGTCCTGTGGCTCACCGCGCGCCCGGCAGGATGGTCGGGTGAACACCCCGCGCCGGCACGTCGACCTGCCCGACGCCGTGCGGGCGTTCGCCACCCGCGGTCCCGACTGGGCGTCGTACGTCGCCGCGCTGCCGGGCGTGGTCGCAGGGCTGCTGGAGGAGTGGGAGCTGGTGCCCGACGGGCCGGCGATGCACGGCTACGCGTCCGTGGTGGTGCCGGTGCGGCACGAGCAGGACCGGGCGGTGCTCAAGGTGGCCTTTCCCGACGACGAGTCCGAGCACGAGGCGCTGGCCCTGCAGCACTGGCACGGGCGCGGCGCGGTCGCCCTGCTGCGGGCCGACCCGCGTCGGCGGGCGCTGCTGCTCGAGCGGCTGCACCCCACCGACCTCTCCGACCACGGGGACATCGAGGCGTGCGAGATCGTCGGCGGTCTCTACGTCCACCTCCACCGACCCGCACTGCCGCAGCTGCGCACCCTCACGTCGTACGTCGAGCGGTGGGGCGCCGCGCTCGGCTCGCTGCCGCGCAGCGCGCCGCTGCCTCGCCGACTGGTCGAGCAGGCGGTGTCGCTCGGCCGCGACCTGGTCGCCGACCCCGCCGGCGTCGATCGCGTGCTCCACGGCGACCTGCACTTCGCCAACGTGCTGGCGGCCGACCGGGCGCCGTGGCTGGCCATCGACCCCAAGCCGATGAACGGCGATCCGCACTACGAGGTCGCGCCGCTGCTGTGGAACCGCTTCGACGAGCTTGCGGGCGACATCCGCGGGGGAGTGCGCCGGCGCTTCCACGCGACCATCGACGCGGCCGGCCTGGACGAGGACCGGGCCCGCGACTGGGTGGTCGTGCGGATGCTGCACAACGCCCTGTGGGCGATCCAGGACGGCGACCCCGACCCGACCTGGCTGACCACCTGCGTGGCGATCGCCAAGGCGGTCCAGGAGTAGGTGTCCTTCTCCATCACGTTGCTGACACATCAGGCGCACTCATCGCAGAGCCGGAGGTTCCGCTGCCCACGACCTCAGGACGTGGAACCACCAGGCGCTTACGTCGCGCGACCAACCCGGGGCACCACCCTCACGCTCGTGAGAGGGGTCCACGTGGACCCCTCTCACGAGCGTCGACAGTCGACGTCGTCACTCCCTTACTCTCCGGTCATGGATATGTTCCAGACCGGCCAGGTCATCGAGCGTCGGGAGGTGCTCCATGGCGAGCTCTGGCTCACCTCGCCGGTGACGGTGGTCCACGACGACGGCGACCGGCTGGCCGTGCAGCTCGACCCGGGTTCGACGTTCACCTTCCCGAGCCACTCGTTCGGTGTCCACCCCTGGGCCCGTCACTCGCAGTGGGGTGGCTCCATCGTCCTCCAGCTCCATCGAGCGGGCGACCTCTACAGCGTCTGGAAATTCTTCACGCCAGAGGGGTCGTTCCGCCACTGGTACATCAACTTCGAGGCGCCGTTGAGTCGCGGTCCGGGTCACATCGACACGAACGACTACGGGCTCGACCTCGTGATCGATGCCGACGGGCAGCGACACTGGAAGGACGTCACGGACCTTCACCACCAGCGCACGGAGGGGCGGATCTCGGCGCAGACAGTCCTCGACGTCCTTGCCGACGCTGCGCACGTCGAAGCCGCGCTGGACCGGGGCGAGCACTGGTGGTCCTCGTGGGCCGACTGGTCGCCGACCACGGACGACGCCGCCTTCCCTGGGTGAGGCGGCCTCAGCCGTCGTCGCGGCACAGGCAGAACGGGTGACCGGCCGGGTCGAGCAGGACCCGCACGTGGTCCTGTGGCTGCTGCTCGGCCAGCGTCGCGCCGAGCGCGACCGCTTCACCCACGGCCTCCTCGAGGTCGCCCACCTGGAAGTCGAGGTGCATCATCGCCCGCTGCTCTCCGACGACCGGTGGCCACACGGGCGGCACCCAGTCGGCGGCGTGGACCTGCTGGAAGACCAGGTAGGGCCCCTCGGGAGCAGGCGCGACGATCGCGGTGCCGGGCTCCTCGTGGCCGACGGGCCAGCCGAGGAGGTCGGAGTAGAAGTGGGCGAGGGCGCTGGGGTCCGGGGCCTCGATGGCGTTGCCCCACCACATGCCGGGTGTCCGTGATCGCATGCCCTCACCCTCTCCTGGCGAGGGGGCCGCTCACCCGGGTCGTGACCGGATCGTGACGGGACGGCACAAACCCGGTCGCCGCGGGGCATGCGCGTCGGAGAGGATGGGCGCCATGCCCCTCCTGCGCTCTGTCAACGTCGGTCGTCCCCGCGAGGCCGCGTGGGCCGCGATCGGCCGCACGTCGATCGACAAGGCGGCAGTCGTCGGCCCCGTCGAGGTCGGTCCGCTGGGCATAGCCGGCGACCAGGTCTCCGACATCCGGCACCACGGCGGCATCGACCAGGCCGTCTACGCCTTCGCGCGCGAGGACCTCGACCACTGGACCCAGGTCCTGGGCCAGCCGATCCGCGACGGCCAGTTCGGGGAGAACCTGACGACCTCCGGCATCGACGTCAACGAGGCCGAGGTGGGCGAGCGTTGGCGCGTCGGCGCCGACGTCGTGCTCGAGGTCGCCTCGATCCGCACGCCCTGCAACGACTTCAAGATGTGGATGGGCCGCGGCGGCTACGACAACACCGCCTGGGTCAAGCGCTTCGCGTCCGAGGGGCGCCCTGGCCCCTACCTGCGCGTCCTCGTCCCCGGCGTCATCCAGGCCGGCGACCAGATCACGGTGATCCACGAGCCGGGGCACGGCGTGACCGTCTCGATGATGTTCCGCGCCCTGCACACGGAGCCGACGCTGCTGCCGCGCCTCCTCGAGGTCGACGGCCTCGTCGCCGAAGCACACGACAAGGCCTCGGCCTACGTCGCCAACATGTCGTTGTGAGGCTCGACGACCTGCTGCCCGAGGAGCCCGCCGTACGTCGGATGGCGGTCGCAACGCTCGTCAACACGATGGGCAACGGCATCTTCTTCACCCTCAGCGCGCTCTACTTCACCCGGATCGTCGGGTTCTCGATCGTGGAGGTGGGGGCCGGGCTGAGCATCGCGGCCGGTGTCGCGCTCTTCGCCGGCGTGCCGATCGGCCACCTCGCCGACCTGCGCGGCCCCCGTGAGGTGCAGGTCGCGCTCGTGCTGGTGATCGCGGCGCTGACCGGGCTGCTCCTGCTGGTGACGCAGTGGTGGCAGTTCGTGCTGGTCACGAGCGTCATCGCGGTGCTCGACCGTGGCGCCGGTGCCGTGCGTGGGGCGCTGATCGCGGGACTGGTCCAGGGGGCCGGGCGGGCGACCACCAAGGCCTACCTGAGGTCGGTCACCAACGTCGGCATGACGGTCGGCACCGGGATCGCCGCGATCGCGCTCCACTTCGACACCCGCGAGGCCTACCTGGCGGTGCTCTACCTCGACGTGGCGTCGTACGTCGTCACGGCGGTGCTGCTGGCCCGGGTGCCGCACGTGCCACCCAGGCCAGCGGGCCAGGGGCTCGCAATGCTGACCGCACTGCGCGACCTGCCGTTCGTCGCGGTCGTGGTCGTGAGCTCGGTCGTCACGATGCAGTACTGGATCCTCGAGCTGGCGATCCCGCTGTGGGTGGTCAACGAGACCGAGGCGCCGCGGTGGCTGGTCGCGGTGCTGATGGTCATCAACACCGTCATTGTCGTGGTCGCCCAGGTCGCCGTCGCCAAGCGGGTCGCGACCGTCGAGGCGGCGGTGCGCGCCAACCTCGTCGCGGGGGAGCTGTTCTTCGCGGCGTGCGCGGTCTTCGGGCTGAGCGGCCGGGTGTCCGCGGTGCTGGCCGCGACGCTGCTCGTCTCGGGCGCGCTGCTGCACGTCGCGGGTGAGCTCGCCCAGGCGTCGGCGTCGTTCGTGCTGGGTTTCGAGCTGCCGCCGGAGGAGGCGATGGGCCAGTACCAGGGCGTCTGGGGGATGACGTTCTCGATCAGCTCGTTCCTCGCCCCGATGGTCATCGCCCTGCTGCCGCTGGCGCTCGGCGGGGTGGGCTGGCTGCTGCTCGGAGCGATACTGCTGGGGGCATCGCTCCTGACCGGTCCGACGGTTCGGTGGGCGGTGCGGTCGAAGGAGTCGCGGCTCGCCGTCGAGGCGCCTACCGGCCGGCAGGGGTAGTGATCTAGGTTACTTCCCACACCATCCGTCTCGGCCTGACCCAGGAGTGGCATGCCTGTCAATCACGACACGACCTTCGTCGACAATCTCACGCAGAACATGGCGGTGCAGTTCCTCGACCGAGTAGCCGCGTCGCCCGACTCTGAAGCTTTCCGCTACCCCGTCGGCGACGACTGGACGTCGATCACGTGGAAGCAGACCGGCGAGCGCGTCCGCAGCCTCGCAGCGGGCCTGCTCTCGCTCGGGATCGGTCCGGAGGAGCGGGTGGGCATCGCCTCCGCGACCCGTTACGAGTGGATCTTCGCCGACCTCGCCATCGTGTGCGCCGGTGGCGCCACGACCACCGTCTACCCGACCACCAACTCCGTCGACACGGCCTACATCCTGGGCGACTCGGAGTCGCGCATCGTCTTCGCGGAGGACGACGAGCAGATCGCCAAGCTCAGGGAGCACAAGTCCGAGCTGCCGCACCTGATGAAGGTCGTGACCTTCGAGGGGACCACCGATGACGACTGGGTCATCTCGATGGACGACCTGGCGGCACTCGGCGACGCCCACCTCGCGGCGCACCCCGACATCATCGAGACCACCGCGGCCTCGATCGCGCCCGACCAGCTCGCGACCCTGATCTACACGTCGGGCACGACCGGGCGGCCCAAGGGCGTGCGCCTGACGCACAAGTCCTGGGTCTATGAGGGCATGTCCATCCAGGTCCAGGGGATCCTCTCCGAGAGCGACCTGGAGTTCCGCTGGCTGCCGATGTCGCACTCCTTCGGCAAGGTGCTGCTCTCCGCGCAGATGGCCTGCGGCTTCGCTGCCGCCATCGACGGTCGCGTCGACAAGATCGTCGAGAACTGCTCGATCGTGAAGCCGACCTTCATGGGTGCGGCTCCTCGCATCTTCGAGAAGGCCTACGGCCGGATCCAGACGATGCAGGCTGCGGAGGGTGGCGCCAAGGAGAAGATCTTCAAGAAGGCCTTCGCCGTCGGCCTCGAGGTCGACCGTCGCAAGCGTGACGGCAAGTCGGTCCCGCTGATGCTCAAGCTCCAGCATGCGCTCTTCGACAAGCTGGTCTTCAGCAAGGTGCGCGAGCGGTTCGGTGGTCGGGTCCGGTTCTTCATCTCCGGCTCGGCCGCGCTCAACCGCGAGATCGCCGAGTGGTTCAACGCCGCCGGCATCGTGATCCTCGAGGGCTACGGCATGACGGAGAACTCCGCCGGTGCCACGGTCAACCACCCCGACGACAACAAGATCGGCACCGTCGGGCGCGCACTGCCCGGCACCGAGGTCAAGATCGGCGAGGGCGACGAGGTCCTGCTGCGCGGTCCCCACGTCATGAACGGCTACCACAACCTGCCCGAGGAGACGGCCAAGACGCTCACCGACGACGGCTGGCTGCGCACCGGCGACAAGGGCAGCCTCGACTCCGAGGGCTACCTCACCATCACCGGCCGCATCAAGGACCTGTTCAAGACCTCGGGCGGCAAATACATCGCGCCGTCCGCGATCGAGGCCAACTTCAAGGCGATCTGCCCTTACGCCAGCCAGTTCATGGTCTTCGGCAACGACCGCAACTTCGTCGTCGCCCTGGTCACCCTCGACCCCGACGCGATGGTCGGTTGGGCCGAGGAGAACGATATGTCCAGCGCCTCCTACACCGACATCGTGAAGTCCGACAAGGCGCACGAGATGGTCGCCGGCTACGTGGAGGAGCTCAACGCGCGCCTCAACCGCTGGGAGACGATCAAGAAGTGGGAGATCCTCGACCACGACCTGACCATCGAGTCCGGTGAGCTGACCCCCTCGATGAAGGTCAAGCGCAACGTCGTAGAGAAGAACAACGGGGAGCGGATCGCCGCTTTCTACGGCTGATCAGGCTGGCCACCGTCTCCTCACAGGGGACGCACAGGCCGCCCGGTTCGAATGGGTGTCGGCGGGAGACCGCCGGCACCCGTTCGTCATTTAAGCACCGGCTCCAGCCCGGTCCACGCCACCAGCCTCGAGAGCGACGACGTGTTCTCCGACGGGGTCTCGCTGCAGATGGCCACCGTCACCGGCTCGGTCGGGCAGGGCTACACGATCTCCCTCAACGTCCCGGTCTGATCGTCGATCCGGAGGGTGGGAGAATGGTCCGGTGCCGTCCGCCCTGCCTCCCGGTGACCCGGCTCCAGAGGACGGGTCGCTTCCTGCGCAGGCGCTCGCCGGGTTGGGGGATCGGCCGTTCGGGTTCTACGTGCACGTCCCCTTCTGCACGGTGCGCTGCGGCTACTGCGACTTCAACACCTACACCGCCGAGGAGCTCGGCCCGGGTGCCTCACGCGTCACCTACGCTGCCTCCGCGGTCGCCGAGGTACGACGAGCACGCCAGGTCCTGGGCGACGTCGAGGTCCGCGTCGACACGGTCTTCCTCGGCGGCGGCACGCCTACCCTGCTCGCCCCGGCCGACCTCGGTGCCATGCTCGGCGCGGTCGCCGAGGAGTTCGGCCTGGCTCCCGGGGCCGAGGTCACGACCGAGGCCAACCCCGACAGCGTGAGCCCGGCCGACCTCGCGGCGCTGCGGGAAGCGGGCTTCACCCGGATCTCGTTCGGCATGCAGTCGGCCGTGCCGCACGTGCTCGCGGTCCTCGACCGCACCCACGACCCGCGTCGTGTGCCGGACGTGGTGCGGTGGGCCCGCGAGGCCGGCTTCGAGCAGGTCAGCCTCGACCTCATCTACGGCACGCCGGGGGAGTCGCTCGACGACTGGGCCCGGAGCCTCGACGAGGCGCTCGCGTGCGCGCCCGACCATGTGTCGGCGTACTCCTTGATCGTCGAGGACGGCACCGCCCTGGCGCGCCGGGTCCGCCGCGGCGAGCTGCCGATGCCCGACGAGGACGACCTCGCCGACAAGTACGACCTGGCCGACGACCGGCTGACCGCGGCGGGGCTGGGCTGGTACGAGGTCTCCAACTGGGCACGCGACGACGAGGCCCGGTGCCGGCACAACCTGGGCTACTGGACCGACGGGGACTGGTGGGGCATCGGCCCCGGCGCGCACTCCCACGTCGGCGGGGTGCGCTGGTGGAACGTCAAGCACCCGGCGGCCTACGCCGACCGGTTGGCCCGCGGCCTCAGCCCGGCCCACGCCCGCGAGGTGCTCGACCCGGAGAGCCGTCGCGTCGAACGGGTGCTGCTCGAGCTGCGGTTGCGCGACGGCCTGCCACCTGCCGTGCTGGACGCCGTCGGTCTCGCCGCGGTGCCGGCCCTGGTGGGCGACGGGCTGCTCGAGCCGGTGACGGACCGGCTGGTCCTCACCCGTCGTGGTCGCCTGCTCGCCGATGCAGTCGTGCGCGACCTGCTTCCCTGATGCACTCGACCATGGGGCGGCGCGCAGGGCATAGGCTTCGTCCATGACGCAGGGACCCGAGAACCCGTACGAGCCGAACCAGCCGCACGATCCCTCCAGCGGCGACTCGCCCTACGGTGCGACGCCTCCGCCCCCGCCGCCCTACGGCGACCCGCAGGCCCCGCCTCCGTCCTACGAGCAGCCGTCCTACGGCCAGCCGGGCCCTGACCAGCAGGGCTACGGCCAGCCGGCCCAGCCGCCCTACGGCCAGGCGCCCTACGGCCAGCCGCCCTACGGGCAGCAGCCCTACGCCCAGATGCCCTACCAGACCTACGGCGCCGGCCCGGCGGGTCCGGGAGCGCCCTACGGGGTGCACCCGGTGACGGGCATCCCTTACTCCGACAAGTCCAAGGTCGTCGCAGGACTGCTCCAGATCCTGGTGCCCTTCGGGATCGGGCGCTTCTACATCGGTGACAGCGGCATCGGGATCGCCCAGCTGCTCGTCACGATCTTCACCTGCGGCATCGGCGCGCTGTGGCCGGTCATCGACGGGATCATCATGCTGGCCAGCGACTCCAAGGACGCCAACGGGTTGATGCTCCGCAGCTGACCTGTCGTCCGTCTGCCGAGCCCCGCTCGGTGTTCGAGCCGCTCCGTCCGGTGGTCGAGCCCGCCGAGTGCAAGCGAGGCGGCGTCGAGAGGCTGAGGCGAGCTGCGGTCTCGGGCTTGACCGGCTGACGGCGCCGAAGCCGATTGTCGGAAGTTCGAGCCCGAGCGACCAGCGCTGAGCGTGCGTGTCACGTCGTACGGCGCGAACTGCCCGGCTGGAGTGGCGGACAAGCGCAAGAGTCCCCGGACATCCGGGTAGTCATGCACCCCGGTGCGCAGCCAAGCGCCCCCGCCAGCGAGGACGCGACGATCAGCCGGAGCCGGTGACGAAGTCGATGAGCTCCTCGACGCGGCCGAGCAGCGCCGGCTCGAGGTCGTCGTAGGACTGCACGCGCGACAGGATGTGCTGCCAGGCCCGGGCGATGTCGGCCTGGTCGGCGTGGGGCCAGCCGAACGCGCGGCAGATCCCCTTCTTCCACTCGATGCTGCGCGGGACGTCGGGCCAGGCCGCGACCCCGATCCGGTCGGGCTTGACCGCGGCCCACACGTCGATGAAGGGGTGACCCACGACCAGCACGTGGCGCCCGACGGGGGAGGCGGCGACCTGCTGGGCGATCCGGCTCTCCTTGGAGCCGGCGACCAGGTGGTCGACCAGCACGCCGACCCGGCGCTCCGGGCCGGGGTCGAAGTCGCGCAGGTGCTCGACGAGGTCGTCGACGCCCTGGAGGTATTCCACGACGACACCCTCGAGTCGCAGGTCGTCACCCCAGACCTTCTCGACCAGCTCCGCGTCGTGGCGGCCCTCGACGAAGATCCGGCTGGCCCGGGCGACGCGGGCCTTCGCGCCGTGGACGGCGACCGACCCGGAGGCCGTGCGGGTCGGCGCAGCCGGAGCACCCGCGCGGACCGGACGGGTGAGGATCACCGGCTTGCCCGCGAGCAGGAAGCCGGGCCCGAGGGGGAAGGTGCGCCGGCGGCTGCGGCGGTCCTCCAATGTCAGGGTGTCGAGGTCGCGGTCGATCGCGACGATCTCCCCGACCCAGTCGGTGGTGACCTCCTCGACGACCATGCCCAGCTCGGAGGGCGTCTCGACCGCCCGGCCCCGCTGGGGGACCTTCCAGTCACCGGAGAGCACGTCGCTGCCGTAACGGTCGTTCACACCGACCACGCTAGGCGGCACCGCCGACAGTGGTGGTCTGCCGCGCCGGGCTCAGTTGTGCTGTGACCCGTCTGACTCCTCGCCGTCGTCCGCACTCGCGTCCGGGCTCGCGTCCGGGCTCTCCTCGGCGCTCTTGCCGTCGGTGAGCAGGTCGTCCACCGTCTCGCCGTCGTCGAGACCCTCGGCCAGCGGGTTGTCCTCTCCGGGCTGGAGGTCCTCGGGCAGCTGGTCGTCGCCGATGCCGATCTCGGGCTCGTTCTCGGATTCGCTCATGCTCCGAACCTAGCCCGCGGCCACGACGTCGCGACTCACCCGACGAGATGAGACGACATGAGGAGGAGCTAGATGAGCGGTAGGCGCTTCTGGCTGCGGGGCAGCTGCTCGTAGATGCGTCGTACGGCGGAGCCCAGCCGCTGCGCCGGGAACGGCCACTCGCCGGCCGCCACGGCGTCCTCGACCCGGACGCCGCGGGACGCGAGGTCGCGCACGGTCTCGGCCAGGATCCCGATCTGGTTGCGCTGGTCCTCGACGAAGTCGCGGTCGACCACCGCGCCGTGGCCGGGAACCACGACGCTCGACGAGGTGGTCAGTCCGAGCACGATGTCCAGGGTCAGGGGCCACTCGAGCGGGTAGCAGTCCTCGCCGAAGCCCGGCACACCGCCGCTCTCCTCGGACTCCTCGACCAGGTCGCCGGCGAGGAGCACGTCCGCGTCCGGCACCCGCACGACGAGGTCCCCGGCGGTGTGCCCGCGTCCGGGGTGGACCAGCTCGACGAGGCGGTCGCCGAGGTCGAGCGCCACGGCGGAGGAGAAGGTGTGGTCGGCCGGCACGACCTCGGTCGCGAGGACCTCGTCGCGGTGGGGGTCGGTCGTGTCGGCGGTGTAGAGCGCCTTGATGCGGTCGCCCGCGGCCAGGGTCTGCTCGGCGGCGGTCTCGTGCGCGTGGATGGGCACGGCGCCGTAGGCGGCGCGCAGGACCTGGTTGCCGAAGGTGTGGTCGAAGTGCTCGTGGGTGTTGACGATCGCGGTCACCTCGCCGACGCCCAGGGCGCGGATGTCGTCGACGACACCGCGGGCCGCGAGGCTGGAGGCGTGCGTGTCGACGAGCAGCAGGCCGCGGGAGCCACCCACCAGCGTGACGTTGACGTCGAACCACGCGTGGCGCGCGACCCAGACCCGGTCGGCGACCTCGAGGAACCCCATCCGCCCAGCGTAGGCGTGCCGGTCGCCCGACCCGTCGGCAGAGCCCGCTCAGCAGAGGCCGGCATGCAGCTCGCGGCGCAGCAGCTCACCGAGCTCGTCGGCGCCGGCTGCGGACCGGGCGAAGGTGAGCGTGCGTGAGTGCGAGCCGGTGAGGTCGACCCACTGCACCTCGACCCTGTGCGGGCGCAGGTCGACCAGGGCGACGCCCACGACCTGGCTGATCCGGGTGCCGGTGGTGGTGGCGACCGCCTGC
Organism: Nocardioides psychrotolerans; assembly: GCF_900113685.1. Classification (GTDB taxonomy): domain Bacteria; phylum Actinomycetota; class Actinomycetes; order Propionibacteriales; family Nocardioidaceae; genus Nocardioides; species Nocardioides psychrotolerans. The sequence continues at coordinate 268,077 of NZ_FOQG01000004.1, forward strand.
CGCAGCTCCTCCTGGTGGCAGCGGTTGGCGTGCTCGACCGAGCGCTGGAGGTAGCCGCGGTTCAGCTCCAGCGTGGGGGAGCGGAAGTCGTCGAGCGGCACCCGGCGCTGCTGCTCACGGCGGCCCTCCCCGGACCGCGCGAGCAACGCGAAGGTGAGGCGCATCGTGACGACGTCGCGGACCTGCCCGCAGCAGGCGCAGTCCTCCCGTGCGGTGGTGTGCAGCGTCCCGGCGAGCGTCAGGGTCGCGTCGCGGTCGGGGGAGCCGCTCGACCCGAGCCCGCTGTGCAGGGTCAGCAGTGCCCGGGCTCCGCGCGCCGAGGCGTGGGCCAGGTCGGTCCCGGGGGCGCAGGAGAAGGTCGGGTGGCCGCCGAGGTCCTGCATCCCGAGCTCGTCGGTCCCGGCCAGCACGTCGTCGACGCCGTCCACCACGAGGTGGACCGAGGAGGGACACGCCAGGATGCTGCGGGCCGCAGCGGCCAGGCGCAGGGGTTCGTCGAGCTGGGTGAGATCGAGCGTGGCCATCGCAGGGCTCCTTCGTGGATGAGTTAGGCAAGCCTAACCTGCATAGTCCTGGCGGGGTACAGGAGTCGGTCGCACCCGCGCCTGCCTAGTAGCATTGGCACTCACCACGACGGAGTGCCAGAGGGACGACGAGCAGCGGAGGCGGCATGCAGGAGGAACGACGACTGGCCGTGCTCCGCGCGATCGTCGAGGACTACGTCGCCACGGAGGAGCCGGTCGGCTCCAAGGCGCTCGTCGAGCGCCACAGCCTCGGGGTCTCGCCGGCCACGGTGCGCAACGACATGGCGGTGCTCGAGGACGAGGGCTACATCACCCAGCCCCACACCAGCGCCGGCCGCGTGCCGACCGACAAGGGCTACCGGCTCTTCGTCGACCGGCTCACCACGGTCAAGCCGATGAGCGTCGCGGAGAAGCGTGCGGTCTCGACGTTCCTCGACGGGGCGGTCGACCTCGACGACGTCGTGCAGCGCTCCGTGCGAGTGCTCTCGCAGCTCACCCGCCAGGTCGCGGTCGTCCAGTACCCCACGCTCTCGCGCTCCACCGTGCGCCACGTGGAGCTGGTCGCGCTGGCGCCCCGACGGCTGCTCGCCGTCCTCATCCTGAGCACGGGCCGCGTCGAGCAGCGCCTCGTCGACCTCGAGGCCGACCTCGACGACGACGTCCTGGCCGACCTGAGGCTCCGGGTCAACCAGACCGCCACCGGTCAGGTCATCGCCGACGCCGTCACGGCGCTGCGGGGCCTGGGTGAGCAGCCGCCGACCAGCCCGCTGGCGGTCTACGCGGCACCGGTCGTCAACGCGCTCGCCGACGCCATGAGCGACTACCGCTCCGACGAGCGCATCGCGGTGGGCGGCGCCGCCAACCTGGCCCGCTACGGCGACAGCTTCGACTCGGCCGTGCGGCCGCTGCTCGAGGCGCTCGAGGAGCACGTCGTGCTGCTCAAGCTCCTCGGCGAGGCCACCAGCGGGGGCATGGTGACCGTCCGGATCGGTGCGGAGGGTCCCTACGAGCAGCTCTCGGCGACCAGCGTGGTCGCCACGGGCTACGGCCCCCAGGACGACGCCCTCGCGACCCTCGGGGTCGTCGGGCCGACCCGCATGGACTACCCCGGCACCATGACCGCCGTCCGTGCGGTCGCGCGCTACGTCTCGCGCATCCTCGACGAAGCCTGAGCCGGCTCGTCGCCGCCCATCGCATCCCCCACCGCCCCACCGCCCCACCGCCCCACCGCCCCACCGAGACCAGAGAAGGACACCCACGTTGAGCCAGGACCTGTACGAGCTCCTCGGTGTCGCCCGCGACGCGGATGGCGACGCCATCAAGAAGGCCTACCGGCGCCTCGCGCGACAGCTGCACCCCGACGTCAACCCGGACCCGGAGACGCAGGAGAAGTTCAAGGAGGTCTCGCGCGCCTACGAGGTGCTCTCCGACCCCCAGAAGCGCGCCGCCTACGACCGCGGCGGTGACCCCTTCGGCGGCGGCCAGGCCGGCTTCGGCCAGGGTGCCGGCTTCTCGTTCACCGACATCATGGACGCCTTCTTCGGCGGCCAGCCCGGTGCGGGCGGTGGCGGTCAGGGCCGGGGCCCCCGCTCCCGCGTACGCCGTGGGCAGGATGCCCTGATCCGGCTCGAGATCTCCCTGGCCGAGGCCGCCTTCGGCGTGGCCAAGGAGCTCAAGGTCGACACCGCCGTGCTCTGCACGACCTGCGACGGCGAGGGTGCCGCACCCGGCAGCCACCCGATCCCGTGCGAGACCTGCCGGGGCGCCGGCGAGGTCGCCCACGTGCAGCGCTCGTTCCTGGGCGAGATCCGCACGCTGCGCCCCTGCGCCGCGTGCCGCGGCTTCGGCTCGATCATCCCCGAGCCCTGCCGCGACTGCGCCGGTGACGGACGCGTCCGCTCCCGTCGTACGTTGACGGTCAAGATCCCCGCCGGCGTCGACAACGGCACCCGCGTCCAGCTCAGCGAGCAGGGCGAGGTGGGTCCCGGGGGCGGCCCGGCCGGCGACCTCTACGTCGAGATCCACGTCGGCGAGCACCCGACCTTCACGCGCCACGACAACGACCTGCACTGCACGGTCACGCTGCCGATGACGGCGGCGGCGCTCGGCACCACGCTGACGCTGCCGACCCTCGAGGCCGACGTGGAGCAGGGTGCCGACTCGGGCGTCGAGACCGAGTTCGAGCTCGAGATCGGGTCCGGCACCCAGTCCGGCACCCAGCAGGTGATGCGCGGACGCGGCGTCCCCGGCCTCCGCGGCGGCCGCGGCGACCTGGTCGTCAGCGTGGTCGTCGAGACCCCGCTGCGGCTCGACCCGCGTCAGGAGGAGCTGCTGCGCGAGCTCGCCGCGATCCGCGGTGAGGAGGCCCCCACGGGTCAGGTCCGCAGCACCTCGGCCAAGTCGGTCTTCGGCCGTCTGCGCGACGCGTTCAACCAGCACGGATGAGCCTGCCGGTCCACCTCGTCCCGACCCTCGCAGGTGTGTCGGTCGGGGCCGGCGTCACCGTCGAGGGCGACGAGGCGCACCACGCCGTCGCCGTACGACGGCTGCGCGTCGGCGAGCAGGTGGTGCTGACCGACGGCGCCGGCCGCTCGGTGACCGGTGCGGTCACCGAGACCGGCAAGCGGGTCTTCACGGTCGAGGCCGCCTCGGTCGAGGAGGTCGTGCGGCCCCAGCCGTCGTTCGTGGTCGTCCAGGCGCTGCCCAAGGGCGACCGTGGAGAGCTCGCCGTCGAGGTCCTCACCGAGGTCGGCGTCGACCGGATCGTGCCCTGGGCCGCCTCGCGCAGTGTCGCGGTCTGGAAGGGCGAGCGCGCCACGAAGTCGCTGGCCCGCTGGCGCTCGACGGCCCGCGAGGCCGCCAAGCAGTCACGCCGCTCCTGGCACCCCGCGGTCGCGGAGCTCGCCACGACCGCCGACGTCGCAGCGCTCGTCGCCTCCGCCGACCTGGCCGTGGTGCTCCACGAGCAGGCCAGCATCCCGCTCGCCGGTCTGTCGGTGCCGCCCGCGGGTGTGGTCGTCGTGGTCGTCGGCCCCGAGGGCGGGCTGAGCCCCGACGAGGTCGCGCTCCTCGTCGCCGCCGGCGCCGTTAGCGTGCGCCTCGGCGCCGAGGTGCTCCGCACCTCCACCGCCGGGGTCGCTGCCTGTGCGGCGTTGCTGGCGCGGACGGCTCGTTGGGGCGCATGACTACTCGGATGTCCGGGGACTCTTGCGCTTGTCCGTCACTTCCGCCGGGCAGTTCGCGGCGTACGACGTGGCGCGCACGCTCGGCGCCCGTGGCTCGGGTGCGAACTGCCGACATTCGGCCACGGCCGCGGCGCCGCGCCGCCGCCTACTCGACCGTGATCGTCTTCGTGTCGACGAACGGCCCGGGACCCTCGCCGCCGGACGGGTCGTCGGTCAGCGCGACGAACGTGTAGTCGCCGGGCGCCAGCCCCGACACGTCGACCGAGGTCTCCCACGGGTAGAGCTGGTCCATGAAGCCCTCGGCGGTGGCGAAGCCCTCGAGCACGACGGTGTCGCCCTGGCGGACCTCCCACGGCACGGTCGCCTCGAAGGAGCTCGCGACTCCGCTGGCGGTGAACGAGCCGCTCACGGTGTCACCTTCAGCCGGCGAGGTGACGTTGACCAGGCTGAGCACGTCGAGCTGGGGCGCGTTCTTGACGCCGGCCGAGGTGTCGATGCCGAGCAGCGTCGCCGGGGAGCCGTCGAGGGTGACGACCACGGGCGCGCGGACCTGTTGGACGCCCTGCAGGGTGTAGACCAAGGCCTGGAGGGCGATCCGTGCGTCGGCCTTGCTCATCCCGGAGGGCGCCGAGGTGAGGGAGTCGTCGGCGAGCTCGACGACGAACCGGCCACCGGTCTCGTCGTAGGCGACGGAGGTGAAGCCGCCGCTGAGGAGCGTGCCGTAGTCAGGGTCGAGCGCGTCGCCCGCCGCCATCAGCGCGGCCGCCTCGGCGAGCGGGTTGTCGACCTCGACGGCGCGGAACTCGCGGTAGAGCCGCACCCCCATCGGACTGTCACCGGTGAAGTAGACCGGCGCGACCACGGTCTCCGAGGGCGCCGACGGCTCGGAGGAGGCCGGCTCGCTGGGATCGGTCGTGGGTGCCTCGCTCGTCGGAGGGGCGCTCGTCGACCCGCTCGGAGCAGGGTCGTCGGCGACCGGGTCGGTGTCGGTGGAGCAGCCGGCCAGGGTCGCCGCGGCGACCAGGCCGGCGACGGCGAGGGAGAAGGAACGGGTGGGGAAGGCGTTCATGGGTCCCATCCTGTCGGCGTCGGTCGGCTATTCGACGATGATCGAGCGCGTGTCGGTGTCGGGTCCGACGCCCTCGGCGCCACCCGACGGGTCGTCGTTGGCTGCGGTGAAGATGTAGCGACCAGGGGCAAGACCCGAGACGTCGATGGGCTCCGTGCGCCAGGGGAAAAGCCCGCCCTCGCCCCAGCCCTCGGCCGTGGCGAAGCCGTCGAGCACCACCGAGCCGGCCTCGTCGGTGATGGTCCAGGTCATCGTGGCCTCGAAGCCGTTGTTGCGTCCCAGGGCGATGAACGAGCCCGCGACGACCTGGTCCTCGGTCGGGAAGGCGACGTTCATCTGCGCCTGCACGTCCTCGGACAGACCGGCCGCGAGACCCTCCGCCGTCGGCACGCCGAGGACCTGGTCGATGGGGTTTCGGCCCAGGTAGAACTGCACCGGCGCCTGCAGCGGGTCACCCTCGGAGGCGGCCGACTGGAGCGTCCAGATGACCGACTCCACCGCCAGCCGCGCGTCCGCCTCGCTCATCCCCGCCGGTCGCTCGCGCAGGGACGCGTCGGCCAGCACCACGCTGAGCTGGCCGTCGGTGCCCACGCCGTCGAAGCCCGCGTCCGCGAAGCTGCCCTCCGGCCACAGCGCCCGGTAGTCGGGGTCCAGCGGCGGCGTCTCGAGCTGCTGCAGCGCGGTGAACAGGTCGCGGCCGCCGCGCACGTCTCGCACCTCGCTGTAGAGGCGCGGTCCGCGCGCGGTGTCGCCGACGAAGAAGACCGTGTACGACGTCGTCGTGCCGGCGCCGGTCGGCGGGTCTGCCGGACTCGCCGAGCCGGAGGGGGCCGGGGTCGGGTCCGTCACGGTCGGGGTCGGGTCCTGGGCCGGTCCGGCGCCGTCCGCGCCCGGGGACGCCGGGTTGCCGAGCAGGGCGACGGCCACGACCGCGGCCGCGGCGAGCAGCGAGGCCCCGCCGGCGGCGTACCAGCGGGTGCGCCGGCGCGTGGACGCGGTGCGGGTCCTGATCTCGGCCAGGCGGTCGGTGGGCTCGACGCCGTCGGCGGCGTCGGTGATCAGACGGGCGAGCTGCTCGTCGCGGGGCTCGTCACGGGGCTCGGTCATCACAGGTCTCCGGTCAGGTGGTCGGCGAGCAGGTCGCGCAGCGTGGCTGACCCGCGGGAGGCGTGGCTCTTGACCGCACCGCGGCTGATGCCCAGGGCCTCGGCGATCTCCGACTCCGGGAGGTCGAGGTAGTAGCGCAGGGTGAGCACCTCGCGCTGCCGCTCGGGCAGGGCACGCAAGGCCTCGAGCACCGCGTCGCGTCGCGCGAGCGCCTCGGCGGCCTCGTCACCGCCCGCCCGGGACCCGGCCTGCAGCTGGGAGGACGCGTGGCGGGCGACGACGCCGCGGTGCCGCAGCACCGAGCGCGACCCGTTGACCACCGACTGGCGCAGGTAGGCCAGCGCCTTGTCGGGTTCCCGCAGCCGCGACCAGCGCCCGTGCATCGCGACGAACGCATCCTGCACGACCTCCTCCGCGGTGCCCGCGTCGCGCACGAGCAGGACCGAGAGGCGCACCAGGCTGCGCCAGTGGGCCGCGTAGAGCTCGTCGAGCGCCTCGTCGGCGCTCCACGACGGACGGTCGGTCACCGTCTGGTCCCGGGTGCTCGCATGCGTCATCACGCTAGTTGCACGCCCAGGTCGGGCTCGGGGTTTACTTCGGCTCGGCGCCGATTCCGTGGGAGGATCAGGGACTGACTTCTGGGAGGGAGAACAGCCTTCGTGGAGGACTGTCTTTTCTGCAGGATCGTGGCCGGGGAGATCCCCGCCGAGATCGTGCACAGCACCGAGCGCACCGTCGCGTTCCGTGACATCAATGCCCAGGCGCCCACCCACGTGCTGGTCGTGCCCAAGGACCACTACGCCAACGCCGCCGAGCTGGCCGCGGGCGACCCGGTGGCCTCGGCCGAGCTGGTGAGCACGGCAGCCGCCGTCGCCACGGCCGAGGGCCACGACGACTACCGGCTGGTGTTCAACACCGGCGCCGGGGTCGGCCAGACCGTCTTCCACGCCCACCTCCACGTCCTGGCCGGGCGCTCGATGACCTGGCCGCCGGGATGAGCCGCCGTCGTACGACGTGGCTCGCGGCCGCCGCGCTCGCGCTCGTCGTGAGTGCCTGCTCGGGCACCGACGACGGGGACGTCTCCGCGGCTCCCGAGGCGCCGACGACAGCCGTGGCGGGGGCGCCGACGTCGACCGCGCCGAGCGCGACCACGAGTGAGGACGCCCACCACGACGCCCCTGACCCCGGCCCGCTGCTGCCACTGCGTGGGGGCGAGGACCGCGTGACGATGACGATGCCGGCGACCTACACCCCGTCCTCACCGACGGGTGTCGGGACCGACGACTACCGCTGCTTCCTGCTCGACCCCCAGCTCGCCCGCGACAGCTACCTCACCGGCACCAACGTGGTCCCGGGCAACCCCGACGTGGTCCACCACGTCATCCTCTTCCGGGTCTCGCCCGACCAGGTGCCCGAGGCCGAGGACATGGACGCCCAGAGCGACGAGCAGGGCTGGACCTGCTTCGGCGGGACAGGCCTGGCCGGCGACTTCGGCAACATCGACGACGCCAACTGGCTCGGGGCGTGGGCCCCTGGTGGCACGGAGACGATGACCCGCAAGGGCTTCGGCACCGATCTGCCCCAGGGCTCGCGGATCGTCATGCAGGTCCACTACAACCTGCTCGCGGGCGCCAGCCCCGACATGAGCTCCACGCAGCTGCGCATCACGGCGAAGAAGCCGGGGATCACCCGGCTCCACACGTTCCTGATGCCCGCACCGGTCGAGATGCCGTGCCGTCCCGGGCGCAGCGACGGCGCGCTGTGCGACCGCGACGCGGCGATCGCCGACGAGCGGGCCCGCATCGGGCCGTCGGGGGGCAGCACCGCCAACGTCCTCCACCTGCTCTGCGGCACCGAGCCGAAGCCGTCCGACACGAGCTCCTGCGTGCGCACGCTGGGCCGCGCCATGACCGTCTACGGGGTCGCGGGCCACATGCACCTGCTCGGCCGCCGGATCACGATCGAGACCAACCCCGGCACCCCCCAGGCGCGCACGGTCCTGGACATCAAGCCCTGGAACTTCGACGACCAGGGCTCGCGGCCCGTCGAGCCGGTCCACCTCGACCCGTTCGACACGATCAAGGTCACCTGCGAGCACGCGCAGTGGCTCCGCGACAAGCTGCCGGCGTTCGAGACCCAGCGCGAGGACAAGTACGTCGTCTGGGGCGAGGGCACCACCGACGAGATGTGCCTCGGCATGCTCTCGGTCGCGTTCGACGACGAGCAGTAGGCCTCAGCCCGGGACGATCACGGACACGAGCCGCATGATCGCGAAGACCACGGGCAGCCCGAACACGACGAGCATGGCCCAGGCGGTGATCTTGTGCCCGCGCTTGCTGCTGTCCAGGGAGCCGGCGAAGTCGAGCAGCGCCCCGTCGGGCACGTGGTGGGTCAGCCCCATCGAGCGGGCGTGCGGGGGCAGGTGCTGTCCGTTGAACCAGAAGGGAGGGGCATCGTCGACGTCACCGTCGGCCGGGTCCCAGTCCTCGTCGTACTCGTCCCGCTCCTGCATGGCCCTACGGTACGGCCTGGACCACGGCCAAACCTGCTGGGCGCTCGTGCGGCGCTCCCGTAGCATGAAGAGCGCGCATCATCGCCGACCGAAAGGCCGCCCGCCAGGGCACCCATGACTGACAGCACCACCGACCGCACCCCGCCGCGGGAGAAGCACACGACCAAGCACACCGTCGTAGTGCCCAACAACATCAACATGGTCAGCCTGCTCGGGCCCGGTGATGAGCACCTCGGGATCATCGAGGGCGCCTTCGACGCCGAGATCCACGTCCGCGGGAACCGCATCGCCATGCGCGGCGAGCCCGGCGAGGTCGCCCTCGCCGAGCGGCTCCTCGAGGAGCTCGTGGCGATCATCCGCACCGGTCAAGGCATCACGTCCGAGACCGTCGAGCGGGTGCACACGATGCTGCGTGCCGAGACCACCGAGCGTCCCGCCGATGTGCTGAGCCTCAACATCCTCAACAACCGCGGACGCTCGATCCGCCCCAAGACGCTCAACCAGAAGCGCTACGTCGACGCGATCGACAAGAACACGATCACCTTCGGGATCGGCCCGGCCGGCACCGGCAAGACCTACCTCGCGATGGCCAAGGCCGTGCAGGCGCTGCAGTCCAAGAACGTCAACCGGATCATCCTGACCCGACCGGCCGTCGAGGCGGGGGAGCGCCTCGGCTTCCTGCCCGGCACGCTCAGCGAGAAGATCGACCCCTACCTGCGCCCGCTCTACGACGCGCTGCACGACATGATCGACCCCGAGACGATCCCCAAGCTCCTCGCCTCGGGCACCATCGAGGTCGCGCCGCTCGCCTACATGCGCGGCCGCTCTCTCAACGACGCCTTCATCATCCTCGACGAGGCGCAGAACACCTCGCCCGAGCAGATGAAGATGTTCCTCACCCGCCTGGGCTTCGGTTCCAGGATCGTCGTCACCGGCGACGTGACGCAGGTCGACCTGCCCAGCGGCACCAGGTCGGGGCTGCGCGTGATCGAGGGCATCCTCGACGGGGTCGAGGACATCTCCTTCAACCGGCTCACCTCGAGCGACGTGGTCCGTCACCGCCTGGTCGGCAAGATCGTCCAGGCCTACGACGAGTTCGACGCCCGTGGCGGCCTGCAGGCCGCGCCTCGCGGCGATCGGCAGTGAGTGAGATGAGCATCGAGGTGCTCAACGAGTCCGGTCACGAGCTCGACGTGACGGGCCTGGCCAAGCTCTCGCGCTTCGTGATGGACCAGATGCGCGTCCACCCCCTCGCCGAGCTGTGCATCAAGGCCGTCGACGAGGACACCATCGCCCAGCTCAACGAGCAGTGGATGGAGAAGGAGGGCCCGACCGACGTGCTGGCCTTCCCCATGGACGAGCTCCGCCCCGGGCTGGTCAACGAGGAGCCCGAGGAGGGCGTCCTGGGTGACCTGATGCTGTGTCCCGCGATCGCGGAGCGCCAGGGGGCCGAGGCCGGTCACGGCACCGGCGCCGAGATCGAGCTCCTCACGGTGCACGGCATCCTCCACCTCCTCGGCTACGACCACGCCGAGCCGGAGGAGCACGCCGAGATGTTCGGGCTCCAGGACCAGCTGCTCGCTGCCTGGCGCGAGCCGGCGCCTGAGTCCGCGCCCGAGGCCGAGCCCGCGCCGGCGCCCGAGTCATGACCTCCGGCGATATTGGGCTGCTGGTCACAGCAGCCGCACTGGTCTTCCTGGCCGGCCTGTTCACGGCCGCCGATGCTGCCCTCGCGTCGTTCTCCAAGGCGCGCGCCCTCGAGCTCGTCGCCGAGGAGCGGGCCGGGTCCCAGCGCCTCGTGGCGCTGCTCGAGGACGCCCCGCGCTACCTCAACACCGCGCTGCTGCTGCGGCTGTTGTGCGAGATCTCCGCGATCGTCCTGGTCACCCTCCAGATCGACGAGCTCGTCGACGGCTCGTGGATCCTCGCCGTGCTGGTGGCGATCGGGTCGATGCTGGTCGTGTCGTTCGTGGTGATCGGGGTCGCCCCGCGCACGCTGGGTCGCCAGCACTCCGAGACGGTCGCGCTGCTCTCGGCCGGCCCGTTGGCGCTCTTCACGACCGTGCTCGGCCCACTGCCGAGGGTGTTGATCCTGGTCGGCAACGCGATCACCCCGGGGCGAGGGTTCCGCGAGGGACCGTTCTCCAGCGAGACCGAGCTGCGCGAGATGGTCGACATGGCCGAGGCCTCGGCGCTGATCGAGGCCGGCGAGCGCAAGATGATCCACTCGGTCTTCGAGCTCGGCGACACCTCCGTGCGCGAGGTGATGGTCCCGCGCAACGACGTGGTCTACATCGAGCACTTCAAGAACCTGCGCCAGACGATGTCACTGTTCCTGCGCAGCGGCTACTCCCGCGTCCCGGTCATCGGCGAGAACCTCGACGACATCCGCGGTTTCGCCTACCTCAAGGACATCGTCCGCCGCGACTTCGAGGCTCCCGACGTGGAGTTCACCGAGCGCATCGAGGAGGTCATGCGCCCCGTGCACTGGGTGCCCGAGTCCAAGCCTGTCGACGACCTGCTGCGTGAGATGCAGGCCCGACGCCAGCACATCGCCGTCGTCGTCGATGAATATGGCGGCACCGCCGGCCTGATCACCATCGAGGACCTGCTCGAGGAGATCGTCGGTGAGATCACCGACGAGTACGACGAGGACGAGATCGAGATCGAGATCGTCAGCGACGGCGTCGTGCGCGTCTCCTCGCGCTACCCGGTCGACGACCTCGACGAGCTCTTCGGCTTCGATGTCGAGGAGGAGGACGTCGACAGCGTCGGCGGCCTCATGGCCAAGCACCTCGGTCGGGTCCCGATCCCCGGATCCGCCGTCGAGGCGCACGGCCTGCGCTTCCTCGCCGAGGACGCCTCAGGGCGTCGCAACAAGGTCGGCACCGTGCTCATCACGCAGTTCGACCCGACCGTCCAGCCCGCCCTCGTCACTGTCGAGATGGAGCCCGCCCATGAGTGACCTGAGCACCGAGGACGCCAAGCTGGTCACCCTTGCGCGGGCCACCCGTGCCCGCACGGGGGCCGCGGAGGGTGCCGCGATCCGCGACGCCGACGGCCGCACCTATGCCGCCGCGTCCGTGGCCCTGCCGTCCCTGACGCTGTCGGCGCTGCACGTCTGCGTCGCCATGGCGGTCGCCTCAGGCTCCCGCGGGCTCGAGGCCGCCGTCGTCCTCGGCGAGGCCGACGAGGTCGCCGACGCCGATCTTGCGGCGTTGCGGGACCTCGGTGGAGCCGGCGTCGTCGTCCACCGTGGCGACGCCCGCGGCACCGTCGCCGACACCACCACGACCTGACCACTAGAGTCCTGGGGTGAGCACCAAGGCCCGGCACTACGACGCGCAGGTGCTGCGCCGCGCCCGGGTCTCCGACCACCTGACCCGCATCGTGCTCGGCGGACCCGGCCTGGCCGACTTCGCCTCGACCAGCATTCCCGACGAGTGGGTCGGGCTGGTGGTCCCCGGCCAGTTCCAGAGCCGCTACTACACGGTGCGCTCCTGGGCCGACGGCGAGCTCGTCATCGATGTCGTCGTGCACGACGTGGGGCTCGTGACCGAGTGGGTGCAGGGCGACTGCGTCGGCCAGACCGTGACGCTCACCGAGCCCAAGGGCTCCTTCGCGATGCCCGCCGACTCCTCGTGGGTGATCCTCGTGGGCGACCTGAGCGCGATGCCGGCGATGGCCCGCATCACCGGTTCGGTGACGGTGCCGACGTACGTCTGGGCCGAGGTGCCCGACGACGTGTCGGACTACCTGCCCACCTACAGCTCCGTGCACTGGCTCGACGCGCCTCACGACGGCGAGAGCCGGCTGGCTTCGGTCGTCGAGTCGATCGACTGGCCCGAGGGCGACGGCTACTTCTGGATGGCGGGCGAGTCGGCGCAGATGCGGGCGGTGCGCAAGCACCTGATGCGCGAGCGTCGACTGCCCAGCACCGCCTACGACGTCATGGGCTACTGGCGTGGCGTCACGGCCCGCCAACCGCGCGCGGTCGACCCCGGACCGATCTGGCGCGCGGGCAAGGCAGCAGGCAAGAGTGACGACGAGATCTGGGCCGACTACGACAAGGTGCGAGATGCCTGACCCCGAGCACGACCAGCCCGAGATCCCCCCGACCGCCGAGCACAAGAGCGGGTTCGTGTCGTTCGTCGGCCGCCCCAACGCCGGCAAGTCGACACTCACCAACGCCCTGGTCGGCAGCAAGGTGGTGATCACCTCCTCCAAGCCGCAGACGACGCGCACCGTCGTACGCGGAATCGTGCACCGGCCCGACGCCCAGCTGATCCTGGTCGACACCCCCGGCCTGCACCGCCCTCGAACGCTCCTGGGCGAGCGGCTCAACGACCTGGTGAAGACCACCCTCGCCGAGGTCGACGTGGTCGCGGTATGCCTCCCGGCCAACGAGAAGATCGGCCCCGGCGACCGCTTCATCATCGCCGAGATGGCCAAGGTCAAGCGCACCATCAAGGTCGCGATCGCGACCAAGACCGACCTCGCGACCGGCGAGCAGATCGGCGAGCACCTCCTCGACATCCAGAAGGCCGGCGCCGGTGCAGGCATCGAGTGGGCCGAGATCGTGCCCGTCTCCGCCAAGGCCGGTGACCAGGTCTCGCTCCTCGAGGAGCTCCTCGTCGGCCTCCTGCCGGTCGGTCCCCAGTTCTATCCCGACGGCGACCTCAGCGACGCGCCCGAGGAGGCCATCGTGGCGGAGCTCATCCGCGAGGCTGCCCTCGAAGGCGTCCGCGACGAGCTCCCGCACTCGATCGCCGTGGTCGTCGAGGAGATGGGGCTGCGCGAGGGCCGCGACGCCGACCGGCCGCTGCTCGACATCCACGCCAACCTCTACGTCGAGCGCGACTCCCAGAAGGGGATCATGATCGGTCACAAGGGCGCCCGCCTCCGCGACGTCGGAAAGGCCGCACGGCTCCAGATCGAGGCTCTGCTGGGCACCCCGGTCTACCTCGACCTGCACATCAAGATCGCCAAGGACTGGCAGCGCGACCCGCGACAGCTGCGCAAGCTCGGCTTCTGACGCCTGCTCTGGGCCGCCGGGTCGCGGTGACCGCACCGCAACCCCGGTGACCAGGGCTGGCCTCAGTCCGGCGCCCAGCACCGCCCGTAGGTCTGCCCGGCTGCCCACTGCTCCTTGCTCGGACCTTCGTAGCCCCACTGGAAGTTGAGCGCGTCGTCGGCGACCGACCGCCCGGCGTCCTCACAGGGCGTCTGGCCGGCGTCGCGCACGGCCTCGACGCCGGGATAGCGCCCCTCCTCGAACGGCACGACCTCGATCGCGCGCCATGAGTGCGGTTGCGAGCACAGGACCCGCTCGAAGTCGGGGGAGTCGGGGTCGTCGGTGCCGCACATCGCCCAGCGCTCGGGCCCTCCGGGCTCCGAGAGCACGCCGGAGAGGCGGCCGGTCAGCGGGGCGAGGGTGTCTTGGCCGGCGACAGCGATGACGTCGCAGCGGAACCAGTCGGCGCCGGCGTCGGACTGATCGACGGTCGGTGTGAACCACACCGCACGCAGCATGCTGAGCCGCCGTTCGCGCAGCGTGCCACCCACGAAGTCGGCGAGCCGCGCAGGACAGGCCTCGGCGACCTGGGCCATCACCCGCTCGGAGTCGACCGCCAGCAGGTGCCCGTCGACGACGGTGTCGAGGGTGCCGACCGAGAAGGTCATGGAGGTGTGCTCGCCGTCGCACTCGCTGACGGGGGTGGCCGTGGTCGCGGCGAGCGCGTCCGCGAAGGCGAGGTCGTAGCACGCGCGGTCCTCGGGCGCGGGCACCGGCGTGGCCGAGGGACGCTCGACCGGAGCGCTCGAGGAGGGCGACGCCTCCGGCAGCTCCGAGGTCGACCCACCGGTGCACGCACCGAGGAGGACCAGGAACGCCAGGAGCGCCACCACCGGCAGCGGCCGAGGCAGGGGGGCACGACGACGAGACATCAGTCGGGCGTCATCGCCCAGCAGACCGAACGGCGGTTGCCCGCCTCCCACTCCGCCTCGTGGAACCACGTGTAGCCGAAGTCGTAGTCGACGGGGTAGTTGAGCCAGGCCCCCACGGAGTCGGAGCAGAAGTCGCGCGTGGTGACCTCCACGACCCGGTCACCGGGGTAGGGGTCGGGGGGCTCGCCCAGCTTGATCGTGGTGACGGCCCGCCAGTCGTGCTTCTCGCTGCACGGGATCTTCAGCGAGCCGCTGACCGAGGGGCCCGCGACGCACACCATCCAGCGGTCCGAGGGGCGCCCGAGCAGCAGGCCCTCGGCGGTGTCGGGTAGGTCGACGTACTTCTCGCTCTGCTCACCGCCGCCGACGACGTCGCAGCGATACCACCGCGCGCCGTCGTCCCAGGCCTTCTCGGAGGGGCGGAACCACGCCCAGCTGACGACCGTGCGCATCACGAGGCTCTCGTCGGCCCCGAGGAACTTCTCGAACTTCGACGAACAGGTGTCGTAGGCGAACATGTCGAGCTCACCGGAGTCGTAGTCGGTGTCGTCGAGCTCCTCGGGCAGCTGACCGACCGCGTAGGTCTGGGCGGTGTGGCGTTCGGTGCACTCGACGACTGCCGTGGCGTTGCTCGGCATCGCGACGTCGTCCGGCGTGAGCTGGCGACAGACGCCGAGCTCGGGCACCTCGACGGAGTCGACCTGGTCGGGGTCGGTGTTGCGGCCCTGCGCATCCTCGGCGCACCCAGCCAGCGCCACGACCGACAGCACTGCCAGCACAGGCATCACGGCCCGTCCGAGCCAAGGGTGGACCACCGCGTTCCCTCCCTGGAGCTGCGACCTGACGACGTGCCTGATCGTACCTCCGCCGGCAGGTTCAGCGCACGGTGATGACGCGGACGGACCGGCTCCCGTCCTGCGCGAGAAGGGCGCCCTCGTCGCAGGCATGGACGAAGCATGCGGGCGACGCTCCCGGACCTGAGAGGTCGTGTCCCACACCGTGCCAACACCGTGGACTACACCCGGTGCGATGACTAGACGGGCTCGACCACGGCGGCCAGCGTGCAGCCGAGCTCGTACGCCGCGTCCCGCTCGTCCGTGCCCACCGCGCCGAGGACCTCCAGCACCGGCGCGGCCTGGACCCAGGGCAGGGCCTGGACGATCGACTGCACCGAGCGGACCGCTCCGGTCGTGTCGTAGCGACCGTGCACCCACAAGCCGTAGGGGAGCTTGCCCCGACCGGCCGCCCCGGCGGTGCCGTCGGCGCCCAGCGCGCCACCGGCCTCCAGGAACACGGTGTCGAAGAAGTGCTTCATCGCGCCGGACATGTAGCCGAAGTTGGCCGGCGTGCCGAGCAGGATCCCGTCCGCGGCCAGCACGTCGACAGCCCGCGCCTCCAGCGCTGACCGGACGACCACCTCGACACCGACGACCGCGTCGTTGCGGGTCCCCGCGACGACCGCGTCCGTGAGTGCCCGGACCGCGTCCGTGGGGGAGTGGTGCACCACCAGGAGACGAGCCACCACGGCCGTCAGGTGGCCATGAAGAGGATCGAGTCGCGGTCGTAGTCGCGTCCGGGGTGCTCGGTGGCCAGGTGGGCCTGCGTCAGCGCGACGAGGTCGTCCTCGTCGGCGCCCCGGATCACGGTGCCGCACGGGCACGTGAGCGTGGTCTTCATGCCACCACTGTGCCACCGCTGGCGGCGACGGACCTCAAGGTCCGCATGTTCACCCGATCGGTGAGCCCACCGGCCGGCGCAGCGGAGCCGTCGTCGGTGGACAGCCCGCGACCTCCAGGGCGGCCCTCACCGGGGCCGGAGTAGATTGGGCCGGCTTCGAGGGGGTGAGTCGATGACCGATGCTGCTGTGTTCCTGGTGGCAGGCCTCTGCCTGCTGCTGGCCGTCGTGCTGCCCCAAGCACTGCGCCGGGTCGCAGTCTCCGCGCCGATGGTCCTGGTCGGGGTGGGGCTCCTGATCGGGCTGTTCCCGATCCCCGACTCCCTCTCGCTGGAGCCCGAGGCGGATCGTGAGCTGATCCTGCACGTCACGGAGCTCACGGTCCTGGTGGCGCTGATGGGTGTGGGGCTGGCGCTCGACCGGCCACTGCGCCCTCGGATCCGACGCACCTGGGGCTACTGGTCGCCCACCTGGCGCCTGCTCGCGATCGCCATGCCCTTGACCATCGGACTGGTCGCTCTGCTGGGCTGGGCCTTCGCCGGCCTGGGGCCGGCTGCCGCGCTGCTCCTGGGGGCGGTCCTCGCGCCCACCGATCCGGTCCTCGCCTCCGACGTCCAGGTCGGTGGTCCGATGACGGCCGAGGAGATCGACGAGCTCGAGACCGGCCTGGACGCCGACGACGGCGACACCGCCCACCGCCTCGACGAGGTGCGCTTCTCGCTGACCTCCGAGGCTGGGCTCAACGACGGTCTGGCCTTCCCCTTCGTCTACCTCGCGATCCTCGTGGCGGCCGGCAGCTTCACCCTCGCCGACGCCGGCACGTGGTTCGGCTGGTACCTCGTCGGCAAGATCGTCCTCGGCGTCGTGGTCGGTCTTGCCTCCGGCTGGGCGCTGTCGCGCGTCGCCTTCCGCTCGAGCCGGCCGTCGCTGCGGCTCGCCGAGCAGGGTGAGCCCCTGCTGGTCCTGGCCGCGTTGCTGGCGTCGTACGGCGCCGCCGAGCTGGTGGGCGGTTACGGGTTCCTGGCGGTCTTCACCTGCGCGATGGCCATGCGGGCCTCCGAGCGCGCCCACGACTACCACCGGGCCATGCACGAGGTCGTGGAGCGCCTCGAGCGACTCTTCACCCTGGTCGTGCTGCTCTTTCTCGGCATCGCCACCACCAACGGGTTGCTGGACGGCCTGGAGCTCTCCGGTGTCATGATCGCGCTGGCGCTGATCTTCGTGATCCGTCCGGTCGCCGGCCTCCTCGCCCTGGGGGTGCTCCCCAAGCCCGCCGAGAAGGCGGGGGGCGTCTCGCGCGCCGACCGCCTGGCTGTGGCGTTCTTCGGTGTGCGGGGCGTCGGGTCGCTGTACTACCTCGCCTACGCCGCGGGGGAGGTCGAGCTCACCGACCTCGCGTGGCTCTGGTCCACGGTCGCCTTCACCATCGTCGCCTCCGTGCTCGTGCACGGGGTCGCGGCCACCCCCTGGCTCGACCACGTCGACCGCCGCAGAGGAGCCACGGGGCCGGGCCTCGCAGGCCCCCGCGAAGCGCTGGACCCGACGTCCGGCTGAGCTGGAAGCGCGCTTGCCCACCTGCCCAGCGGGTACTGGTCGGCATGGACAACGACAAGGCAGCAGCAGCCCAGGTGGTCGTCGACCGCGTGACCTCCTACCGGGAGAGTGCCCCCGAGGGGATGGTCCTCGGCTGAGCGAGGACCTCGGAGCCTCAGGCCACGAAGGGCAGCTCGACGCCGAGCTCGTCGCGCAGCCTGGCGAGGATCCTCGCCAGGCGGCGCGAGATCGTCATCTGCGTGACGCCGAGGGCCTCGCCGATCTGTTGCTGCGTGAGTCCCTCGGAGTAGGTCATCGCCAGGAGCCGACGGTCCTCCGGCTCGAGGTGGCGCAACGGGTTGGCCAGCACGGAGCGGGCGTCCACAGCGTCGACGGCGCGATCGTCGTCGGTCATCAGGAAGTCGCTCAGCGATTCGAGGCTGTCGGCCTCGACGGCCTGGTCGATCGAGATCGGCTGGAAGCACACGTTGGCACCGAGCGCCTCGACGACGTCGTCGATCTTGAGGTCGAGCCGCTTGGAGATCTCCAGGGGCGTCGGCGGGCGGCCGTGGGTGGTGCCCTGCTTGTAGGCCTCGAGCACGCGGGACTGGATCTCCTGGATCCGACGCGGTGGCCGGATGGTCCACCCGTGGTCGCGGAAGTAGCGCTTGACCTCGCCGGTCATCGTGGGCACGGCGTAGGACAGGAAGTCGCGCTCACGCGCACAGTCGAACTTCTGGGCCGCGCGAACGAGTGCGAGGCAGGCGACCTGCTCGAGGTCCTCGATGGCGATGCCGCGGTTCTGGTAGCGGCGCGCGATCGCGTGGGCGACCTGGATGTTGAGGACGACGACCTGGTCGAGGATGTCGGTGCGCTCGACACCTTCCTCCTGGGGGAGGAGAGCGAAGAGCCGTGCGGTCTCGCTGCTGCGCACGTCCCGCGGCACGGGACGACCAGGCATGGTGGTGACGGTCATGGGAACCCTCCCTCTCTTTCCAGGCCCAGCCTCGCGGAGGTGACCGTCCGTCCGACACACCCGCGAGGGTGAGTCCGGCAGGAGGCTCAGCGGTCGAAGCGGGCGACGAGGCCGCGCTCCCCGGCGCGCACCTCGACCAGGGTCAGGTCGGTGGTCTCCGAGACGTGGTGCACCCGCTCGAGGCTGCCGAGCCGGATGAGCACGTGGCCCCCGTCGGTCACGTGGTCCGCGGCGGTCGCCAGGCAGGCGCGGGCGAGGTCGAGCGTCGCGGTCGAGTCGTCGGCGACCGGCGGGACGTCGGGATCGGCGATCACGACGGCGAAGGTCTCGTGGCACTCCTGGCTGGCGACCCGGGACCCCCGCACCTCGACGTCGCCGGCGAGGCCGGCCAGGTCTGCGTCGATCATCGTTGACTGCCGAGCCTCTGGGTCGTCGTCGACGCACAGGAGGGGTCGGTTGGCGAGGGTGATGGCCACCAGCCCGAGGTGCAGCACCGCCGGAGCGAGGTCCAGGACGCGACCGACCGGGGCATCCGGGATGAGCTCCGCTGCCCACCGCGACTGGAGGGTCGTCCAGTGTGGCGTCATGGGGGCCGGTGCCCGATCACCCGCGGCGCATGCGGATCAGTCAGCTTCGGTCGCGCAACATCCGCACACCGGCCCAGACAGCCAGCGGGACGCCGACGAAGAGGATGATCAGGACCAACCAGTCGGACTCAGACATCGGCGGGGCGTCGGGTGAGGGTGCGGTTGAGGCGACGCTCGGACCCGATCACGGCCAGTCGGGCGGACAGGTAGCCGCCGACGACACCGACGAGGACGGCGAGTCCGATGCCCACCACGATGGTCAGGGGCCAGTTGATCATCAACACGTGATACTCCTCGGGACGTTGGTCGACGCCTCCTACCCCTCCCGGGCCAGCGCCCAAACGCTCGGCGCAGACAAACACCCGATGGGGTGAGGTCCTGTCCAGGGGGCGAGCACCGGGACCGCACTGGACGCAGTCCGTTAAGATGGGTGCATCATGACGCGCCAGCTTCTTCTTTGCTGCCGCAGCGAGGTCTGAGCCAGAGCCGGACCCCCTCGCTGCGGAGTGAGTGCATGCGCCCGGCTCGCCCACTGTTGGCCCAGCCCGATCCCGCGAGGAAATCATGACCACCGCAGACCAGCACCCCCACCAGGCCAGCCCGCAGCAGCCCAGCGGCATGCCGTTCGGTCGCTACGAGCCGTTCACGCCCGTCGTCCTGTCCGACCGCACCTGGCCCGACGCCACGATCACCGAGGCGCCGCGCTGGTGCGCGGTAGACCTTCGCGACGGCAACCAGGCCCTCATCGACCCGATGTCGCCGGCCCGCAAGCTGACGATGTTCAAGCTCCTCGTCGAGATGGGTTACAAGGAGATCGAGGTGGGCTTCCCGAGCGCGAGCCAGACCGACTTCGACTTCGTGCGCCAGCTCATCGACGAGGACCTGATCCCCCCCGACGTCACGATCCAGGTCCTGACCCAGGCGCGCGAGGAGCTGATCGAGCGCACCTACGAGTCGATCCAGGGCGCCAAGCAGGCGATCGTGCACCTCTACAACTCGACCTCCACGCTCCAGCGCCGCGTGGTCTTCGGACTGGACATGGACGGCATCGTCGACATCGCGGTCCAGGGTGCTCGGCTGTGCAAGAAGTACGAGGAGACCATCTCGGAGACCGAGGTCTTCTACGAGTACAGCCCCGAGTCCTTCACCGGGACCGAGCTCGAGTTCGCCGTGCGCGTCTGCAACGAGGTGCTGGCGGTGTTCGAGCCGACCGCTGCGAAGCCGGTCATCATCAACCTGCCGGCGACCGTCGAGATGGCCACGCCCAACGTCTACGCCGACTCCATCGAGTGGATGAACCGGCACCTGGCCCACCGTGAGCACGTCGTGCTGTCCCTGCACCCGCACAACGACCGTGGCACCGCCGTGGCGGCAGCCGAGCTGGGCTACCTCGCCGGTGCCGACCGCATCGAGGGCTGCCTGTTCGGCAACGGTGAGCGCACCGGAAACGTCTGCCTGGTCACCCTGGGGCTCAACCTGTTCAGCCAGGGAGTCGACCCGCAGATCGACTTCGCGGGCAACGGGGGCATCGACGAGATCAAGCGCACGGTCGAGTACTGCAACCAGCTGCCGGTCGCCGAGCGCCACCCGTACGGCGGCGACCTGGTGTACACCGCCTTCTCCGGCTCCCACCAGGACGCCATCAAGAAGGGGTTCGAGTCGATGGAGCACGACGCCTCTGCGGCCGGCATCGGTGTCGGCGAGCACGTGTGGGCGGTTCCGTACCTCCCGATCGACCCCAAGGACGTGGGTCGAAGCTATGAGGCCGTCATCCGCGTCAACAGCCAGTCCGGCAAGGGCGGAGTCGCCTACATCCTCAAGGCCGAGCACAAGCTCGACCTGCCGCGTCGGGCGCAGATCGAGTTCAGCCGGGTGATCCAGCAGCGCACCGAAGCCGAGGGTGGCGAGGTGTCGCCGGAGGAGATCTGGTCGGTGTTCTCCTCGGAGTACCTCGACCGTGAGACGCCACTGCGCCTCAACTCGGTCCACACCAGCTCGGCGGCCGGGGAGAAGGACGCCCTCACCGTCAACGTCTACGTCGATGGCGAGATGCGCACCCTCGAAGGCACCGGCAACGGTCCGATCGCTGCATTCGTCTCCGCGATCAACGAGCTCCCGCGCACCGGGCACGGTGGCAGCTTCGACGTGCGCGTCCTCGACTACCACGAGCACGCCCTCTCGTCGGGCGGCGACGCCATCGCGGCGGCATACGTCGAGTGCGCGGTCGGCGACACCGTCTTGTGGGGTGTCGGGCTGGACGCCAACATCGTGACCGCCTCGCTCAAAGCGGTCGTGAGTGCCGTCAACCGCGGCGCCTGAGCGTCGACTCAGGGCGCCTGTGGCAGGTGCACCGTGAACACGGTGCCCTGCCCCGGCGCGGAGCTGACCTCGATCGTGCCTGCGTGTGCCTTCACGATGGACGCGACGATCGAGAGCCCCAACCCGGTCCCCGGGATGGCTCGCTTCTGGGCGACGGCCGTGCGGAAGAACTTGTCGAAGACCGCCTGGAACTCGTCCTCGGGGATCCCGAGACCCGTGTCGTGGACCGTCAGCACCGAGAGCAGGGCCTCGCCGATGGATGCGGAACCGGTGCGCTCGAGCAGCTGCGCGGGGTCGATGAATTGGGCGAAGGGCTGCCCGACGATCTCGCCTGCCCTGTAGCCAAGCAAGTGCTCGGCGCCGGCGTTGAAGACGGTGATCCTTCCGACCGTGTCGATCCCGATCAGGGCGATGGTGAGGGTGGCCTGCATCAGGTGGGCCACCAGGTCCGTGCTCGCCCGCTCGGCGGTCACGTCGATGCCGGTCAGCACGGCGTACGACGGGACGCCGACCTCGTCGCGGACGACGTTGCTGCTCCACACCAGCCTCAGTGCCTCGCCGGCCTTCGTCGTCCCGCGTCGCTCACGGACCAGGGGGGCACCGGCGAGGTGGGGCGACACGAAGAGCGTCTCCACGTCGGCGCGCTCCATCGGGGCGATCGAGGTGCGCCAGACGGGTTGTCCCACCAGCTCGGAGTGGTCGTAGCCGGTGATCCCCGACGTCGCGCCGTTGACCCGGACGATGGTGCCGCTGGTGTCCGTGACCATGATGACGCACGCAGCCGAGTCGAGGGTCGCGGTCGTCAGGCTCTGCGCCGCCTCCAGCCGCCGACGGGCCTCGTGCTCGGCGGTGACGTCCAGCAGCTGCGCCGAGAAGGTTCGGTCGGGCGAGCCGGACGACAGGGCTGCCACGGCCAGCTCGACCCGGCTTCCCGCACGGGTGCGGACCGTGGCGCAGCCACGCCACCCGGTGCCGGCGTCGCGCAGAGAGGTCGGGGTGAGGGGAAGGTCCGGCTCCAAGGGCTCCAGGACCGTGTCGACGCGGCGGTCGCGCAGGTCTTCCGAGGAGGCGCCCAGGATGTGGGTCCCGGCCTCGTTGACGTCCTGGATGACCAGCTCCTCACCCTCCGCGCGGAGGAAGACCCCACCGATCAGGGACTCGGTGAAGTGGCGGCGGAAGCGTTCTTCCTCGGTGGAGATAGCGGCGAGCAGCTGGGTGCGTTGCGTGATCGCAACGACGAGCGGCAGGGTCACCAGGGCGGCGGCCAGGAGGAACAGCTGGCTCAAGGTCGCGGCCCCCTCCCGGCCGAAGTAGGCCTGCACGCGGGCCGAGCCGAAGACGCCGTGACCCTGGGCGGTGGCGACGGCGACGAAGCAGCTGAAGGCGAGCAGCTGGAGCGAGACCGTGCGCAGGTCGAAGCGCAGCGCGCCCCACACCAGGAGCGGCAGGGTGACGAACGGCAGCGGCAGGTCCTGGCCGGGGGAGAAGGTCAGGACCGTGACGAGGCTCAGGAGGGACGTCTGGAGCACGAGCTCGTCGAGACGACCCGACCGGCGCACGTGGAGGGTGAGGGCCAGGGGCACCACGACGAGCACCGACGCGGCCCGTGCAGCGAAGACCGCGACGGCTTCGGTGGAGAGCAGGCCGGCGCCGTCGGTGATCAGGTAGCCCTCGGTGAGGGTGGCCAGGAGCCCGGCGGCCACGGACGCGAGGAGCACGCGGACCACGTCATCTTGTCGCTCGAGGGTCGCCACACCAGCATCGTGCACACGCCAGCGGACGATGATGAGGGTCGCCAGCAGAGCCGCCGCCACGTGGCCCGATCCACCCGCGACGGCCGGCGCGAGCTCGATCCCGTTGCTGATCCGGGCACCCACCGCGGAGGCCACCAGGAGGGGCACCAGCAGGGGCCATCGTCCTACCCGCGAGAGGATCAGCACCACCGCGGTGAGACCGACCGTCGCGAACCACGAGAACACTTCGACCCCCAGGTCCACCTCGCGGAAGGTGGTGACCGGGATGACGAAGGTCGCGACGACCAGCATCAGAGTGACGGGCCAGGAGGCGGAACGCGTGCATAGGGCGGTCACGAGGTCAGTGTGCACCTTCGTGAGCCGGGCGGGACGTGCAACGCCGTCGTCCCGGGCCGGGCTGGACCATCCCCGCAAAGGCTCTCGCGTGGCATCCTCCTCCGGGGGGCGGGAGCGCTAGATTGCCCCCCATGCTCGTCTCCGAACGCATCGGACAGTTCTTCCTCGAGACCGACAGCGGTCGTGACCGTCTCGAGTACACCGAGTACGGCGCAGGTGACGCCTGGGTGGTCCTGGTCCACGGGCAGCTGATGCCGCGACGCATGCATCAGCCGCTCGCTCGGGCGCTGGCTGCCGACGGGCTGCACGTGGTGACCGTCGACCTGCTCGGCCACGGCCGCTCCGACCGACCCGCCGACCCGCTGGTCTACTCGATGACCGCGTTCGGCGAGCAGGTCATCGCGTTGCTGGACCACCTCGGTGCCCCACAGGCGGTCATCGGAGGGACGTCACTAGGCGCCAACGTCTCCCTCGAGGTCGCGGTACTCGCCCCCGAGCGGGTGAAGGGCCTGATCATCGAGATGCCCGTGCTCGACAACGCCGTCGAGGCCGGGATCCTCGCGTTCGCGCCGATCCTCTTCGCCGCCCGCTTCCTGCCCTTCACCGTCAACGCCGTACGCCGGGTGACGCGGCCGATCCCGCGCGGCATCGTGCCCTTCTGGGCCGGCATCGTGCTCGACACCCTCGACCAGCGGGCCGATGCGATGGCCGCGGTCGTCCACGGGTTGTTCTTCGGGCGTGTCGCGCCGTCCTCCAAGCAGCGACGGGCGATCACCGTTCCGGCGCTCGTGGTGGGGCACCCGGCCGACCCGATCCACCCCGCGGCCGATGCGGCGATGCTCGCCGAGGAGCTGCCCAACGCCGAGTTCGTGCAGGCCCGGAGCATCCTGGAGTGGCGTTTCCGGCCCGAGCGGCTCGACCGGGCCGCGGTCGACTTCGCACGCAGGTGCTGGAAGTCGCCGCGTCGCAGCCGCCGCGCGGGGGCCTGACGGGCACACTGGTCCCGTGCCTCTCTACCGCGACGAGGCGATCGTGCTGCGCACCCACAAGCTGGGGGAGGCCGACCGCATCATCACCCTGCTGACCCGCCACCACGGGAGGGTGCGCGCCGTCGCCAAGGGCGTACGCCGGACCTCGTCGCGGTTCGGCTCCCGGCTGGAGCCCTTCACCCACGTCGACCTCCAGCTGGCCGAGGGCCGCAACCTCGACACGATCACGCAGGCGGAGACCAAGTCGGCCTTCTCCGCCGACCTCGGCGCCGACTACGAGCGCTACACCGCCGGCACCGCGATGCTCGAGACGGCCGAGCGGCTGGTCTCGGAGGAGAAGCAGCCCTCGTTGCAGCAGTTCCTGCTGCTGGTCGGTGGTCTGCGGGCGATGGCAGCCGGCGGCCACCGGCCAGGTCAGATCCTCGACTCCTACCTCCTACGCTCGCTCGCCGTCGCTGGCTACGCACCGTCGTTCGACGCGTGCGCTCACTGCGGGCTCGAGGGGCCGCACCGCTGGTTCAACCCCTCGATGGGCGGGATGCTCTGCACGACGTGTCGCCTGCCCGGCTCCGCGAGCCCGTCGGCGTCGGCGATCGAGGTGATGGGGGCGCTGCTCGCCGGCGACTGGCCGGTGGTCGAGGCGGCCGAGCCGCGCCAGCTGCGTGAGGCGAGCGGTCTGGTCTCGGCGTTTCTGCACTGGCACCTCGAACGAGGCCTGCGCTCGCTGGAGCACGTCGAGCGATAGCGTCGCCCCCGTGAAGCGAGTCGTCCGCCAGCCCACCCCGCACCCCTCGGGCGCGCGTCCGCCGGCGATCCCGAAGGACCTGGTGCCCCGGCACGTCGCGATCGTGATGGACGGCAACGGGCGATGGGCGAAGGAGCGCGGACTTCCGCGCACCAAGGGCCACGAGCAGGGTGAGGCATCGCTGTTCGACGTCGTCGAGGGTGCCATCGAGATCGGCGTGAAGGCAGTCTCCGCCTATGCGTTCTCGACGGAGAACTGGTCGCGCTCGCCCGACGAGGTGAAGTTCCTGATGGGCTTCAACCGTGACGTGATCCGTCGTCGTCGCGATGAGATGCACGAGCTCGGCGTCCGGGTCCGATGGGCCGGACGAGCGCCGCGGCTGTGGAAGTCGGTCATCAAGGAGCTCCAGGTCGCCGAGGAGCTCACGAGGGACAACGACGTGCTGACGCTGACGATGTGCGTCAACTACGGCGGTCGCGCTGAGCTCGCGGACACCGCTCGGGCGATCGCGCGCGACGTCGCCGCCGGTCGTCTCAACGCGGAGAAGGTCGACGAGAAGACGTTCGCGCGCTACCTCTACGTGCCCGAGCAGTCCGACGCCGACCTGGTCTGGCGCACCTCGGGGGAGCAGCGGTTGTCCAACTTCATGCTCTGGCAGGCCGCCTACAGCGAGCTGGTGTTCACCGACGTCCTCTGGCCCGACGTCGACCGTCGGGCGCTGTGGGACGCGATCGAGCTCTACGCCCGCCGTGACCGGCGCTACGGAGGGGCGCAGCCCAACCAGGTGTGACCAGCCGTGCCGAGTCGGCGCGATGTGACAGACCCCGGGCGCCGAGTCGGCGCGATGTCCGCACGCGATCGTGGCTCCGGCTGCGGATCGGGCACCGTAGTGCGATTCTGGTAGCTCGCACAGGGGGGGAAGGACGCTCGATGTCGGGTCGGGAGAGCGCGGTCGCCCACGGGGACCTGACCGGGACGTCAACGGCTGACTCCTTCGCCAGTCCCCGGGTGGCCCAGTCGATCCTGACGATCCTCTTCGCCCTCGACCTCGGGCTGCGCTTCGCGGGCGACCCCGCGATCGGGCGGTGGCCGCAGGTGGGGGCCGGGATGGTGGCCGTCATCACCCTGGCGACGTTCGTGACCCGCTGGGAGAAGCTGCCGGCGGCGGCCCCCACCGTGGTGGCCGTCGCGGACATCGCCGCGCTGGGTCTGACCCGTCTCGACGCCCAGGGCGGTGCCTCGGGGATCCTGCTGGTGCTGCCGGCCATCTATCTGGGGCGCTACCACGGCCGCCGGGGTGTGGCCGTCACAGTCGTGGCGGGGGTGCTGCTCCAGGCGGTTCCCGGCTTGCTCTATTTCGCGAACGACGGGCCCAACCTGTCACGGACCCTGCTGACCTTGTCTGTCGCGGTCGTGGTCTCGCTCGCGATGGCCTCGGCGGTGCACCGGTTGGAGTACCAACGCCGAGTGTCGGCAGCCATCGTCGACAGTGTCGACGTCGGGCTCGTCCTGATCGACGAGCACGCGGTCTACCAGTCCATGAACCGTCGACACCTCGACTTCATCGAGCTCGCCTACCCGAGCGGTCACCGTGGCCTCGCCGGCCAGCTCGGGCTGGTCTTCGGAGCGGACGGCACGACGCTCGTCGTGCGGGAGGACATGCCGACCTTCCGTGCCGCTCAGGGTGAGGAGTTCGACGACCAGCGGATCTGGGTAGGCGACGACGAGATGACCCGGCGGGCGTTGTCGGTCTCGGCGCGCGTGGTGTGGGACGAGAACGACGAGTTCGCGGGCGCGGCGCTCGCCTACAAGGACGTCACCGACTTCATGCGCGCGCTCCAGGTCAAGGACCAGTTCGTCGCGTCGGTCTCCCACGAGCTGCGCACGCCGCTGACCTCCATCCACGGCTACTCTCTGCTCCTGCTCGACCAGGAGGACCTGCCCGTCCAGACCCGTGCGCACCTCTCGGTCATCAGCCGCAACACCGAGCGGCTCCAGCGGCTCGTCGACGACCTGCTGCACACCGCCCAGGTCGACGAGGACGGGCTGCACGTCGAGCGCTCCGACACCGACATCGCCCAGGTGGTGCGCGACGCCGTGCATGCGGCGGAGCCCGCGGCGCTCACGCACGGGGTGTCCCTCAGCGTCGATGCCCCCGCGGCGCTCGTCGTCCGGGTCGACCCCCAGCGCATCGCCCAGGTCGTCGACAACCTGGTCTCCAACGCGGTGAAGTACACCCCCGCCGGGGGAGACATCGCCGTGCGCGTGGGGATGGACGGCACCCGCGTCGAGATCTCGGTCAGCGACACCGGCGTCGGCATCGACGCCGCCGATCGGGACCGGCTCTTCACCCGCTTCTTCCGTGCCCGGCACGCTTCGGAGCGGGAGATCCAGGGCGTGGGCCTGGGGCTCAACATCACGCGCAGCATCGTCGAGGGCCACGGTGGCCGCATCGAGGTCGAGAGCGAGCCCGGGCGGGGGAGCACCTTCCGTGTCCGGCTGCCCGTGGTCGCCGGGGCACGGCACACGGACGAGGGCTGAGGGCCCGGCGGCTCAGCGGCAGGCCGGGCAGGTCCCGAAGATCTCCAGCGTGTGGCTCACGTCGGCGAAGCCGTGCTCCTCGGCCATGGCCCGCGTCCAGCGTTCGACGGCCGGGCCCTCGACCTCGACCGTGGCCCCGCAGGAGCGGCACACCAGGTGGTGGTGGTGGGTGTCGGAGCAGCGCCGGTAGATCGCCTCGCCGTCCTCCGTGCGCAGCAGGTCGACCTCGCCGCCCTCGACCATCCTCTGGAGGCTGCGGTAGACCGTCGCCAGCCCCACCCGCTCGCCGCGCTGGCCGAGCAGGTCGTGGATCTCCTGGGCCGAGCGGAAGTCGTCGAAGGACGCCATCGCCTCGGCGACCGCGATCCGCTGCCGCGTCGGTCGTACGACGGCAGGGCCGGTGGGCGCGGAGCCCTCGGGCTGGGCCCCGGGCTGGGCCCCGCGAGGCTCAGTGCTCGTCATAGTGCTCCCCGTGCGGCGCGTGCCGATGGCCCCCGTGCACGTAGTCGACGTGATCGCCGTGCGGGACCGCCGCGTGGCCGCAGTCCGGGCCGTGGTCGTGGGGGTGCTCGCCGACCTCGTGGGACTCGGTCGGCGTCGTGGCGTCCGGTGGCAGCGCCGGGAAGGGCGCGTGCAGCAGCTGGCGGTGCCGCAGCCACGCCCCCAACGGCCAGGTGACGGCGAAGCCGGCCAGGGCGAGAAGCACGATCGTGGACCCCGGTGCGACGCGGGTGCCGGCCGGGGCGAGGGCCGAGAGTGACAGGCCCCCCACCGACGCGAGCGCGCCGAGTGCCATGGCCGCGACCAACGTCGTGCGGAACGAACGCGTGAGCTGCTGGGCCGTGGCCACGGGCACCACCATCAGTGCGGAGACCAGCAGCAGCCCGACCGTGCGCATCGCGATGGTCACGCTCACCGCGGCGAGCACGGCGACGAGCAGGTTGTAGCCACGGACCCGGAGCCCGGCGACGCGCGCGAACTCCTCGTCCTGCGCCACCGCGAACAGCTGAGGGGCCAGGCCGACGCCGACCAGGATCACGACCGCGGCGAAGGCCATCGTGAGGTAGACGTCGCTGAGCGAGATGGTCGTGATGGAGCCGAAGAGGTACTGCTGGAGGTTCGCGGCGCTCTGGCCGGCGAGACCGGTCAGCAGCACGCCCCCGGCCAGGCCGCCGTAGAAGAGCAGGGCCAGCGCGACGTCGCCGTTGGTGTGCCCGCGCTCGCGGATCACCTCGATCAGGATCGCTCCGAGGACCGCGACGACCACCGCGGTCCAGGTGGGGGCGATGCCGGTGAAGATCCCGAGGGCCACCCCGGTCACCGCGACGTGACCGATGCCGTCACCCATGAGGGCGAGCCGGCGCTGGACGATGTAGGTGCCGACCGCGGGTGCTGCCAGGCCGGTGAACAGCGCGGCCAGCAGCGCCCGCTGCATGAACTCGTAGGTGAACAGCTCGAACATCAGCGTCCCTCCAGCGGGCTGGCGACGTGGGGGGCGTGGTCGTGACGCGACCGGCCCCGGTCGTCGGCGCAGTGGTGGTGGGAGTGGGTCTCGCCGAAGCGGGGGTCGTGCACCTGGTGGTCGGCAAGGGGTGCGCCGTCGTAGGCGATGCGGCCGTCGCGCATGACCACCGCGCGCGCGACCAGATCGGCGAGGGGGCCGAGCTCGTGGGCGACCAGCACGATCGTGGCGCCCCGCGACTTCAGCTCGCCGAGGGCGGAGGTGAGGGCCAGCTGGTTGGGCAGGTCGACGCCCGCGGTGGGCTCGTCGAGGAAGAGCAGCTCGGGCTCCCCGGCCAGGGCGCGGGCGATCAGGACCCGCTGCTGCTGGCCACCGGAGAGGTGCGAGATCCCGTCCCGTGCGCGGTCGGCCAGGCCGACGATCTCGAGCGCGTCCGTGATGGCGGTGCGGTCGGCGCGCGAGAGGGGGCGCAGCAGGCGGCGTCGGGTGAGGCGGCCCGAGGCGACGACCTCCCAGACCGAGGCCGGCACACCGGAGGTGGCGCCGGTGCGCTGGGGCACGTAGCCGATGCGCTGCCAGTCGTGGAAGCGGTCGAAGGGGGTGCCGAAGAGTTCCAGGGAGCCGGCGGTGAGCGGCCGGAGCCCGGTCATGGCCCGGATCAACGTGGTCTTGCCGGAGCCGTTGGCGCCCATGAGGGCCACGAACTCCCCGGTCTCGACGACCAGGTCGATGCCACGCAGGACCGGGCGGCCGCCGATCGCGACCGCCCCGCCCGTGAGCGACAGAGGAGTCACTGGCACCCGTTGGCCTCCGCGAGCTCGCCGAGGTTGGCCTCCATGAGGGAGAGGTAGTCCTGGTCGGCGGTCTCGTCGCTGAGGCCCTCGATCGGGTCGAGCACCGCGGTCGTGACGCCGACGTCCGAGGCCAACGAGTCGGCGATCTTGCGGGTCCCGAGGCGCTCGGCGAACACGGTGGTGACACCCTCGGTCGCGATCAGGTCCTGCAGCCGGGCCAGGTCGGCCGGAGTGGGCTCTGCCTCGGGGGAGAGGCCTGCGATCGGCTCCATGTCGAGACCGTACTTGGTCAGGTAGCCGAAGGCGTCATGGCTCACCACGACGGTCTGGCGCTCGCAGCCGGACAGCGTCTCGGCGTAGCGCGCGTCGAGCGCCTCCAGGTCGGTGCGCAGGTCGGCGGCGTTGGCGGTGTAGTCCGCCGCGTTGTCCGGGTCGACCGCGGCGAGGCTCTCGGCGACGGCGTCGCCGAGGTCGGCCATGCGCAGCGGGTCCTGCCAGAAGTGCGGGTCCAGGTCGTCGTGGTCGTGCCCGTCGTCCGCGGTGTGCTCCTCGGCGTCCCCATCGGCGTCCTCGTCCTCGAGCGTGCGCAGGTCGACGACCTCGGCGGCGTCGACGACCTCGCCGGTGGCATTGGCGTCGACGGAGGAGTCGACGGCCGGTTGGAAGCCGCTCTCGTGGACGACTACGTCGGCGTCGACGATCTGACCGGTGGCGCGGGGGTCGATGTCGAGGTCGTGCGGCTCGCCGCCGGGCTGGGTGAGGTTGGTGACGTCCGCGAGATCGCCCGCGACCCGGCCGGCGACGTACTGCAGCGGATAGAACGCGGTGACGACCTGCAGCCCGTCGCTGGCGTCGGCACCCCCGTCGGACAGCGCCCCGCAGCCGCTCAGGGTCAGCGCTCCGGTGAGCAGGAGGGCGGGAGTGCGGAGGGTGGGACGGCGGGGCGACTTCATGAGAATCATTCTCAAGGGAATGAGAATCGTTGTCAACTCAGGAATCCCGCTATGGCTATCCTGAGCCCATGCTGGTCGTCAACAGGTTCCGCGTGCCCGAGGTCGACCGCGACGTCTTCCGGGTGGACCTCGAGACGGCCAGGCAGGTGCTGGCGTCGCGCACCGGTCACCTGGGCAGCCAGATCGGGCGCAACCTCGACGACCCCACGCTGTGGGTGCTCACGACGACCTGGGAGAACGTCGGCGCCTACCGCCGCGCGCTGTCGTCGTACGACGTGAAGATGGGTGCCGTTCCTCTCCTCAGCAGGGCGGTGGAGGAGCCCAGCGCCTACGAGGTCGTGGAGCCGGGGACCGTGCTCAACGTCGAGTCGACCCGATCGTTAGGCTGACCGCTCCATGGACCGGCAGCCAGCCGGCCGAGACGCAGGAGCACCCCAACGTGGCATCCAAGCCGGCAACCACCCTCGACCAGGTCGTCTCCCTCTGCAAGCGCCGGGGGTTCGTCTACCCGTGCGGTGAGATCTACGGCGGCACCAAGTCCGCCTGGGACTACGGCCCGCTGGGCGTGGAGCTCAAGGAGAACATCAAGCGTCAGTGGTGGAAGTCGATGGTGACCGCCCGCCAGGACGTCGTGGGCCTCGACTCCAGCGTGATCCTGCCGACCCGCACCTGGGAGGCGTCCGGCCACATCGGCACCTTCAGCGACCCGCTGACCGAGTGCCAGTCGTGCCACAAGCGCTACCGCGCCGACCACATGCAGGAGGACTACGCCGCCAAGAAGAGCCTCAAGGGCGAGCCCGTCGATCCGGATGATGTCGACATCTCGGAGCTGGCCTGCCCCAACTGCGGCACCCGCGGCGCCTGGACCGAGCCGCGCCCCTTCAACATGATGCTCAAGACCTACCTCGGCGTCATCGAGGACGAGTCGGGGCTGCACTACCTGCGACCCGAGACCGCGCAGGGCATCTTCCTCAACTTCGCCAACGTGGTGACGACCAGCCGGCAGAAGCCGCCGTTCGGCATCGCCCAGATGGGCAAGTCCTTCCGCAACGAGATCACGCCGGGCAACTTCATCTTCCGCACCCGCGAGTTCGAGCAGATGGAGATGGAGTACTTCGTCAAGCCCGGTGAGGACGAGGAGATCCACCAGTACTGGATCGACCAGCGCACCGCCTGGTACGTCGACCTGGGCATCGACCCCGACAACCTGCGCCACTTCGAGCACCCGGCCGAGAAGCTCAGCCACTACGCCAAGCGCACCGTCGACATCGAGTACCGCTTCGGTTTCTCCCAGCGCGGCTTCGAGGAGCTCGAGGGCATCGCCAACCGCACCGACTACGACCTGAAGCAGCACAGCACGTTCTCCGGCAAGGACCTGTCCTACTTCGACCAGGCCAGCGGCGAGCGCTACATGCCCTACGTCATCGAGCCCGCAGCCGGCCTCACCCGCTCCTTGATGGCCTTCCTCATCGACGCCTTCGACGTCGACGAGGCGCCCAACACCAAGGGCGGCGTGGACACCCGGACCGTCCTGCGCCTCGACCCGCGCCTGGCGCCGGTCAAGGTCGCGGTGCTCCCGCTGAGCCGCAACGCCGATCTCTCGCCCAAGGCGCGCGACCTGGCGACCGAGCTGCGCAAGCACTGGAACGTCGACTTCGACGACGCCGGCGCGATCGGCAAGCGCTACCGCCGCCAGGACGAGATCGGGACGCCCTACTGCGTCACGGTCGACTTCGACACGATCGACGACCAGGCGGTGACCGTGCGCCACCGCGACTCGATGGAGCAGGAGCGCATCGGTCTCGATCGCATCACGTCCTTCTTCGCGGAGCGATTCCTCGGTTGCTAGACCGACGCCCGGTGCACAATGGCCGGGTGAACCGGGTGCGGCGCCGTGCAGGCGTCTTCGTGAGTGTCCTTGCCTTGTCGACGCTCGCCCTGGCGGGCTGCTCCGAGGACGCGGAGTCGGAGCCCGATGCGGCTCCGTCCCCGAGCGAGACCTCCGCGACCCCGGGCTCGGCCTCGGCCACCGAGACGCCGTACCTCCCGGTGCCCGACGGCGTCGAGCTGACCGCCCAGGGCAGTGAGCTCCGCATCGGCGACGAGGCGGTCGTGGCCTACGAGCCGCGGCAAGAGCTCCTCGGCGTCCTCGGCATCACCGTCGACCGGATCGACAAGACCACGTTCGCCACGTCCTTCGCGGGGTGGAAGCTGGACGCGGCGACCAAGGCGATGACGCCCTACTTCGTCCAGGCGACCGTCACCAACAACGGGGAGACCGACCTCGGTGGGCGCCCGGTCCCGCTCTACATCGTCGACTCGGCCGACACGCTGGTCGAGTCGTCGACCTTCAAGGGCACCTTCGAGCCGTGCCCCAGCAAGCCGTTCCCGAAGGTCTTCGGCGCCGGGAAGACGATGTCGACCTGCCTGGTCTACCTCGCCCCCGAAGGCACCACGCTCGAGGCGGTCAGCTTCCGGCCGACGCAGGAGTTCAACCCGATCACGTGGACCGGCAGGATCACCGCGCCCCAGAAGGACAAGCCCCAGAAGGGCAAGCCCGGAGAGGGTGACAAGGGCGGCGGCGAGAGCAAGACTGGCGAACGCTCCACGAAGAGTGGCGCGAACGGCGGCTGAGGCCGACCCGACCAGGAGGACCACCGCATGGATCTCGTACGACGGACGCTCGCGGTGGTCTCCACCCTCACGGTCGGCGTCACCTTCGGCCTTGCCCTGGTCGCCACGTCGGCCTCGACCGCGCTGCGCGCGAGAGTGTCGACGCGAGCAGCCTCCCGGCCGGGCCGCGTCCTGCGGTGGCCTACCTCGAGGGCCGCACGCTGCACCTGCCGTCGGGCAGCAACCAGCCACTGCCCTTCCCGGCCTCCCACGCGGGCTCGCTCTCGCTGCTAGGCCCCAGCTCCCAGGGCTGGGTCGTGCTCGACCGCTTCGGTGAGTCGGCGCGCCTCTTCAAGGTCAAGAACGGCAGCAAGGTGCAGTTCTGGCGCACCGGTGACCTCTCGGCCTACTCGTGGAGTCTCGGGTTCAACGGCAAGCGGGTCCTCCAGCTCTGCACCTACCGCAGCGCCGTCTCCTCGGCCGTCGTCTTCGACCTCACGGGAAAGCGCGTCGCCTCGACGTCCTTGCCGGGCTACGCCACGCTGCTCGCCTTCACCGGCGACCGCGCGGTTCTCGCCGGCAACAAGACCTGGGACTGGCTCGTCGAGTCACCCAAGTCGGCCGTCTCCGCCGACCGGGCCCCGGCTGCCGACATCCGGAAGAACATCCTGTTCCTGCCCGACGCCGGCGAGACCGGCGTGGGCCCCACGACGCTGGGCCTGCCGGACGAGCCGGAGTGGGCCGCACCCTTCCAGCCGCGCGCGGTCTCGCCTGACGGCTCCTACGTCCTGGGACTGACCTACGACGAGAAGACCGTGCAGGTCCGCGACATGGTCGACGGCGCCCTGGTGCGCAGCTTCACGATCCAGCACAGGTCCGGCTTCCCGCTGCTGTGGGAGAGCGACAGCGCCGTCGTGCTCGGCGTGAAGCGCCTGTAAGTGTTCGTGGTGGCTGGCCTGGGGCTGGCTGGCAGGGTTGACGGTGGTCCTCCGGATCGGGCGTGACTCGTGAAGCGCCTGACCTCTTCGGGGTGTCTTGCCTGGGATCTGTCCGTCAGGTCCGGGGGCCGGCGTCGACCCTGGCCCCACCACGATGGCTTGATGAGAAGCATGTCCAACCAGTGCCGCTGAAACGACTCTGGCTGTGACCCGTTACAGGCCTGCCTCGTAGTGACTTCACTCCCGGGCCGACGTCGGCAACGACGCCATCCCCCGGTTGAAGTGAAGGAGACATCGCAGTGCCCAGTGTGACAAACAACAGCGCCACGATCACCCCGGTGACGGTCG